>JAUMWD010000030.1 GCA_030529825.1 Bacillota bacterium
TACCTCTAGTATCCTTAATTTGCTCCGGAGTAAGTTGGCATACGTATGCTTTGCCCTTCTTAATCAGCTCAACGGCCGCCTCATACATAGTATCGAAATAATCTGATGCCCACAGTCTCTCAGTCCATTCAAAACCAAGCCAACGAACGTCTTCTTCAATGGAATTAATAAATTCCATATCCTCCTTAACAGGATTAGTGTCGTCGTATCTCAGGTTGCATGTGCCACCATACTTCAGTGCAGTACCAAAGTTCAGGCAGAGGGACTTAGCATGTCCGATATGAAGATATCCGTTAGGTTCTGGTGGGAAACGGGTTGCAATCTTAGTGTGTTTACCGCTTGCAAGGTCTTCGTCGATAAAGTTTTCAATAAAGTTTTTGCTGCTGATTTCTTCCATGTCTCTGTCTCCAATACAAAAATTCGTAATGAAAAAATTATAAACGATTATTGTAGTAATTACAACAAAAATGTGGTACAATAAGAAAAAATAATGAGTAGGGGTAATTGCTGTGTACGATATTATCATAATCGGCGGCGGTCCTGCGGCAATCAGCGCGGCGCTTACCGCAAGAAATCGGGGGAAAAGCGTGGCGGTAGTGGCCAATAAGCCCGAAACCACTAATCTTTACAAGGCCGAAACGGTCACAAATTATCCCGGCTTTTCCGGCAGCGGAGCGGAAATGACAGAAAGCTTCCGCAGACAGCTTTCGGAAAGCGGCGCGGAAATTATAGAAGGAAGAGCGCTGAATGCAATGCCCTTGGGGAAAAGCTTCGGCGTTGCCGTGGGCAGCGAATTTTACGAGAGCAGAGCCGTTATACTCTGCTCGGGCATAAACCGCAGCCCCATGTGCGCAGGCGAAACGGAGTTCCTCGGACGGGGAGTCAGCTACTGCGCCACCTGCGACGGCATGCTCTACAGAGGAAAAACCGTTGCGGTTATTGGTGACGGCGAGGAATGTGAGCATGACACGGAGTTTCTGGAAAGCATCGGCTGCAAGGTGCTTCGTTTCCCGGGAAAATTGAAAATCGAGATTTCCGGCGGCATGAAGGCTGATACGCTGACCGTGAACGGAACGGAGTATAAAACCGACTGTATTTTTATCCTTACCGACAAGGTCACGAGCTCAAGCCTTGTTTCAGGCATGGAAATCGAAAACGGAGCTGTTAAGGTTGACCGCAAAATGAAAACAAATGTACCCGGAGTTTTCGCCGCCGGCGATTGCACGGGTGCACCCTATCAGATTGCAAAAGCGGTGGGTGAGGGCTGTATTGCCGCACTTTCCGCCTGCGAATATATAAAAAACAATTGATTTAAGGAGATATTTACTATGGCTGTTATGCACCTTACAAAGGACAATTTTGATTCCGTAACCTCCAGTGGCCTCGTGCTGGTTGACTTCTGGGCAACCTGGTGCGGCCCCTGTCGTATGCAGGCACCCATTCTTGAGGAGCTTGACAACGAGCTGGGCGGTAAAGCTAAAATCTGCAAGCTGGATGTTGACGACTATCCCGATATCGCAAAGCGCTTCGGCGTTTTCAGTATCCCCACCATGATCATTTTCCGTGACGGAAAGCAGATTGATAAGTGTGTCGGCGTTCATACCGCACAGCAGCTTATGGAGAAAATGGGATAAATAATCCTTGCAAAAGCAATTTTACACATATATAATAATTCCTATATTTTTTTAGCGAATTAGAGGAGCGAGCCGTGTCTGATTATATTATAAGCTGCTGCACGATTGCAGATTTAAACAAAGAACATTTCGAGGCAAGGGATATCAAATATGCCTGCATGCGCTATTCCATAGGCGATGAACAGTATGCTGATGATTTGGGCGTTTCCGTGCCTTATCATGAGTTTTATGAGCGCATGGCAGCAGGGGAGATTACCCATACAAGTCAGATTAACCCCGTTGAGTACATGGAATACTTCAAGTCAATCATGGAGGGTGACAAGCCCATTATCCATCTGACTCTTTCCAGCGGCCTTACGGGCACCTTTAATTCTGCCCGCGCAGGCGCAGGAATGCTCATGGACGATTATCCCAATCTGAAGATTTTCGTTGTTGACTCACTGGGTGCGTCCTCCGGCGCAGGTCTTCTCGTGGACGCCATGGCTGACAGACGCGATGAGGGTATGAGCATTGAGGAGCTTTATGACTGGACTTTGGAAAATCGTCTGAAGCTGAATCATTGGTTCTTCTCCACCGACCTAAAGTACTATGTCCGCGGCGGCAGAATTTCCAAAACCGAGGGTTTTGTGGGCAGCATGCTGAAGATTTGTCCTCTGTGCAACATGGACAACGAGGGACACCTCATTCCCCGTGAAAAGGTGCGTACCAAGAAAAAGGTCATTTCCACCATCGTTGAGCGCATGGAGCAGTACGCAGAGGGGGGACTTGACTATTCCGGAAAGTGCTTTGTGTCCCATTCCGATTGCTATGAGGATGCCCGCGCTGTTGCGGATTTGGTCGAGGAAAAGTTCCCCAAGCTCAAGGGCAAGGTCGAAATCAACTACATCGGAACTATCGTGGGCTCACACACAGGTCCCGGTACGGTAGCTCTGTTCTTCTGGGGCAGGGAGCGCACCGAATAAGCCTTGACATTCAAGGAAAAAATAACTATAATATCCCATTGTTAAAAGCGTTGACGGACAGGAGTAGGAGTTACTTCCTTTTCAGAGAGAGAACGGTTGGTGCGAGTTCTTAAAGAAAGCCTCCGAAGGTCGGTCCCGAGCAGCCTGACTGAAACCAAGTAGGGAAGGACGGGTTCTCCCGTTACAGAGATAAGAGTGCCGCGAAAGCGGAATTCAGGTGGTACCGCGTAATTATTGCGCCCTGACTTTGTCAGGGCGCTTTTGCTTTTTGTAAGAAAATTTTTACCATATAGGAGAAAGAAAATGAAAGAACTGCCGAAAGTGTATGATCCTCAGGCAACTGAAAAGAAAATCTACGATATGTGGATGCAGGGCGGATACTTCAAGGGCAAGATCGACCCAGATAAGAAGCCCTTTTCCATCGTTATGCCTCCTCCCAATGTAACGGGCCAGCTGCACATGGGTCATGCCCTTGACTCAACTCTGCAGGATATCCTTACCCGTTACAAGAGAATGCAGGGCTATGCAGCACTGTGGCTGCCCGGCACCGACCATGCGGGTATTGCAACCCAGATTAAGGTTGAAGAGGAGCTTCGCGTTAAGGAAGGCATTACCCGCTACGATTTAGGCCGTGAAAAGTTCCTTGAGCGCGTTTGGGATTGGAAAAACAAGTACGGCAACCGCATTGTTGAGCAGCAGAAGGTAATGGGTGCTTCCTGCGATTGGGAGCGCAGCGCCTTCACCATGGACGAAACCCGTGCAAAGAGCGTTCGTGAAACCTTCTGCGAGCTTTATGAAAAGGGACTCATTTACAAGGGGAACCGTATAATTAACTGGTGTCCCAAGTGCCGCACCGCGCTTTCCGATGCAGAGGTCGAATATAAAGATATGCCCGGTCATTTCTGGCACATCCGCTATCCCATCGAAAACTCCGATGAGGAATTTATCATTGCAACAACCCGCCCCGAAACCATGCTGGGCGACAGCGGTGTTGCCGTTCATCCCGAGGACGAGCGCTACACCCACCTTGTGGGCAAAAACGCAATCCTGCCTCTGGTTGGCAGAAAGCTCCCCATCGTTGCCGATGACTATGTTGAGCTGGGCTTCGGTACAGGTGCTGTTAAGATGACTCCCTGCCACGATCCCAACGACTATGAGGTCGGTCTTCGCCATGACCTTGAGCAGATTCTCGTTATTGACGAGGATGCAAAGATAATCAACGGCGGCAAGTATAACGGCATGGACCGATATGAGGCACGCAAGGCGATTGTTGCCGACCTTGAGGAGCAGGGATATCTTGTTAAGGTTGAGGATTATTCCCACAATGTGGGCTGCTGCTACCGCTGCGGCACCGTTGTTGAGCCGCTCACCAGCCCCCAGTGGTTTGTTAAGATGAAGCCTCTGGCAGAAGCTGCAATCGAGGTTGTTAAGGACGGACGCATTAAGTTCGTTCCCGAGCGCTTCACCAAGACCTATATGAACTGGATGGAAAATGTCCATGACTGGTGCATTTCCCGTCAGCTTTGGTGGGGTCACCGCATTCCCGCATGGTACTGCGCCGACTGCGGCAAAATCACCGTTTCCCGCGAGGATGCCTGCAAGTGCGCACACTGCGGCAGCGAGAACATAAAGCAGGAAGAGGATGTTTTGGATACCTGGTTCAGCTCCGCACTCTGGCCCTTCTCCACCATGGGCTGGCCTGAAAAGACTCCCGAGCTTGACTATTGGTATCCCACAACCGTAATGGTAACCGGCTACGACATTATCTTCTTCTGGGTTGCCCGTATGATATTCAGCGGCATGGAGCAGATGAAGGAAAAGCCCTTCCACACCGTATTCATTCACGGTCTTGTCCGCGACTCTCAGGGCAGAAAGATGTCCAAATCTCTGGGCAACGGCATTGACCCCCTGGAGATGGCGGAAAAGTACGGCGCCGATGCACTGCGCTTTAACCTGATTACCGGCAACAGCCCCGGCAATGATATGCGCTTCTATGTGGAAAAGTGCGAGGCAATGCGCAACTTCTGCAACAAAATCTGGAACGCATCCCGCTTCGTTATGATGAACCTCACTATTGAGGACAATAAGCTGCCCGAAAAGCTGGAAACCGAGGACAAGTGGATTCTTTCCAAGCTCAATCAGGTAACCAAGGAAGTCTGCGAGAATATGGACAGCTATGAGCTGGGCGTTGCCGCAGGCAAGATTTACGATTTTATATGGGACAGCTACTGTGACTGGTACATTGAACTCACCAAGCCCCGTCTTAACGGCGACGATGAGGGTGCAAAGGAAAGCGCACAGCGCGTTCTGCTCTATGTTCTCACCGAGATTCTCAAGCTTCTGCATCCCTTCATGCCCTTCATCACCGAGGAAATCTGGCAGGCTCTCCCTCACGAGGGTGAGGCACTCATGATTGCCGATTATCCCAAATTCAGCGAGGAGCTTAACTTCCCCGAGGACGAGGCAAACTTCGAGATGGTCATGGATGCAATCAAGGCTGTCCGCGCACGCCGTGCCGAAATGAATGTTCCTCCCTCCAGAAAGAGCCATCTTATCATTGTTTCCGACAAGGCAAAGAGCTTTGCCGAGGGTGAAAAATTCATCTGCAAGCTGGCCTATGCGTCTGAAATCTCCGTAATTTCCGAAGTGCCTGAAAGCACTGAAGGCATGGTATCCGTCATTACCGACAACGCAAGAATGTTCATGCCCATGGCTGAACTGGTTGATTTGGAAAAGGAAAAGGCACGCATTGAAAAAGAGCTTGCCAACGCCGAAAAGCAGCTTGCAGGTCAGATTGCAAAGCTCTCTAACGAGAACTTTGTCTCCCGCGCGCCGGAGCATGTTGTAAATCTTGAGCGTGAGAAAAAGGCAAAGCTGGAAGGCCTTATTGAAAACCTCAAGGCAAGTCTTGAGAATCTGGGCAAATAAATGCCTGACTTGGTCGTTGACAGCGCCTTTCGACCTAATACGCAGAAAATTAATATTAAACTGGCATTGTGCAGTGAGCACAATGCCAGTTTTTTTGTTGGGAGCTGATACAAATGAAATTTACGACAGCATATTCGGGCGGAAGACTTACCGTATATTTATGCGGTGAGCTTGACCACCACGGTGCAAGAGAAGCGGTACGGGGAATAAGCGATGCAATAGACGGCTTTCTGCCCAGAGATTTGGTGCTGGATATGTCGGAACTTACATTTATGGATTCCTCGGGTATAGCCGTAATAGTAAAAATCAACCGTAAGCTCGGCTCCTGTGGGGGCCGGATGCTCATAGAAAACCCTGCTCCGCAGCCCCTTAAGGTTTTGGATGCGGCCGGGGTTGACAGACTTGTACCCATATTTGCAAAAGGAGAGGTAACCACATGAAGGTGAGGAACTACATAAAGCTTGAATTTCCTGCATTGAGTATAAATGAAAGTTTTGCCCGATCTGCGACAGCGGGCTTTGTCGCCCAGCTTGACCCTACGCTTGAAGAACTTGACGATATCAAAACTGCCGTAAGCGAGGCAGTCACAAACTGCATTGTCCACGCTTATCCCGATTCTGTGGGGAAGATTTCCCTCCGACTCTGCATATATGAGGGCGGTGGCTTTGAAATCCGCGTGCGTGATTGGGGCAAGGGCATAGAGAACATAGACATGGCTATGCAGCCCATGTACACCACCGGAGGAGAAGACCGCAGCGGTATGGGCTTTACAATAATGGAAAGCTTTATGGATATGCTTTCGGTCAGCTCCGCACCGGGAAAGGGAACTACTGTTGTAATGCAGCGTGTAATCAAGCAGCGGGAAAGCAGACGATGACGGCGGAAACAATTGAGCTTCTGCGCGCGGCCAAGAAGGGCGACAGAAGGGCAGCCGAACAGCTTGTAGAGGGAAATTCGGGGCTTATCTGGAGCATTGCCCGAAGATTTTTCGGACGGGGAGTGGATGCGGACGACCTGTATCAGCTGGGCTGCGTAGGCTTTTTGAAGGCCATAGACGGCTTTGACGAGAGCTTCGGAACACAGTTTTCCACCTACGCCGTGCCGAAAATTTCAGGAGAAATCCGGAGATTTCTGCGTGATGACGGCGCTGTAAAGGTGAGCCGCAGTATAAAGGAGCAGGCCATGCAGATTAAATCTGCCCGGGTGGCGCTTGAACAGAAATTGGGGCGTGAGCCGCTTTTGTCGGAGCTGTCTGCGGAAACGGGCTTCACCGCTGAGGAGATAGCCTTTGCGGAAACCGCTGCCGGCCCAACGGAAAGCCTTCAGAGGGAAACCGGAGAGGACGGCTTCACCCTTGAGCATGTGCTGGCCGATTCCTTTGGCGAGGACCGTATGGTGGAGCATATTTCTCTTCGTCATGCGGTGGAAAGACTCCCTGAAAAGGAGAGAAAAACCATATTTCTGCGATACTTTCACGGTATGACACAGGATAAATGCGCAAAAGTTCTGGGTGTGAGCCAGGTGCAGGTGTCACGCATTGAGCGAAAAGCCATGGAACGGCTGCGGGAAGTGCTTGCTGACTCTTGTTAAATTCATTGTTTCATGATAATATGATATCATGGATAATTGTTTCGAAAAAAGATATATTGAAGCCAGAAAAAAGGTTATC
>JAUMWD010000016.1 GCA_030529825.1 Bacillota bacterium
AATTTTTGCTATTTTTCTGTTATATCCATCTTTTCATTGCATATTTTTATGCAGTCAAAACAGTATGCCTGTATACACTCTGCACCGCAAAAAAGACCGTTTCCTCGGAAACGGTCTTTTTGATGTTATTGTGTTTATGTTATGCTGCTTCTTCTGCAACAGGGAGATCGCGGTACAGGAACAGAACCACTGCGTAGCGGGTGCATTCTGCCTTGGGAGCGAAGCTGCCATTCTCGAAGCCCTGAGCAATGCCCTTCTCAACAGCCCACGCAACTGCTGCCTGGTAAGGCTCTGCGATGTCTGCTGCGTCGGTGAAATCAGCAATGCTGCCTTCGGATTCGGGGCAACCGTCTGCACGCCACAGGAAGGTTACAAACTGTGCGCGGGTTACAGTTGCGTTGGGGACAAAGTGAGTCTCATCAAAGCCCTTTGCAATTCCCTGCTCAGCTGCCCAGGTGATGGCCTTGCAGAATACGCTGTCGGGATTTACATCTACGAAGGGGCAATCGCCGGTGGGTTCGGGGCAGCCTGCTGCACGCCACAGGAAGGTAACGGCCTGGGCACGGGTGCAGGATGCCTTGGGAGCAAAGTGAGTTGCATCAAAGCCATTGGTAATCTGGTAGGGCTCGCTATAGAATGCCCAGAGAACTGCGTCTTTGTAAACTGCGGTGTCAGCTACGTCGACAAAGGGATTGAAGGTTACATCCTTTGCGCCGCAGAGGGTGCATACGCCGTTTTCAAATACATGCTGGTCAAATGCAACATCCTTGTACAGTGCAACTGCCAGCTCGTGTGCTTCCTTTGCAAGAGCTGCGCTCTGTGCGGTGCAGTATGCCTTTGCAGAATCGGCATCCATGCCTGCAACTGCTGCGGCCATTTCAGCCTGCTTTGCATAGCACTTTGCCTGCATCTCCGCCAGCTTATCCTTAATCATTGCCTTATCCTCAGCGGAGCATGCGCTGGAGTCGGCATAGTTGGAGAGGAGGTCGTTTGTCCAGTACACACCGTTTTCCCAGCCAGCAGGATATACCTTGTACTTGCTGCCGCTGGGGTAGAAGCCGGTTGCGTCCGCGGGAATTGAAGATGCGCTCTTTACGCCGCCGATGCCGCCGACCTTGTAGCCTTCGTATACATCAGTAGTAAGAACGGGGTAGTAAGGAATTGCTACGGAGTAGCCGCCGTGGTTGATGCCCTGCCATTCGATGATGGAGGTTGCTACATCGCCCTCTGCGGAAATCTGGAAGATGTGCCACTCGAGGTTGCCGGACTTGCCGATGGTGCTGACCTTGTAGAAGTCGACCATGTCCTTGGTGGTGAACTTATCCTTGAGCTGGATGTTGCTGTAAACGGGAACGATGTTGCCGGTTTCTGCTTCTACATTGGTGATGGTGATGTCATCGGGAGTGGTGTTTGCCTGAGTGTAGGTATCAACACCGCAGAGGTAGTTCAGGCCGTTCCATACACGGGAGTTGAGGTTGGGGCTGGAGTAGGATGCGCGGAAGTCAATGGTGTTTGCCTCTTCGTCGCCAACATAGGTGCCGGCTGTCTTTGCAATCTCAATGACCTTTGCGGAGGCGATAACATTATCGGTGTCGTCCAGGTCAACCAGACCGATGATGCCGACATTTGCGTTGAATGCTACGGTTACGGGAGAAAGCTTGATTGCGATGTACTGAGTGCCGGTGTAATTTTCAACATACCAGGTTTCATTCTGGTCGGAAATCTGCAGGCCGGAGCCTTCGTTTACACCGTACTGGTCATAAATGCTGCAGAGAAGCTGAACTGCTTCCTTTGCGGTTGCACACTCGCCCAGGAGGATGGTTTCCATGTCGCCCTCGCTCATGAAGTTTGAGCTGGTGCGCTCAGACTTCAGGGGGTCAACCTTCTTTACGGCGCTGTTGCCGTAAACGGAGTCCATTGCAGAAATGGAAAGGCCCATTTCGTTAGTGCCGCCCTCTTCCATGGGGCTGTGGGGGTGGGTCTTGCCACAGTTGGGGCATTCGCCGGTTTCGTTGCCTGCGCCCACAACATTGTCATCAGACACTGCAGTGTATGCGTAGCTGTCATGAGTGAATGTGAAGCTGAAGTAGCAGCCTTGGTAGGTGCTGCCTGCGGGGTGCTTGCCGTGTTCGCTGACATAAGCTATCTTGTTATAGCTGTTTGAATAGTCCTCGCTTCGTGACATATATGTGTCACCGGTTGCGGTCAGATCAGAGCCTACATAAAGCATTGTGCAGGCTGATGCGCTGCCTATTGTAACGAGCATTGCAGTCACTATGGTGGCCACACAGATCAGCAGTTTCTTTGTGAATTTCATTTCAGCGTTTCCTTTCAGCGAATAATTGAATATTTATCCGCACTAATTTTTATTACGGCGAAATTATAACGCCAATATATTCATTTGTCAAGGATATTTATAAATAAATATCCACAATTATTCGCAAATCTCCCATTTATTCATATATGTAATATGCACAATTATTCATTAATAGTGCATATTTATGGATTTTGATGCATATTATTCTCTAATGTTTCACAAAGAAGAGTCGAGTATTCTCCGGTCGGTCTGCGCAGCAAAAAATCTCCCCCGCCCCTATGAGGCGGAGGAGATTTTCAGTTTAGTTCTTTTTAATTATGCCTTGCGGACGGAATCCATGTGGCGGGTGAGGTCAAGCATCTTGTTGGAGAAGCCCCACTCGTTGTCATACCATGCCATGAGCTTTACGAAGTTGTCGTTAAGTGCGAGGCCGGCCTTTGCGTCGAAGATGGAGGTGTTTGCATCGGTACGGAAGTCGGAGGAAACAACATCCTCGTCAACATACTCAAGGATGCCCTTCATGGGACCTTCGGATGCTGCCTTCATTGCTGCGCAGATTTCCTCATAGCTTGCACCCTTCTCAAGGCGTACGGTGAGGTCAACGATGGAAACATCGCCGGCGGGAATACGCATGGAGGTACCGGTGAGCTTGCCTGCCAGCTCGGGGATTACCTTGCCGACTGCCTTTGCAGCGCCGGTGGAGGTGGGGATGATGTTGTTGAAAACGGAACGGCCCAGACGCCAGTTCTTCTTGGAGAAGCCGTCAACAACAGACTGGGTTGCGGTAGAAGCATGAACGGTGGTCATAAGACCTTCCAGAATGCCGAAGTTATCATTGAGGACCTTTGCCATGGGAGCAAGGCAGTTGGTGGTGCAGGATGCGTTGGAAACGAACTGCATATCGGCAGTGTACTTTTCCAGGTTTACGCCGCATACGAACATGGGAGTGTCGTCCTTTGCGGGACCGGACATGACAACAACCTTTGCACCTGCGTCAATGTGTGCCTGTGCGGATTCTTTGTCGAGGAACTTGCCGGTGCATTCAAGAACATACTCAACACCCATTTCGTCCCAGGGCAGAAGTGCAGGATCGCGGTACTTGTTGTCTGCAAGAACGGGAACCTTCTTGCCGTCGACAACGAGGTAGCTCTCTTCGTCGTTTGCTTCTACGGTGCCGTTGAACTGGCCGTGAACGGTATCGTACTTGATTGCGTATGCCAGCTGGCTTGCAGGATGACCGGGAGCGTTGATTGCTACGACCTCGATGTCGTCAGCCTTGATGGCTGCGCGGAAGGTCAGGGAGCCGATGCGGCCAAAGCCGTTAATTGCAACTTTAATCATGTTATATTCCTCCATAGATTTTTAAATTTGCCAAAAAATTAATTACCTCTAATTAATTGTAATTGTAACATATACTATATACAAAAATCAATTTTAGATACTTCTAAATTTACGATAATTTTGGCTATTTTTTTACATGTCTATTGTATAATTTGACCGTTTTTGGTATAATATGACTATTATTTTGAGGAGTTTCACATGGCAGACAACAGTATTTACTTAAGGGCTTTCGCTCTTGTGGCGCAGCCCGTTATTGTGATTAAAAACGATTGTATTGAATATATGAACCCGGCCGCCGTAAAGCTTGCCAATCGAGAGCTTACCGGAAGTCATGTTTCCAGATTATTTCCTTCCCATGTTGTAAACATTCAGGCCGAGAGCTTCGTGACCACCGCCTTCATAGGCACAAAAAGCTGTGTTGTAAATGTTTCCTCCAAGGGAAAATCCAAAATCTGCGTACTATCACCCAAGGATTCACCGGCACCGGACAACTCAATGATTTTTGCGCGACTCCGTTCTTCGCTTTCAAACATACGCTTTGCCTCCGGCTGTATTGCTATTTGCGGAGAAAACAATAACGACGAACGGCTTCTCGGCTATGTGAGCTCTCTCAACAGAAGCTACAACAGCATTAAACGCACTATTGACAATATGTCCACCCTCGGTATGTTAGATCGTGGTGAGCTGCCCTTCAGCCCAGAGCCCTTTGATGTTACCGCCGCCTGCGCGGCTATTATTGATACGCTGAAGTTTTCTCTCAAGCGCGACGGTCTTGAGATTTCTCTCCATGCCGAGGATCGCATACGGATAGTTGCAGACCGCAGACTGTTTGAGCAGCTCCTCATGAATCTTCTCGCCAACAGCATTGAGCACTGCGACGAAAACGGCAGAATTAATGTTTCCCTTCTGCGCACCGACAAGCACCTCGTTTTAGGTGTCAACGACGACGGCGGCGGAATAAGCGCCGACATGATGCCCGGCATTTTTCAACGGTATCGCGAGAATCAGGGGCTTTCCTCTGCCGATTGCGGCTCCGGAATGGGGCTTGCAATTGTGCGCGGCATTGCAGAGCTGCACGACGGCGCGGTTATAATCGAAAGCCGCGGCGAAGGTAAGGGCACATCCGTGCGTGTTATGTTCTCCTGTGAAATTGCATCCGGCTCACAGTTTTCCGACGCATCCCCGGAGGACAACAGTCAGCTTTTCCAGACCGTGCTCACAGAGTTTTCCCACATTCTGCCCGATTCCTGTTATTCAAATCTTTCAGACGACTAAAAAAGAGCGGCGAAGCCGCTCTTTTTTCATTCCAGATACAAATCGCGAAGGCGATTGATTTTTTCGCTATCCATGCCCAGCTTATCTTTCAGGAAATTGTCCATTCCGCCGTAAAGCTGCTCTACGGTTTCAAAGCTTGTGTTAATAAAGTCCTCCTCCACCGTATCAAGGCGGTATATAAACTCCAGCACCGCCTCGTCATTGGTGAATTTGCGGCAGCCTTCAATGAGATGCTTTGTACCCGGAGCGCAGCGCTCCGCGGTTATGAGATAGTCCTTCACAATACTCTCACGGGACACACCCAGAGCATAAAGCGCAAGCGCCGCCGCGGTGCCTGCTCTGTCCTTTCCCATGGTGCAATGGAAAAGCACGGCACCGTCTTCAGTATCCAGCAGGATACGGAAAAACTCCGCAAAATGCTCAACGCAGTGGTCGAGGCTTACAAAAAGCGGATAAAGGCTTTTCATCTGGGTTCTGCCATCGGAATTGCGGCTCATAAGATGCTTTGCCATGGCAATCATGCGCTTTGCCTCTTCCGCCTCGGTTTTGGGCGTCTCGCGGGTAATTCCCTCCACTCTGTCGGGCATAATGGGGCAGACAATATAATAAACACCGTCTATTACGCGGTCAGGCTTCTCTCTTCTCTCCTGGGCGGTACGCAGGTCAACCACCTTGCGCAAGCCCGCTTTTTTAAGATATTCCGCGTCCGCATCGCTGATTCTGTGCAGGTTTCCGCTGCGAATCAGCCGGTTTGCTTTTACTTTTCTTCCGTCAACGGTCTCGAGACCGCCCAGATCCCGAGCATTCGGCGCGCCCTCAAGTATTATTTCGGGTTTATACATTTAAATCTCCAATCCCGTAGAAGCGCATGGCATTATCATAGGTAATATGCTCAATCTCCTGCGTGGTCATATTCTTCAGCTCCGCGATTTTTTCAATCACATAGCACAGCTTTGCGGAATCATTGCGCTTGCCGCGAAATGGCACGGGGGTGAGATAGGGGCTGTCGGTTTCAATGAGCATTCTGTCAAGGGGGCAGATTTCGATGACCTCGTGGCTTTGTCTTGCGTTTTTATAAGTAATAGGTCCGTCAAAGCCCAGATACCACCCCCACTTCAAAAGCTCCTTTGCCATCTCCGCGCTTCCCGAATAGCAATGAAAAACGCCGCGAAGCTCGGGATAATCACGAACGATCTCCATGCTGTCGCCGTGGGCTTCTCTGTCATGTACGATTATGGGCTTGTTAAGGCTCAGCGCCAACTCAATCTGACGGCGGAACAGCGCCTTCTGCTCCTCCTTATGCTCCTTATCCCAATAGTAGTCAAGACCGATTTCACCTATGGCAACGCACTTGGGATGCTTTGCAAGCTCGCACATTTCCCCATAGGCTTCCTCCGTAAGCTTGTCCGCCATATCCTCGGGATGCCAGCCCACGGCGGCATAGACGAAGTCATACTTTTCCGCAAGAGCAATGGCGGCCTTGCTGCTTTCAAGGTCGCAGCCCGGGTTTACGATGCAGCCCACATTATTTTGAGGCATGGCATCGAGTATATCAAAGCGGTCTGCATTAAATGAGCCGCTGTCATAGTGTGCATGGGTATCAAAAATCATGGTATCACCTCATGTTTAGTATAACATCACTTGCAGTTGCGTGGCAAGTGATGTTATAATTTCTCCAAAGGAAGTGTTTTAATGAAGGAATACTATAAGATATTAATTGACGGCATAGGCAAAGGTCTTACCGTTACCGAAATAGTCCGCGGTCTGTCTTGGATTGGTGCGGAGCTTTCCGACGGAAGCTTCGGCATTGCCATGAACACCGAGGGCAGCAGCATTGACCGCAGATTCCCCACTCTTGTGGGCATGGATGCAAGGCTTGCCGCCGAGGCGGTTATGAGCTGGAACATGGAGGAAGCCTCCGAGGGCATGGCGGTTATCAATGCCTTTTACAACACCGAAAAGAAAATGCGTGAGCTTGACTGCGAAGCGCCCTATGACCGCATCTGCACCCGCGGCTATGAAACCGAGGGCAAAGCCTTTGCATTTGTGGGGCATCTGCGTATGCCCGAGGAAACCGTCAAGGGAGCAAAGCAGGTTTACATAATGGAGCGACGCGACATCAAGGGCGACTATCCCGATGCCGCCTGCGAGTACATTCTTCCCGAGTGTGACATTGTTCTTATTACGGGCAGTGCATCCGTTAACAAGACCATGCCCAGACTTATTGAGCTTTCCGAAAAAGCGAAAACAATCCTCATCGGCCCCACCGTACCCATGTGTCCCGCGCTTATAGGTCACGGCGTTCAGCGCCTTTCCGGCATGGTTGTCCGTGACAAGGAAGAGTTCAAAAAATGGATGGTTTCTTCCTCCGGCAATCCCTATCCCTACGGTTATACCTTTATGATATAAAAAGACGGCGTAAAGGAGCTTCGAGATATGTTAAGGATAAGCGAATTATCTCTGACCGAGCTTGAAAACTCACTGGATTTTGTCTGGAAAGTGTTTCTTGAATTTGAGGCCGTAAATTATCCCGAGAACGGCAAAACAGCATTTTATAACGCGATTCATTCAGAGGATTATCTCCGCACCCTCAATGCCTACGGTGCCTTCGACAATGACAGAATCATCGGCATCATTGCCACAAGGAACGAAGGCTCTCACATTGCGCTGTTTTTCGTTGACGGAGAATATCAGCGTCAAGGCATAGGAAGAAAGCTTTTCAATAAATGTTTAGAGGATAATAATAAGCACCTAATTACCGTTCATTCCTCTGAATATGCCGCAGAGGTTTACAAAAGGCTTGGATTTATTCAAACGGAAGAGCTCCGAGAAGAGGTTGGTATTCGATTTATACCCATGTCATTGGAGAGATAATCTCCGTTTTTGTGCAAAAGATTTTTAATGCTTCTGAAAATATCTATGAAGCTAAAGGAAGAGAGCTTGTAGTAAGCTCTCTTCCTTTTATATTTTTAATTCTCTCACGGCAAAGCGCAAAAACCGAAGTCTGCGGGAATTGCACCAAAAATCGATGCCCGCTGGATGAGGGCATTGCCGTACTTACCCCGTATCTTATCCACGGCGGCATCAATTTTTTCCTGCTTATCTTTGTTTACATAATTTATAAATATGTCTACCTGTTCGGGAGCATCTGCATGAACAAGCTCCAAGGCGCGAAGGCTTATGCTGCGAAGGGGCGCGGGAAACTCATGGCTTTCCGCGAGAAGGCTCATGCCGTATTCATAAAGCTCCGCGGTTATATCCGTTGCATAGCGCAGTCGCATACGGTGGCTGCTCCATTCAAGCGCGGGTGTACGCAAGCCGATTTCCACGGTGCGGCAGAGAAATCCCTCGTGGCGCAGCCTTGCCCCCACACTTTCCGCCAGCATAAGCACGACGAGATGTGCTTCCTCGGTGCTTTTCACATCCGCGGGCATGGTGGTGCCGTTGCCGATGGATTTCGGCGGCGGTGCCTCCCCCACTCTGCGCACCGGCGAGGAATCCATTCCGTTGGCATAGATATGGAGCAGCACCCCCGACTTTCCGAAGCGAGCACGGAGAATTTCCACATCCGCATTTGCCACTTCTCCGATCGTGTTTATGCCCATGCGCCTGAGCGCCGCGTTTGTACTGCGCCCCACCATAAGCATATCCGAGGCAGGAAGCGGCCACACCATTTCCTTGAAATGCTCTCTGTCAATCACCGTCACTGCATCGGGCTTTTTATAATCCGAGCCTAACTTCGCAAGGATTTTATTCCATGAAACCCCCACGCTTACGGTGAGTCCCGTTTCCCTCTTCACCCGTTCCTTTATTTCAAATGCCGTCTGTTTTCCGTCGGGACAGGCAAGGCAGTTTGTAATATCCAGCCAGCTTTCGTCAAGTCCGAAGGGCTCGCACAAATCCGTATATTCATAATAAATTTCCCGAACGATTTTGGAATACTTTGCATAGCGGTCAAAGTGGGGCTCCACAATCTGCAGCTCCGGACATTTCTTTTTCGCCTGCCATATGGCCTCACCGGTTTTAACCCCCGCCCGCTTTGCAATATCGTCCTTGGATAAAACGATGCCGTGACGAAGCTCCTTGTCACCGCACACCGCAAGAGGTTTTCCCGCAAGCTCCGGCGCATACAGCCGTTCTATGCTTGCATAGCAGGAATTGATATCCGAATGTAAAATAACTCTGTCCATAACATTCTCCGAACAAGATACTGCAGTCAGTATACATCTCTTATTCAGATATGTAAACATATTTTTTATCTTTTTAAGATATTTTTATTGCAATAATTGTCTAAATAGTATATAATGTGGTTAGTAACAAACGGAGGTACTATATGCATAAGGATATAGGCGAAATCATCACCGAAAAGAGAAAAGAGTTAGGTCTTTCCCAGGGCGAGCTTGCCCAGAGATTGGGCCACGAGGGTATAGATATTACAAATCAGGCAGTATCCAAATGGGAGAACGGCAGCACCCTGCCCAACGCAAGACAGTTCCTTGCCCTGTGCCGCGCACTGGACATTGATGACATAGGCGGCACCTTCTTTGGCGGCAATGAGGGTGGAATTCTTGCCGGTCTCAACGCGGCAGGCAGAAAAAAAGTCACGGATTACATTCAGCTTCTCCATGACAGCGGTAAATATGAAATTATTCCCGAACAGCCCGTGGTTCGTCTGCGTTCTCTTCCCCTCTATACCTTGGCGGTTTCCGCAGGTACAGGTCAGTTTCTTGACGGCGAGGACTATGAAATGACGGAGGTAGGTCCCGAGGTTGACGACAGCGCGAACTTCGGCGTGCGCGTTGCAGGCGACAGTATGGAGCCCCGCTTCCACGACGGTCAGACCGTTTGGGTAAGTCAGCAGCACAGCCTTATGACGGGAGAAATCGGTATTTTCCTCTATGACGGCAACGCATATCTCAAGCAGCTTGTTGCAGGGGACAACGTGCTTGCGCTGCACTCTCTTAATCCGGCATATGATGACATTCCCATTTCCCCCGAGCTTCCGCTTCGGGTACTCGGCAAGGTAATTGCATAAAAAATAAGCATCGGTTTTCCGATGCTTATTTTTCTATCGCCATATCATAATAATATGCCACGAGCAGATCAACACAGGCGCCGTAGCTCCTCATGCCCTCGAAGCCATTGGACTTCAAGTAGCTGTCATACGCACCTGTAGTCACTTCACTAATTGGAGATTCAAACTGCGCCCAGTATTCCCTGTTGTATGCAAGGTCACGACGCACATCATCGCTTATTGAGTTGTATATCTTCAGCCATGCGTCGTAATCCGCATCGTATAGCGCATTACTCAAATGAACATATGCCATGAGAGCTCCCGAATAGCGGTAATCATTGTCATCAAAGCTCATGCAGGCAGCAACCGCCACAAAATTTGCCTCCGACTCTGATGCCACTCCCCTTTGATGGGCCATTTCATGGGCAATTGTAGAGGCTCGGAAGCACAGCGGCGAATCCACATTCACATTGGACTCACCCGTAAATGGGAAAAACACACCCGTAAAATCCGTCATGCTCATCATTCGGGAGAAAAACATGGGCTTTGTTTTTATGTAAACTAAGTTCAAACAAGGAAATTCCTCGGAGATATTGTCATAGAGATATTCATTCTTGAGGAACAGCTCCTCCTCATCGCAGGTGAAAATGCCGTTTTCATCACGGGAAACCTTGTCGCTGCAGTAATTTACCTGACGGGCAAAATATTCAGTAACCGCAATAAGTTCCGCCTCTGATACGGGCTCATCCGCAAGGCCGCTTTTCTCCGAAAAGTTATCCGCATAATAGCTAACACCAAGAGTCCAGGATAAGGCTGCGTATATGCCAACGCCCACAGCAAGCAGCGTTATCATCGTTATGTAAACTCGTTTCAGTCTCTCCGGCTTGCGTATAACAGATACGAGCTGATAAATTATGTAAACTGTCACCGCAACTATCGCAGCTGCCACGAGAAGCTCCGTCACGGAAAACGGCACACGGGAACACAGCTCTGCCATGAAATGCTGATAAGGATGCACCACATTGTCCGTTACGGCATTCATAATGCTTCTGCTGCCCCGAAGCAGAAAAAAAGCCGCTATCAGCACTCCGCACACGGCGAGAAAAATGTGGCGCTTGGGGCATATGCCAAACCAGCGTGATATTAAGTTTTTCTTTTTTGTCTTTACCATAAGCTAATGATAGCACAGCTATAAAAAAACTTCCACCTCTTTGAGGCGGAAGTTTTTAAGCTAAAATCAGAGAGCTGCCTTTGCCTTCTCGCAGAGTGCGGTGAAAGCTGCGGGATCGTGAATTGCGGTCTCGGACAGCATCTTGCGGTTCATGTCGATACCTGCGAGCTTCAGGCCGTGCATGAAAGTGGAATAATTCATGCCGTTTGCCTTGCAGCCTGCGCTGATACGGGTGATCCAAAGCTGACGGAAGTCTCTCTTCTTCTGCTTGCGGCCTACATATGCGTAGCGGCCGGACTTCATCATCTGCTCGTTAGCCATCTTGTAGTGGCGGGACTTGTTGCCCCAGTAACCCTTTGCCAGGCCCAGGATCTTATTTCTATGCTTACGGGTCATCATTGCGCCCTTAACTCTTGCCATTTGTTATTTCCTCCTATTAGTAACAGTAGCTTACAAATTATTTGTAAGGAATCATCTTTCTGATGGTTGCTTCGTTGGTAACGTCTGCGATAACGCTGGAGCGCAGGCGGCGGCAACGCTTGGTGTCCTTCTTAGTGAGGATGTGGCTCTTGTAAGCGTGAGCGCGCTTTACCTTACCGGTCTTGGTGAGATTGAATCTCTTCTTAGCACCGCTGTGGGTCTTAAGTTTAGGCATAATTGTTTCTCCTTCCGTATAATGCTGATTTCTCAGCGCCTATTATCAGGTTTCACCTGTAATATACTTTTTACTCTTTGGCTTCCTCGGCCTTTGCAGCTTCGGCTGCAGCCTTCTCTTCAGCCAGCTTCTTTTCCTTCTGCGCCTTCTTGATAGCGGCTGCGGACTTGGGGGACAGGAACATGGACATATTGCGTCCCTCCAGCTTGGGAGCCTTATCAAGGGAAGCTATCTCGCTGCACTTATCCGCAAAGTCGTTGAGCAGCTGCTCACCAATCTGGGTGTGAGCCATTTCTCTGCCGCGGAAACGAACGGAAACCTTTACGCGGTCGCCGTCAGCAAGGAACTTCATTGCGCTCTTGAGCTTGGTGTTAAAGTCATTCGCGTCAATATTGGGAGACATACGAACTTCCTTGACTTCCATAACGCGCTGATTTTTCTTTGCTTCCTTTTCGCGCTTTGACTGCTCGAAACGGAATTTGCCATAGTCCATGATTTTGCACACAGGGGGCTTTGCCGCCGGGGAAATCTTGACCAGGTCAAGGTCCTTTTCCTCTGCTATCTTCAGAGCCTCTTCAGCAGACATGATTCCAAGCTGTTCGCCATCTTCACCGATAACGCGTATTTCCTTGTCAAGAATTTCTTCATTAATCTCGTGATTTACGCTTGCGATTTTGAAACACCTCCATGAAATTAAAAAAACGCCGATGCCACATGAAGCATCCGCGCACAAAGATACCGCATCATATGCGGCAGCTTTATTAACCGTAACGCGCCTTTTGCGGTTCGGTGAGGTCGGACCTACTTCATTTTCAGCTCTATTACTATACCAGTTGAATTATACAATGTCAAGGGAATTTTATTGATTTTTCAAATATTTTTCATCCTCCCGGGAAAGAATAAGCCCGGGAGGATTATTTATGGAATTTATAATCGTTTATCTTTTCGGGGCAGCGCTCTACGGCACCATAGAAGTTCTCTGTCGCGGTTGGACACATTGGTCAATGCTCATTTTAGGCGGTGCCTGCTTTTCACTCATGTACATGCTTTCAGCCACTTCCCTGCCCTTCATTCTGAAGCTGTCAATATCCTCTCTGTGCATCACTGCTTTGGAATTCGGCACAGGCTGTCTGGTTAACATAATTCTCGAATGGCAGATATGGGATTATTCCGGCAACGCGCTTAACATCATGGGACAGATCTGCCCACTTTTCAGCTTTTACTGGTTTATGCTCTCGGTGCCGGGGATTATTCTCTGTTCCTTCATGCACCGTGCCATGCCGCTGCTGCTTGAGGCTTAAGCGTTATCCTGCTCTGCTGCTATGGCAAGCTTCACTATGCGGCTGGTACCCAGACGCGTTGCGCCGAGCATGAGGAAATCCTCCGCATCCTCAATGGAGGTAATACCGCCCGCAGCCTTGACCTGAACATTTGCGGGTGAGTATTTGCGCATGAGTTCAACATCCTCCCGAGTGGCGCCGGCCTTTGAAAAGCCAGTTGAGGTCTTTATGAAGTCTGCGCCGCACTGGGCAACGATGGCGCACAGTCTGATTTTTTCCTCTTCGGTGAGGAGGCAGGTCTCAATTATAACCTTAAGCACCTTACCTGCACAGGCTCGGCGAACTGCCTTGATATCCTCGGCAACATCGTTCCAGCAGCCGTCCTTGACCATGGAGAGGTTGATTACCATATCAATCTCATCAGCGCCGTTCTTAACTGCATCGGAAGCCTCAAAGGCCTTGGCAGCGGTGGTCATATAGCCGTTGGGGAATCCGATGACGGTGCATATTTTCATTCTGTTGCCCACATAGCGCTTGGCGCCCGCCACATGGCAGGGCGGAATGCACACGGAGGCGCACTGATACTTAATTGCCTGGTCGCAGAGAACTTTTATCTCCTGTGCGGAGCAGTCCACGCGAAGCAGAGTATGGTCGCAGGTTCTGAGTATATCTTTTATATCCATAATTGTATTTCCTTTCTCGGTTTTTTATATATTATATCCCATCTGTCCGTCATATTCAAGCGTCCGTCTCTAATAGACTTTAGTAAAAACTAATAGCAAGGAACGGAACATAAATGGACGAAATCAATATTACAAATTACGCAGAGCTTTGCGGCACACTTGCTGCCTCCCCCGTTTTTTCTCACAGTGGGCGCGGAGAGAGCTTTTATTCATTTCCTCTGAAGATCGAACGGCTTTCGGGGGTATGTGACACGGTGAATGTCATCGCCCGGAGCAGCCTGCTGGAAAGCATCGAGACGGAGGAAGCGGAAAAGCTCTGTATTATGGGCGAGCTTCGCTCCTTTAACAATAAAAGCGGCGAGGGTGCGCGGCTTGTTATTACCGTATTTGCAAAGGAAATTCTTCTCTGCGGCGGAGAGGACACCAACATCATACGCCTAATAGGTACTCTGTGCAAGAAGCCCAATCTGCGCACTACGCCTATGGGCCGCGATATATGCGACCTGATGCTTGCCGTAAACAGGAAATACGGCAGGTCGGATTATCTCCCCTGCATCACCTGGGGTCACAAGGCTCGGGAAGCGGCAGAGTGGGATGTGGGAACAACGGTTTCCCTGGAAGGCCGCATCCAAAGCCGCACCTACATAAAGCTCATTGACGATGTTCCCGTGGAGAAAACAGCTTTCGAGGTTTCGGTGACAGAAATAGGGTTATATGAGGGATAATCGCACTATACTGCATTGACAAAATTTTACTTTCAGGCTATTCTGCTTATAGCATCTTATATATTATGCTCATTTATTCAGCCGAAAGGAAAACACTTATGAAAAGACTTATTTCGATTTTGCTTGTTTTTGCCATGGTGCTCTGTCTGGCAGCCTGCGGCTCACACGATGGCTCCGAATCAGAGGAAGAGGTCAAGGTAATGACACCTGAAGAAGTAGTTGCCGCAGGTCTTGACTGTATCATAAGCTTTGACGAAGACTCCGTAGCGGAATATTTCATTTTTGAGGACGATGATACAGACCTCGGCAATATCCTCAATTCCGGAAACGACGCGGAAGAGGCAGAAGATTCTGAATCCGCCGAAGACATCGAAATCGAAGAGGATACAACCGAGCTCGCCGATGCTGAAATGGTGAAGCTGATATTCAGTCACATGACCTACAAGATTATCGGCTCTGAAATCAACGGCGACACCGCAACCGTCACGGTTGACATCACCAACAAGGATGCCGCCGCAGCTTTCGGCAGCGCATTTTTGGCTCTTTTGTCAATCGCTTTCAGCGGTGCAAGCGATGAAGAGATCGACGCTGCATTTAATTCAGCTTTCACAGAAAGCTTTGAAAGCAGCGAAAACGACTCCGTTACCAACAATGTTGTTATCAATCTCAAGATGATTGACGGCAAATGGATGGCCGACACAAACAATGACGCTTTCCTTAACGCAATAAGCGGAGGTCTTCTTTCCGCAATCGAAGAGCTTTCCGATATGTAATTCTTCCATGCAAAAACACCCTTGAGTTCAGCTCAAGGGTGTTTCTTTTTTGCAGGAACGATTTCCAGCCAATATCCGTCGAGGTCTTCCAGAAAATATATGCCCATGGTGGGATTCTCATAGCAGATTGCGCCCATTTCCTCATGCTTTTTGTGGGCGGCCTCAAAATCATCCACAATAAACGCAAGGTGATATTCCTGCTCACCCAAGTCATAGGGCTCGGTACGGTCACGCAGCCATGTAAGCTCCAATGTGAAATCAGATTCACCGTCGCCGAGATATACAATTTTGAAGCTTCCGTCGGAGGCCTCCTTTTCTCTTACAGGCTTTAACCCCAAAGCTTCATCATAAAACGCAAGACTCTTTTCAAGGTCAAACACATTGAAATTGAAGTGGTTGAATTTAAACATATCCGTACCTCCTTTTTCTTTATTATAAAATATCCCCCACACACTTGTCAAAAAGATATTGGAATTGCGGAAGATTTATTTTATAATAGTATATTAGAAATAATATGGAGATGCGCTATGTACTCTGAGCTTATAAAAAAATACATACCCGAAGCGGACATATATCTCTTCAACACAGGTAACGCCCGAAAGGCCTGGCTGCTTTTCGGCTGTAATTATATTGAGGAAATCGAAATGCATCGCTTTGTCGTTTGGGCGCCCAACGCCGAAAATGTCAGCCTTGTGGGTGATTTTAACGGCTGGGACGACACCGCCACGCCCATGCAGAGGCACGGAGATATTTGGTGCGCTTTTGTGAGCGGTTTACATAACGGAGAACTCTACAAATACTGTATTACACAAAAGGGCGGCAAAAAGGTACTGAAGGCAGATCCCTTTGCCGCATGGTCCCAGACAGATATTGAAACCGCCTCAAGGGTATGGACGGGCTCATATATTCAGAAGCACACAGAGTCATATAGCGCCGAAAACGAACCAATTAATATTTATGAAGTGCATCTCGGCTCTTGGAAAACCGACGAAAACGGAAAGGTCAACTACCGTCAGGCAGGAAAAGAGCTTGCAGAATACTGCCGCGAAATGCACTACACTCATGTGGAGTTTCTTCCGCTTACGGAATATCCCTATCCCCCCTCCTGGGGCTATCAGGTCACAGGCTACTACGCCCCCACAAGCCGCTACGGAAATCCCGATGAGTTTGCGGAAATGGTTGACATAATTCGCGCATACGGTATTGGTGTCATAATGGATTGGGTGCCTGCACATTTCCCGAGAGATGAGCATGGGCTTGCCGAATTTGACGGTACGCGTCTATATGAGTGTAAGGAAGAGCGCATGGCCAGCCATCCCGAATGGGGTACGCTGATTTTCGACTATGCTCTCCCCGAGGTGCAAAGCTTCCTTATTTCCTCTGCCTGCTCGTTTATTGAGCGCTACCGCGTTGACGGCATTCGCGTTGACGCGGTGTCCTCCATGCTCTACCTCAACTACGGACGCAAGAACGGAGAATACACTCCCAATAAGGACGGCGGCAATATCAATCTAGGTGCAGTTGAGTTTTTGCAGAAGCTCAACACTGCCCTTCACTCCCTCGACCGCAGGGTGATCACAATCGCCGAGGAGTCCAGCGCATTTCCCAAAATTACGGGTGAGGTATCCCACGGTGGTTTAGGCTTCGACTTCAAATGGGATATGGGCTACATGCACGACACCCTTGACTATTTTTCTCTGGATCCTCTGTTCCGCAAGGGTAGTCACGACAAAATCACCTTCTCCATGATGTACGCATTTTCGGAGAAGTTCATTCTGGCATATTCTCACGACGAGGTTGTCCACGGCAAAAAATCCATGCTGGACAAGATGTTCGGAAGCTATGAGCAGAAGTTTGCCGCATTGCGTACCCTCTACGGTCTGCAATATGCTCATCCCGGCAAAAAGCTCACCTTCATGGGCTCGGAATTCGGCCAGTTCATCGAATGGGACTACAGAAAAGGCCTTGACTGGCTGCTTCTCGACTATCCCATGCACAAAGCAATGCAGGAATACTGCAGGGCGCTGAACGCCGTATATGTCTCTTCTCCCCCGCTTTATCGCATAGACAACTCCTGGGACGGTTTCCGGTGGCTTAATGTTAACGAGAAAAACCGCAGTGCCATAGCTTTCATGCGCACTGACGGAAATAAATATATTATATGTGCCTGCAATTTCATTCCCACGGAGCATATAGGCTTTGTGGCAGGCCTTCCCGCAGCCGGAGCTCTGCGCGAAATTTTCTCCTCTGATGATGTGAAGTACGGCGGAAATGGTTTACATAATTCGAATTTAATCATGAGCCGTCCCGAAGCCTTCTGCGAATTTCCACACAGCGCAAGGCTCAATCTTCCACCCTTGAGCTGTGTATATTTTGAATTTATTCCCGAAAGGACTGACCTTAATGAAGAAGGACTTTAAGGAAATACTGAAGCAGCGCGGTCTCGGCAGTATGCCGAAGGTTCTGCTGGCCGCGGCAGAATGCGCGCCCCTCTCTAAAACCGGCGGTCTTGCGGATGTGGTGGGTACTCTTCCCAAGGCTCTGAAAAATCTCAAAATCGACGCCCGGGTAATAACCCCATACCACCGCTGCATCAAGAACAAATACGCCGACCGTGTAGAGCATATGTTTGATTTTTATGTAAACCTCGGTTGGCGCACACAATACTGCGGCATTGAAAGACTTGAGCTTGACGGCGTAACGGTTTATCTCGTGGACAACGAGTTCTACTACGGTGACAAGATATATAAGGGCGGCTACGAAGAGGGTGAGCAATACGCCTTCTTCTGCCGTGCGGTGCTGGATGCACTTCCCAATTTAGGTTTTGAGCCGCAGGTCATCCATTGCAACGACTGGCACACCGCCATGATTCCCATGCTGGCTAAAACCCAGTATGATGGCATGCAAAGCCGCTGCAAGTTCCTTTTGACCATTCATAACATAGCATTTCAGGGCAAATACGGCTTTGATTATGTTCAGGACCTGCTTGGCGTTGACGACAAATACTACACCCCTGAATTTATGGAAATGGACGGCTGTGCCAACTTCCTAAAGGCAGGCTGTGTTTTTGCCGACCGCATCAACACCGTCAGCCCCACTTATTCGGAGGAGATTAAAACCGCCTATTTCGGTGAAGGTCTTGAGGGCATACTTAACGCCCGTTCAAACGAGCTTTCCGGTATCATAAACGGCATTGATGTAAAGTCCTTCAATCCCCATTCAGACTCCGCCATCACCGCCCGCTATGACAAGGGCCATCTAAAGGGCAAAAAATTATGTAAACTTCAATTCCAGAAAGACATGGGGCTTGAGGTGCGTGAGGATGTTCCCCTGTTTGTCATGTGCACACGCATGACGGAGCAGAAAGGCTTTGCATTGGTTGAGCGTATGCTTGACGAGCTTATGATGTATAACGATATGCAGTTTATGCTTCTCGGCACAGGCGACAAGCACTTTGAGGACTTCATGCGTCAGGCGGAGTTCAAATATCCGGGCAGGCTCTGCGCATATATCGGCTACAACGAGGAGCTGGCTCACAGGGTATATGCTGCAGGTGATTTTTACCTCATGCCCTCCCGCTTTGAGCCCTGCGGTCTGTCGCAGATGATTGCCATGCGCTATGGCACGCTTCCCGTTGTGCGGGAAACCGGCGGACTCAAGGATTCCGTCAAGCCCTACAACAAATTCACCGGCGAAGGCACGGGCTTTTCCTTTGCCGATTTTAACGCCCACGAAATGAAGGATGCCATGCTTTTAGCCATGGACTGCTACCGCAAGCCGGAGCTTATGAAGTCACTTATCCGTCAGGCCATGGAAACTGATTTCAGTTTTTCACGCTCGGCTGAAGAATACGCACAGCTATACCTATGGATGTTATAAAACGAAAAGCTTATACCTACGGCGGCTATGAGGAGCTGTGGACGGAGGATTACAGGCTCTCAATCCGCTATGAACGGCCCAGAGAGTATGAAATGGAGCTCCGCAACGGTGTATGGCAGTCAGAGCTTGTACTTAATCCTCTCATGGAAAAGTATCTGCGCTCCAGCGTCGCTGTGTCTTTTGCCGCCGAAAAATGCGATTATTTCGCCATGCCGTTACAGGAAATCGGCCGCTTTATCCCCGATACACGGGATCTTCTGCCGGAGGAGCTTTTCCGGTTCCTCATGGATGACCGAGGCTTTGGCATGGAGGATGCCCTGTCGGTGCTTATCAAGGTATTCGGCAAAGCGCTGTGCAGTTTACCCGTCAAGGATTGGCTATACGATATGCAGCCTCGGACCGCAGCCTTAAACAAGGTGCTTCGAGAAGCGCTGTCAACGCGTTCCATTGTCATTCATGAGCCCTTTAGTGAAGACTTCCGCACGCCCTCTGGAGCTGTGGAGGAGGGCACGGAAATTCGTTTTTCCGTCTTTGTTCCCGGAAATACCGATGGGGTATCCATGCACATATGGGGTGAGGATTTCTGCCGCGATATTTCCATGGAAAGACAAGGTGATCGCTTTTTCTGCCGATTTGCGCCTCCGTCAGCCGCCGTATATTTCTATACCTTTATCCATAACGGCGGCGAAACAGAGGCATTTCAGCTAACCGCATACCGCAAGGGCTTTGAAACCCCCGAATGGTTCAGAAACGGCATCATGTACCAGATCTTCCCCGACCGTTTTGGTTTCGGTGAGGATGTAAGCGACGGAATTGCGTATCACCGCAGCTTGGGACAATCGCCCGAGCTGCACAAAAGCATAACCGAGCCTGTGAAGTGGCAGGCACGGCAGGGAGAAGCGGACTATTCCCCCGACGATTTTTACGGCGGTACTTTGAAGGGCATTACCGCAAAGCTCCCCTATCTGAAAAGTCTCGGCGTAAGTGTTCTGTATCTCAACCCCATTGCCGAGGCGCGGTCAAATCATCGCTACGATACGGCAAACTATGAAAGAGTTGATCCCATTTTAGGCTCGAATTTAGATTATGTAAACCTTTGTAAAGAGGCGGACGGCTTCGGCATACGCATAATCAACGACGGCGTCTATTCCCATACGGGAGCAGATAGCATATACTTCAACAGATATAACAATTATGTAAACCTCGGTGCCTGTCAGGGCAAGGCTTCTCCCTATTATGATTGGTACGACTTCGGCGATTTTCCCGAAAAGTACCGATGTTGGTGGGGATTTAAGGAGCTCCCCGAGGTTGACGAGCTTAATTCTGCATGGCAGAGCTATATTGTCAGCGGCGAAAACAGCATTGTGAAAAGCTGGCTTCGCAGCGGCGCCTCCGGCTGGCGCATCGATGTTGCAGACGAGCTCCCCGACGAAGTACTTTCGCTTATCCGCAAAGCCGCAAAAGAGGAAAAAAGTGATGCGGTAATCATCGGTGAGGTTTGGGAAGATGCAATTCTCAAGGAAGAACAAGGCCACAGGCGCAGATATGCCCTCGGCGACGCCCTTGACTCCGTCATGAACTACCCCTTCCGTGATGCAGTGCTTGATTTTGCCACGGGCAAAACCGATTCATACGCATTGAAGGCTTTTCTTTTGCATCAAAAGTTTAACTACCCCAAGCCCATGTACGAGGCTCTCATGAACATACTCGGCTCCCACGATGTGGAGCGTCTGCACAGCTATCTGGCTTTGGGAAGAGATTGCAAGCATATGAGCCGCACAGAGCAGGCCGCCATGAGCTTTGACCGTGATTCCTGCGAAAAAGCAACGGAGCTTCAAATGCTATGTGCCGCTATTCAGTACACCGTTCCCGGCATTCCCTGCCTTTACTACGGCGATGAGGAGTGTCTTGACGGCGGGCGTGACCCATTTAACCGCGCACCCTTTGAGCCAAAGCAGGAAAAGCTCCATAGCTACTACGCAAAGCTCGGCGCCATACGCAATCGGTATTCAGCACTGCACAGCGGTGAGCTTTGCGTTGAAACCCCGTCGCCTGATGTTCTGCATATCATCAGAAAAAACCTCGAGGAAAAAATCGTATGCGTCATTAACCGCAGCAATTCTTTCTGCACCTACGAAAACGGCTATCCCCTGCTAAAGAAGAGCAACAGCATTTCACCTAATTCCGCAGAAATATTCATAATAAAATAGAAACAGCACGGTGCATAAGCACCGTGCTGTTTCTTTGGGGGTTGGTGTGAAAGATAATTATAAAAAGAGAGGAGTAAGAATGGAAAGCTAAAAGCTTTTATCTGTCAGTTAATCTCCAGTCGTCTTGCCGCCGGAGTTTCGGGAGTCTTGCGGGGCATGGTGAGCTTCAGAACGCCGTCGCTATATTCTGCGCTGATGGCATCGGTGTCGATACCGCGGACATTGAAGCTGCGTGTATAAGATCCATAGAAGCGTTCGCGGCGGATGTAATTGGTTTCGCCGCCGTCCTCGGTTTCTTCCTTGCGTTCAGCGCTGATGGTGAGGGAGTCCTTCTCCAGGTCAATGCTGATGTCTTCCTTCTTGAAGCCGGGAAGCTCGGCCTCAAGAGTATAGACTCCGTCCTTCTCGCTGATATCGGTGCGGAAAGCATTTACTGCTCCGTCATTCCAGAAGCTGCGGGTCATTTCCTCCATTTCTCTGAAGGGGTTGTAAGCAGATACACGGCGGAAGCCGTAAGGCATAATTTCGAACATATTATTTTCCTCCTTGAAATCGTTGCAGCCAAACACTGTTTTGTTTGATTGCTTATAACTTTTGTTTCTTGTTGTATATAAAATACCACGAAATTATGAACATTTATAGTGTATTTTATGAATAATATATGAATTTTGGCACTCGTTCGCGCAGAGTGCTAATTTGCTGATAAACAGAAACCGCCATACACAGTATGGCGGTTTTCACTACACATTATTCACCTTTTTTATTCAGCGCCTTATGCTTAATCAAAACATAAGCCACAAGAGCCAAAGCACCAACGGCAATGGCAATGCTTGAGTAAACAATTGCGTTGTTGTAGGTATTTGAAACCGTAATCGCTTCATCCGGTCGCTGCGGTACAGTCGTAACCGCCGGCGATTCAATCGCTTCCGTTTCCTCGGGTTCCTCCGTAGGTACAGGTATAGGGTCCGGAATCATAGGATGAGGAGGAACTACCAAGGGAAGCTCAAAAGCCGGAGTTCCGTCCTTGAATCGCAGGTCAGTCATAAGAACCCAGCCAATGAATTCAGTACTTTCACCTGTTTCCGCATCGGTTGTGGTTACCGACACTCTTCCCCAGGGAATTTCGTCCATGTATTTCACCTGGTAATCCACAAGCACACCTGTGTTATTATCAAGCAGCAGGTACTGCCCATCCAGCTCACAGGCAGGTGTTTCCCACACGACAACATATCCCGCATCATTGCAGGTGTAATAAATATTGCCATCCTCAATAAGATTTGCAGGATCATCCCAGGGATCAGCTACAGGTTTCAATGGCAAATCCGCAAGAGCCGTACCCGATATGGAAAGCATTATTATAATCGCAAGCGCAAATGTAAGAAGTTTCTTCATATTTCTGCCTCCGAACTATTTCACGCACAAACGAAGGCATTATAGCACACATATGCAGAAATTTAAAGTATAAATTTGTAAATTAGCTCACAGAGCTATGGGGACTGCATTCTTCTCTATAGGACAGGTATAGCCGTCTTTTGACTTTTTCGCAAATTCCGTTCTTGCTTCAGCCAAGAGCTCCGGGTTTTCCATAAGGTCAATGGCGGTTGCCGCAAGGACCTTTCCGGCGCAAAGCATACCTTTATAGGCAATGCTGCTCTTGCCTACGCTTACCACCTGCCACGAGTGGGCGGGTGTGCCTGCAGGCCATGTCACAACGCTTATCTGTGACGCAGGAGTTTGCCAGCTTACATCCCCCACATCTGTGCTTCCCGCAACAAAGCCCGTTCCCGAATATTCGGGCATGAGGAAATCGTTCAGGGGCTTTGTCATTCCCTCTGTCTTTTCCTTTACGAGCTCTGCAATATCCTCATTGAATTTTGCCCCGATACCCGGTGCGGCATTCTCCGTCGGGAAGGTTTTTTTGATTTCAGCGGCATAGGCAAGCTCCTCATCGCTGTACTTGGGAGCTCCGATTTCCTCGAAGTTTTTATACAGCAGCTTTTCAAGAGCGTAGTTAGGCAGGAGCTCCGATGTTCCGTCAATGAAAACACGCTCGTAGCTTGTTTCCGTCATAAGTGCCGCGCCCTCCGCTATTTTGTCCACACGCTTCAGAAGCTTCACAGAGTCAATCACCTTATTGGCTCGTACCATGTAGAGCACATCCGCCTCCGCCTGCACGACATTGGGGGAGACGCCGCCGGCGTTGAGAATCGAATAGTGGACACGGCAATCATCAGTCATATGCTCCCGAAGGAACTGCACACCAATATTCATCAGCTCCACCGCGTCAAGGGCGCTTCTGCCCTGATCCGGCGCACTCGCAGCATGGGCGGCAATGCCCTTAAATTTATAGAGCACCTGGATGCTGGAGTTGTTAGTGCCTGTCCGCACCTCATTAACGGTATCGGGATGCCAGCAAAGTGCCGCATCAAGGCTTGCCCACAGGTTTTCCCTTGCCATGAATGCCTTGCCTGAGCCACCCTCTTCACCGGGGCAGCCGTAGAAAATTACCGTTCCGCTGTTTCCGCTGTTCTGCAGATAAGTCTTTACTGCAACTGCGGCGGCAAAGGAGCCTGCACCCAGCAGATTATGTCCGCAGCCGTGACCGCAGCCGTCCTTAACTACCGGCTCGCATTTGGTTCTGTCGGCTATCTGGGACAAGCCCGACAGGGCATCATATTCACCGAGAATACCGATTACGGGCTTTCCGCTGCCAAAGCTGCCGCAAAACGCGGTATCAATGCCGCAAAGCTTTTCGGTTACCTCAAAGCCCTGCTCACGCAGCGCTTTGCAGTAAATTTCCGTCGCCTTATACTCCTTCAATGACAGCTCGGGGTTTTCCCATATTTCATCTGCGATTTTTTCATATAACTGCGCCATAGAGTCAACTGACTCTATGGCGGCTTTTTTTAAATTATTCATTACAGCACCTTGGACAGGAAGTCCTGCAGACGCTCGCTCCGGGGATGCTCAAAGATATCCTCGGGGGTGCCCTCTTCCACAAGCTTACCCTCAGCCATGAAAAGAACACGGTTGCCAACCTCGCGGGCAAAGCCCATTTCGTGGGTGACAACAACCATGGTCATGCCCTCGTGAGCAAGCTCCTTCATAACATCCAGAACCTCGCCCACCATTTCAGGGTCAAGTGCAGAGGTAGGCTCGTCAAAGAGCATTACATCCGGCTCCATACAGAGTGCGCGCACAATGGCGACACGCTGCTTCTGGCCGCCGGAAAGCTGGATGGGATATGCTTCCGCACGGTCTCCGAGGCCTACACGCTCAAGCAGTGCGCGAGCCTTTTTCTCTGCCTCTGCCTTGGGAACATGCTTTACCTCAATAGGAGCAAGAGTCATATTCTCGAGTATGGTCTTATGGGGGAAGAGATTGAAGTGCTGGAAAACCATGCCCATCTTCTGGCGGTGGACATTGATGTCAATCTTATTATTGGTGATATCAACACCTTCAAAGACGATGGTGCCGTCAGTGGGCTCCTCCAGCAGGTTTAGAGAACGCAGGAGCGTACTCTTGCCCGAGCCTGAAGGGCCGATGACAACCATAACATCGCCCCTGTTAATATCAACGGTTACACCGTCAAGAGCCTTGATAACGCCCTTTTTATAGTACTTTTTAAGGTCTTTGACCTGAATAAGCTTATCGTTTGTCACCAACACTCATCTTCCTTTCAAAATGTTCTATTATCTTGGAGGTCGGGAAGGTCAGGCAGAAGTATACCAGAGTTGCGATTATAAGAGGCTCGCCTATACGGTATGTTGCGCCCTTGACGCTTGCAACGGCATACATGATTTCCTGAACGCCGATGGTGTAGCAGATGGAGGATTCCTTGATAATGGTTACGAACTCGTTTGCAATCGCAGGGAGGATATTCTTGATTGCCTGAGGCAGAATGATGAAGCGCATGGTCTTTGCCTGGGTGAGTCCCAGAGAGCGCGCCGCCTCGGTCTGACCGCCGTCAATGCTCTGAATACCGGAGCGAATGATTTCGCACAGGTATGCGGCAGAATTCAGGGACAGAGCCACCACGCCGGGGAAAAATCGGTCAAAGCGGATATTTCCGAAGAACTTGAAGCCGGGCAGCGGAACATTTGCGAACACTATGTAATAGATAATGAAGAGCTGAACAAGCAGAGGTGTTGCGCGGAACACTTCAACATAGCAGCTTGCAATGAAGCTCAGAGGGTTAAACTTGCTCAAGCCCACAAGGAATCTGTTGTCACGCAGGTGACCGTCCTTGTCAAGAGCGAGGAACTTGAAGGGGCGCCAATTGGAAAGACGCATGACAGCAAGAACCAGAGCCAGAATAAAACCGATTATAACGGTGAAGAAGGACAGAGAGACGGTGCAGACAAGACCGTCCACGAACATATCCTTATAACGCCAGGCTTTTTCAAAGCCTTCGGGAGATATGAGGGAAGTCAATATCATAGGGATTACTACCTTTCAAATAACGGGAAATTCTCCCCGGAAGATTTCCGGGGAGAAATCACTTGATTAATTGATTCGCCTAATGGATTTGAGGATTAATCCTTGTCCTCCAGCAGACCTTCGTAGATGTTGCCGGCGGCCAGTTCGTTTGCTTCGGCGACGAAGCCTGCGATGGTACCGTCTTCAACTGCTTCGTTGATGATGATGTTGATAGCTGCGAGGAGGATTGCGTTGTCCTTGTTAACACCGACAACGGAGCCTTCCTGATCGTAAGGAACATCGCAGACCTTCTGGAGGTCGGGGTAGTTCTTTGCGTAGCTTTCGCCAACCAGAGTCTCGATGAATGCGCCGTCCATCTTGCCTGCCAGCATATCAGCAATGATATCGGTTACCTTTGCCATGTTAAGGACATTTGCATCGGGGCAGTTCTCTGCTGCCAGGTCAGCCTGGATGGAGCCGGTCTGTGCGCCGATGGTGTAGTCAGCGTTGTTTGCGCTTGCAAGGTCGGAGAACTTGTCAGCGGATGCCTTGGTGCACCAGAAGGACTGGCCGCCCTTGTAGTAAATCTCGGAGAAGTTCATGAGGTCCTCACGCTTGGGGTCGGGAGAGTAGCCTGCCAGGGAGATGTCGCACTTGCCTGCGCCCAGCTCGGAGATGGTGCCGTCAAAGTCCATGGGGATTACTTCGAGCTCGAGGCCGAGCTTGTCAGCGATAAGCTGTGCAAGAGCCATATCGAAGCCGGCAAGAGAAGGATCGCCGTTTTCGTCAATTGCGTAGAACTCATAGGGAGCGAAGTCGGGGCTGGTTGCTACGGTGAGCTTGCCGTCGGTGACGGTCTTGAGCTCTGCCTTCAGCTCGTCGAGAGTCCAAGTGGAATAATCAACATCGTTGTTGTCTGCGGAGTCATTGTTGCCGCCGCATGCGCACAGTGCGAATACCATGAGCATTGCAAGAACAAGTGCTGTAATCTTTTTCATTTTATTTACCTCTTTTAAAAAAATTTTTACATAAATATTCGTCATTCCTGATGACGGTGCTAATAATAGCATCATTATTCACTGCTGTCAATACTTTTTTGAAAAAATATTCGTAAAATTTTAGATTATGTCCAAATTTTATGAATATTATTCATTATTCAGTGAATATTCACTAAATAGTGAATTTATTCATAAAAAACCGGGTCAAAATTTTTGTATTTTGACCCGGTTTTTGTTTAGTATTTACAGTTTCATGCTCGCCTGTTTAGTAATGATGCAATAGAAAACAGCAAAAACGCAATGATATTTACAACTACAACGCTGGCGCCGCTGGGCAGCTCAAGTACATAGGATGCCACCATTCCCGTCACGAAGCAGACGACCGAAAGTACTGCCGAGCACAGGATTACACTTTTGAAGCTTCTGCAAATACGCATGCTTGTAAGTGCAGGAAAAATGATAAGGCTTGAAATCAGAAGCGCACCCATCATACGCATACCCAGCACCACAGTAACGGCGGTGAGTACGGCAATGACCGTGTTATAGGTATCCGCCCTTGTGCCTGTGGCTTTGGCAAAGCCTTCGTCAAAGGTTACGGCAAAAATACGCGGATAGAGCAGGATGAACATCACCAGAACAATTATCGAAAGAATAATGCTGAGGGCTGCGTCAGCGGAGCTTAAGGAAAGGATACTGCCGAACATATAGTTTGACACATCGGTGTTCATACCCGTTGTCATGCTCACCACAATTACGCCTATGGCGAGAGAGCTGCTGGAAATAAGTGCGATGGCTGCGTCCCCCTTTATCTTGCCGTTTTTGCTGATGCGAAGCAGAAGGAATGCGGCGGCAACAACCACGGGCACCGCAAGAGCAAGCGGTGCGACATTCACCGCGGCGGCTATGGCCAAAGCACCGAAGCCCACATGGGAGAGTCCGTCGCCGATCATAGAATAGCGCTTGAGCACAAGGGAAACACCCAAAAGTGCTGCGCAGAGAGAAACAAGAATGCCGACTATCAGCGCACGGCTCATAAAGTGGTAGGACAGCATTTCGGAAAGTAAGCTCATGCTCTGCCACCTCCCACAAATCGCCTTGCAAGGTCGCTTTGGCGATACTCACGGGTTGTTCCGAAGAAAAGCTGCTCGTGGCCTAAATGCAGAATATGGGTTGCATAGCGCACAGCCTCATGAATATCATGGGAAATCATAATAACGCTGGTGTTATCGCATAAGTTTATGAGCTTTATGAGATTGTACATCTCGTTTGTGGCTTTGGGATCAAGTCCCGTAACCGGCTCGTCAAGAAGCAGCAGCTTTTTGGTTGCGCACATGGCACGGGCGAGCAACACCCTCTGCTGCTGGCCGCCGGAAAGCTCCATATAGCATTTGTCGCGGAGATTTTCAATTCCCAAACGCTCCATATTCTCCTCCACCGCAGCCTTATCCTCTGCATTGTAGAAAAAGCGTCTTCCCATGGAATTGAGTCTGCCGGACAACACCACCTCATAAACGCTGGCAGGAAAATCCCGCTGAAGCTCCGTCTGCTGGGGCAGGTAGCCTATTTCCGTAGGCTTCAGGCCGTCGCCAAGCTCAATTGTTCCCGTGGAGGGTGTCTTAAGCCCCAAAAGTCCCTTCATAAGGGTGGATTTTCCGGAGCCGTTTTCTCCCACGATACATAGATAGGAGCCTGCCTCCAGGCTGAAATTGATTCCGCTTAAAACAGTTTCTCCGTCATATGAAAAGCTGAGGTCTTTACAGCTAATCTGTGCCATCAGTAAAGTGCCTCCTTTAAGGTTTCAAGATTTATCCGCATGAGGTCAAGGTAGCTTACGCCAGCCTCAAACTGCTCTGCGGTGATATTATGCGCCGAGTAAAACGGCAGCTTAACGCAGCCCGTGTCCTCACAAATGACATCCGCCATCTTCTGGTTTGAAAACTCCATATACAGCACCGCAGGCAGCTTTTCCTCCCGCACTCTGTCTATGAGAAACGCCACCGTCTTTGCGGAGGGCTCCGTTTCCGAAGCGCATCCCGGAAAGGCCGCAAAGTATTCAAGGCCGTATTCCTTTGTGAAGTAGCGCATGGGGAATCGGTCCGCAAAAACCAAGGTTTTATGGGGTGCATTATCAATCACACGGTGAAAATCCGCATCAAGTACCATGAGCTGTGCGGTGTAGGCATCGCTGTTTGCGGTGTAAAGCGCCGCATTTTCAGCATCAATCTCGCAGAGGCGTGAGCAGATTTCCTTGGAAATAAGCGCCGCATTTACCGGAGAGGTCCAGACATGCTCGTCAAGCTCTTCTTCCCCCTCTTCCTCGCCATGGACATACATACCTTCCTTTTCCTCCTCGGCGACGGTCTCCACGCAGTCCATCATATACACTACATTCATATTTTCACGAAGCAGCGCCTCCAGCCATTCCTCGGATTCGCCGCCGTTGCATATAAAGAGGTCGCTTTCCTGAATGCGCACCACATCCTTTGGCGTTGGCTCATAGGAATGCACCTCGGCACCGGGTTTAATGAGAAGAGTGATTTCCGCCTTGTCCCCTGCTATTTCCCGGGCAAAATCATAGGCAGGAAAAGTGGCGCAGACAATTTGAAGCTTGTCGCTTTGGGGCAAGGTATCGGTGCTGCAGCCGCAAAGCACAAGGCACAGCAGCATAATAAGAGCAAGGAATCTTTTCATCTTGCCCTCCTTGCGCATCTTGCGCATTTTCCGTAGAGCATACTGCGGTTATCGTCAATGACAAAGCCCGTAGTGCGGGCAAGCTCATCCTGCGCTGCGTGGTCTAAATGGACAAGCAATCCGCAGTCAACGCACTTGATATGCAGATGCTCTGCACAGCAGTCGGCGCCCGAAAGCTGATACACCGCCTTATTGGTACCCTCTCGGGTTATGCGGCGGAGGGTTCCCTCCTCCTCCAGCTTTTTCACGAGGCGGTAAACCGTGCTCTTGCCCGGTGCGTTCTCGCCCAGGCCTGCAATTATCTCTTCTATCGTATATTCGTGTCCCGAGCCACACTCAAAAAAATCTAACAGAGTGCGGCGCTGCTGAGTCTGATAAGTTGCTTTCATATACTCTCCAAGCCTTCTTCAATTTGAGAATAATTCCCGAATTGCTTTGTTAGAATACATTAAAATATATAGTTTGTCAAGAAAAAGCCCCGTTGGCCAAAGTTACATACGCACAGGGATGTCTTTTGACATACAAAAGCCCGCCGACGAGGAATTCTTCCTCTTCGGCGGGTTTCTTTTTGTTAGATAAGCTTGGGCTTGTAGATTCTTCATCGCTGAATAGTTTCAATCAATCATCCCAGAATCGTCATAATTAACTTTATTGATTTTTTGTATCGGCCAATCTCCAAAATGTCAGCATCACCGAAAAGAGGCGGAACAATCAAGCAGTTACCCACTATCGCGAAGCTGATAATCCCTTCTACTCTTCTCAACAATGTTCCTGCATTGTTTGAAATTAAATCATACAAGGAGTCATTCACTTCATTTGCTACGATAATGTTAGTGCGCATCATTTTATATGCTTTTTCCATTGACACCCACTGCGAAATCTGGAATTCCCTGTTAATTGATTTATTAATCCTTTTCTTTTTTGAATCAAAAACAGATTTATCAAAATCAGGCATATTTACTAACAAAACACGGTTTCTGTAATTCCTGTTCAAAACACAAAAATATGCTGATTCATTTGAAAAATCTCGGCAGTCTTCGTTGTTTGAAAGATGTGATAATCTTTGCTTTATGTCTTCAAAATCAAATTCATGCGGATAGTCGATTTCGTATGGATAATGATTTGATTTCTTTTCTTCGTTTTTATTGTGCTTTGTAATCACAATTAAAATGGCAAGAAGAGCCATCAAAACCGCAAAGCAAAGCGCAGCGCAAACATACTTTTTTGCAGTCAAAGAAACCGCCAAAATCCCAGCTGCAGCAGCCATCAGCAATATTGAAAGCAAAGAAATAACAGCCAGACATTGATGAGAATCAATCTGCTTTACCAATTCGTTTTCAGTTTGGAATTCCAGGACTATCACCTCGCGAATCACGATTTGTCTGTCCGGTAGAAAACCGAACTCGTTCTTTAATTCAGTTCAGCAGTACCGCCGCAGCAGCGCCGAGCACCGTGGCCTCATTGGCTGTGACGAACTCATACTTGCGGCCCATGATTTCCTCCGCATAAATTGCCATGCAATCCTCTAAAAGAGGCTTGAACAGGCGGCTCTTTTTATACAGGGAGCCATCCACCGCAATACACACGGGTTTGTCTGCTCCCTCGCCTGTCAGCATGAGTATTCCGCAGAGAATGCAGGCAACACAGCGTGCTGCACGGTCAAAGATTTCATTAATTATGTAAACCATATTCACCGCGTCCTCACCCACAATGCCCTTGGGCAGCTTGCCGCTTCCCCATTTATCCGCCGTGGGGGTATCAAGGAATTTGAGGTCAAGGATAAATTCCCTTCCCTTTTCGGAGAACACATCCTCCTCCGCCGCGGCACGAAGCGTATGAAGGCAAAGCTGGCCGATATAACGGCCGGAGCTCATTTTTTCGCCTGTAGACTTGCCTTCATCTGAAAGCGTGCTATCCATCTCACAGTCAATATCGCCCTGTGGGAAACCGCAGTAGGAGCCGGTTTCAAGGTTAATGAGCATTTTTTCATTGCCTTTGATGCCCAGCTTTTCGATTTTTTTATCAGGCAGCATACAGCAGGTGTTCACGCCTGTGCCTGCCACAAGGCCGACAAAGCCGCCGTACATGCTCTTTTTCAGAAGTGCGCTGCCGCCCAGCAGCGTTGCCGGTGTGTCATTCAGGACAATGATTTTCTTTTCGGGAACACCTAATCTCATAAGCTCGGCCATCAAGTCCGCGCCCAGAAGCTTGCCCTCAGCACCGTGTATCTCAACCTGCTTTGTGAGGTTTATCACGCGGCTGTCCTTATCGGGGGTAACCTCTGCAGGATAGGAAAAGCAAAATCCGATCGCCTCGGCATCCTTGACAATAGGCAAAAGTCTCTCCGCCGTGTGGGAAATGAAATCCTCCCATTCAACAGGCTCTTTTGCTCCGGGCATATCATACCTCTGCATATTTTCGATATTCGCGCCGTCTCTTGTAAAAGACACCAGTGCCGTGCGGAAATTGGTACCTCCTGCATCAATGACCGCCACCTTGCGGTCCCGAGGCACCTGCTTCTCACCACGGAGGTAGGTGGGAATCATGGGAACGGCCTCCTGTTTTTCCTTAAGCCCGTTCTGCATCATTTCACAAACTGCCCTGCTGTATGTATCAAGCTCAACGCGGTCGGCGTTCATGCCGTGGCGCACCATGAATTCTGCTGATTTTATCATTTCCTACTCCTGAACCAAATCTAAAAAATCGGCGGCATTGCCGCCGATTTTTTTAAATTCTCTATTTATTTCTTAATGGTTTCAATAACGCCCTCTGCAAGACCGGCTATACCCTGGATTTCGCTGGGTATAATAATCTTTGTGGCCTGGCCCTGTGCCGCTGCGGTGAAGGCCTCGAGAGCCTTGATTTTAAGCACTGCTTCGCTGGGCATTGCCTCATTAATCAGACGGATACCTTCTGCGGTTGCCTTCTGAACCTTGAGGATTGCTTCAGCTTCGCCTTCTGCCTCAAGAATCTGCTGCTGCTTCTTTGCATCTGCACGCAGGATTGCGGATTCCTTTTCGCCTTCTGCTTCGAGGATTGCGGAGCGCTTTTCACCCTCTGCGCGAAGGATGGCTTCACGGCGTTCACGCTCTGCCTTCATCTGCTTCTCCATTGCAGACTGGATCTCACGGGGAGGCAGAATGTTTTTCAGCTCAACGCGGTTGACCTTGATGCCCCAGGGGTCGGTGGCTTCGTCAAGGATGGTGCGCATCTGGCTGTTAATGAGGTCACGGCTGGTGAGGCACTGGTCAAGCTCAAGGTCGCCGATGATGTTACGAAGAGTGGTTGCGGAAAGATTTTCAATTGCAACCATGGGGTACTCAATGCCGTAGGTGTAGAGCTTGGGATCGGTTATCTGGAAATAGATAACCGTATCAATCTGCATGGTGACATTATCCTTGGTGATAACGGGCTGGGGCGGGAAGTCGGCTACCTGTTCCTTAAGGGAAACAATCTTTGCAACCTTCTCAAAGAAGGGCCACTTCATATGGATGCCTACGCTCCAGGTTTCCTTATATGCACCCAGGCGTTCAATGACAAATGCCTTACTCTGCTGGACAATGCGGATATTTCTTACAGCAATGATAATTACTATAATTGCAAGAAGTGCAACCCATATCCAGCTGTAGTCAGCTCCGGTATTATTCTCAAACATTTTCTATTCCTCCTATACATTTATTACTGTACCACGGTTGCCGTGGTCTTATTCACAATGACCTTGACTCCCTCAATACGCACTGTGGTTACCAGCTCGCCCTGAGGAATAATTTCATCGTTCTCACTGCGGGCAGTCCATGTTTTGCCGTCGACATACACAGCACCCGTTCCTGAAATATTGTCAATGGTTTCGGTGACGCGGCACTCCGTGCCGATGATTTTATCGGCATTGGTGGGCTGAACCTTTCCGTTAACATACTTCTTTACAATAGGACGAGTGAAGTAAAGTGAAGCTCCTGACACAAGGATGAACACCACAATCTGAAGCCACACAGGTGCATCAAGCAATGCACATACCATGGCCGCAAGCGCGCCCAGAGCAAACCACACCGATGTAAGGCCCACGGTTATTCCCTCAACCACAAGGAAAAAAACTGCGGCAATAATCCAAAAGCCTGTCATACTCATTCCGAATATCGACATAGTATTCACCTCCATATAAATTTCTGTTTTTATTTTATTACATATTACTAAAAATCGCAATAGGAAACTGCTGTATCATAAGCATAATTATTACTCTTTCTATTAAACGCCTGCACCGACAAACTGCAACAATTCACACTTTTACACTTTACTTTTATGCAGTAGTGATGTACAATATTAGCATGTAAAATTGATTTTTAAACCTTTGCTTTCATATTCAGGAGGTTCAAATTTTATGAACAAGCTAAACAGGAAGCCCCGCAATGCTGATATGTACAAGGCTATTCTCACCCTCGAAAGTGTCGAGGAATGTATGGCTTTTTTCGATGATCTCTGCACCGTCACCGAAATTCAGGCCATGGAGCAGCGTTATCAGGTTGCCGTATGCCTCAACAAGGGCATGATTTATAATGACATCCTCGCAGAGACCGGTGCATCCAGCGCCACCATCAGCCGTGTAAACCGTTCCCTTCAGTACGGCAAGGACGGCTACGAAATCGTATTTAACCGTTTAGCGGCAAAGGAAGACCAATGAGCACCGCCTACGGTCCTCTCGCCTTTTGGTACGACAGGCTCACCACAGATGTACCCTATGAGGCTTTTGCTGACTTTTACGAAAATGAATTTGTGGCAGACGGCGGAGAATTCAAGACTCTGCTGGATTTCTGCTGCGGCACCGGTACCCTGACATGGATTATGGCTCAACGAGGTTATGAGATGATTGCCGCAGATGAGTCACCGGATATGCTTATGCAGGCATCAGGCAAAGCGGCGGAGTCGGTTGTTCCGCCGCTGTTCCTATGTCAGGAGGCAGCGCAGCTCGACCTCTACGGCACAGTTGACGCGGCATTCTGCTCACTTGACGGAGTGGACTATATTCCTCACGAGGATTTACCGGAGGTATTTCGCAGGCTGCACCTCTTCGTGCGTCCCGACGGACTTTTGATTTTTGATGTTAAAACGCCGGAATGGTTCCGCAGCGTTGACGGAGAAATATTTGTAGACGAGACCGATGATATGCTTTGCCTCTGGCGCGCCGATTTTGATGAAGCGGAAAACAGCATCTGCTACGGCATGGACATTTTTTCAAAGCATGGCAGGCTTTGGCGGAGAGAAAACGAGGAGCATATCGAATACGCCCACGAGCCGGAAATGCTCAAGGCATTGCTCGAAAACGCCGGCTTTGAGAGCATCCGTATCTGCACCGAATGTCCGCAGAACGATAAGGGCAGAATATTCATAGCCGCAAAGCGAAACAGCATATACTGAGAAAGAAGAAACGAAATGGATAGAATTCTACGCGCAACAGCCGGCGACGGCTTTATCAAAATGTCTGCCGTAACCGCTCGCGATACGGTTCAGCGGGCAAAGGATATTCACAATTGCACTCCCACCACCGCAGCTGCTCTGGGGCGCACACTCTGTGCCGCCTCCATACTGGGCAATCTGCTTAAAGAGGATGACGGTACACTCACCATCCGCATCAATGGCGGCGGCCCCATCGGAAGCGTCATTGCCGTTTCCGATTCCATGGGCTTTGTCCGCGGCTATGTTACCGAGCCTTCCGTTGACCTGCCTCTGCGAGCTGACGGCAAGCTCAATGTTGGCGGCGCTGTCGGCACCGACGGTATGTTTACCGTCAGCCGTGACATCGGTCTCAAGGAGCCCTATATCGGCTCAACCCAGCTTGTTTCCGGCGAAATCGCCGAGGATCTCACCGCATATATGTTAGAGAGCGAGCAGATTCCGGCAGCCTGCGGTTTAGGCGTTCTTATTGACACCGACCTGTCCGTCAAGGCAGCCGGCGGCTTCATTGTACAGCTCATGCCCGGGGCCTCCGATGAGCTCATAGATATACTTGAGGAAAACATCTTCATGATGGACCAGCTCACCACCATCCTTGATGAGGACGGTCTTGAGGAGGTTTTCGCCCAGGTTTTGAAGGGACTTCCCTACCACATTGTAGGTGAGGATGAGGTCGGCTACAAATGCTATTGCAGCCGTGAGCGTGTTTCCGAGGCCGTAATGGGCGTCGGAAAGAGCGAGCTTGAGGCAATGATTGACGAAGGTCAGACTGTTGAGGTCAGCTGCCAGTTTTGCGACACCGTTTATGAGTTCACTCCCGATGATTTGCGGGAACTTTTATGTGACGGCAAAAAAGATTAAAAAACAGAAAAAATATGGTTGACAATTGAACTCGGTTTTTGTATAATAAACAAGCTGACGCGGGAGCTTAGCTCAGCTGGTTAGAGCACCTGCCTTACAAGCAGGGGGTCATTGGTTCGAGTCCAATAGTTCCCACCACAGCGTGCCTCTGTAGCTCAGTAGGTAGAGCAGCGGATTGAAAATCCGCGTGTCGTTGGTTCAACTCCGACCGGAGGCACCATCCCATCTTCGGATGGGATATATGCGGGCTTAGCTCATCCGGTAGAGCGCCACCTT
>JAUMWD010000031.1 GCA_030529825.1 Bacillota bacterium
AGTAAGTCTTGGCTGCACGCGCACGCACATATTTACAGCTACTGCGGCGCAGACTTGGAAAGCACGCCTGTGTAACTTTTTTGGCGAAACAAAGAAAAGTTGAGTAAGAATAGAATAACAAAAAAGCTGACAGAGAAGAGCCTGTCAGCTTTCTATTATCAATATACGGATGCGATGATTAAGGCCAAAGCGCTTGCGGCGATTGCCACGGCGGATTCAACAAACCATATTTTCTTGGTTGCGGATTTGCTCTCTGCAGGGCTTCTGATTTCTCTTTTTTCTGCAGACTCTTTGACTTCGCTTTTCTCTGCAGACTTTTTGGCTTTTAGTTTTTCTACGGGGTTTTTGATTTCTATCTTCATAGTATCTCCGAAAAACGCAGGGCATTGAAGCCCTGCGTTTTATTGGTATTGATTATTCAGCCTCAGCCATTGCCTTTGCTTCTTCGATAACCTTCTGCTGAACGTTGCCGGGAGCTTCCTCGTAGCGAACGAACTTGCAGGTGAAGGAGCCACGGCCCTGAGTCATGGAGCGCAGGTCGATGGTGTAGGAGCCCATTTCTGCCATGGGAACCTCTGCCTCAACAATCTGCATACCCTCTTCTGCATTCATACCGAGAACGGTGCCGCGACGCTTGGAGGAGATATCGGACATGATATCGCCCAGATTTTCATCGGGAATGGTAACCTTCAGCAGGCCGATGGGCTCGAGGATGGTGGGCTTTGCCTTGGGGATACCGTCCTGATATGCCAGACGTGCTGCGGTCTGGAATGCCATATCGTTGGAGTCAACGGGGTGGTAGGAGCCATCGTACAGGGTTGCCTTCAGACCAACCAGAGGATAGCCGGCGAGGACGCCCTTGGTAACTGCATTACGCAGACCTTTTTCAACGGAGGGGAAGAAGTTCTTGGGAACGGAGCCGCCGAATACTTCTTCTGCGAAAATCATTTCGTCCTGCTCGTCCTGGGGCTCGAAGCGTACCCAGACATCACCGAACTGACCGGAACCGCCGGACTGCTTCTTATGACGGCCGTGAGCCTCAACGCGGCCCTTGATCTTTTCGCGGTATGCAACGCGTGCGGGCTTGAGCTCGGTCTCGACGGAGAAACGGCTCTTCAGCTTTGCACAGAGAACGTCAACCTGAATGTCGCCTGCAGCGGAGATAACCATCTGATGGGTTTCTGCGTTGTTGACGAGGGTGAAGGAAATGTCTTCTTCATTAAGTCTTGCAAGACCTGCAGCGACCTTGTCGTCCTGACCCTTGGTCTTGGGGGAGATTGCGATGTTGTAGCAGGGCTCGGGCATCTCGATAACGGGAAGCTCAACCTCGTTCTTGGGATCGCAGACGGTGTCGCCGGTCTTCCAATCCATCTTGCCGATGGCAACGATGTCGCCACAGCAGGCTTCTTTGACTTCGGTGCTCTTCTTGCCGCACATGGTGTACATTCTGCCGAGCTTGTCGGTGGAGGAAGCGCGCATGTTGCGGAGGGACAGGTCAGCGGTAACCTTGCCGGACATGACCTTGATGAAGCTGTACTTACCGAACTGGTCGGAAACGGTCTTGAATACGAAGCCGCAAACGGGATCGGCGGACTTATCTTCGGGAGCGGGAGCATACTCGCAGATTGCCTGCATGAATGCCTCGGTGCCGAGATTGCTCATTGCGTCACCGCAGAGAACGGGAACGACGCTGCGGTCCTTCATGCCGAGCTGGATGCCCTTGATGATGTCAGCCTCACCAAGCTCCATCTCCTCGAAGTACTTTTCCATGAGCTCTTCGTCAGCGCCTGCTGCGGTCTCCATGAGAGCCTCACGGAGCTCTGCGACCTTGTCAGCGTCAGCTGCGGGAACGGCGATCTTTGCGGTCTTGCCGCCCTTGGTCTGGTATGCAACATTGTGAACCAGATCGATAACGCCGGTGCCGTCGGACATGGGAGCTATTACGGGGCATACGATGCTGCCGTACTTTGCCTGAAGTGCGGAGAGAACATTATCAAAATCGCCGTGCTCTTCGGAAATCTTGGAGATGTAGAACATGGCGGGAACATTTGCTGCCTTGAGGTACTTCCAGCTGCGCTCTGCGCCGACGGAGATACCGTCCTTTGCGGTGCAGAAGATTATACCTGCGTCTGCAACGCGGATTGCGGAAAGAACATCGCCCACGAAGTCAAAGTAGCCGGGGCAGTCGAGAACATTGATCTTGCAGCCGCCGAAGTTTACGGGAGCGACGGAGGTGGAAATGGTAATCTGGCGCTTGGTTTCTTCAGCGTCATAGTCGCAGACGGTGTTGCCGTCGGTGACCTTGCCCATACGGTCTACTGCACCGGTGCAGAACAGCATGCTTTCAGCAAGGCTGGTCTTACCGCTGTTGCCGTGACCCATGAAGCAAATGTTGCGGATGTTTTTAGTTTCGTAACTCATGTGTTGCTTCCTCTCTGAATATGATGAATTTAATTTAATGCAAAATTCGCAATGTTAGCATTATACACTATTTATAATTTATTAGCAACTGTTTTTTACTCGGTTCTGAAGGTAAGAGACATTATTATTACGGGCAGAAGCCAGATAATCATATAAATCAGAACCGTGGATGCGCTGGCCACGCCATAGGAGGAGCAGGCGAAGAAAATGAACATGAGAATCATGCCTATGACAGAGGACAGAACAGAAAGAATTATGCTGATGTTCACCAAAGTGTACAGACGCTTGCCGTGGTCGGAAAGGTCCACATAGGGCTCAAGCCCCTCACGGGAGAGAACGGCGGCAGGCTTGCTTTCCTCCGAGGGATTTGCGGAGGAGATGGCGTATCTCTTGGGGAAGGCGGGAAAATCAAAGCCGTCGGTGGGCGTGTCAAACTTTCTGGACAGCATGGTGGGGGTGAGATTGAAATCGCGGATGGCGAAAATGGGGTGGCGGTTGGAGGCGAGAAGCTTTTGCAGTGAGACACGCACATCCTTGTCTGCGGTATAGCTCATCTCAAAAATGCCGCAGAGAATTCTGTTTACGGCGAGATATACGCAGTTCTTGCTGATGACTCTGTCGGAAAGGCGTACATTCATGAGCTGCATGAAGCCGGAGGAGCCGCAGAGCACCTCTTTGCCGTTGATGAGGGCCACAAGTCCGCCACTCTCGTGACACTTGAAGTCGTCAACCTCAAGCAGGTCTGCGTTGCCTTTTTCCATGAGGTCGTCAAAGGCGTGGCTCATGGCACAGCCGGAGGCCGCCATGATACTGCCTGCCATGGATATGACCTCTCTCGGGTCGGCACCGGAGAGAATTCGGGGCTCCTTAACGGATACATTCTCGGTGGAGAAAAGATCGCGGTCGGTGATGATTATGTCCTTGCTCTTGCCCATGTCATAGAGTCCCGACCAGCCTGCTATACAGGCACCGTGAGGTGCGAGACTTAAGGCGGAGATGAAGAAGGGGAGCGCGAAGGAGAAGAGAATTGCTGCAGGCGCAGCGAACACGAATATGCCGGAGACGGTGTGCATGATGCTGCCCCAGCTGCCGCTGATGACGGTGGCAATGAAGCTCAAAAGCAGGGCGGCGGGTATGATGATTGGCGCCATGGCACTGAAGCTCGACTCATCGGGGCCGGCCTCCTCGGTACGGCGGACAAAGCCCTTGGTGCCGCGGTTGGACTTCAGCAGGGTGATGCTTCCGTCGGAGACATCGCTTTCCGCGGAAAGTGTGTACATTCGTCTGGAGGACGCCGCCACACGCAGAACGAGCTTGTTTGAGCGGCAGTTGAGCACGCTGCCCAGCATGGTGAAGCTTAAGGTGAGGGCGGAGACGGCACAGAAGGGAATGCCGGGGGCCTTGACACCGCAGGCGATTATGAAGCCGTCAATCACGGAGAAGATACAGGAAAGGGCAACGAGAGAGTTGGCATTGAGCCGCTTTTTCCCGATTGCCGTGAGACCTGAGGTTATTACATCGAGGCCGAGAATCATTACCGTAAGCAGGAGAATGAGACATACGGCAGAGGACACCGCGAGACTGTTCAAGGCTCCGAAAACCGGGAGCCCGAAGGATATGTACATCATTACGGCGGTAATGAGAAGTGCAAGCTTCGTGCGGGTGTTCAGACTTCCCAGACGCTTTTCGTAGAACTTTGCTGCCTTTGCAGGGGAGAGCTCCTCGCCTAAATCATCCTCCTCCTGGGTGGGGGAGGCGGCGAAGAAGTGGGTTGCCTGACCGATTTTCAGACCAACCAGAGACAAAAGGGAAAGTGCCGTGGTTCCCACAAGTTCCTTGAAGGAGCGGAGCTTTGCTTTCTGGGACTTCACAAGCTCGCTGTCGGGAATGACCTCCTCCGTGAGCTGGGAATAGTCCGTATCGCCCTGGGCATATTCGCCGCTGTCGGGGATGCTTTCCTCTTCGGTCTGCAGGTCGGGCTGTATGACTGGCTCGTCATCCTCTGTCTTGCTGTGCCCGGCAAAGACATTGACGCGGCTGCGTTTTTTCCGAGGAACGGGCTCTTCCGCCTCTTCATCTTCCGCGAAATCGTTTTCCGCGGCTTCGGTTTCCGCAGGAGCCTCCTCGGGTGTTTCCTCTGCAGCAGGAGAAGCACCGCTCTCTGCCCGGATTTCCGCAATAATGCGGTCCACCTCGTCCATGTAGTCAGAGGAATCCGGAGTATCCTCCTCGGTGACTTCCTCTTCAGCAACTGCTTCTTCAGTCTCGGATTTTTCTTCGGTAAGCTCGGCTTCTTCCTCCCGGGGAGAACTCGGCTCTATGCGCCCTGTGTAGATGCGCACATCGTCATCGTCATCGCCGACCTCAAGGGCATGGGAGACCTCGCCGGGAAGCTCCTCATCCACAGGAGCTTCCTCCGTGGGCTCGGGCGGAGGAGAGTCGGGCTTTACCCCGAACTCCTCAAGAATGCTCTCAAGAGAGAACTGGTCTTTTTCAAATTCCATATCGTTAATGTCCATATTTTCAGTCCCTTTCAGGAATTGCCGCTGCGCTGGCGCAGTACCTCATACATGATGACGGTGCCTGCAGCGGAGGCGTTGAGGGAATTTATTCTGCCCACCATGGGGATGTTTACAATGAAATCACAGTTTTCACGCACAAGACGGCCGATGCCGTCACCCTCGGAGCCGATGACCAGCGCCATGGAGCCGGTGAAGTCGGTTTTCCACAAATCCGAGGAGCCGCCGGCGGCTGCACCGTAGATCCAAAGCCCCTTGTCCTTCAGCTCCTTGAGAGCAGAGGGGAGATTGGCAACACGGGCAATTTTCATGTGCTCTGCCGCACCTGCGGAGGCCTTGCCTACAATGGCGGTAAGACCTGCGCTGCGGCGCTTGGGAATTATAACACCGTGGGCGCCTGCGCACTCTGCGCTTCGGATGATTGCGCCGAGATTTCGGGGATCGCTGACTTCGTCACAGACGATGACGAAGGGCGCCTCGTTTCGCTCCTGCGCTACGGCGAGAATATCCTCAAGGGAGCAGTATTCGTTAACTCCGATGAGGGCGATTACACCCTGATGCGCCTTGGTGACACTCATGTTATCCAGCTTGCGGCGGTCGGCATCCACAACGACGATGCCGGCTTCCCGGGCCTTGGAGGCGATATGACCTAAGGTCTTGTCTGTTTCGCCCTTGGCGATGAATATTTTATCTATGCTTCTGCCCACTCGCAGAGCCTCAATAACCGCGTTGCGGCCCTCAATAATATCGTTTTTGATTTCGTTTTCCATAGCTGCACCTATTTACATAATAATACAGAATACATATTAACATATATTTATAAAAACTTAAAGTAAAAAGTTTGCTTATCGACAAATTTTTTGTGGACAAGATTTGGAATTAGTTGTACCATAGATTAAAATGCTATAACTATCGGAAGGAGTGTGTGAATGAAGTTTGTAGACCGCTTCTGCTATAAGCACCCTAAATTCGGAATTCCGAATCTTATGAAGTATATCGTCATTGCCACGGGCATTGTCTGGCTGTTTTCCATTATGGATACAACGGGCGGACTCGCAAGCTGGCTTATGCTGGAGCCGAGTATGGTGCTCAAGGGCCAGCTTTGGCGTCTTGTGACCTTTATGTTCGTGCCACAGAGAAATGACCTGTTCATTCTGCTGTTTTTGTATTTCTACTATTGGATTGGCAATGTACTTGAGCAGCAGTGGGGAACACCGAGGTTTAACATCTTCCTGCTGACGGGCATGGTGCTGACTGTTATTTTCAGCTTCATCGTCTATTTCACATGCAAAAATCCCATAGTCAGCGCCTATATAATGAAGCTCGGCCCCTATTACCTCTACCTGTCCATGTTCTTCTCCTTCGCAACCCTTTTCCCGGACATGCAGGTGCTGTTCATGTTCATAATTCCTCTCAAGGTTAAGTGGCTTGCCCTGATTGATGCAGTTTATTTTGCCATTGATGTTATACTGCTTCCGTTCCCTGCGAACCTGCTTCCCATAGTTGCAATTTGCAACTATCTGCTGTTCTTCGGAGGTGACCTTATAGGTATGCTGAAGCGGAACAAACCGAAGAGAAGCGCGGCTACGGTGAATTTTAAGCGTGAATCTGCCCGTATTAAGCATGAAAGCAGGGAAAAAAGCTATAACCACAAGTGTGCCGTCTGCGGAAGAACAGATACGGAATATCCCGGTCTTGAGTTCCGCTACTGCTCACGCTGTGCAGGATACCATTGCTTCTGTGCGGATCATATAAATAACCATGTACATTTTACAGAATGAGATAGGAAAACGAGATGAAGAATAAAAAGAAACATCCAGTTATTGTGGCACTGGAGATAATTGTGCTTGTTATGCTGCTTGCTGCACTTGCCTATATCGTATGGATGGGTATGAACACAGGAACGGCACAGAATGAGCCTGTTGCCACCGTTGAGCCTACTGCAGAGCCGACTCCCGAGCCCACGCCCG
>JAUMWD010000017.1 GCA_030529825.1 Bacillota bacterium
GGCAGCGCACCTCACGGCGGCGGCGCCTTCTCCGGCAAGGATCCCACCAAGGTTGACCGCAGCGCAGCCTACGCAGCACGCTACGTTGCTAAGAACATCGTTGCCGCAGGTCTGGCAGACAAGTGCCAGGTACAGCTTGCCTATGCAATCGGAGTTGCCCGTCCCGTTTCCGTTATGGTCGACACCTACGGTACCGGCAAGGTGGCAGACGATGTGCTTGCTGAAGCTGTAAACAAGGTGTTTGACCTGCGCCCCACCGCAATTATCCGTGACCTTGACCTGTGCAAGCCCATTTATAAGCAGCTTGCCGCCTACGGCCACATGGGCCGTGAGGACCTGGGTGTCAATTGGGAAAAGACCGACAGAGTTGAAGCTCTGCTTGCCGCTGTAAAGTAATGCATATTCCCACCTGTGAAAGCTGCGAGCTTGAAATATTAAGCTTCGCAGAGGCTCTTGAAAATTCGGGCAGCAGGGGAGACTATGATGCAGAAAAGTGGCTGTATGTCCCCGATTATTACGCAGATTACCGATATATTCTCGGTACAAGGGGCGAAAATCCCCTTATCTGCATCGGCATTAATCCCTCCACCGCCGCCCCCGATGATTTGGACAACACGCTGAAAAGCGTTGCGCGCATTGCGGAGCATAACGGCTATGACAGCTGGATAATGTTCAATGTCTATGCCCAGCGTGCCACAAATCCCGATGATATGGACAAATGCCTCAACGAAAAGCTCCACCGCGAGAATATGAAGGCCTTTGAGTACATATTAAAAAATGTGGGCGAGGGTATTTCTCCTGCGGTGTGGGCGGCCTGGGGCACCATTATCGAAAAGCGCGGCTATCTGCGTGACTGCGTGCTTGATATGGTGGAGCTCGGTCAGCGCTACGGCGCTCATTGGGTTTCCGCAGGCAAAAAGTCCAAAAAGGGACATCCCCACCATCCCCTGTATCTGCGTAAGGATGAAAGCACGGCTGCTTTTGATATTGAGGGCTATCTCGAGGTGATTAAATGAAGCCGAAATTTATGCTGGCAATCCTTCAGCTCCGCACCGAGCTTGAAAAGGCCGTTACCATGGCAAAGGCGGAGCGCATGGTGAGGGAGGCGGCAGATAAGGGCGCAAGGGTAGTTGTCCTGCCCGAAATGTTCAATTGCCCCTATGATTCCGCATATTTTTCCGTTTTTGCCGAAAGTGAAAGCGGTGATAGCGTTGCGGAAATGTCCCGATGGGCAAAGGAAAACAGCATCATTCTTGTGGGCGGCTCCATTCCCGAAGCAGAGGGAGATAAGCTATATAACACCTGCTTTGTCTTTGACGAGCAGGGGAAGGTCATTGCAAAGCATCGCAAGGTCCATCTTTTCGATATAAATGTTGAAGACGGAATCTGCTTTAAGGAATCGGATAATTTCTCCGCAGGCAGCGAAATCACCGTTTTTGACACAAGTTTGGGCAAAATGGGCGTCATGATTTGCTTTGATATCCGTTTTCCGGAGCTGGCAAGAGCCATGGCAAAAAGGGGAGCAGAGCTTATCATCTGCCCCGCGCAGTTTAATACCACAACGGGCCCACTCCATTGGGAGCTTTCAATCCGCGCCCGTGCAATGGATAACGAGCTTTTCTTCGTTGGCGCATCTGCCGCAAGATACGATAATTTTTCCTATGAGGCATGGGGACACAGCATAGTTGCAGGGCCCTTCGGCATGATTGAAGCCACCTGCGACGAGACGGAGCAAATCCTTTATTGCGACATCGACCTCAATGAGGTGGACTCTGTACGCCGTCAGCTGCCGACTTTTCTAAATCTTCGGGAAGATGTGTACATAGTAGCCCACTGAAAGCACCATGGAATACTACATATTGTATAAAAATTAATAAATTGTAAAAAAAGGGCTTGCCAAATCCACGGCAAGCCCTTATACTCTATGAGAAAAGATTTTTAAGGCGGTACGAGATACCGACAAGATTGCTGATATTGAATTTGGGATAACCATGCTCTTATTGTGCCTTGTCGGAATCGACAGGGCATTTTTTGTTGAGGTTTTATTATGAAGCTTAAAGCAAAGCTCATGGATGAGTCGGCGATGAACCGTGCGCTTATGAGAATTTCCCATGAGATTACCGAAAAGAACAAGGGCGTTGACAATGTCGTTCTGGTTGGTGTCCGCAGAAGGGGAGAGCCCATTGCGCAGCGTGTTTGTGACAACATAAAGAAAATTGAAGATGTTGAAATTCCCTGCGGAAGCATCGACATCAGCTTTTACCGCGATGACCTGACACTGAAAAGCGAGATGCCGGTGGTGGAAAAGGCCGAAATCGGCTTTGATGTAAATGACAGAGATGTTGTCCTTGTGGACGATGTGCTGTACACCGGCAGAACGGCGAGAGCCGCCATTGAGGCTGTTTTCTCCTGCGGCAGACCAAGAAGCATTCAGTTTGCCGTGCTCGTTGACAGAGGTCACAGAGAGCTACCCATAAGAGCTGACTTCGTGGGCAAGAATGTTCCCACATCCCACGCCGAGCTGATTGAGGTCAGACTTCCGGAGTTTGACAACGACTGCGGTGTCTATCTCATGGGAAATGATGATTAAGTAGACTCCCGGCTCTGCCGGAAGAAATATTTTCAATTAAAACACTACAGAGAAAGGTAATTGAAATGAAAGAAACACAGAACGAAGCCATTTATGATGCCCGCGTACTCGGTAAGGGCAAAATGACAGTCCTCGGACTTCAGCATCTTTTCGCAATGTTCGGCTCTACCGTGTTGGTTCCCATCCTCACCGGATTGAGCGTATCCGCAACTCTGCTCTTTGCAGGTCTTGCAACTCTCTTCATGCACCTTGTAACCGGCAAGAAGGTTCCCGTATTCCTGGGCTCATCCTTCGCATTCCTGGCAGGCTACTTCACCATCGTTGCCCAGGGCGCTGATATCGGCCTCTCCCAGAGAGAAGCTCTGCCCTATGCATGCGCAGGTGTTGCATGTGCAGGCCTCCTGTACCTCGTTCTTGCTCTCGTTTGCAAGATTTTCGGCAGCAAGAATGTAATGAAGTTCTTCCCCCCCGTTGTAACCGGTCCTATCATCATCGCAATCGGTCTCATCCTCGCACCTTCCGCAATTAACAGCTGCTCCACCAACTGGGGTATTGCTCTTGTGGCAATCGTAGTCATCATTGTCTGCAACATCTGGGGCAAGGGCATGATCAAAATCGTTCCCATCCTCATGGGTGTTGTTGTTTCCTACATCGTAGCTGCAGTTACCGGTAATGTTAACTTCGACGCCGTTAAGGACGCAGCATGGATCGGCCTGCCCGTAATGATGCAGGACACCGTATTCAGCCTCTTCGGCGCAGAGAACTTTGACGCAGGCTTCCTGCTTTCCGCAATCATCATGATCGTTCCCATCGCATTCGCAACCATGATGGAGCATGTTGGTGACATCTCCGCAATCGGAAGCACCATCGAAAAGAATCTCATCGAGGATCCCGGTCTCCACAGAACCCTCATCGGTGACGGTGTCGGCACCGCAATCGCAGCACTCTTCGGAGCACCTGCAAACACCACCTACGGCGAAAACACCGGCGTTCTCGTTCTCACCAAGGTATATGACCCCCGCGTAGTCAGAATCGCAGCATTCTTTGCAATCCTGCTGAGCTTCTGCCCCAAGTTCGCAGCTCTCATCACCGCAATGCCCACCGCAACCGTCGGCGGCGTTTCCATCATCCTCTACGGTATGATTTCCGCAGTCGGTGTCAGAAACATGGTGGAGAACCACACTGACTTCCAGAAGAGCAGAAATGTTATAGTTGCAGCAGTTATCCTGGGCCTTGCACTGGGTATCAACTTCTCCGGCGCTCTCGGCGCAGACATTACCACCGCAGGCAACAATGCAACCGGCGCAATCTCCTTCATGATCGGCGACATGAAGATCGCACTCTCCGGCCTCGCAGTTGCATCCATCATCGGCATCATCCTCAACGCAATCCTGCCCGGCGGTCGCACCGAGTACATGCCCAACACCGAAAACTCCGGCTCTCTCGGCAAATACTGATTTTAATACAAAGCATAGAATAAAATCCGGCAATGAATTTCATTGCCGGATTTTTGTCGTACTGTCAGAGCTGAAAATCTTCAACTCAAAGCTGAATTTTTCCCTGGAATCCGCGGTATACTGATTTTATTTACGGATGCGGTCACAGCCGTACTCGGCTTTTTGTAAGTCTTCTGATTTTTTGTTTGTTTAATGATAAATTAGGTATTGACAAATGCGAAAATTGCGTTATAATAGCTCTTGCGTTTAGCGGATTTGTGTAATGGTAGCACACCGGACTCTGACTCCGTTTGTGAGGGTTCGAATCCTTCATCCGCTGCCAAAAAGACCAGTCAAAAGACTGGTCTTTTTATTTTATAAGAGGTGAATTCGAACCCTCACAAACATATGATGTTTTGCGGCTGCCGATTAAAAATCGGCGAGTAAAACGGTATTAAATCAAGCGCCTCGGAGAGACGAAGTCGCTCCGAGGGTTCGAATCCTTCATCCGCTGCCAAATAGATTGCCTGATTTGTCTACCAGATAAATCAGGCAATTATCTTGCCTTAGTAAATTCCGTATGTTAAACTGATGTTGAGGTGAAAGACAACATGAAGCATCAGAAATCATGCCTCCTGTCAAATCTTTTTCATAAAAACCCTGCTCAAAACCCATTACCAACAATTCCGCAGTGGGAAGAAATAGTCAGTATGATGTTTGATAAAGGCCTTGACTCCTTTTGCGATGAGATTGCAGAGGTTATTTACAACAGGGAACAGACAAAGAGATTTGTTATTTTGAAAAGTGCAAACGGTTACTACAAGTATGCATACGAAGAGCTTTATGCGTTTGACGAAGAAGAGTGGATGTATATCGGCAGGCGGCCTGATGCATTGCCGGCGGTGTGGATGGAACCAATCGGCTGGCACGGAACATCTTTTTATTCAAATTATGATGAAACATTAAAAGAAATAAGAGTGTCTCCGGAATACAAGGCTTGTTTTCTGAATAATGAATCAATTTAACAAGATAGTCTGAAAATAAAAATCCTCCGGCACATAGCCGGAGGATTTAATTTTACTGGAACACAACGGCGTGATTCATAATCCAGTTTGCCCATTCAACATACTGGGCGCCGGGAACATGAAGACCGTCGGGGGAAATGCTGGGGTTAAGACCTTTGCCTGTTCCGTCATCAAACAGAGGATTGACATCCAGATAGAATATGGTCTCGTTGTCAGCGTAGTGGGAAATCAATTCGTTGAAGCGGTCTATTCTCTCGTTGGTGACCATGGTGGAATTATAACCCGCGGTTACGCGGAGGTTTGCCTCAATCACTATTATTGCATCAGGCTGCGCGGTGCGGATTTTATCAACAAGATTGCCGAAGCGAGATGCGAGTGTGTCAATATCACCGCCGATGTCGTTTATGCCGAGCATGATGTAGACCTTACCGAACTGCTTTGCCGCCAACAGAGAATCGAGAGTATAGGTGCCGAGACCGTCAATGCTTACGGCTTCGTAGAATGCGCCTGTTACGCCCATACCCACACTGCAGAAGTAGGTTGCACCGGGAATATCGGCGCACATTCTCATGCCCTCTGTACGGGAGTCACCGATAATCAGTGCATCGTTGAAATAGCCTTCGGGAGCTGTGGTGAAGGTGGGAGTAGGCTCGGGAGGCTCGGTTTCCTCCGGCTCATCGCTGCCGCTGCTGAAAATGCCGCCCATGAAAGAGCTGCTGTCGGACTCGTCATCACCTGACGGTGTAAATGCCTTGGTTACGAGCACCGCTATGACTACGAGCAGAACTATAAACAGTATAAGAATAAGACCTAATCGTTTGTTGCGCATGATTGACCTCCGTGCGTATAAATAGAGATAATAATGCGGCACTTCTTTCGCGAAGTGCCGCGCGAAGTTCGGTGGATTATTTGAGTGTTACCTGCAGCCTCACAGGATTGTGGTCAGAGAAGACAAAGTTTTCATCCAGGGTTTCAACATTAACAAGCTCAAGATTGGGAGAGAGAATGAAACCGTCGATTACATAGTACTGGGTGTTCTCTGTGTCGGTAGGATCGTACGGCTGATTGAGAAGACGGCAGGTGGGGGTGCTTGCGTCGTAGGCAAAGCTCCAGCCGTCGGGAAGAATATCGTCGGTAATAACACCGGGAACCCACAGATCCTCATGCTCGTTGGGATACAGGTCGAGGCTGCCGGGGAATACCTGATTCCAGTCGCCGCCGGCAATGACATAGTTGCCCTTTTCATATTCGGACTGAATGAATTCCTTAAGCTGATTGGTCTGGGCGATTTTGCCTTCGCCGTCGTCATAGGCTTCAAGGTGGAAGTTTACCACAACAAGTCGCTTATCGCTGCCCTCAATGGGGAGGTAGTTTACAAGCATACAACGCTTGAGATTTGCGGCGCTGACAGGCCAGCTGAAGGAACAGGGGAGAGATATACGCTCCGATTTGGCAATTTCAAAAATTGTGGTGGTCATAAGACCGGAGTTGACCTTGCCAATGGGAGGAATGGGATATGGTACAAAGGGACAGGAGTAGTTGAGTGCGAAGGTAGTGTTATAGATGCCGAGATAGCTCTTTTCGTCGATATTATATGTACGGGAAGAATCAGTATCTACTTCCTGAAGAATATAAATATCGGACTGATTATCGCAATTATAGAGTGTGTTGAAAATCCCCAGGAGGGAAGCGGAAACCTGATCACGGTCTGCGGCGGCAACCTCATCTCCGCCGTCCATGAAGAAATCGGAATCCTGGCCGAGTCCGGCATAGCCTATGTTCCAGGAGAGAATGCTGATGGTTTCACCCTCATAGGGCCTAACCTCTTCAAAGTGCTCGTTGTTCTCAATCTTTGCTTCTGAAATCTCCGAAGGATTATACTCATTGACGCTGAGCCAAATGATAAATCCGGCTGCGATAAGAAGAATTGCTCCGATAATTATAAGAAAAACCTTCAAAGCTTTTTTCATAGACGCGCACCTCATATCTTTTCTTTATGATTAAATATTAGCACACTGTGTTCAGCTATTCAAGTTTTTTTGAACAAAAATGCCCAATAAAGCTATTGCACAAACTCAATATTTAGAATATAATTTTACAGAACAAACAAGATGTGGAGGTTACCATGAGCTACGAAAACATAAAAAACTATGATGCCGAGCTTTATTCCGCAATGGAAAAAGAGCTTCAGCGTCAGCGCGACCACATTGAGCTTATTGCATCCGAAAACTTTACCAGCCGTGCTGTAATGGAGGCAATGGGCAGCCATCTTACCAATAAGTATGCCGAAGGCTATCCCGGAGCGCGCTACTACGGCGGCTGCGAATATGTTGATATTGTTGAGCAGCTTGCAATTGACAGAGCAAAGGAGCTTTTCGGTGCAGAGCACGCCAATGTTCAGCCCCACTCCGGATCCCAGGCAAACACCGCTGTATACCTTGCACTTCTCAAGCCCGGTGACACTATTCTCGGCATGGATTTAAGTCACGGCGGCCACCTGACTCATGGCTCAAAGGTTTCCATTTCCGGTAAATACTTTAACGCCAACTTCTATGGCGTTGATCCCGAAACCGAAATGATTGACTATGAGAAGGCAATGCAGATTGCCGGTGAGTGCAAGCCTAAAATCATAATTGCCGGTGCCAGCGCATATTCCCGCATCATTGACTTTAAAAAAATGCGCGAGATTGCTGATGAGGTAGGGGCATATCTCATGGTTGACATGGCACATATCGGCGGTCTTGTCGCCGCTGGTGTCCATCCTTCTCCGGTGCCCTATGCTGATGTTGTCACGACTACAACCCACAAGACTCTGCGCGGTCCTCGCGGTGCCATTATTCTCTGCAAGGAGGAGCTTAAGAAGAAGATTAACTCCGCCGTATTCCCCGGCGCACAGGGCGGCCCTCTCATGCACATTATTGCCGGTAAGGCAGTTTGCCTTAAGGAAGCGGCAAGCGATGAGTACAAGGCATATCAGACTCAAGTGGTGAAGAACGCCGCTGTGCTGGCTGATACTCTTGCGGCAGGCGGTATCCGTATTGTTTCCGGAGGTACCGACAACCACCTCATGCTGGCTGACACCATGAGCCTCGGCCGTACAGGTATGGAGGTTCAGGAACTGCTTGACAAGGCTCATATTACCGCAAATAAGAATGCGATTCCCTTTGATACCCAGCCTCCCAAGCTTGCAAGCGGCATGCGCTTCGGTTCTCCCGCGGCAACTACCCGCGGCATGGGAGAAAAAGAAATGGCTGAAATCGGAAACGCAATTGTCAAGATTATCAAGGACGGCGAGGCCGCCGTTCCCGAGGTCAAGGAACAGGTAATCGCTCTTTGCGATAAATTCCCCCTGTACCCCGGACTGTAATATAATATTAAAAAATCCGTTCTCTTATGAGAACGGATTTTTTTAGCATATCTGTTGAGCTTTACAGCTCTGCAATGACCTCGCACTCAACGAGAACATCCTTGGGCAGACGAGCGACCTCGACGCAGCTTCTTGCGGGGAAGGGCTCGGTGAAATACTGGGCGTAAATGCCGTTTACGGTGCCGAAATCGTTCATGTCCTTAATGAAAACGGTGGTCTTGACAACCTTGGACATATCGCTGCCGGCGGCCTTGAGAAGCTCGGAGAGGTTTTTGAAAACCTGATGTGCCTGAGCCTCAACACCCTCCGCTACGGTGCCGTCTGCGGGGTTTATGCCAACCTGGCCTGATGTATAGACAAGGTTGCCGACTATCTGTGCCTGGGAATAAGGGCCGATTGCTGCGGGAGCATTGGGAGTGGATACTGTTTTCATATAGCGTTCCTCCATGTTTAATTGACTACTACATTATACTTCTTATTTTTCAACTCTGCAATAACATTCTTGCCGTGGTCTTCACCGCCGACCTCACAGGAAATGTGAACATTGGTTTCATTGGGATTCAGACCTGCGGAAAGTCGGTCATGCTCAAGCGACAGAATGTTTGCGCCGAGAGCCGCTATGTCATTGAGCAGCCTTGACAGAGTACCGGGCTTATCAAGAAGAGTGACGGTGAAGCGAAGCCGGCGGTGGCGTGCAACGAGTCCCTGCTCTATTATGCACTGAATGAAGCTGACATCGATATTTCCGCCGGAAAGAAGGCATACTACCTTTTTGCCCTTGACATCTACCTTGCCTTTAAGCACTGCTGCAACTGTAGTCGCTCCGGAGGGCTCGACGATTTGCTTGCAGCGTTCCATTAGCAGAAGAATGGCTTCGGAGATTTCGTTGTCGGAAACGGTTACAACATCATCAACATAGCGGTTAATAAGCTCAACGGTAATGTCACCGGGTGCCTTTACTGCGATGCCGTCGGCAATGGTGGATACGGAATCGGTACAAACAAGCTTCTTTTCCCTAAAGGATTGCGCAATAGCGTTTGCGCCCTCTGCCTGAACGCCTATGACTTTAACACGGGGATTAATTTGCTTCACACAGGCTGCCACGCCTGCCAACAGACCGCCTCCGCCTACGGGAACAACAATAACATCAACAGTGGGCAGGTCGGAGAGAATTTCAAGACCGAGTGTGCCCTGACCGGCAATTACATCAAGGTCATTGTAGGGATGGAGGAAGGTTGCCCCCTCTTTCTCACATATACTGCAGGCCATGGCATAAGCATCATCATAGCAGTCGCCGTTTAAAACAACCTTTGCACCGTAGCCCTGTGTTGCCTGAACCTTTGCTATGGGAGCAGTAGCCGGCATGACAATGGTTGCAGGGATTCCGAATTTTCTGGCGGCAAAGGCAACACCCTGGGCATGGTTGCCTGCAGATGAGGCAACAACGCTGCTGACATCGCCGCGTTCTGCAAGTGCTGCGATTTTATTGCTGGCGCCTCTGATTTTGAAGGAGCCGGTCTTTTGACGATTTTCACACTTCAGGTATACCTCACCGCCACTCATTGCAGAGAAAGTGGAGGATAGGTCAAGCTCTGTGTGATGAAGCACGGGCTTCAGCCTTGCAGCCGCAAGCTCAATTTCCTTAAGACTTAAATCCATTTGGACACCTCCATATTGATTAAAATTCGCTCATGCTAAAATTTTAACACGGAAACATGGAAAATTCAAGCAGGAATGTTCATATGGGAACAACAAAAAATGAAAGTGTCCACGAAGGGCGCACATTAGAGCACGGTGGAAATACCGGATACGTAATTGTGCATTTCTTTTCTTGAGTTTATGCCTTTTGTGCCGTCAATAACCCGTTGACGCTGTTTTTCGGTAAGAGAGATAAAGGGCAAATATGCCTTTTCGTTTTGCATAAGAGCCATTCCCAGGCCCACGGGGATGTCGGCTCCGTATTTGTCAGCAATAAATATCACCTCGGAAATATTATCTGCCGAAGTGAAAAAAATAAACGGTGTATCAGTGATACACCGTTTATTTTATGCTAATTCTTTAAAGCAGACAGCTGCCGGCTGGCCGTTGACGGTCCAGCCTCCCATGGTATCCTTTGCTATTGATAGAACTCCGCTTCCACCGGAGACAGTAACCTTAACATAGCTTGCACCGTCTGTGGAATTGAGAGTCAGCTTTGTGCCTGCGGGAACTGAAGTTCCGTCCTTAAGTGCTATGGAAACAGCGGTGGTCAAAATCTGCTCACCGTCAAATATATACTCAAAGCCATCCATTGCAACAAGTCGATTTGCAGAGGAATCATAGTAGTACGCAACATTTGCAGGATGCTTTCCCAATACATCAAGCTCTGCGAGAAGGAAAACGCGGTTGCCGTTAAACTCGTTTATGAGACCGGGGATGGGCTCGCCGAGAAGTGCGAGCTTGCCACTATAGGTGAAGCAGTATGTGGCGGTTTCACCGTTTTCAAGAGTTCCGCCGAGGTATATTTCCATGATACCGTCGCCGTTGAGGTCATAGATACGGGCGTCAGCGCCGGACTTTATCTCTGTCTTCAGAGTTTCGCTTCCCACAGTGAGGGATACGGCTTCGCCGCTTTCGATTTTGATTTTTTCCTCGGAGCCGTCACCGTTGAGGTCATAGCTCAGGGAACTGCTGAAGGCAATACCTTCGTTACCGCCGTCAAGGTCCATAATGAGAAGACCGCCGTTTGCGGAATCCTCGGAAACCAAGAGGTGTCTTGCAGTGCCGTCGGGGCAGGTGAAGCTAACCATGAGGTCAGGCGTGCCCTGTGCCGGTGCGCGATTGACTGCGATGGCTGCGCCGCGCATCATATCGCTGCAGAATATAAGCTGACGGTCCTGGGTGAACTTGCCGGTGCTTGTGTTATAGGAGCCGGTGTATACATTTACATTGTAGACATTGCCTGCAACCGTCATGACCATGGAGTTGATGCTCTCATCGGGAGCTGTACCCAGAATGTTAAGTGAGGACAGGTCGACATTAGAAGTGAGCTGAAGTGAAATGTTGCCGTAGCTGCCCTTGAGCTCGGAGGGGAGATACTCTTCATTGAGAACATCGGCCAGATCTTCATAGGGAATTACGAATTCATAGAAGTCGGTGGAAATGTCGCCGGGGTTGGCGGCAATAACGATGCCCTCGGAACTGAAGTACCAGTGGCCGTCGGAGATAAGAGCACGGATATTATTGGTATAGCCCTCAACAAATATCATGCTCTCGGTGAGGAAGCGTTCTTCCTCGGTTGTGGCGATGAGAACACGCTCTGCGCAGAAATCGGTAAACTTTCCAGTATCAGCCGCAATGTCACCGATGCCGAGCTCTTTGCCTGTCTGGGGATCAAAGCTATGACAGGTGATGGCGAGTGTGGTCTTGTTGCCGAGGTTTACTCTGTCCGCCATACGGAAGGAAAGAACAGCACTGTCGCCGCGCATTACACGCACGGTTCTGCTCATGCTGAAGGGCTCGAGAGCTGCGCTCGATTGAGCTTCGCCGTCTGCATCATTTTTGCCGTAGGCAGCTTTGTTTGACTCGTACTGGTCGCCGGCAAAGGTTTCATTATAGCCTGCAAGGGCTTTATTTACGGCAGCTGCAGCTTCGGGGCGTGCAGGCATGGTTACCTGCGCTGACATAATGGAAACACCGTCAACAGGGGAAAGGTCCTCATAGGTGATAATGGAGTCACCGCCGCAGGAGTATTCATGGCCTTCGTAAAGAATGTGATGGTCTTCGGTAATTACGATATTATACTTGGCCATGTTGGCGAAGTCGTCGCTGAAGGATCCGTCGGCAATAAGGTCAAGCTCTTGATCGTAGGCACATATGCTGTAGTCGATGACAGCAGCGTCGCTTCCTTCCGCGGCATCGCCGGCAAAGTCAAAGTGGAGTACCGTACCGGGCTCAAAGGCGCTTCCGTCAGCAGGAGTGCTGGACTCCGAACCACTGCTGGTGCCGCAGCTGACTGTGTATATGTCATTTGCTTCAATAGTGATAAAGACACCGCAATCCCGTTCTTTTTTGTCTCCGTCTCCGGATCCGCAGGCGCACAGCGAAAATATCATTGCAAATGCCAGAAGGGCTGCAAATAATTTGCGCATTTCAAAACCTCCTGAAAGTTTTTATGCTTTTTTACAAATTGTCATTATAACATAGCAGGAGCACTAATTCCATAGTTTGCGAAAAAAGTTTACATAATAGTAATAAAGGCCTGTATGCAGCTGCATACAGGCCTTTTAGAATTGAATTAATGATTTCCGTGAGAGGGATAGTGAATGTGCAGCAGCTCATGAGCTCTGCCGTTAAGCAGCTCGTAAACGCTGTCCAAAGCGGGATTCTGTTCGGAGGACTTGAGCAGACATTCCTCGTCGGCAACAAATATGCCGACATTGCGCTCTGCCTTGCGGGCGTTGCACGCAGGAGGCTGACCGCCGCCGCCTATGCAACCGTTGGGACAGGCCATAACCTCGATGAAGTGGAAGAATTCCTCGCCGCTTTCAACCTTGGCTATGAGCTTGTCGACATTTGCAAGACCGCTAACAACAGCAATCTTGAGAGTTACATCCCCTGCGGTAACTTCAAATGCCTTGACCCCGTCAAGACCGCGGACACCGCATTCTGCAATCTGCGCAACAGCTTCATCAGTAACTGCACCGATAACATGGCGGATAACTGCCTCGGTAACGCCGCCGGTGACACCGAAGATGACGCCTGCACCGGTGTAGGGAGCAAAGGGAGCGTCGGGTTCGGTATCGGGCAGGCTTACAAAGTCAATGCCTGCTTCCTTAATCATGCGCACAAGCTCCTGAGTGGTAATGACCAGGTCAATGAGCTTTTCGCCGTCCTTAACCAGCTCGGGGCGCTTTGCCTCTGCCTTCTTCGCGGTGCAGGGCATTACGGCGACGGAGAAGATTTCCTCGTCCTCATCCGCAAACTGCTGACGGATAAGTGCGCCGAACATTTCCATGGGGGAGCCGCAGGTGGAAACCTGAGGCATGAGATGGGGATGCTTGTTCTCAACATGCTTAATCCAGCCGGGACAGCAGGAGGTGAACATGGGGAGCTTTGCACCGGTCTTGAGCTTCTCAAGGAACTCTGCAGACTCTTCCATGATGGTGAGGTCTGCGGTGAGGGAGGTGTCAAATACATAGTCAACGCCCATACGCTTGAGTGCGGTGGTTATTTTGCCCATTACGGGAACGCTTGCGGGTATGCCGAACTCCTCGCCAACACCGACGCGTACTGCGGGAGCAACCTGAACGGCTACCTTCTTGCTGCTGTCGTGGATTGCCTTCCACATCTCGGATACTTCGTTTTTAACGGTAATTGCGCCGGTGGGGCATACGGCGGCGCACTGGCCGCAGCCGACGCAGCTGGTGTCCTTGAGCTTGAGGTCAAAGCCGCAGCCCACATAGGTCTCAAAACCGCGGTTAGCAAAGTCAATAGCGTGAATGTTCTGAATTTCGGAGCAGACTCTAACGCACTTGCCGCAAAGAATACACTTGGAAGGATCACGGACAATGGAGGGGGAGGAGTCGTCGACGGGCTCCTTGCAGTAATTGTTGGGGAAGCGAACCTCGTGCACGCCGTAACGGTTTGCGTACTCCTGGAGCTTGCACTTGCCGGACTTGTCACAGGTGGCACAGTCGTTTCTGTGGCCTGCCAACAGCAGCTCGATAATGCTCTGACGGTACTTGCGAACCTTTGCGGTGTTGGTTTTGATGATCATGCCGTCCTTGGGGATGATGGTGCAGGCAGCCTCAATGCCGCCGCGGTCATTTTCCACGACGCAGAGGCGGCAGCCGCCATAAATGGAGAGGTTTTCGCAGTAGCAGAGATTGGGAATGTCGATTCCGTTGGCCTTTGCAACTTCAAGAACATTGCGGGCTTTTTCAAATTCACATTTGACGCCGTCAATAAACATAGTCTTCATCTGCTTATACCTCCTTGATAGCCTGCTTGGGACAGCCTACTTTACATACGCGGCACTTGATGCACTTGGAATTATCAATGCTGTGCGGACGTCTCAGCATGCCGGTGATAGCACCGGTGGGGCAGTCGCGGGCACACTTGGTGCAGCCAATGCACTTCTCGGGGTCGACCCAAAGCTTGCACAGAGCCTTACATACGCCTGCGGGACATTTGCCGTTGACGTGGGCGATGTACTCGTCTTTGAAGTATTTGAGGGTGCTCATTACGGGGTTGGTGGCATTCTTGCCCAGACCGCAGAGGGAGCAGGATTTTACGATGCCTGCAAGGTCCTGAAGCATGTCGATATCTTCCATGGAGCCTTCGCCCTTGGTGAGACGCTCAAGAATTGTAAGAATGTTGGGGATGCCTTCGCGGCAGGCGGTGCACTTGCCGCAGGATTCCTTCTTGGAGAAATCGGTGAAGAATCGTGCAATCTCAACCATGCAGGTGTCCTGACCCATGACGACAAGACCGCCGGAGCCGATGATTGCGCCGATTTTCTTGGTGGAGTCGAAGTCCAGAGGAATATCAAGCTGCTCTGTGGTGAGGCAGCAGCCTGCGGGACCGCCGACCTGAACGGCCTTGAATTCTCCATCCTTGACACCGCCGCCGATATCAAAGACGATTTCGCGGAGGGTGGTGCCCATGGGAACCTCGATAAGGCCCGTGTTCTTGATGTTGCCTGCAAGGGAGAAGACCTTGGTGCCCGTGTTGCCCTCGCTGCCGATGCTGGAGTACCAGTCGGCGCCGTTGAGGATGATTTCGGGAACGTTTGCGAAGGTCTCAACGTTGTTCAGAGACGTGGGAACGTCGAACAGACCCTTGTCAACGCTTCTGGGGGGCTTGGTGCGGGGCATGCCGCGGTTGCCTTCGATGGAGGCCTGCATTGCGGAGCCTTCGCCGCAGACGAATGCGCCTGCGCCCTTGACTATGCGGAGATGGAAGTTCTTGCCCGAGCCGAGGATGTCGTCACCCAGCAGACCGTATTCGGTTGCAGCCTTGATGGCCATGCCCAGTCTCTTAACTGCCAGAGGATACTCGGCACGGACGTAGATGACGCCCTGCTCTGCGCCGCAGGCGAGAGCCGCGATGATCATGCCTTCAATCATCTTGTGGGGGTCGCCTTCCATGACGGAGCAGTCCATGAATGCGCCGGGGTCGCCCTCGTCGCCGTTGCAGACGACGTACTTCAGGGGAGCTTCCTTATGAGCTGCGACCTGAGACCACTTCTTGCCTGCGGGGAAGCCTGCGCCGCCGCGGCCGCGGAGGCCCGATGCGGTGACTTCGTTGATGATGTCATCGGGAGTCATGTCGAAGAGAGCTTTTTCGACAGCGGCGTAGCCGCCGACGGCGAGGTATTCCTCGATGGACTCGGAGTTGATGTGACCGCAGTTATTAAGAACGATGCGGGTCTGCCTTTTGTAGAAGGGGATATCCTCCTGCTTTTCATAGGTGGTGCCGTCAGCAGCATGGTAAATGAGCTTTTCGATGACTTCGCCACCGATGATGGTCTGGTCGATGATGTCGGCACAGTCGGCAAGCTGAACTCTGGTGTAGAGTATGCCTTCGGGCTCGATGCGGATAAGGGGAGCAAGTTCGCAGATTCCGTGGCAGCCACAGTTCTTGACGCCGATGAGCTCACCGTGGTCAACGTGACCGTTGAGGGAGACCTCAACGTTGAGACCGCGCTCCTGCATGAGCTTTACGAGCTCTTCGTAAATCTTTGCAGAGCCGCTGGCGGTACAGCCGGAGCCGCCGCAAACGAGGATTTTTTTGTTTTCAGCGTCCAGAAGCTTTTTACACTCTGCACGGACGGAAGCAAGCTGTTCACGTGAAGTTATTTTCATACGCCTTCAGCCTCCTTTAATTCAGCGATGAGTCTGCGTGCTTTTTCGGGAGTCATTGCGGGGTGTACCACGTCGTTAACGGTGCAGACAGGGGCAAGACCGCAGGCGCCGAGACACGCGACACGCTCGATGGTGAAAAGTCCGTCGGCGGACATGTGGTCCTTGGGGGTGAGTCCCGTGGCGTCGTAGAGAGCCTCCTGAACGTCGTCGGATTTACGCACGTGGCAGGCGGTACCGTTGCAGCACTTGATTATGTACTTGCCCTTTTCGTTCATTGAGAAATTCTCATAGAAGGTGGCAACTCCGTACAGTGCGGCGGCAGACATACCCAGCTTTTCTGCAGCATAGTTCAGCGCTTCAACAGGGAGATAGCGATACTCACCCTGAATCGCCTGCATTATTGCTATAGATGAGCTTTTGCTGTAATTGTTCTGCTCAAGCACAGAATCAATAAATCCGTAATCTACTTTAGTCATCCGTTTCATCCTTTCATTGCTTGAATTCGCAAAGAAATACATTTGCTTATTTTAATTTAAGCACTAAAATTTTTTTCTGTAAACAATTGTTAAATTGCTGATATATCAAGAAAAATCAGTAATTAATAATTAGCTGCTCTCAAACGGAGCTTTTAATAAAAATATTCGAAATTCTTTGTGCGGTTTATCAATTTAAAGTGAGCAAAATAGTGCAGTTTACACAAAAAGAAAAAATAATGGTAAGTCTTGATAAATAAAAATTTTTTTGACTTTTTACTTGAAATCCGGCAGGAAAGTGATATGATAGCACTATAAATGTCTCATATGAGACAAATAGGAGAAACAAAAATGAACAACGAGTTCAATGTTGCGGATTTTGATATCATAATGCGAACCGAATTGTTCCGAGGCACCGCCCGGGGCTCATTACAGAGAATTCTGAATGTGTCCGGCTATGAGCTGGAGAGCTACCGCAGTGACGATGTGGTTTACAGTCCTACGGATTTTAAACGCAGCTTGGGTATAATACTTGAGGGGCGGCTTCGGGTGGCAAAGGAAAATGCCGAGGGCAGAGAGATAGTCATGAGCACTCTGAACAGAGGCTCTATGTTCGGTGCCGCGGCCCTGTTTAACAGCGAGCATGAATTCCAGTCGAAGATAACCGCCGTTGAGGATTGTCGTATTATTTTCTTCTCCCAGAGAATTGTAATGCGGCTTATTGAACGGGAGCCGAAAATAGCGGAGAATTATATCAGATACCTGTCTGAAAGAATTCTGTTTTTAAATAAGAAAATATATTTTCTTACCTCCGGAACAGCCGAGCAGAGACTTTCCAGCTTTCTGCTCAACAATCTTTCCGAATATGATGCAGCAAGACTGCCCATGTCCATGACTGATATAGCCGCGTCCCTGAATATTTCCCGAGCATCCTTTTACAGGGCAATGGACTCCATCACTGACAGCGGTGCCGTTGAAAAAAACGGAAAACTGTTCCGCATTGCGGACATTGAAAAACTATGCGAATTTATTGTTTGAGGGGGAGCAAAATGAAAAAGCTATTGTGTGTTATCTGTGCCGTGTGTCTTCTGCTCTGCGGCTGTGCTGCACCTGCGGACAGCAGCACAGACGAAACTCCTGCGGAGGAAGCAAAAACAACAATACGAGTCGGCGGTCTTACGGGGCCGACAGCTATGGGTATGGTTAAGCTTATGAGCGACTCCGACTCGGGAGAAACGGAAAATTCCTATGAATTCACGCTTCAGAGCGAGGCGGTTGCCTTTGTAACTGAGCTGGCAAAGGGTGAAATTGATATTGCCGCTGTACCTGCAAATCTTGCCTCGGTCATCTATAACAATACCGACGGTGGAGTAAAGGTGCTTGCAATCAACACACTTGGTGTGCTTTATGTTGTGGAGCGTGGAGATAGCGTTCAGAGCCTTGCGGACCTTGCGGGAAAAACAATCTACGCAACGGGTGCCGGTGCCGCGCCGGAGTATGCCCTGCGCTATCTTTTGAGCGAAAACGGAATGGATGCAGATAAGGACATCACAATTCAGTGGTGCGCGGATACCACCGAGGCCCTGTCCTATATTGCAAAGGACGCAAATGCGGTGGCCATGCTGCCACAGCCCTTTGCAACCTCCGCACAGATGCAGGTTAGCGACCTGCGTGTTGCCATTGACCTCAATGCGGAATGGGAAAAGCTCCGCAATAGCTCTGCCATGGTAACGGGTGCCCTTGTGGTGCGCAGCGAATTTGCGGAAAAGTATCCTCAACAGCTTGAAAAATTCATGGCAGAGTATGAGGCCTCCGTTAGCTTTGTGGTGAATAATACGGAAGCCGCGGCGGAGCTTATGGGACAGTATGAGATAGTCAAGACGCCTGTTGCACTGAAGGCTCTGCCTTACTGTAACATAACATTTATGAGCAGTGATGAGATGAAATCAGCCATGGAGGGTTATCTTAATGTGCTGCTGAAAATGAATCCGGCGGCTGTGGGCGGAAAGCTTCCTGAAAGTGATTTTTATTATGGAGCGTAATAAGCAGATAAAAAACAGAATAATTGCAGTTTTGTTTGCCCTTTTTGTGTGGCAGCTTGCCGCTATGTGCATAGATCAGAAAATCCTGCTGGTGTCACCTGTGGAGGTGCTAAAGCGCATGACTACCATATGGCAGGTGGAGAATTTCTGGAAAACCATATGGTTTAGCTTCTATCATATAGCAGGCGGCTTTCTCCTTGCCCTGATGCTGGGGACTATCCTTGCGGCACTTGCGGGAAGATTCCCCTGGGTTGAAACTATGCTGTGGCCCTTTATGGTGACGGTAAAGAGCGTTCCCGTAGCATCCTTTGTGGTGATATGCCTCATATGGCTGTCGGCACAGAATCTCGCCGTGTTTATTTCATTCCTCATAGTTCTGCCCGTTGTGTACGGCAATGTGCTTCAGGGCATCAAGAGCGAGGACAAGAATATGCTGGAGGTAGGGCAGGTTTTCAGTATGCCTTATCTGCGCAGACTTGCCTACATACACCTGCCGCAGCTCAAGCCCTTCATCCTTTCGGCCTGTTCAACAGCTTTGGGCATGGCTTGGAAAGCCGGCGTTGCGGCGGAAATCATCGGAATACCTGACGGCTCCATAGGCAAGCAGCTCTATTTTGCCAAAATTTATCTCGATACGGATGACCTGCTGTGCTGGACGGTTATCATTGTTATAATCAGCGTGCTGTTTGAAAAGCTTTTTATGCTGCTGCTTAAGTGCGGATACCGCAGATTGGAGCGCGGATAATGGAAATAAGGAATATTTCAAAATGCTTTGAAGAAGAACGGGTTTTGGATAATATAAGCATAAGCATCCCCAAGGGAGGGCGCATTGTAATCAGCGGAGCGTCGGGCAGAGGCAAAACCACGCTGCTTCGCATATTAATGGGCATTGAAGCTCCGGACAGTGGTGAAATTTTTGATGCGCCTGCGCGCTTTACAGCGGTTTTTCAGGAGGATAGACTTCCGCTTGAATTTTCAGCGATGAATTGCGTGGGAATGGTCGCTCCGAAATCGGTCACAAAGGCACAGCTCGCCATGCATCTTTCGGAGCTCGGATTAGATGAGCACATGAAAAAGCCCGTTAAGGAGCTGTCGGGAGGAATGAAGCGCCGTGTCGCTATATGCCGAGCGATAATCTGTGACGGAGACGCAATATATATGGACGAGCCCTTTACAGGGCTTGACATTGATACGAAGAAAAGTGTAATTGAGTATATTAACAGGCACTGCAAAGGAAGAACGCTTGTGATAGTAAGCCATTCAGCCGAGGATGCAAAGCTGTTAAATGCAAAAGAAATCCGGATTTAGCTTTACTAAATCCGGATTTTGATTTTTTGTATGAGCCCGATAAGCTGACCTGAAATGACGACGGTCAGCAGAGAGTACATTATTCTTGACAGAGGGATATATGTAAGCGACAGGGTAAGCACCGCGAGGTCGGATATGAGATAAACCCGTTGAATCTGAACCTTGAATCTGTGCGACAGCGCCATGGCGAGCGCATCATCGCCGGTGGGCGCGGCATCTGCCTTTACCGCAATGCCCACACCGAGACCTACAAACAGCGCGCCAACAATGGCCGCGGCAAGAGGATAATCCGCAATCCGAGGACAAAGAGGGGGGAATAGCTCAAACAGAGCATAGAACGCCGAAAAACCTATGGCAGAAACTGCGGAATAGACGATGAATTCTTTTCCAAGCACCTTGTAGCCGATGAAATAGCATAGCGCGTTGAGGATGAGTCCGGATACGGCGGGTGATATGCCAAACCAGTTGGAGAACAGTAATGTCAGACCAAGCACGCCGCCCTCGGTTACACCGGAAAAGGAATGAATGTTATACAGGCCGAAGGCAAGTATTGCACTTCCCGTCAAAGCGAATATACAGTTTTTTGCCTTCAGAGACTTAAGCATATTTTCTCCGTAATCAAAAAGAAGTGAAGTGCGCTGCGGTAATCAGAGCAAAAATAAAAGCACGCTTTTGCGTGCTTTTATTTTTGGTGCGGGTAACAGGGGTCGAACCTGCACGCTCTCGCACAAGAACCTAAATCTTGCATGTCTGCCAATTCCATCATACCCGCGTGCAAGTGGTATAATAGCACAGATAACGAAAAATTGTCAATCTTATTTAAACATCGTTGACAACGCTTACCCAAATCACTATTATATTCTCGTTGCTTAATTAGAAATGAGGATAGAGATGAAAAATAAATACACATTATTCGTAATTCTTGCAGGCTCACTGTGGGGCTTCATGGGCTTTTTCCGCCGAACCCTTGACAGTATCGGCCTTTCCGCCATGGGTGTAATTGCCGTAAGATGCCTTTTTGCACTGATTCTCTTCGGTGTACTTATGCTGGCAACTGACCGAGAAGCCTTTAAAATTAAAATGAAAGATTTGTGGGTGTTTGTAGGCTGTGGCGTGCTGTCACTCCTGGTGTTCGGCTGGTGCTATTTCAAAGCCATGGACCATATGAGCCTTTCAACAGCTGCCATACTTCTTTATACCGCACCCTGCTTTGTGATTCTCATGTCCGTGCCGCTTTTTAAGGAAAAACTAACGGCAAGAAAGCTTGTAGCCATGGCATTGGCGTTTGTGGGCTGCTGCCTGGTGTCAGGCATAGGCTCCGGCGACGGACATATTACCCTTGTGGGACTCATGCTTGGCCTGGGATCGGGCTTGTGTTACGCGCTTTACAGCATTTTCAGCCGCTTTGCCATTAATCGCGGCTATTCAACCTATACCATTAACTTTTATTCCTGCCTGCTGGCAAGCATCGGAGCACTTATAATAGATGGGCCGCAATGCTTTTCTCTAACATTTGCCAGCGGGACGAATCTGTTCTATGCTGCGGCAACGGGACTTGTGACCTGCTTCCTGCCGTATATGCTTTATACAAAAGGACTTTTAGGCCTTGAAAACGGCAAAGCATCAATTATGGCATCAATTGAGCCTGTTGTGGCAACGCTTGTGGGCTTTGTAATTTACAATGAAAATCCCACGGTGATGAGCCTTGCGGGGATTGTATTTGTCCTTTCCGCAATAGTGCTTCTGAATATAAAGAGTAAAAAAGCTGAGCATTAAGCTCAGCTTTTTTATATTTCAAATATTATCTGCTCGTTTGTCATTAGGTCGATGTCACAGACCTTGCCCATAAGCTCCGATTTGTTCCCCGTGAGCAGCTTTACCGCCTCACTGACCTGCAGGGATGCACAGCTTGCAGGAACAAAGGAGAGCATAGTCTCACCGTGATATTCGGGGGAGGAGACTATATTGGAGAACAGCTTCGATTCGGGAAGCACAACGCCGTACTGAATATGCCAGGGCCCGATAGCACCGAATACCATTGAAATCCCGAGCGTTTTGCAGGCCTCGTGCAGAGTGCGGCGTGCTTCAATGCTGTCAAGAGCGTCAAGCACAAGGTCACAATCCTTTAAAATTTCTACCGCATTATCAGCGTCTAAAAATTCGGTGACAGCCGCAACCTCAAGCTCGGGATTGATAAGCGCGGCACGCTCCGCAACAGCCACTGCCTTGCTTTTTCCTACGGTGTCATGGGTGCATAAGAGCTGGCGGTTGAGGTTGGATTCATCAAATCTGTCTCCGTCCACCGCGATGATTTTACCTACGCCGAGCCGTATGAGCAGCTCCGCTATGTAGCCGCCGAGACCGCCGCAGCCAACAATACACACGCGGCTGCTTTTCAGCATCAGGCGCTCTTTTTCGTCAAGAGAGTTTTTGTAGTTCATTTGTTGTGGCCTTCTCCCGCTATCATCTTAAGTGCATGGTCAAGGGTGCCGATTATTGCGCCGAGATTTTCTCTTGCGGCCTTTTCGCTGCCGGGAAGATTGATTATGAGCCCGTCGTTTCGAACACCGGCAACGGCTCGTGAAAGCATGGCACGGGTGGTGATCTGCAGACTGTAGTAGAGCATCGCCTGGGGGATTGCGGGGATTTCGTAGTCAATAACCGCCCTTGTTGCCTCCGGGGTTACATCACGCTTTGAAAGTCCCGTGCCGCCTGTTGTAATGATGAGGTCTGCATCTACTTCATATTCACATTTAATTATCTCCGCAGAAATTTCGCTGCGCTCGTCGGGAACGATAGAGGTATAAACGACCTGAAAACCGGCTTCGGTGAGCATTTCCTTTACTGCGGGACCGCTGGTGTCAACTCTTTCGCCGATGCTGCATTTGTCGCTGACTGTGATAACTGCTGCCGTATATGCCATGTTATTCTCCTTAATATTTTTCTTTGACCTTGCCAGGATTTTCAAGGGTATATCCGCCCATTTCGGTAAGCCTGGCTTTAAATGCGTCGGATTTTAGCACTTCAATCAGCTTCTGCACAGACTCCGTTTCCCAGGCGTAATCAGGGATAATCAGGTCGTACTGCTCGGTGCAGACAGGCACAAAGTCAAGTCCGTACATCTGTGCCGCCGAATATATTCCGAGACCTGCGTCTGCGCTGCCGGCAGCTATCTGTGCCGCAACGGAGGTGTGGGTGAGCTCTTCACGGTCATAGCCGTAGAGCTTTGATACATCGTAACTGCTCTTCTTGCATAGATAGTCAAACAAAACGCGGGTTCCCGAGCCCTTCTGACGGTTTACATAACGCAAATCTCCTTTGAATAGGTCATCCATGCCGCGGATGTTCAGGGGATTGCCCTTTTGAACCATAATGCCTTGGGTTCTGCCGACACATTCCACAAGACGCACGCCGCCGTTGGGGAAGTAACGGCGCAAATAGGAGCTGTTATATCTGCCGTCGGATTCGTCCAGGAGATGACAACCTGCGGCATGAGCCTCACCTCGGCGAAGCGCCATAATGCCGCCCATTGAGCCCACATGAGAGGAGCTCATATACAGCTTGCAGTCAGTGGAGTGAAGCATATTTCCCAACTCATCAAGCAGCGGGTCGTGACTTCCGATTACAACAACGCTGTTTTCAAGCTCCTTCAGGGGACGAAGCAGCTTGATCGTGACGGTTTCTCCCGCCTCAAAGCCTTCAGTGCCCTGAGGAACCTCAAGAATTCCGTCGGCCTTCATAAAGGAGGAAACAACGCCTGCACCGCGATTGAGGGGGGATGCCACCAGCCTGCCGTTGACCGTACCCATCCTAACGCGTACAAATTCCTTGTATTTAAGCCCGGAAATAACGGGGCGGGACAGAGTTGCTTCTGCAAATTCGGGAATATCTGTCTGGGTGCCGCACAGTATTTCGAGAATGGGCTTGAGAAATTCTTCAATAACAATAATACCCGAAACCGGATAGCCGGGTACGCCGAGAACGGGCTTTCTGCCTGCGGCTGCAAGAATTGCCGGCTTGCCGGGCTTTATGGCTATGCCGTGATAGATCACCTCGGCAACTTCTCCGATAATGCTGACGGAATAGTCGTCACGACCTGCGGAGGAGCCTGCATTTAAAAGTACTGCGTCACATTCGGCCACTGCCTGACGGAGTGTGGAACGCAGCAATTCAGGCTTGTCGGGAACAATGGGATAAGCTTTTGCAATACCGCCCCATTTTTCCACCATGGCGGAGAAAATGGAGGAGTTGAATTCAAGAATATCGCCGGGTTTTGGCTCGTCGGTGGGAGGAACAAGCTCGTCACCGGTGGGAATAATGCCGATTACCGGCTTTTTTATTACTTTAATTTTAAGACATCCGCCGGCAATCATTGCACCGATGGCCGAGGGCGTTATTTTCACGCCTGCAGGCAAAATCATTTCACCCGCACAGATATCCTCGCCGATCTGCCGAATATGCTGCCAGGGTGCGGCGGCAGAAAACAGGCGGACACTGCCGTCGCTGTCGTAAATAACATCTTCTATCATGATAACGGCGTCGCATTCCTCGGGAATTGGGTCGCCGGTATCTACCTGAATGAACTCACCCGACTTAAGGACAACCGGAGTCGTCTCGCTTGCGCCGAAGGTGAGCTTGGCCTTAAGCGCAATGCCGTCCATGGCGCTGGCATGATAGTGAGGAGAGCATATTTTAGCATAGACAGGTGCAAAGGTTATTCTGCCGCAGGTATTCTGAACGGGTATTTCTTCGCACTCTGAAGCCATGCCCATGGAATGAAGCAGAGAAATGTATTCCTCCCGAGCCTGCTCAAGGGGAATGTTTGTAAGGTAATTAAAGCTCATATAATAACCTCTATTTCCGTACCCTTTGCGTAGCCCTCGCAATCACGGGGAACGACAAAATATCCGTCGCAGCCGGCGAGCGTGCTGATGAGACCGGATTTGCTGTGTACGGGCTCAACATAGGTAACGCCGTCCTTGTCAAAAAGAATTGCCCCGCTGTATTGCTCCCTGCCGTGGTTTGCGGAAACGGCCTCTGTGAGAACTGCTTTTACGGAGCAGTTTCGGGTGCTGCAGCACAGCATCTGCTCAATAAGAGGCTTTACAAAGACCTTGGCCACAAAATGGGCGGCAAGGGGATGACCGGGAAGCCCGAAAACGGGCTTGCCGTCAACATTGCCCACTATTGTAGGCTTGCCGGGCTTCATGGCGATGCCGTGGAGGAGCAGCTTGCCGCGCTCGTCGATAACCGCGCAGGTGGAATCCATCTGCCCCACGGAGCTTCCTCCTGAAATGAGTACCATATCACAACTTTCAAGGGCGGCGTTAAGCGCATTGCGCAGCCTGACATAGCCGTCACGCACAATGCCGAGGCACACCGGCTCACCGCCGAAGCTCTGAACCGCGGCATAAAGCATGGAGGAGTTTACATCGCGCACCTGACCGGCAGAGGGAGTTTCGGAAACTTCCACGAGCTCGTCACCTGTGGAGAGAATGCCCACAACAGGCTTTCTCACGACACTGACTTCGCATATTCCCAATGCAGCCAAAGCACCAATATCCTCGGGGCGAACCACTCTGCCGCGCTTAAGCACGGTTTTGCCCGGAAAAACATCGTCGCCGATATACACCATATTATTTCCGGGTGCGGCAGGCTTTAAAATGCCGATTTCTCCGCCGCCGTAGCTCTCGGTATACTCTAACATGACAACTGCGTCTGCACCGTCGGGGATAGCACCGCCTGTGGGAACATAGGCACATTCACCGGGAGCAATGGAAAACATTGCGCCCTCGCCCATGTTGACAACGCCGCGGAGCTTTACAATGGCGGACATTGAGTCGGAGCAGCCGAAGGTGTCGGCAGCTCTCACAGCGTAGCCGTCAACGCTGCTGCGGTTGAAATTTGGCACATTCTGGTCCGCGTGAATATCGCAGGCGAGAACACGCCCCATACAGGCGTGAAGAGGCAGTATCTCCGTAGCGGAGATACTGCCTTTAAAGCTTTCTTTTATAATTTTTATTGCATCAACGGGAGTCTTAACCTGCAGCATGGAGATCCTTCCTTTTTATCAGCTCAATAGCCCGGACAGGACAGCTCTTGTAGCAATGACCGCAGCCCAAACAGTTCTCGGGGTTCATCAGTGCTGCAATAGAATAGGTTCGCGTAACCTTAATCATTGACAAAGCGTATTCCGGACAGCTTTCCACGCAGAGCATGCATCCGTTGCAGACATCAAGATTGATGCAGGGAACGAAACGCTCCTCTTCGGGAATTGGTTTAACGGCGTTTCCCATATCGTCCAGCACAGCGCCTTCTTTGCAAAACAGAGCGCAGTGGCCGCAGGAAACACAAAGGTCTGAATCTATTTTACAGTATTTTTTCTCTCCGTCAAGTACAGTTTTTATTGCACCGCCGGTGCAATGGCTTCGGCAGTCCTCACAGCCGACGCACTTGTCTGAAATCCTGTATGCCATGGTCAATCCTTAATGTCTTCAAAGAGTCCGTGAAGCGTGTCGTGGATGGATTCCAGCAGGGAAGCGTGGTCGTGGTCGGGGATGTCTTCATCGGCATCGTAATTTACGGGTATTACCGTGTCCTCAATGACAGCCCGGCCCATGGCCACCGCACCAACGGGACAGCGCTTTGCGCATTTGCCGCAGCCAATGCACCTCTCCGGGTATTTCAGCTCTGCATAGACATGAATGTTTCCGTGGAAGCCGGGATCGGATAGCTCGAGAGCAAACTGGGGACAGTCTTCAATGCAGACGCTGCAGCCCACGCACAGGGAACGGTCAATAATGGGAGTCTTCCACTCTTCACGGGGACGCATTTTAACGGGACGGCCGAATCCGTCGAGAAAAGCTCCGTTTTCGCAGAGTTCTGCGCAAAGACCGCAATTATAGCACAGATCGGGGTCGATTTTGTGCTTTTTGTACTGCTCGCCGCTTATGGCGCTTGAGGGACAGGCTACACGGCATGCGTCGCAGCCGTCGCATTTATCTATATTAATGGAATATGCTGGCATGATATCAACCTCCTGCAACTGCCGGCATGAGATATACCTCGTCGCCGTCATTGAGTTTATATCGCAGATTGACCTGCTTACCGTTTACGGATACTACGCAACCCTTGAAATCTGCTTCGGTGAGGGAGGTGCAGGGATCATGCTTCTTTATCTCGGTAATGATAAGAGGGTAAATATCTTTAACCTTCTTGACATCCATTTCGATGGCACCATTGAGCCTGCTGTCGAGGCGGAAAGTTCCGAACAGTTTTACAGTAACCATGATTTTCTCCTTCCGTTAATCAATAATCTTCAGTCTGCGCAGCTTCTTCTCGGTAGGCAATCCGTTTTTGTCCCAGCCGCGCGCCTTGTAATAAGACTTCTTCATGGTGTCCAGAGGAACCTTGGTTTTGGGATTTCTGCTGTCCTGAGGAACATCGGTAAGGCGTTTGGGCAAAGTGTCCATAGCGGCGGAAACGCCGAATTTTGCGTTTACTGCGCGCTCGACATTGTAGCTGCGTTCACCGATTTCGATGAATTCGCCCAAAGTCATGCCTTTCATGCCCAAAGAATGCTTAAGCTCGGTGGTGTGGGGAATGAAGGGAAGATTGAGATGCATAATCTTGGGGAGCTTGTTAAGGAATCTAACAACAGGCCCGATGAAAGGAATTACCTTGTTGACGATCTTTGTAATAATACTGTTAGGCTTTGAAATGAGGAAGTTGGGGAACACCGCATAGCTGGTGAAGAGACACTGACCGCCGCAGGAAACGGATTCCATGAGATCCTGCATGAACATACACAGGTCTGCCTTGGCATGAGGTGTCTGGGTGTCGGTGTAAAGACCGAGACCTTCGAGAATTACCAGATAGCCGCCGTTGAGATGGCAGCCGCCGCGGTTTGCGACGGCGTAACCGAGGCCCTGGCCGACGGCCCTTCTCGGTTCATATGCCGCAAGCTCAAGTCCCTTGGACTGGATTGCAAATTCCTCACCGCCGTACTTCTTGCTGAGCCAGCGTGTGCCTTCGGCAAGCTCATTGCCTATGCCTCTGCGATAGGCGATGTTATCAAAGGTTTTGGAAATGTTGGCGGTTTTTCCGAACTCAAGACCGTTCTTCCAAAGGCCTTTTTCGTTTGCCTCCATTGCCCAGGCGATGGTACTGGACGCAGATATGGTGTCCATGCCGAGCTCATCCAGCTCATTGTTCCAGCGAAGTATGAGCTCCAGGTTATCGTTCATAATGCCGCCGCCGAGAAGTCCGAGAGTTTCAAGCTCGGGCCCCTTGACCTCTTTGCCGTTTACATTTACCGTACGGGCGCATTTCATGGGGCAGGACATACAGCCTTTGTTAATGATGTTGTACTCCTCGGCAAGAAGCTCACCGTTGACCTTTTCAAAGCTGTCAAACTGGCCGTATGTATAGTTCTTTGTGGAGAGAATACCTCTCATCTGCATCTGGGATACAAGGCCGGCTGTGCCGAGACGGGGAAGCTGATTACCTGTAAGTGGATGCTTTTTGAGGGTGTCTACCCATTTTTGATGGTGCTTAAGAGCGCGGTCATAGTCATAAATCGGTATGTTGTGGTTGCCGGTGGCGACAACAGCCTTCAGATTCTTTGAACCGAATACGGCACCGACGCCGGCTCGCCCGGCTGCGCGTTCACCGCTGATGACGGAGGCGTACTTAACCATGTTTTCACCTGCAGGCCCGATGGAGACGATGCCGCACTTTACGCGTTCACAGCCGCGATCCACCGCAAGCCTGCGTTCAACTTCTTCCTGTGTCTCTGCGACCTTCATGCCCCAGAGCTTTCCGCACTCGTGGAAAAGGAAGGTGCCGTTTCTGACTTCAACCCAAATGGGTTTTTCGGCCTTGCCCTTGATGATGAGAGCGTCAAGGCCCGCTTTCTTGAGATAGTAACCGAAGTTACCGCCGCAGTTGGAGGAAGTGGTAATGCCGGTCTGGGGGGATAGCGTGGAGAGGTTAAAGCGGTTGGAACTGGGGGCGCCTGTACCGGTAAGGGGACCAGTGGTGATGACTATCATGTTTTCCGCACCGAGGGGATCTTCCTTACCGGTGAAATTGTCAAACATGATTTTGGAAGCCATGGCTTTGCCGCCGAGATAAAGTCTGCGTTCCTTGTCGGACCAGGGATATTCCGAAACAGAGCGCGTACTCAGGTCGACCTGCATGACTTTGCCCATATAACCAGCGTATTTGGACATGGTTTACCTCCTGTATATCGAATTAGTTTTTTTTTTTGCAAAATACCAATACTAATTTAATACATTTTGTCATTTTGTAGAAGAGTGTAAAATGACGAATGTTATACAAAGCATTCAAACTGTTATAACAACTAAAATGTGAAATGTGAAATTGTGTATAATGCGGTGTCTTGTGAGAAATCTAAGAAGTATCTGTTATTTGACAATACTAAAATTAACAAAAAAGCAGAAAAATACTAATGAAAAGTTGTGACTACTACTTGCCACAGCTTTGAGACGGTCTGCACTTTGTGCAAATAGCACAAAATTGCGTTTCCCGCAGCACACGAAGAGATTAAAAATCCCCTTGCTGCGCTTAAGAAAATTGCTTTGGTATCTGTTATGCTGGAGAGGCGTACAGTATGAATTTTACCGACCTGCATTATACATAATAAAAATGCCTCCCATTCGGGAGGCATTTTTTAGCTAATATCTTATTTTTTGAAGCTGTCCTTCAGAGCCACGGCACGGTTGAACACCAGATGCTCGGGGGTGGAGTCCTTGCTGTCAACGCAGAAGTAGCCCATGCGAAGGAACTGGAACTGTGCCGGAGCAACAGCGCTTTCAAGCATCTTCTCCAGCTTGCAGCCCTGCAGAATCTCAAGGGAATTGGGATTCATGCACTGAATGTAATCCTTATCGGCAGCATCGGGCTGATCGTCGATGAAGAGATTGTCATACATTCTGACCTCCGCATCAACGCAGTTGTTTGCGTCAACCCAATGAATGGTTGCGCCCTTGACCTTGCGGCCGTCTGCAGGATCGCCGCCGCGACTTTCGGGATCGTAGGTGGCGAGAACTTCGGTGATGTTGCCGTTTTCGTCCTTAACACAGCCGGTGCAGGTGATAAGATATGCGCCCTTAAGACGGCATTCGGGACCTTCGGGATAAAGTCTCTTGTACTTGGGAACGGGGATTTCAAGGAAGTCCTCGGACTCAATCCAAACATTGCGGGAGAATGTGACCTTGCGGGTGCCTGCTTCGGGGTCGTTGGGATTGTTTTCAACCTCAAGCTCCTCGGACTGGCCTTCGGGATAGTTTGTAATGGTGAGCTTTATGGGGCGCAGAACCGCCATGGCGCGCTGTGCATGCTCGTTGAGGTCATCGCGGAGGCAATGCTCGAGGAAGGAATACTCAATGGTGCTGGGAACCTTGTTGACGCCGATGCGCTCGCAGAAGCTGCGGATGGAGGTGGGAGTGTAGCCTCTCCTGCGGAGACCGCAGAGAGTGGGCATACGGGGATCGTCCCAACCGGAAACCATACCCTCCTCAACAAGGCGGCGGAGCTTTCTTTTGCTCAAAACTGTGTAGTTAATACCGAGACGGGCAAACTCAATCTGACGGGGCTTGGAGGGAACGGAAACATTTTCGATAACCCAATTATACAGAGGACGGTGGTCTTCGTACTCAAGGGAGCAGAGGGAATGGGTGATGTGCTCCAGAGCGTCCTGAATGGGATGGGCAAAGTCATACATGGGGAAGATGCACCACTTTGTGCCCTGACGGTGATGCTCAATGTAACGGATGCGGTAGATGACAGGGTCACGCATGTTGAAGTTGCCGGAGGCAAGGTCAATCTTTGCACGGAGGGTGTATTTGCCCTCGGGGAACTCACCGTTCTTCATGCGCTCAAAGAGGTCAAGACTTTCCTCAATGGGTCTGTCGCGGTAGGGAGAGATTGCGGGTTTTGTAGTGTCGCCGCGGTATTCCTTGAACTGCTCGGGAGTCAGCTCACAGACATAGGCAAGGCCTTTTTTAATAAGCTCAATGGCGTACTCATAGGTCTGCTCGAAGTAGTCGGAGCCGTAGAAGAAGCGGTCACCCCAATCGAAGCCCAGCCAGTGGATGTCCTCCTGAATGGCATCGACATACTCCGTGTCTTCCTTTGCGGGGTTGGTGTCGTCCATACGGAGGTTGCAAATACCGCCAAACTTTTCAGCGGTACCGAAGTCTATAATAAGAGCCTTGCAGTGACCGATGTGCAGATAGCCGTTGGGCTCGGGCGGGAAACGGGTATGCACCTGCATTCCGTAGCAGCGGCCGCCCTCGGCAAGATCCTCCTCCACGAAGCTCTCAATAAAATTTCTGCTGACTTCTTCCAT
>JAUMWD010000018.1 GCA_030529825.1 Bacillota bacterium
TGAGGAAGAAGCTCCCGTCGAAGAGAACACTCCTACCATTAGGATTCTTCCCGTCGGTGGCAAAAAGGCCGACGGCAAAAGCTCACCCGTGGAGGTTGATTTCCCCAAGCGCAAAGCAAATTCCGAAAAGCTTGCCGAGCGCGTTGTTCCCGACAATGTAACTCCCGCCGTTCAGTACGACACTCCCAAAAAGAAAGCTGCCCCTAAAAAGGCCGCGAAGAAATCCGAAGCAGTTAGCGCAGAATCTCCCGTAAAAGCTGAAGCAAAGCCCGTGGAAAAGAAGAAAAAGAAGGGTGCTTTCCCCTACATAATCGGCGCACTTCTTCTCATTCTTGCAATTGAGCTCGTAATCACCGGAAAGCTCTGGTCCGGTGAAAACAATGATGTAAAAAACACTGCGGCTCCCATTGAGAGTGTCGAGCCCTCGGAAACTGTCGAGCCCACCGTTAAACCCACCGAGACTCCCGCGCCCTTAGTCTCCACCTACAAGATTTTTGTTGAGGACATAAGCTGGGGCGAAGCGGAACAGAAATGTACCGAGCTCGGCGGACATCTCGTATGTATCAACGATGAGCAAGAATACAACAAGATCTGCGAAATGCTGTACGATTACAGCGTCAGCTATGTTTGGATCGGATGCTACCGCGATAATACAGGCAATCTCGTGTGGACAAACAACGGCACCACCGAATTCTATCCCTGGGCGCCCTCGGAGCCTTCCATGACCGACTCCTACGACGGCACAATTGAGAATTATCTCATGCTCACCTATCAGCCCGACGGCAGTTGGATGTACAACGACAGCCGCTCCAATCCCCTTGAGGATTATGCAAAATACTACAGCGGCAGAATCGCATACATCTGCGAAATTGAAAGCTGAACATAAATAGCAAAAAGCCTTAACGCATTTGCGTTAAGGCTTTTTATTTTAGAAATCAAAGAGGCTTGTCTGTGATGAATCGGGCATATCGCCAAGAGCTCCCATGCGCTTGAGTACTTCAAGGTGGGTTTGGCTGACCTTGGGGCAGGCTGCACTTACTTCCTCAATGGAAATGAATTTTTCGCCGCCGGCGCCGCATTTTGCAAGGTCCAGCGCAGCGGTTTCGCCCAAGCCCGCAATGGAAACAAAGGGCGGGCGGAGTTTTCCGTCATCGGTAATCTTGAATTTCAGCGCATCGGACTCATAAAGGTCAATGGGTGCAAACTCAAAGCCGCGCATATAGAACTCATACACAGCCTCAAGGGTGGTGAGAATGCTGTCCTCGTTGGCGGTGACATCGGGCTTTGCCTTAAGCTCCTTAATCTTGCGTCTGATAGAATCCGCATCCCCCATCATCATCTCCGCATCAAAGTTATTCTTCTGACTGCGGCGATAGAAATAGGCGCTGTAATAGGCCAGAGGCTCATGCACCTTGAACCATGCAATACGGAAGGCCATCATGACATAGGCTACTGCGTGGGCTTTGGGGAAAAGGTAGGCAATCTTGCGGCAGGACTCTATGTACCAGTCGGGAACGCCTTGAGCACGCATAAGCTCCTCTGCGTTGCCGGGGAATTCGCCGGATTTCTTTACCTTGCCCTTACGCACCGCCTCCATGGTTTTGAATGCCAGAGAGGGCTCAATGCCCTTGGATATGAGATAAATCATGATATCGTCACGGCAGCCCACGGTTTCGTTAACCGTTGCGATGCCGTTAACTATAAGCTCGCGGATATTGCCCGCCCAAACATCCGTGCCGTGGGAGAAGCCGGAAAGTCGCACTAAAGTGTCAAACTGTGTGGGCTTTGTCTCCACAAGCATCTGCCGGGTAAAGGGCGTGCCGAATTCGGGAACACCTATAGAGCCCGTCTTACCGATAATGGGATCATCCTCGGGTAGACCGAGAATTGTGGGCGTTGTAAAGATCTTCATGGTGTCCGGGTCGGACAGTGAAATGGTCTTTGCGTCCACATCCGTGACCTCTTCCATCATCTTTATCATGGTAGGGTCATCATGGCCAAGCTCGTCCAGCTTAAGGAGATTGTCCTCCATGCAGTGATATTCAAAATGGGTGGTGATAATATCACTGTTGGGGTCATCTGCAGGATGCTGTACAGGGCAGAAATCCGTCACATCCATGTCCTGCGGAATTACAACAAGGCCGCCGGGATGCTGGCCCGTTGTGCGCTTTATGCCCACAAGGCCCTTGGAAAGTCTGTTTTCCTCCGCCTTGGTGACAATCATGTCGCGTTCCTTGAGGTAGTTCTTCACATAGCCGAAGGCGGTTTTTTCCGCCAAAGTGCCGATGGTGCCTGCGCGGAAAACATGGTCCGAGCCGAAGAGCTCCTCGGTGTATTTATGGGCATTGGCCTGATATTCGCCGGAGAAGTTAAGGTCAATATCGGGAGTCTTTTCATTTCCCGGGAAGCCCAGGAAGGTTTCGAAGGGGATATCAAAGCCGTCGCGGCGCATACGGGTGCCGCATTCGGGACAGTCCTTTTCGGGCATATCCGCGCCGCAGCCGTAGCTGCCGTCGGTAACGAATTCGGAGTGCTTACATTCGGGACACACATAATGGGGCGGCAGAGAGTTTACCTCCGTGATGCCGGACATATATGCCACGATGGAGGAGCCGACGCTTCCTCGGGAGCCGACGAGGTAGCCGTGCTCCATGGAGTTCTGCACCAGCTTCTGGGCGGACATATAGATAACATCGTAGTTGTGGTCAAGGATTGTCTTAAGCTCCGTGTCAACTCGCTCCTGAACTATTTCAGGGGGATTTTCGCCGTAGATGTTGTGCATCTTACCGTAGACGAGATCCTTAAGCTGCTGGGCGGAATTCTCGATCTTCGGCGGGAAAAGCTCCTTGGGAAGGAGCTCAAACTGTTCCACGGAATCCGCAATGGCACGGGTATTTGTGATGACGACCTCCTTTGCCACATCCTCACCGAGATAGGCAAACTCCGCCAGCATTTCCTTTGTATTTCGGAAGAAAATGGGGCAGCCGCGGTCGGCATCGGAAAATTTCTTCGCCGCCTGCAGAATCTTTCGGTACTGCTCGTCCTCCGCATCGAGAAAATGCACATCGCTGGCGGCAATAACAGGCTTACCCAGCTGTCTGCCGAGATTGAGAATTCTTCGGTTAAAGTCCTGAAGCACGGTTTCATCGCTTACAACGCCGTTTTCAATGAGGAAGGCATTGTTGCAGATGGGCTGGATCTCAAGGTAATCGTAGAAGGAGGCAATTCTTCGGAGCTCCACATCAGAGGCTCCGTGCATTACGGCACCGTATAGCTCGCCCATGCCGCAGGAGGAGCCCACAAGGATGCCATCACGGTGCTTAATCAGCAGGCTCTTGGGAATAGTGGGTGTTTTATAGAAGTACTTAAGATAGGACTGCGAAACCATTTCATAGAGGTTTTTAAGTCCCTTTTTGTTCTGAACAAGCAGAATCATGTGGCGTGATTTGCCGTGGTCAGCCGGCTTCAGCTCACGGTAAACGCGCTGAATATCGCCGATGTTCTTTGCGCCCTTTTCCTCAAGCATGGTGAGGAATCTTCCCATAATTCGTGCCGCCACCAAAGCGTCATCCGAGGCGCGGTGGTGTCTGAATTCAGGCAGGCTCAGGCGGTTTGAAACCATGTCAAGCTTGTGGCGCTTTAAATCGGGCAGAAGTGCCTGAGCAAGAGGCAGAGTATCAAGAAAAACAGGATTAAACTCTATGTCGCATCGCTCTGCGGCAGCAGCCATAAAGCCCGTGTCAAAAACCGCATTATGGGCAAGCAGAGGTCTGTCCCCTGCAAATTCAAGAAATGCCTTCAGTGCATCCGCCTCTTCGGGAGCATTACGCACATCAGAGTCCTTGATACCCGTGAGCTTTGTTATCTCCGAGGGAATGTGCATATGGGGATTGACGAAGGTATTGAAGCTCTCCTTCACTTCACCACGGGAGAATATGACCGCGCCGATTTCCGTCATGCGGTCATTGGCGGCATTGAGCCCCGTGGTCTCAATATCAAAGGCCACGATTTCCGTGTCAAGGGGAAGCTCGCTTTCGCCGTGTACCGCAAGGGAGCCGTCAACATCATTTACGAAATAGCATTCAAGACCGTAGATTATCTTAACGCCGTTTTTCTTGCCCGCCTTCCACATATCGGGGAAGGCCTGCAGAACACCGTGGTCGGTGACAGCAATTGCGGGCATGCCCCAATAGGCCGCGCGCTTTACAATCTCCCCCGGGTCCGTAAGGGCATCAAGGGCGGAAAAACGGGTGTGCATATGCAGCTCGACCCGCTTTTCCTCCGCATCGTCAACGCGGATATGCCTTTTGCCCTTCATAATATGTCTCGGCTGAATTACGATATCTTCATCGTAGCGGCTGTATGCCACCGTACCCGAAACATAAAGATGGTCGCCCACGGACACCTTGTCCACAATGCTTTGGTCGTCATCACTGCCGAGGTAGCGTGATATGCGGATCGAACCCGTGCGGTCGGTCATGTCAAAGGACAGCACCGCACCGCCCTTTTTCTCAAGGCGGCGGCTGGTTACATCGAAAACATCGCCCTCGACCACGATATTACCGGAATCAGTTGTAATTTCCGACATGGGAATGGGATACTTTTTTATTGCATGGCCCATGAGTACATCACCCGTGGGCTTTTTATTCTCCTTCACCTCATCAGTCTTTGGCTTGGGAGCAAAGTAGTTTGGCTTTTCCTTGGGATAATCCGGGGTTATGGTGACGCTGTTGAGTCCGTAATCTGACTTAATCAGCTTGCACAGGTTGCTGATTTCCGTAGGTGCGGGCATTTTTGAAAAATAGGCGCAGATATCCATTGCACCCTGCTTTTCGTCAAGTGCCACATCTGTCACATATGCGTTTATCAGCCCGCCGCAGAAATTTTTAAACTCCTCACAGCCGGGAAAAAATTGCAAAAACGGAGTATGTTCGTTCACATCAGTTATCCTTTTCGATAAGGTCAATAAGTGCATCGCAGAGCTTTTCATAGGGATATGTACCCAAAACCTCTCCGTGCTTGAAGAGAATGCCGCTGTCCTTGCCGCCTGCCACGCCGTAATCGGCTTCCCGGGCTTCTCCGGGGCCGTTGACAACACAGCCCATTACAGCCACGGTAATATCGCGGTCAATCCCCTGAATTCGCTTCTCCACCTCATGGGCAAGTCCTATGAGGTCAATTTGTGTTCTGCCGCAGGTGGGACAGGACACGAGCTTTATGCCCTTTCTCATGCCCAGAGCCTTTAGAATTGCAACACCGGTTTTCACCTCTTCCACCGGGTCGGCGGTGAGGGAAACGCGGATGGTATTGCCTATGCCCTCGCTTAACACTGTACCGATACCCACAGCGGACTGAATTGTACCGTTCCATGCAGTACCGGTTTCCGTTACGCCAAGATGCAGAGGATATTTAAACTCCTCCGCCGCAAGGCGGTAGGCGGCTATAGTGAGCGGCACGGAGGAGGACTTCATGGAAAGGCAGATATCGTCAAAATCATATCTGTTGAGAAGCTCAATATGACCTCTTGCGCTTTCAATCATGGCCTCGGGGGTGGGATGCCCGTATTTTTCAATGAGGCGCTTTTCAAGGCTGCCTGCGTTGACGCCTATGCGTATGGGTATATTCTTCGCCTTGCAGGCCTCGGCAACGGCCTTGACTCTGTCCTCGCCGCCGATATTGCCGGGGTTAATGCGGATTTTGTCAATGCCGCGCTCCGCAACCGCAAGGGCAAGCTTATAGTCAAAGTGGATGTCCGCCACAAGGGGAATACTCACCTGCTCCTTGATTTTATCTATGGCCTCTGCCGCCGCCATATCGGGAATGGCAAGGCGGACAATCTCACAGCCCGCAGCCTGAAGCTGCTTTATCTGTCTGACGGTGGCCTCCACATCGTGAGTCTTGGTATTGCACATGCTCTGCACGGTGACAGGGGCGTCACCGCCCACGGCTACGCCGCCAACAGTAATCTTCTTTGTTAAATTTCTTTTATCCATAGTATTCACCTTACGACAATTTTTACTATGTCGTTATACATAATGAGGAACATGAGTCCCAGCAGCAAAACCATGCCTGCGGCATTAATATATCCCTCGTATTTCGGATCAAGCTTCTTTTTTGTTACAGCCTCGATAATCACGGTGATTATCATGCAGAACACTCTGCCGCCGTCAAGTGCCGGAATAGGCAGCATATTCACAATTGCAAGGTTTATGGCAATAAACGCCGCAAGATACAGCATACTGTAGGCTGCCTGCCGAGCATTTTCAGAGGTGGAGCCCACCTCATTCATCATGTCAACAATGCCCACAGGGCCCGACATATCGTTCAGCTTCACCTTGCCGTTGACAAGGTCGCCCAGGCTCATCCACACCCAACGGGCAAATTCAAGGCTTTGATTCCATGTGTAGTCAAGGCGGTTGGCAAAATTCATTTCCTCACTGGCGAAAATGAATCCGAATTTCGGGCCCTCCGCTTCCTCATACTCCCTCATTTCAAGCTTCACATTGTCAAGCCGGATTTTCTCACCGTCGCGTACAATCACGAAGTCGTAGGTCCCCTCTCCTTCCGCAAAGAAGGTGGATATATCGGAATAAACCAGCACACGCTGACCGTTTATTTTATAGAATCTGTCGCCTTCCTGAAAAAGCTCCTGACTTTCATAGGGGCAGCCCTCCATAAAATCGCCTATTACAGGCTGATAATAGGCCTTGAGCATGAGGCTCATTACAAAAACAAGTACTGCGCCTAACAGCAGATTCATAAAGGAGCCTGCGCAGAGAATGAGAAGCTTGGGGAAAAAGCCCTTGTTGGTGAAGGCTCTCGGATCGTCTGATGCCTCGTCCTCGCCGGTCATGGCACAGTAGCCGCCGATGGGCAAAACGCGCAGGGCGTATAGAGTCTCGCCCTTCTGCTTTTTCCAGATGGCGGGACCCATGCCTATGGCAAATTCATCCACGCGGACACCGGTGGATTTTGCCGCTATGAAATGTCCGAATTCGTGAATGGCGATGAGCACGCCGAATCCGATTATTGCGATGATAATATACATTAAGCGAAATGCTCCCTGACAAATACTCTGGCGGCCTCGTCCGCTGCCAGTATTGCGTCCAGATCGGGACTCTTTACTATTTCTATGTTCTCCACTGCGGCTAAAGCACAATCATAAATCTGATTATAGCCCAGCTTGTGTCCCAAAAACAGGGCAACGGCAACCTCATTTGCCGCGCTCATGATACAGGGTGCGGTGCCGCCCTCTCTTGCACAGTCCATGGCAAGCTTCAGGCAGGGTGTCTTTTCAAAGTCCGGCGCCTCAAAGGTCAAGTCCTTCATATCCGCAAAATTCAGGCGCTTGAAGGGAGAATCAACTCTCTCGGGATAGGTCATGGCAAGCTGAATGGGAAGTCCCATGTCAGGCACGCCAAGCTGTGCGATAACGGTTCCGTCCACAAGCTCCACCATGGAGTGAATTACGCTCTGGGGATGGACAACCACCTCAATGTCATCCGGTGTCACACCGAAAAGGTGCATGGCCTCAATGAATTCAAGGCCCTTGTTCATCATGGTTGCGGAGTCAACGGAAATCTTTGCGCCCATGCTCCAGTTGGGATGCTTCACTGCCTGCTCGGGGGTGACATCCACAAGCTCTGCGCGGCTTTTGCCTCTGAAGGGGCCACCGCTTCCCGTAAGTAAAATCTTTTTCAGCTCACCTTTTCCCCTGCCCATGAGGCACTGAAAAATCGCGGAATGCTCGGAGTCAACGGGGACAATCTCCGCGCCCATTTTTGCGGCACGGGGCATGACAATTTCGCCTGCGCACACAAGGGTTTCCTTGTTTGCAAGGGCAATTCTCTTCTTTGCGTCTATGGCAGCCAGCGTGGGCTTGAGGCCCACGGAGCCGGACACGGCGGTTACAACACAGTCGGCCCCCTCATAGGTTGCCGCCTCAATGAGTCCCTCCATGCCGCTTCCGATTCTGATATCGGTGTCCGCAAGGGCGATGCGAAGCTGCTTTGCCGCGGTCTCGTCATAGATTGCAATGTACTTGGGGTGAAGCCGTCTTGCCTGCTCCTCCACCATATCGATTTTTCTGTTTGCCGTCATGGCAACAACGGGCAGGCCTAAATGCTCCGCCGCCGCAATACTCTGGCGGCCGATGGAGCCGGTGCAGCCCAAAATGGAAAGTGCCTTGGTCATTTGTTTTTAACGCCTCCGAAACGCCTGTCGCGGGAGTTGAAGACCGCGATTGCCTTGTCAAGCTCTGCCTCGTCAAAGTCGGGCCAGAGTACATCGGTATAATAAAATTCAGAATATGCGCACTGCCACAGAAGGAAGTTGGACAGCCGGAATTCTCCGCCGGGGCGGATGAGCAAATCCGGATCGGGAATATCCGCGGAGTACATATACTTTGCAAACTGCTCCTCCGTGAGGTCGCCCTCGACCTTACCCATAATCACATCATTGGCATACTGCTCCGCGGCGCGGACAATTTCCGCGCGTCCGCCGTAGTTAATGCATATATTGGCCTGAAAGCCTTCGATTTCCTTTGAAATCTCTGCAGTTTCCTCAATGAGCTTCTGCAGCTCGGGAGAAAGACGGGAGATATCGCCGAAAACCTTCATGCGTATTCCCTTTTTACGCATATCGCGGATTGCTTCCCGAAGGTATTTATCCAGCAGCTTCATTATGCCGCCCACTTCCTCCTCGGAGCGCTTCCAGTTTTCCGTTGAAAATGCGTAAACCGTCAGATATTCAACGCCGATATTTTTGCAGTAGGTTGCAATTTTTCTGAAGGTCTCCGAGCCTGCAAGGTGTCCCGCATTTCTGGGGAGACCGCGCTTTTTTGCCCAGCGGCCGTTGCCATCCAGTATAATGGCAATATGGCGGGGAATATTCCCCGCCTCATTGTTTTTCGTAATTTCCGCCATATCAGATTTCGAAAAGTTCCTTTTCCTTCTTGTCGGCTATGTTTTCAATTTCCTTGATGTAGTCATCAGTGAGCTTCTGGATATCCTTCTCGATGCCCTTGTAGTCGTCCTCGGTGATTTCAGATGCCTTCTGCTGCTTCTTGAACTTTTCAATTGCGTCGCGGCGAATGTTGCGGATCGCAACCTTTGCTTCCTCGCCGTACTTCTTTACCTGCTTTGCAAGCTCCTTGCGGCGCTCCTCGGTAAGCTGGGGGAACACAAGGCGGATGACTCTGCCGTCGTTCTGGGGATTGATGCCCAGGTCGGAAGCGAGAATTGCTTTCTCAATGCCCTTGAGGACACTGCCGTCCCAAGGCTGAATCATGAGGGAACGGGGATCGGGAACGGAAATGGTTGCCACCTGCTGGATGGGGGTGGGTACACCGTAGTAATCAACGGTAATCTGGTCCAGAACGGCTGCGTTTGCGCGGCCTGCACGGACGGATGCCAGCTGAGTCTTGAGGACCTCGGCGGTCTTCTTCATTCTGCTTTCAAATTCGGGATAATCGGACATTTGAGTTACCTCCTGTTTTAATTTATCGTAAGTTTACTTAATTACTTCGGTACCGATTTTTTCGCCGTTTAATACACGGACGATATTCTCGGGGTCTGCAAGTGCGAACACAACAACGGGGATGTTGTTATCCATGGCAAGGCTGGTCGCGGTGGTGTCCATTACGGCAAGGTGCTGGGCAAGGACCTCATCATAGGTGATGGAATCGTACTTAACCGCAGTGGGATTGGTGCGGGGGTCGTCAGAATAAACGCCGTCAATGTTCTTGGCAAGGAGTATTGCGTCTGCGCCGATTTCAGCCGCACGCAGCACGGCGGCAGTGTCGGTGGAGAAGAAGGGTGCGCCGGTGCCGCAGCCGAAAAGAACAACCTCACCGTTTTCAAGGCGCTTAATTGTCTCGGTGGTGCTGTAGCGCTCGCCTACGCCCTGAATGTCAACAGCGGTCTGCACGCAGGCCTTTGCGCCAATCTGCTTGAACACATCGCAGACCGCAAGGCAGTTCATTGCCGTTGCCAGCATACCCATGCGGTCAGCGGAAACACGCTCAATCTTGCCTGCGCCGTCCTTGACACCGCGCCAGAAGTTGCCGCCGCCGATGACGATGCCCACTTCAACGCCCATGTCAACGCACTTTTTAACGGTTTCGCAGACCTTGGAAACGAACTCGAAGTCATAACCGGTTTTCTTTTCGCCGGCAAGTGCCTCGCCGCTGATTTTTATCAGAACTCTCTTATAATTCATAATCTATCTCCTTCAGATATCTAATATACCCAGAATTACTATGCCTGCAACCACAAGCAGAATTGAGCCATAGTGCTTTGCGGACAGCTTTTCCTTGAGAAAAATGCGGCTCCACAGAACAGATGCCACGCAGTATGCGGAAATGATAGGTGCCGCAAGTGCCGCGTGTTTTGTGTCCGCCAAGGCATAGATATAGGCGAACTGACCTGCGGTTTCGCAGATAGCGCCCACATACTTCGGTGCCTCCTGCTTTGGAACAAGGCTCTGCTTTTTAACACCTAAAACATATACAGCGCAGACGATGCCCACCGCAAGGAAGGTAAGCTCATATGCCACGTTTGCGGAATCCTCGTTGAGGGTTTCCAGAACTCTGCTGTCGGCAAAGGTGCCGAGAGCATCAAGCAGGCAGTAGATTATGGGAATGATAATCGCAATCCAGCTTTTCGCATAGTGGTGATTTGAGGCATCCTGCCTTGCCCTGCGAAGCTCGGGGTCCTCATTTGCCTCCGTAATTCCGAGAGCCACAACGCCAAGGCACACAAGCGCCACGGCTGCAAGAGCCGCAGGAGGCAGCTCGCCGATGCCCTGCGTTGCAAAAATGAGGATTGCCACAATGGCACCGGAGGAATTGCAAATGGGCGAGGAAATGGAAAGCTCAATATATCTCAAGCCCAGATAGCCAATGGCCATCGAAAGTATATACAGACAGGAAACGGGTAGATATGTGAGGATAATACCCGCATTGATTTCAACGCCGCCTATAAATATTTCATATGCCGCGTGAAGGCCCATGACAAGGCCCACAGCCATGACCATTTTCAGATGGCTGTATTTGTCGGAGGCATCCTGACAACCGATTTTTGAAAACAAATCCGAGCCACTCCAGCACAGCAGAGCGACAATTGCAAACCAAAACCACATATACATACTTTTCCTTATACTGTATCTTTGGTATTTTACCACATACAAGTTTGTTTGACAATTGTGAATTGACAAATTGTGCAGAAGATTGGGCTTAGAATTTCAGTATGGAAACCATCTACATAGACCGCCTGTTCATAATAAACCTCTTAATTGACTATCTTCTTTCCCTCGGCACTGCCCGGGTATGCGGACTTGTGTTTAAGCGGGGCAGATATTTTCTCGCAGCGCTCTTCGGAGCTTTCTACGCCGCGCTATCGGTTTTCCCCGGCTGCTCCTTTCTCTTTCTGTCTCCCCTCAAGCTCTGCTCCGGGATTATCATGGCGCTCATCGCCTTCGGCGGAGAAAAAAAGTTTTTCCGCTGCGCCGTAGTTTTCTTTGCGGTTTCCGCCCTTTTCGGAGGTGTACTATGGGCCCTCTCGCTCCACAGCGGACTCGGTGGAAGCGCGGTCTATATTCCCCTATCCATGCCGGTGCTTGCCTTTGCCTTCGGCATATGCTACGCCGTCCTCAGCTGCGCCTTCAGCCGCACCGCAAAGGGCATGGAGAGGCAGGTTTACATAACACGCATTCGCTTCAATGAAAACGAGGTCACACTCCGCAGCTTGTGCGACAGCGGCAACGCCCTTTATGATCCTGTCAGCGGCAGGCGGGTATTGGTGGCCTCCTTTGACACTCTGCAGCCGCTTTTTCCCCAGGCAGCCCTCAACATTGACGCTTCGGAGCTTGCGGTTAAAATGCCCGGAGTTTTCAGACTTATCCCCTACTCTGCCGTGGGTACCTCCGGCGGTATGCTTGCGGCCTTCAGGCCGCAAAGCATCAGCCTTGACGGCAAGGAATACGCGGACATTCTTGTGGCGGTATCGCCGCAGCCCATCACCGGCGACGGCTTTGATTCTGTAATAGGCATCTGAAAGGAGTTTTTATATGGGTTTTTTAAGCGCAGTTAAATCATGGCTTGAAAAGCAGTTATCCCCCACAGCGCCCGAGGTTTTCTACATTGGCGGCAGTGATGTGCTTCCTCCGCCTTTGGAAAAGGAACGGGAAAACGAAGCCGTTGCCGCCATGGAAAACGGTGACGAAAGGGCAAAGCAGCTTCTCATTGAGCACAATCTGCGGCTTGTGGTATACATCTCCCGCCGCTTCGAAAATACGGGAATCAACCTTGAGGACTTGATATCCATCGGCACAATCGGGCTTATCAAGGCCATAAGCACCTTCAAGTCATCAAAAAATATCAAGCTCGCCACCTATGCCTCCCGCTGCATCGAAAACGAAATTCTCATGTACCTGCGCAAAATCAGCAATCATCGCACGGAGGTGAGCTTTGATGAACCGCTTAACACTGACTGGGACGGCAACGAGCTGCTTCTCTCGGATGTTCTCGGCACAGATGACGACGAGGTCTGCAGGCCTTTAGAGGATGATGCTGACAGACAAATGCTTCGCCACGCCATAAACGCCTTAGGCGAGCGCGAAAGGAGCATCATCACCCTGCGCTTCGGCCTTGGCGGTCAGGCGGAGATGACGCAGAAGGAGGTTGCGGATATGATGGGCATTTCCCAAAGCTATATCAGCCGTCTCGAAAAACGCATAATTTCCCGTTTGAGGCATGATATGATACGCCAGATGCAGTAAATGGATATTTTTGTCAGCAGATATTGACATTTTTCTATCAAAGCTGTATATTGTAGTTCCACCCATTGCTTATAGGTTAAGAAAGGAGAATAAGCTATGAAAAAACGCACAAGAATTATCAGTGCAATGTTGGCAATTCTTATGATTGCCTGCCTTCTTCCCGTGTCGGCATTTGCCGAGGGGGCGCCGGAAAAAGGCACTCAACTGATGCAGTCCAAATCACTTCTTACTGAAACAAAGAGTATTAATGATTTGATCAAGGGCATGGACATCAACAGTGTTATTAATCTTGTCGGAAGTCTTGATATACCCACCTACATAGTCTATTGCAAGATGAGCAACCAGCTTCCCGCTGCAAACGCAGAGATCACGCTCACAAATCAGCTCAACGGTGAAACAAAGAGCTTTAAAGCGAACAGCTTCGGCATCGCTCTTATTCCCAAGAGTCTTCTGAGTGTATACACCGTTGCCGCGACCTGCAACGGACCTCTCACCGGTCTTAAGTACAGCACCGTTCCCGGTCAGGACCTCAGCGTCAGCGCAATTCCCGAGCTTGATGTTCTGGTACTCTACCCCGTTCTCACCGTAGGTCTTAACTACACTGACCACTATTCCTACATGATAGGCTACAACAACGGCACGGTCCGTCCCAACGGTCTTATCACCAGAGGCGAGGCTGCAACCATGATTTTCCGTCTGCTCGATGAAAGCACTCGCAGCCGCATCTTCACCAAGTCCAACTCCTTCAGCGATGTTAACGGCTCCTGCGCTCACAACAACGCAATTTCCAGCCTTGCCGCCGCAGGCATCATCAAGGGCTACAATGACGGCACCTTCCGTCCCTACCAGACCGTTACCCGCGAGCAGTTTGCCGCAATGATCGGCCGTATGTTCTCCGTTGAGTACACCGGCAAGAACTGGTTCGGCGATATTAACGGCAGCTTCGCTTCCGGCTACATTAACCTGCTGGCATTCCTGGGCATCATGAAGGGTGACGGCAACGGCAATGTTCGTCCCACCGCAAACATCACCCGCGCTGAAGCCGCAACCATGCTCAACCGCCTGCTGGGCCGTCTGCCCGCAGCTGACAGCTCCGCATCCTGCAAGGGCGTTAAGACCTGGTCTGACTGCCCCTCCACCATGTGGTGCTACGGCGATATCATGGAGGCAACCAACTCCCACAACTACACCTGGGCACTGGATACAGGTAACATTCTCAATTCCGACACCATGATTTGCGAAGCATGGACCTCCCTGCGCACCGACACTCCCAACTGGAGCGCACTTCAGAAATAATCTAAACAGCAATAAAAAAAGACACCCCATGAGAGGGTGTCTTTTTTTATTGCGTTTTCCACTTTTTGCAGCGGTTTGCAAGCCGCTTTTTTGTTTTTACCCTATGGATCACAAAGTAGGCAATGAGCAGGGCGACTACCGCCGCCATGCACACAATGGCATAGGTATCCACGCCTCCCTGGGTTTTTACCTCAAGCCACAGCGAATCCGTATACTGGCTGGTTTCGGGCTGGAGATACATAAACGCCGAGCCGCCCTCAAGGGTTTCCGCTGTGGGATAGGCTATCTCGCTGGATGCGGTATCCGGATCCATATAATCCTTTGCTGCGGAAACAGGGGTTGAGTAGCCCAGATAGTCCAGATTTTCGCCGCTGATTTCAGGATTGCACAGGAAGTTGATATACGCCTCCGCCGCCGCCTTGTTCTGACAGCCCTTCGGAATGCACATGGCATCAATGAAGAGATTGAAGCCTTCCTCCGGGAAGTAGAATTCAAGGCTTGGATTTTCGTCTGCCATAAGCAGATAATCCCCTGCGTAGTAGGGAGCGATCCACGCTTCCTCGCGTTCCATCTTGTCGAAAATCTGGTCCATTACATAGCTCTGCACAAGGGGCTTCTGCTCAATGAGCTTATATGCCGCGGTGCGAAGCTCGTCTCTGTCCTCGGTGTTGATGCTCATTCCCAGCAGAAGCTCGGAAATCGCAAAGGCATCACGGGGATTATCGAACATGAGGATTTTGCCGGAGTACTTTTCATTCCACAGCAAATCCCAGGAGCCGATGTCCGCCTTGTCAACATACTTGGAGTTGTAAATTACGCCCACAGTTCCCCAGGTATAGGGTACGGAATACTTGTTCTCCGGATCATAGCTCGTATTTTTATAGGCCTCATCAACATACTTGTAGTTGGGTATATTTTCGAAATCCAGCGGCTCCAGCATATCCTCGGCAATGAGCCGGGCAACCATGTAGTCCGAAGGAATGATGACATCATAGGAGCTGCCGCCGGTTTTCAGCTTGGTGTACATGGTTTCGTTGGAATCGAAGGTCATGTAGTTGACCTGAATTCCCGTGGCTTCCGTGAAAGCCTTGTTGACATCAATACAGCCATCGGTGCCGTCGGAGATGTACTGGCCCCAGTTATACACGTTTATGGTTACGGGCTCTGCCTTGGCAGTCGGCATGGGTATAATGCTCATCGCAAGCAGCAGCATCAGAAGGAATGCGGATAATCTTTTCATGCGCCCACCTGCTTTCTGCGCAGTGCGCGGCGGTTATCCCTTACCTGCTTTTCATCTCTTGCCTGCAGCAGATTCATCAGCACCATTACCAACAGAATTGTCACGAACAGCAGTGTGAACAGCGCGTAAATCTTTGGCTGAAGCGGCTTTTTGGTGTAGTTGTAAATCTCCACGGGGAGGGTTACAAACTTCGGTCCGTAAACAAAGTAACTGATAACAAAATCGTCAAGACTCATGGTGAATGCCATAAGCGCGCCGGAAATGATACCGGGGAAGATTTCATGGATGACGACCTTGAAAAAGGCCTGAACAGGAGTGCAGCCCAAATCCATGGCGGCCTCCTCAAGATTGGGGTCCATCTGCTGCAGCTTGGGCATGACGGAGAGGATTACATAGGGCAGGTTAAAGGTGATGTGGGCAATGAGCAAGGTTGCGAAGCCCAAAATATTATTCACCTTCAGCATTGTTCCCACGAAGGCAAAAAGCAGAGCCAGGGAAACACCGGTTACGATTTCCGGGTTTGTCATGGGAATGTTTGTGATGCCCATGGTAAATTTCCGCATGCGCGAGCCCATGGAATGGATACCCAGAGATGCGGCAGTACCCAGCACCGTTGCTATGAAGGATGACAGAAGCGCAACGATTACGGAGTTAAGCAGCAGTGGCAGCAGCACGCTGTCATTGAAAAGCTCCTTATAGTTATCGAAGGTAAACTCCTTGAAAACAGCAATGTCCATACCGCTGTTAAAGGAGCCCACCGCAAGCACTATCATGGGGACATACAGGAAGATGAGGACAACGATAGTGAAAACCTTATTAAAGCGTTTCACGGTGCCATCACCTCCTCATCATCGCCGAACTTGTTGGTGATTCCGATGCAGATGAATATCATCACCATGAGCACCAGCGACAACGCCGCGCCAAGATTGGGATTATAGGCGGTTTTGAACTGGCTCTCGATAACGTCGCCTATAAGAGTTGTTCCGCTGGAGCCTAACTTCTGGGATATGTAGAAGGTTGAAACCGCAGGAACGAACACCATGGTGAAGCCGGAAATTATGCCCGGTGTGGAAAGGGGCAGAATTACCCGTTTAAAGGTCTGAACGCCGTTGCAGCCCAAGTCCTCCGCTGCCTCAACGAGGCGGTGGTCAATCTTCATGATCACCGTATACAAGGGCATTATCATATAGGGCAGGTAGTTATAAACCATACCCAGAACTACCGCGCCGTTATTGCGGATAAGCGGCAGCGGCTCGAGACCGATTGATGTTATAAAGTGATTGATTATACCCGTATCCTCGGTAAGGGCAACCCAAGCAAGAGTGCGCAGCAGAAAGCTGATGCACATGGGCAGCATGACCAGCATATAGAGAAAGCGCTGCTTGCCTTCATCGCAGTTTGCAATGAAGTATGCCACGGGATAACCCACAACGAGGCAGATTGCCGTGGATATGAGCGCAAGCCATATGCTCTTAATGAGGATGGGCATATAATTGCCCAGATTTGCGATATTTTTAAGTGTAAGCTCACCTGTCTGGGAGTCGGTGAAGGCGTAGTAGGCAACAATGGCCAGAGGTATGATGGTAAACAGCGCCATCCACACAAGGTAAGGCGCAGCAAGAGCCTTACTCTTCATCTTCCGCGCCCTCCGAGGCTTCCTCGCCTTCCTCATCCTCTGGATAGAGGTCGGGGTCATCCATTTCGTCATACTCCGCGGAGTAGGAGCTGTAGTCACCGAACATTCCCGAATACTCGGACTTGTGCATGATATGTATATCCTCGGGCTCAAGGCGGATGCCTATATACTCGCCCACCTCGTGGTAATCCGTGGTCTGAATGAGCCACTTAAAGCCCTTGAAATCAACGATGGTATCGTAATGCACACCCTTGAAGGTAACGCTTGTAACAGTGCCGCAGAGATGACCGTCGTCAGCCTTTACAATGTCAATATCCTCGGGACGGATTACAACGTCAACGGGCTCATTCTTCTCAAAGCCCTTGTCAACGCATTTGAACTTGCGCCCGAAGAACTTTACCAGGCAGTCATCAAGCATAACGCCGTCGAGGATGTTACTCTCACCGATAAAGTCCGCCACAAAGGCGTTCTTGGGCTCGTTGTAAATATCCTCGGGTGTGCCAATCTGCTGGATGCGTCCCTTGTCCATGACAACAACGGTGTCAGACATGGAGAGGGCCTCCTCCTGGTCGTGGGTAACATATATAAAAGTGATGCCCATCGCCTGCTGGATTCGCTTGAGCTCATTCTGCATATCCTTGCGAAGGCGCAGATCAAGTGCGCCCAAGGGCTCGTCAAGGAGCAGAACCTTGGGACGGTTTACAAGGGCTCGAGCAATGGCAACACGCTGCTGCTGGCCACCTGAAAGCTGACTCACCTTGCGGTTTTCAAAGCCCTTCAGACTTACAATCTCCAGCATTTCCGTAACGCGCTCGTCGATTTCTTCCTCAGAGAGCTTCGCAATGCGAAGGCCGAAGGCCACATTCTCATATACATCAAGATGCGGGAACAGAGCGTACTTCTGGAAAACCGTGTTTACCTTCCTCTTATGAGGCGGGACATCGTTAATCCTCTCGCCGTCAAAAAGCACATCACCGCTTGTAGGCTTAATAAAACCACCGATAATTCGAAGTGTGGTGGTCTTGCCGCAGCCTGACGGGCCCAGCAGCGTGAGGAATTCCTTATCATTGAAATACAGGTTAATATCGTTTAAAACGATTTCGTCGTCAAACGCCATTTGACAATTCACAAGGCGAATGAGTTCCTTGGACATTTATCCTCCCCCATTTCATAAAAAGTCAAAAAGGACGAGCCGGGTACTGCGTCCGGCTCGTCCTTTGCATTAATTAGAATATACAGATTTAATATGCTAAAGTCAACAATTTTCCCTAAATCTTGTCGAAAAATTTTCACAGCAGATTGACATTCTCAACGCCGAAATATTTTTCCGCAAAATCAACGGATTTAACCGTAAATGTCTTGCCCCGCAGATATTCCAGAATACCTGCATCCGTGGGGAAAGCAAACTCAATTTTGTAGGAATACAGGGCCTGCCCCTTTTCCTCAAAGCTTTTGTTGAACTTCTCCCTGCCGTACTTTCCGTCGCCTAAAAGCGGCCAGCCTGCATGGGACATCTGCACTCTTATCTGATGGGTACGGCCTGTGAGCAGACGGCACTCCACAAGGGAAAGCTGTCCCTTTGAGATAATGGTGCGATACTCCGTGACGGCGGTTTTTGCCCCGGGCTCGGGACGGCTTTTCACAAAGACCTGATTCTTTGCCGCGTCCTTGAAAAGATAGTTTTCCAGTCTGCCCTTGGGAGGATTCGGTCTTCCCTGAACGGCGCAGAGATAGTATTTTTCAATCTCGCGTTCTTTTATCTTGTCATTGAGGATTCGCAAAGCCTCGGCATTCTTGGCGGCAATCACAATACCTCCGGTATTACGGTCAATGCGGTTGCAGAGGGCAGGTGCAAAGGAGTTTTCCTCCTTGGGCTTCCATTCACCCTTCTGCGCCATATAGGCCTGAATATTGGCAATGAGGGTATTATAATCCCACTGACCGGCGCTGTGGCAAAGCACACCGGGCTTTTTGTCCGCGAGAATAATATTCTCATCCTCATAAACGATGTTAAGCCGCGGAGTTCCCACCTTGAGATAGCTGTTTTCCTCACGGGGCTTCTCAAAAAACTCATCGTTTATGTACATCTGAATGATATCGCCCTCATTAAGGCGGGTATCTCGCTTTGCTCCCTTACCGTTGAGCTTTATTCGTTTAATGCGGATGTATTTCTGCAGCAGCGCATCCGGCAGCAGCGGTACAGCCTTGCCCACAAATCGGTCAAGGCGCTGGCCTGCGTCATTCTTTTTTATCGTAAACTCTTTCATGGCTTTCAGTATACACAAGCAGCTTGATTTACGCAAGAAAAAAAGCAGACCGCAAAGCCTGTGCTTCACGGTCTGCAATATCTATGCCAAATCTTTTCTCAATTTCAGTTCATGCCCTTTGCGGTCATCAATACCATGCCTGCAAAATATACAGTCATAAAAGCTCCGATACCAAACAGCATTATAATTACCTCCCGAATAAGTTAGTTTATTTATCCTTGGGTCAATTACAGTATATAGCTATTTTGCAAAAAATCAACATCTTTTTCACAAATTTAGCAGGCGTCATTTGTGCATATTGCACACAATTTTACCGAGAATTTTAATTATGTAAAACTTGCAAATTTTTAATATGCAATATTTGCATTACGAATATTCCAAAGCTGCAAAATTCGTTTCAAGCACTTGAAGACTGCATTTTTGTACCAAAAATGCAAGTTTTCCTTCTTTCTCTTTCGTAAACCCTCAATTCTCACCTGCAGCTTTGGAGCAAAACTTGCATAAGTGCATTATTTTTCTTGCATTTTCAACCGTTTTGCAGTAATTATGCAAGTTATTTTTCAGATTTATTATCCGCATTTGCTTATACAGCGCCGAAAAATCGTGAGAAATTGCAAAAGCTCCGCATTTGAAGAGCTTTTGCAATTAGTGTTAAATTTTTTCCTGCATAATCACATGGGTTAAAATTCATATGGTCTGCTTTTACAATATCAGATAACTATGATTATACCTGCATATTTCAATATTTTTCATATTTACGGGAGGTATCCCGTGATTTATAATTATATTATGTTGCACTTTTGTTTTCGCTGTGTTTAATGTTCTGACTAACACAGAAAGAGGTCTGCTATGATTGCAATACTGCTGACGCAGGTGGATGAACCCAGCGACAGAGAATTTCTGACGGAAATGTTTTATAATTTCAGTCGCCTCATGTTCAGCACTGCGGGAAATTTTGTTGAAAGCAATTTTGAAAAAGATGATATAGTGCAGGAGGCTCTTGTGAGGCTCATAGCAAAGGTGGATACCCTGCGTACGCTCCAGCGCAACGCTCTCGCATCCTATATTGTGGTAACGGTAAAGCACACCGCCATAAACCACCTTCGCAAGAGAAGCAAAGCCGATAAGCGAATCCTTGACATTTACGACGGTATTCCCGATGATATTCCCGACGAAAGCTCCGAGGACATGGATGACCGTGTCATCCTGAATGACAATCTCGGCAAGCTTTCAAAGGTATGGCCGGAGCTTTCGGAGTCAGACAGATTCCTGTTAGAGGGCAAATATATCTGCGGTTATACCGATGCAGAGCTATCCGAAACCCTTGGTTGCAAGGAAAGCAGCGTAAGAATGAAGCTCACAAGGGCGCGTCGCCATGCACTGGATTTACTGACGAAAGAAGGTGTTACCGTTGACTAATCACGACAACTATGAGGACGCCTTGTTTTCTTTGCTCATGGAAGATGTCTGCTCGGAGCAGGGACAGGAATTCATAGCAGAATGTCGGGAGCTCAATGAGCTTGAGGAGTTCGAGAACGAGGAGGAGCGCCTCCGCCGCGGCAGAGAAACCATAAGCCATGAGTTAGGCAAGCTCCGTCGTCAGAAAAGTGCGAGAGTTTTGATGAAATCTCTGCGCGGTCTTTCAATAGCCGCCATGCTGGTCATTGTTCTCGGTGCCGCCGCTTATCTTGTGATACCACAATTCCGCAGCAGTGTAAACGACTATCTTATAGGTGACTCCCCCCTACCCCTGGGTGATATCGAAGGCTCCGGCAGCACTGCCGTGGCAAACAACGGAGGCACCTACGAGAACTACATTGAAGCAGAGCACACCTATGACTACACTGACGACGGAATTATCGAAACCATAACCTATGAAAATCCCGAAACAGGTGACAGCTTCAGCGTGAAGATTTTCACCGAGTATCCCGCACCTACCAGCACCGTTATTGAGCCTCCGGTCATTACTCCGCCGACATACTCAGGCAGCAGCTACGGATCCAATTACAGCGGAACTTACAACACTCCCAGCTACACCTATAACGGTGGGATGGGATACGGAAGGTACAGCGGTTATAACCCGTCCACGGGAGCAATAAGCATCTATCCGGGGAATACCAATCCGGCTCCCGGCCCCACATCTGCCCTGCCCAACGGCACCGTCAGCAATCCCAAGCCCATGATAGCCGGCGCCGGCTATGGGGGAACCGTAGGTCCCGGGTATCCCTGAAGAGATAAAAAAGGCGAATGGCTTTTGCCATTCGTCTTTTTCATCTTCTTTTGCGGCTTTTTCCCCTGTCGGAGTACATGAGATTGTCTGCTATGCGGCTGTCGGACTCCTGCATGAATTTCTTCAGCTTGTCCTCAAAGCCCTGATTTTCGGAGTTTTCCCGCTTTTCCCTCCGAGGCTGCTCAACGCTCTGTCTTGCCTTAGGCTGTTCCACCGCCTTTTTCATCGACAGATTAATCTTATCTCCGTTAATGCCCAACACTTTAACCTTGACGGTCATTCCGTTTTGAACATATTGGCTTACATTCTCAACAAATCCATTGGCAATTTCCGAAATATGTACAAGGCCGGTTTTTCCTCCCGGAAGGCTTACAAAAGCGCCGAATTTTGTGATTCCCGTAACCTTACCCTCAAGGATTTCCCCAACTTCAAGCTGCATACTATTCTATCCCCCGCGTAAAATCTATTTCAGTCTAAATCTGCAAAAATTATTTCATGAGGATCGATGAAATCAAAAAATTCCTCCGCCTCAGCCTTTATCGATTCCTCGCTGCCTATATCCGTCGCGCGCTCCTTCAGAGTTATGTTTTCTCCTTCTGCGCGCGCCATTTCCTCCGTCATCGCCCTTGTGAGCTCCAGTGCATCCCGAAGCTCCGATGCCGCCGTCGCCAGAAATACGGCACCGTACAGCAGCAGCCCCGTAATCAACAGAGTTGTTACGGCTCGTGCTTGTGTTTTCCTTTTCATTCTCCGCCTCGTGCTTAATACAGGATTTTTTTATAATTGTAAACCTATTACGGATTCTTGAAAAGACGTTTTTTGCGAGTTTTAAGAAAAAATTTTCTACTGTTTTCAATGGCTTAAGACATATTCGCGCTATATGCTCTGCCGTATCCGCCAGCTTTGTCAAAACGCGTAGGATGACGCTGCTCACCGTCAGCATATAGCAAACAAAGCCCAGCGCCGCAAAAGCCGCCATGCTCCAGTTGAGCGCACCATCGCCTATGCTCATGCCGAGAGCAAACAGCGTTGCGCAAAGGATAATTCCAAACAGCGCATCCGGCAGCGCATCGTTTCCGCTTCTGCGGCGAAGCACCCTGAAGGCGTCGTACGCCATGCCCAGCAAAAAGCCTGAGGCAAAGGCTGCTGTCAGCTGCAGCAGCTGCCGTCTGACCTCTATCTCCATCAGCCGAAGATCTTACTCCAGAAGGAGGTGGCGGGTGCGCGCTGTTCCTCATATACAAGCTCGATTATAAGTCCCTCTACCCGCAGTTCACCTACATCAAGGCTTATTTTTCCTATATGCAGTCCGCTTCCCCGGACAATGAGATTCCCCTGGGATGTACGCATTACGATTTCCGTCTCGTCAAAGCTCTCCACATCCTCCACGCCGGTAATGCTCATTTTACAGCGGTCCTCCATGCTTACGGAATGGGGCTTTATCGCCGGCCTTGCTTTTTCCTCATATGCCATGGTCATTCCTCCCTTTTTGTACAAGACTATGTTATGCCTGCAGGGATAATTACATGCAAAGCCGAAAACAAAAAGAGCTCCCCGCAGGGGAGCTCTTTTTACATCGCTCACATATTATAATTCTTTCCGGACTCTTCGATTACGGGAAGGTATTCCTTGAATTCGGTATCGAGAGAACAGGAGAAGCTCGCCTCGGAGGCAAATTTATCCACATTCTTCTCGGACTTTTCAATGGGCTGCAGAGTGCCTGCTCCGGCTATGCAGCCGCCGGGACATGCCATACCCTCAAGGAGATAGCCATTGTACTTGCCGGCCTTTGCCATCATAAGGAGCTTTCGGCACTCATCAAGTCCCGTCGCCTTTGCAACCTTAACCTCGAGATCGGGATTCTGCTGATGAATTGCATTTACAACGGCCTGGGCAACGCCGCCGGATATGGAGAAGCGGCGCGCGTCAGTACCCGCATGCTGCAAAGGCTGCTTTTCCTCCTCGGGGATACATTCCTTATCAACGCCCTTTGCGGCGAACATACCCAGAACTTCCTCAAAGGTGAGGACAAAGTCAACATCGCTGCGCACATGGCGGCGGCTTGCCTCCAGCTTCTTCGCATCGCAGGGACCTACAAACACCACCTTGCAGCCGGGATGCTGCTTCTTTACAAGGCGTGCGGTGATTACCATGGGGGTAAGTGCAACGGAGATATTCTCCTTCATCTCGGGAAACATGGTCTTAACCAAGTTGCTCCAGGAGGGGCAGCAGGAGGTTACCATGAAGGAATACTTTGCAGGGACCTCCTCCAAGAAATCAGCGGCTTCTTCCATTACACAAAGGTCTGCGCCGATGCCTGCCTCATATACCCCCGCAAATCCCAGACGGGAGAATGCGGCGTGCATCTTCTCGGGAACCGCGTCCGGTCCCCACTGGCCTACAAAGGCGGGAGCAAGGATTGCATACACGGGAGTTTCGCTCTTAATGGCCATTATGGTCTGGAAAATCTGGGACTTATCGGAAATGGCACCGAAGGGGCAGGCAACGAGACACTGACCGCAGGAGGTACATTTGGAGTAGTCAATTTCTGCTCTGCCGTGGTCATCGGAATGAATTGCTTTCACGCCGCAGGCCTTTGCGCAGGGGCGTTCCATTTTGATAATTGCATTGAAGGAGCAGGCATTGATGCACTTGCCGCAGCGGATGCACATATCGGGATTTACATAGGCCTGACCGTTTACTCGGCTTATCGCACCCTTGGGGCATACGGAAGAGCAGGGGCGCTCCAGACAGCCCTGACACTTGTTGCTTACCACAACAAGATTTTCGGGACACTTATTGCAGCCGAACTTAATCACATTGATAAGAGGAGGCTCATAGTACTTTTCGGCAATTGCAGATTCCTCAACACCGTCGCGGATATTGTTATATACACCCAGCTTGCGCACGGGCAGGCCCATTGCAAGACGGAGTCTTTCACCGATAACGGCTCTTTCATAGAGCACGCTGCCCTTGTAGCTGCCGGAATCATCGGGATCGCCGGGCCGGATTTTATATGTAAGCTCCTCAAGGGCTCTTGCATAGTCATCGCTGCCCTCGTAAGCAAGTCGGGCAATTTCGGTGAACACAGTGTGTCTGATGCGGGTTTTACCGGTTTCCATTCCGCGCATTTATAACATCTCCCTTATTAGATATATCAACAAAAACTTATTTTTCGCACAGATTATTATACAATTACGGCTTCATTTGTCAACCGAATCACAAGCATTTCCCAGTTTCTACATAATGAAAAATTTTTATAGATAGCATGAGAAAAACGCAAGCAAATTGAACTTCGCTTGCGTTTTGGTAATATTTATTTATCAGTCGATTTGACCTCGCTTATTATGGCGTCAACATCGCTGTCGCGGTGTGTCGGTGCCTGAAGCGTAGGTTCTGCCGTGACCACCTTTTCTCCTGCGGGGATAACCGTTTCGTTCTCCTCGGTCGGCTCGGCTTCAGCCTCTTTTTCACTTTCCTCGGGTTTAGGCTCCTCTGCAGCTTCACTTTCATCAGGCTCACGCATATTGCTGACTATCATCCAGCAGTACATAAGCAGCATGGCGGATGCTCCGAAGAGAATAATCTGCATACCGATGGCGCGGCTGTCTGCAAGAGAAACAAGTCCCATAAACGAGCCCAGCATAGAGGTGTACAGTGCCATTTTGGGTTTGGGCTTTCCGAAGGCAAAGCCTGCGTTATAGTAGAAGGCAAGTATAATTACGCTGATTGCAACTATCTCTATTCCGTATTTCCACACATTGGGGATGCTGGCGTTGCGGATATAGCAGGTAACAAGCCAAAGCGCAAACATCAGAATCGGCAGTGCGGAAAATACGCTGATGAGGTTGGGAGAAAAGTGCTTTTTTGCCGCAGTGCATATTGAGGGGAAGCTGATTCCCGTGACAATTGCCAAAAGTCCGATAACGGTCAATGCTCCCGACTGGGGATCAAGGGATGAGCTGAAAATAGTTACAACGCCGCCGATAGCGGTAATACCGCCGATTATCCAAGCTGCAATGGGATGAAAAAAGGTCGTTCCGCGGAAGGTGTCGTACATTTCCTCGGGTGCGGCAAGTCCCCCAAGCACCTTGCGTATAAGGAAGAAAAACACCGTCGCCGTAGCGACAAGGGTAAGGGGCACTAAAATATTCCACATGCTGGAGTTCAGCATACCCGTAACTGCGTCAAAGGCCAGCTGATTCTGAAGCCAGCGGAAAAACGCTCCGAAGGCACCAAAAGCGCAGGCGAAACAGCATATAATCAAAGCATTCTTACGCATAATAATTAACCTGCCATAATAAAAATATTGGTAACACTATGGTTATTAATATATTTTATACTTATTTGACATTTGAGTCAACCATAAGATGAGAAAGGAGAAAATATGAAACGACTTCTTCTGCTGTCTCTGTTGATTACGGCGGCAATTCTCTGCATACCCATTCTGTCGGACAAGACCGGGATTTATGATAATGCCCCCTCAAACAGCACAAAGAAGGCAGAGAGGCTTCCCGGAGATGCTTCCCGTACCATAAGGCTTGCCTCCGGAGATGAGGTAACGGAAATTTCAGTGAAGGATTATCTCGTGGGTGTTGTTGCGGCAGAAATGCCTGCGAGCTTTGAGTCCGAGGCCCTGAAGGCCCAGGCGGTTGCCGCCAGAAGCTACCTGCAAAGAGCTTTATCAAACGGCACGAAGCACGAAAGCTGCGACATCTGCGCAGATTCCGGCTGCTGTCAGGCATACAAAAGCGATGCGGAGCTAAAGGAATTATGGGGCGACAAGTACACAGCCTACATAGCTCGCATAGAGGAGGCCGTGGAGGACACCGACGGAGAATACATCAGCTATAACGGCGAGCCTGCGCTGGCCGTCTTCCATTCCTCCTCCTGCGGCACAACGGAAAACAGCGGTGCTGTATGGAATGAGCTTCCCTATCTAACCAGCGTTGACACGCCCGAAACCGAAAAGGATGTGCCGAACTTTGTCAGCAAATTGAGCTTGAGTGAGCTGGATTTCCGTGATACCGTTCTCTACGGACGCCCTGCGGCGGACATGACAGGCGAAGCAAAAAGCTGGATCGGAGAAATCAAGCGGGATGCAGCAGGCCGTGTTGAAAGCATTGTAATCGGCGGTGAAAGCTTCAGCGGAAGCGAGCTGCGCAGTCTGTTTTCCCTTCGCTCCACGGATTTTGAGCTTGAACACACAGGCAGCGGCTTTGTATTCACCGTAAAAGGCTACGGTCACGGAGTGGGCATGAGCCAGTACGGCGCCAACATCATGGCAAAAAACGGCGCAGACTACAAGGAAATCCTCGCCCACTATTACCCCGGCACCGTGCTTTCATAATTCACACTTTGTTTGCTTGTGATATTCTCCGCACCGCTGTATAATAAACACATCACAAGCAAGGAGGAGCACATATGAAAAAAAGAGAAGCCGCACTTGCGCTGGCGTTGTTAAGCGCCGTTTCCTCGCTCTGTATTAAAGGCATGAAGGCCGTGGGAGAAAGGCTTTCCCGCAAGGACAACACCTTTGCCGATATTAACCTGACCGTTACCGAAGAAGATGAAAATGAAGTAAATAATTGAACAAAAAAGACAGTGTTTTCACACTGTCTTTTTATTTATTCATCAACAGACATCAGAATCTTGCTCTTGTTTCGGGGAGCTTTATTATCTCGACAACTCCCACAACGACGGCAACAGTACCGGCAACAATGGCGACTATTGGCAGTATGCTGAAGCCCACCTCGCTGACATGGGCGGTGTCATCGGCGTTGAATTCGATATCAACGCTGTCGCCTACCTTCATGCTGCTGCTATAGCTGTTGAGCTCCGCGTCCTTGATTTCCCTGCCTTCAAAATCATAGCTTACATAAACGGTATAAGTGTCCTCATAGGTTTCATGTCCGTCAGCATCGGTAACCCATTCACCGCCGGTGGCTTCAATCCTGCTTATGGTTGCGGTGGCTTCGTAGTCATACTCTGCGGGATTTATCAGGACATATACGCCCAGAACTATAAATGCAAGTCCCAACAGAATTAGTCCAACAGTTCTTATGCCTATAAAGACCAGCAGGCCCTTGCTATTCTTCATGTGACATTCCTCGCTTTCGTGTTACAGACCGATTTTATCATGCGCCGCCGTTTTTTACAAGGCAATGCAACAGAAAAACCCATCCGCAAAAGCGGATGGGTTTTATTCAAATCAATTAATATGCTACGCCCCAGTAAATCATGTGCTTTGCCTTCTTGCCGCAGATGGGGCAGGTGTCGCCCAAATCCTCCTGAACGAAGGGGATGCAGCGGCTGGACATGCCCGCTTCTTCCTTCATCTTCATTTCGCATTCAAGCTCACCGCACCACATGGTCTTGATGAAGCCGCCCTTTTCCTCCTGAAGTGCCTTTGCTTCCTCAAGAGAATGAGCCTCAAAGATATGCTCATCAAGATTCTTCTTTGCCTTGTCAAACAGGCCCTGCTGAACATCAGCCAGCAGTTGGGGAATCTTTGCGGTCAGTTCATCAAGAGATACGGAAATCTTCTCGCCGTTGTCGCGGCGTACTGCCATGCAGACATTGTTTTCTATGTCGCGGGGGCCGATTTCAATACGGAGGGGAACGCCCTTCATCTCATACTGTGCACACTTCCAGCCAAGGCTGTTGTCGCTGACATCGATCTTTGCGCGGATGCCTGCGGCCTTTATTGCCTCGTAAAGCTCGGTGGCCTTCTCGATAACGCCTTCCTTATGCTGGGCAACGGGAACGACCACGACCTGAATGGGTGCAATGCGGGGAGGCAGAACAAGGCCGCTGTTGTCGCCGTGGGTCATGATGATACCGCCGATAATGCGGGTGGACATACCCCAGGAGGTCTGGTGGGGATACTTCAGCTTGTTATCCTTATCGGTAAAGGTGATATCAAACTGTTTTGCAAAGCCGTCGCCGAAATAATGGCTGGTGCCGGACTGCAGAGCCTTGTGGTCATGCATCATGCACTCGATGGTGTAGGTATTGACGGCGCCTGCGAATTTTTCCTTGTCTGTCTTATTGCCGCGGATAACGGGCATTGCAAGGTAGTTTTCGCAGAGGTCAGCATAAACCTCAAGCTGCTGCAGGGTTTCCTTGCGGGCCTCCTCCTCGTTTATATGCAGGGTATGACCCTCCTGCCAGAGGAATTCTCTGCCGCGGAGGAAGGGACGGGTGGTCTTTTCCCAGCGGAGAACGCTGCACCACTGATTGTACAGCATGGGTAGGTCGCGCCATGAATGAACGGTATGGCTCCAATGGTCGCAGAAAAGGGTTTCGGAGGTAGGACGGATGCACAGGCGCTCGCTAAGTTCCTCGCTGCCGCCCATGGTTACCCATGCGCACTCGGGCGCAAAGCCCTCAACATGGTCCTTTTCCTTCTGAAGCAGGCTTTCGGGAATGAGCATAGGCATGGACACATTTTCGTGGCCGCCTTCCTTGAACATTCTGTCAAGCTCCTTCTGGATATTTTCCCAGATTGCATAGCCATAGGGACGCAGGATGAAAAGTCCCTTTACGCCGGAGTAGTCGACGAGCTCCGCCTTGGTGCAAACATCGGTGAACCACTGGGCAAAGTCCTGCTCCATATCGGTTATCTGTTCAACTTTTTTCTCTTTTGCCATAATTTGTTTTCTCCTATCTACCAGAGGCCTTCCTCCAGTATTTTTTAACCAATATATTTTATAAAAGCCATTGACTATTGTCAACGAAAATATTGACAATGCGTAAACTTTGGCGATTTTTCTTGACCGCTTTAACAAATTCAAATATAATGTATAATGTTAAGTTATAAATTGGTCAATATATGTAGAGCATACTATACGGAGGTGACGCGTATTAACAGACAGCGTTACATGGCTGAGCTCTCAAAGCTGCTTACCTTCATGTTTAAGGAAGACAGAGATGAGATCATTCAGTACTACAACAAGCTGCTCGACGAAGCGGAGGACGAAGGAGCAATGTTGGAGGAGTTCGGCTCACCCACAAAGCTCGCCGTCACAATATCCAGAAGCTACAACCGTGAGGATCGCAAGCTCGCGGTAAACGCAGACTCCAAAGAGGCTGCCACCGCACCCGAGACCTTCACCCCTATCAATCCCGTTAAGCGTGAAGTGGAAGAGCCCCAAAAAGAGGAAGAGTCCGCTTTTATTGGCAGCTACGAGGACATCGTGGAAGAAATCCGAAAAGAGA
>JAUMWD010000019.1 GCA_030529825.1 Bacillota bacterium
AAGTCATGAAGCACCTCGGCGAGATGGAAAAGCTCGAGAAGTACCTCGGCGGCGTTAAGGACATGAAGAAGCTCCCCGGCGCTATGTTCGTTGTTGACCCCCGCAAGGAGCACAACGCAATCGCAGAGGCTCGCAAGCTGCACATCCCCATCGTTGCTATCGTTGACACCAACTGCGACCCCGATGAGGTCGACTATGTCATTCCCGCAAACGACGACGCTATCCGCGCAATCCGCCTGATTGCCGCCACCATGGCAAACGCAGTTCAGGAAGGCCGTCAGGGCGAAGATGCAGAGGAAGAAGTTGCTTCCGAAGCAGAAGCCGAGAAGGTCGAAGAAGAATAATTAAAATTCCCAAGGGGAGCTTTTGCTCCCCTTTTTCGGACAAATTTACAGGAGGAAAATTGTTATGGCATTTACCGCACAGGACGTAAAGACTCTCCGTGAGATGACCAATGTCGGCATGATGGACTGCAAGAAGGCCCTCACCGAGACCGACGGCGACATGAACAAGGCTGTTGAATGGCTCCGCGAAAAGGGCCTTGCAAAGGCTGCCAAGAAGGCAGGCCGCATTGCTGCAGAAGGCATGGCATACGCTGAAGTTTGCCCCGAATGCGGCGTTGGCGCTGTTGTTGAAGTTAACTGCGAAACCGACTTCTGCGCAAAGAGCGCACTCTTCGTCGAGTTCGTTAAGGATATCTGCAAGGTCGTTCTGAAGGACAACCCCGCAAATGTTGAGGCTCTCATGGACTGCAAGTACCCCGGCAGAGATCTCACCGTTAAGGAAATCATGCCCGAGAAGACCATGTCCATCGGCGAAAATCTCCAGATCCGCCGCTTCGTCCGTTACGACGCAAACACCTCCGTGGCATATGTTCACGCAGGCGGCAAGATCGGCGTTCTCGTAAACCTCGAGGCTGAAGGCTGCGACGCAACCGTCATCGGCAAGGACATCGCAATGCAGATCGCTGCTCTCAATCCCCGTTTCTGGGACAAGAGCCAGGTCACCGAGGAAGTTCTTGAGGAGGAGAAGAAGGTCGCTCTCGCACTCATGGACAACGATCCCAAGATGGCATCCAAGCCCCAGGCTGTTAAGGAAAAGGTCGTCATGGGCAAGATGAACAAGTTCTATCAGGAAAACTGCCTGCTCCAGCAGGAGTTCGTTAAGGACGGCTCCATGAGCGTTGAAAAGTACATGGCAAGCGCTGCAAAGGCTCTTGGCGGTACCGTTAAGTTCGTCGACGCAGTTCGCTTCGAAAAGGGCGAAGGCATCGAGAAGAAGCAGGAAGACTTCGCTGCAGAAGTCGCTGCTCAGATGAACATGGGCAAGTAATTCTTTTTAGATCGTTACGAACCTTTCAGTTAATCTTAATTGCGTCAGCTCGAAGCTGTACACCGAGAAAACAAAAATTAAAAGACCGAGTCGATTGACTCGGTCTTTTTTCTTTAATAAGGCATCGTGAAGCATCCGTCTGCTGTTTCCACAACAACACACATGTTTTCATAATACCTTGTTTCTTCGCCGAAATCAACAGTTCCGGACACGGAATAAATCCTATTAATTGATTCGGGTGTTACCATAAAGATAACATCAGTATATTGGCTAATCACAAAACAATTTTTAATATATGAGCAATATTCCCCGAGAGCCTGCGTGTACTCATCGCCTGAAAGCTCGCGCGTTGAAACATCCAAAACACTGAAATTCAAACCTTGCTCTTCCATCATAGTTTCAAAGTCTGCAGACCAAAATTCAATTGTTGCTTCCACGCAGGTTGAAAGAAGCTCACCGAAAGAGCTCGCTTGCTCCAATCCGCTTCTGTAGCTTTCTACCTTGTCCCCGTCTATTAATACATCGGCGCTAATATTTGAGCTGTCAATAAAAGGCACTCGTATAAGATTGTTAGGAAAGCCGCCCAAAAGCTCTTCCCGCATTTTTTCAAGAGAGCCGTCGGTATTTTGGTACAAATATGCTGTATAGTGGTTTTTCAAGGTTTCAACAGCGTCAATGCCGAACAGACAGCAATAGTCTTCAAAGGTTCTCATGCTTGCATAGTTTTTAATAACCTCTTCCGGCGTGCGTGCAATGTTGCTTCTATAATTATCCATTCCGCCATTGTCTGTACCTCCATTACCTGTTCCACCGCAGGCGCAGAGGGTCAGGCACATCATCAATGCCAAGAGTAGCGCGATAACTTTTTTCATTTTTCTTTTCCTCCATATAATTTTTAATCTGCGTTGTCTCAAAGTATAGCAAATTATTCCATCTTTGTCTATCTTAATAGATAAGGCGGCACAATAATAAAAACTCCACGGTATTAACCGTGGAGTTTTAAATCTTTAATTAAGATTAAAGCTGCTTCTGTGCGTTGATTTTAACGCCGGGGCCCATGGTGGAAGCAGTGACACAGGACTTGATGTACTGGCCCTTTGCTGCTGCGGGCTTTGCCTTGATGATGGCGCCGATGAGTGCTGCATAGTTCTCATAGAGCTTCTGCTCGCCGAAGGATACCTTGCCGATGGGGCAGTGGATGATGTTGGTCTTGTCCAGACGATACTCGACCTTACCGGCCTTGGATTCCTTAACTGCCTGAGCAATGTTGGGAGTTACGGTGCCTGCCTTGGGAGAAGGCATGAGACCCTTGGGGCCCAGAACCTTACCGAGACGACCGATGGTACCCATCATGTCGGGGCTTGCAACGACGGTATCAAACTCGAACCAGTTTTCCTTCTGGATCTTTTCAACATACTCCATGCCGCCTGCGTAATCTGCGCCTGCTGCGAGAGCTTCTTCAACACGCTCGGGCTTGCAGAATACCAGAACGCGAACGGACTTGCCGGTGCCGTTGGGGAGAACGATAGCACCGCGGACCTGCTGGTCAGCGTGACGACCGTCAACACCGAGCTTTACGTGCAGCTCGACGGTCTCGTCGAACTTTGCCTTGCTTGCCTTAATTACCAGGCCGAATGCCTCCATGGGATCATAGAGGGCCTGCTTGTCAATGAGCTTTGCGCTCTCTTTATAATTTTTACCTCTAAACAATTTCGTTTCCTCCTAATAATGTGGTTGAGTCGGATTAAATCCTCCCACTTGTGGGACAATTACTCGCCTACGAGTACGCCCATGGAACGGCAGGTGCCGGCGATCATGCTCATTGCACTCTCGATATCGGTGCAGTTGAGGTCGGGCATCTTCTGTTCTGCGATCTTGCGAAGATCTTCCTTGCTGATGGTTGCAACCTTGTCTCTCTGGGGGACGCCGGAAGCAGTCTCGATACCGCATGCCTTCTTGATAAGCAGTGCTGCAGGGGGAGTCTTGGTAATGAAGGTGAAGCTGCGGTCGGAGTAAACGGTGATAACGACAGGGATCATCATGCCCATGTCGCCCTTAGTGCGCTCGTTAAAATCCTTGGTGAACTGGCCGATATTTACGCCGTACTGACCAAGTGCGGGACCTACAGGGGGAGCCGGAGTTGCCTTGCCTGCGGGAACCTGGAATCTGACATATCCAACTACTTTCTGTGCCATAATTCAAGCACCTCTTTCTTATTATTCTTTAATTTCTTCAACCTGATCCAGATCGAGATCGACAGGAGTTTCTCTGCCGAACATGGAGACCATGACGCGAATCTTTTCGTTTTCTGCGTCAAGCTCCTCAACAACACCCAGGAAGCCGGCCAGAGGACCGTCAACTACCTTAACGGTGTCGCCCACATTGAAGCCGATAACGACCTCGTGGTGCTCGATGCCCAGGTCATAAATTTCCTGCTCCGAAAGGGGAACGGCCTTGCCGTCGGAACCTACGAAGCCGGTTGCACCGCGAACATTGTGGATCAGGTGCCAGCTCTCATCGGTGAGAACCATCTTGCAGAACACATAGCCGGGGAATATCTTACGCTCATAGGTCTTTTCGCCTGCGTCGGTATACTCGGTTACGGTCTCCATGGGAATTTTTATCTCATGGATCAGATCCGTCATCTTGCGGTTTTCCGCGGCCTTCATTATTGCTGCGGATACTGCGTTTTCATAACTTGAGTATGTGTGAATCACATACCATTTTGCTTCTTCTGCCATAATTATTAACCTTTAACCAGCCAGCTTCGTGATGGTATCAACGGCAAGGCGGGCTATCCAGTCGAAACCGGCCAGCACCACAGCGGAAACCGCCATGACACCCAGTGCTACCAATGTGTTGTTGATAAGCTGCTTGGGGGTGGGCCACTCAACTCGCTTAAGCTCACTTACCATTTCGCGGAACCATTTTCCGATGCGCTTAAATAAGCCGAGTTTCTTTTCTTCTTTCTTTACGGCAGCAGTGTTTTTGGGGACAGCTTTTTTCTTTTCGTCAGCCATTTTACACTCGTCCTTTCAGAAAGTTACTTGGTTTCGACATGCTTTGTGTGCTTTCTGCAGAAGGGGCAATACTTATTGCGCTCAAGCTTTTCGGAAGTATTCTTCTTATTCTTGATGGTATTGTAGTTTCTCTGCTTGCACTCTTCACATCTCAAAGTGATTTTGACTCTGTTGTCAGCCATACTTTTCGGCACCTCCTATATTATTTATCCGCGTTTTTCGGTGCGGACATTTGCCTCCCTGTATGAGACTTTGAGGCATCCTTCGGGGCAAAAAATGCGCGCAAAAAGAAACCTCTCGTCCGACAGGTAATTGTTACTATAACATACCGCATCCCACAGGTCAAGCATTTTTTCTTGTAATATCAATGCTTTTTTGCGTTTTCCCCTCCGAAAACGGGGTGTTTTTTCCCGCTCGGGCGGGGTTCAACAACATCTTGTGGAAAATCCCCTTTCAGACACAAGATTTGCCGCAGAAAAAGACACCCTCTCGGGTGTCTTTTTCTGATTCTTTTTTACAGATTGGGGTTTGCGAAGCTCAGGGCATTGGGAACTATCTCGATGCTGAACTTGCTTTCATAGATGATTTCGCCGTCCAGGGAGTAGGCAAAGCCCTCGGGAGCTTCAACCTCGACCTTCTTTGCCTGACGGTAGGTTATGATATCGGAGAAGCTCTCATCGTCAAGATGCTCACCCGCGGTGTAAGGTCCCAGCAGCTTTACGAAGCGCAGGCGGGAAATGGGATCAATGAGGCAGACCTCCATGAGGCCGTCGCCCAGCTTTGCCCGGGGAGCGCACTTGAAGGAGCCGCCCACATACTGACCGTTTGCCACGGTGCAGAGCAGGAACTTTCCGCTTTCGTTGAGCTTTTCGCCGTCGGCATAGACGGTGCCGCTGTTCTTCATGCTCTTGATCAGCGCGGTGACAACGCCCTTGGTGTAGGCATTCTTGTTGCCGTGACCGGTCTTTTCGCGTTCCTTGTTGATGGTAATGGCAACGGTGGTGTCAAAGCCGAAGTTGGTGACATTGATGCTGTAGCGGTCGCCCACCTTCAGCACGTCGATTTTTTCGGTCTTTGCCTCCACGAGCTTTGCCACATCCATAAATGCCTCGGCGCCGCCGTAGCACTTGACAAAGTCATTGCCGCTGCCGCAGGGCCAGCAGGTGACGGAGACCTTTTCCGCGCCCACCGCACCGGAGAACACCTCGTTGATGGTGCCGTCGCCGCCGCAGGCGATGAAGCGGATTTCCTCGCCCTTGTTTTCCGCCACGGTCTTTTTCACAAACTCGGTGGCATCGCCCACGGCCTTTGTGACATAGATTTCGCAGGACTCCTTCTGAGGCAGAGCTTCAATTGCCTCGCGGAGCTTTTCCTCTGCGCCGCCTTCGCCTGCCATGGGATTGACCACAAAAATGTATTTCATATCTGTTTCCTCCGTTTTGTTATGTTTTTCTTCCAATATATCACAGTATTACGGATTAAACAATTGAAAGTTTGCCGACTGTATGGTAATATTATTTTGATATTAAACAAGGAGTACATTTATGTCGTATATTTTTCTATCCATCTTTGTGATTTCCGCCGTTATCCACCTTTACGCAAGCCTCAAAAGCAACAAAAAGCTTCGCGCCGTCACCAAGCCCTGGCTTCTCCTGGCTTTAGTGGGCTACTATTGCTGCATGGTGGAAAATCCCCTGTGCATCGTCATCGCTGCCCTGCTCACAAGCTGGCTGGGTGATGTCCTGCTGATTCCCAAGGGCACCAAGTGGTTCACCGCAGGCGGCATCAGCTTCATGGCCTCCCATGTGTGCTTTATCATTGCATACAGCCGATTTGTTGACTTTTCCGTAATTCCCCTTTGGGCAATCATCCTCTGCGCCGTGGTTTACTTCACCGCCTCCGTTCTTGTTTTCAGAGGACTTAAAAGCAGCCTGCCCAAGGCTCTCTTCTACCCCATGTTCTTCTATCTGCTGTGCAACGGCACCATGAACTGCTTTGCCCTGTATCAGCTTCTCACCGAGGTCAGCTGTGCCTCCGTTGTCACCTTCATCGGTGCCGTGCTGTTCTTTATTTCCGACAGCACTCTGTTCTATGTCCGCTTTAAGAAGGACACCATTTTCAAAACACATTTTGTGGTCATGCTGACCTATATCGTTGCTGAATTCCTTATCGTCTACGGCTTTATTCTCCACGCGGTAATGTAATAAAGCACCATGCCTTCGGCTGATGCCGAAGGCGTTTTAAAAGGAGAGGGACACATGAAAAAGCTTCTTTGTTTTGCGCTGACACTTCTTATGCTGTTTTCACTCTGCGCCTGCGGAAGCAGCGGCAGCACGGGAGAGAATCCCGGGGAAATCTCCGAAACGGAGACTCCCGAAGAAACCGCAGCACCCGAAGAAACCCCGGAGCCTGAAAAAAGCGGCACTCCCGCTTCTGTCTGCACCGTCACCCTTGCGGACGCCGACCCCTCGGGCTTTAATCTCCCCGAGGACAAAATCTGCACCGTTGACCCCGAAGGGCGGCAGATTCTCATCACAATTTACGGTGCCGCACGGCAGGTCAGGCTTTGCACGCCCCTATATCATGACGGGATTTACTATGCCGGAACAGGCACCATTCTCTGGAACGGCGGAGATATGAAATCGGGCGGGCAGATAGGCCTGCGCTTATACATTCCCGATGTGTTTCCCAATGTCGTACTATGCTATTCCGATGCCGCAGGCGACCATGTCTACGGCATTTCCGACAGCGGCCTTGACGGCTCGCTTCATCTCACGGATGTGTTGGCGATGAACGAAGCCCTCGGTGCAAACTGACTAAAGAGGAGATTTTAATATGCGCTTGCAGGAATCCGGTGAAATGTATCTTGAAACCATTTATGTGCTTTCCCGGAAATTAAAAAATGTCCGTGCCATTGATGTAGGACAGCAGCTTGGCTTTTCAAAGCCCAGTGTCAGCCGTGCTCTCGGCATTCTGAAGGAGGGCGGATATGTTACGGGCGACGAAAACGGCTTTCTTTCCCTTACGGAAAGCGGCGCCGCCGTTGCGGAAAAAATCTATGAGCGCCACGAAATCCTTACGGCAGTTCTCATGCAGCTGGGCGTCGGCGAAAAGGATGCCGCGGAGGATGCCTGCCGCATCGAGCATGTCATATCCGACAACACCTTTAATGCAATCAAGGAGCATATAAGCAGCCATGGTTAAAATCGATTATGAAAGCTGGGAGCGCAGAGAGCTCTTTGAGTTTTTCTCCGCCGTTTCACAGCCCTTTTACAGCGTGACCTATAACCTTGATGTCACGAAGCTCTATGACTACACCCACAGCCGCGGTCTGTCCTTTTACTATGCCCTGAGCTATCTTGTGACAAAGGCGGTCAACTCCGTTGAAAACTTCCGCTACGCCATTGAGAACGGGGAAATCGTGAAGCACGAGGAGCTTCTGTGCAGCTTTACGGACTTGAAAAAGGGCTCGGACAATTTCCACATCGTTACCATGCCCTGCAATGGCACAATAGATGAATTCTGCGCCGCCGCAGCGAAAAAAAGCAGCGCACAGAAGGAATTCATCGACATGAGCCTTGAGGGCAAAAACCTCATTTTCATTTCCTGTCTGCCCTGGATTGAGCTGACGGCTCTCACCAACGAGCGCAACTTTGATCCCGATGACAACATCCCCCGCATTGCCTGGGGCAAATTCCACGAGGAAAACGGGCGCAGGGTGCTGGGTATTTCTCTTGAGCTCAACCACCGCTTCTGCGACGGTGTCCACATCGGAAAATTTTCCGCAGAGCTTGAAAAGCTTATAAGCGAGCTTTAAAAGAGCAAATTTTGGAGGCAAGCAAATGGAAGAATTAACATACCGGGATTTAATCGGTAAAACTATTTTGATCGGCATCACCTACTGCATAACAGATGACGAGGTAATTGACCAGAAGCAGTTTTGGGGTACCGTTATCGAAGCAAACGAAACCGTAATCAATGTCAAGCAGGAGAACGGAACGGTAATCTCTCTGCCCCCTGACCTTCGGTCAACCAAGCCTGCCCAGAAGGGTGAATATCGCCTGCAGTCCACGGGAGAGGTTATAACCGACCCGGATTTCACCAGCGTATGGGTAATCAAAATAAACCCCGACGAGATATTAAAGGGTTAAACTCAGCATATAAAGAAAACCCACCGAATTTTGGCAGAGCCCGATAAGGAAGCTTTTCGGGATGGGGATTTTGTACGGCAAAATCCGATGCTCGATACAGATGCGGACATTTAGATTTTTATGGGGGGAAAGCATGAAAAGAATAATTGCTTTGTGTTTATTAACTATTTGCGTTTTCTTGTTCATTGGGTGTAATTCCAATGCAGGCCATAATTCTGATACTCCGGACTTGCTTTCCGGTAGTTACTATGCTGTCGGCGATTATGAAAAAATGCTGACACCGTATTTTTGGATAAATACTGAAACCAATGAATTCCGGTTTGGTGCCGGTGATATCGTGTCATTCACAGCATATGGCACATATGAGATAGAGAATGGAATAATGATTGCCGCTTCGCAGATAGCAACATTCAAGCTTGAAATAAAGAACGCGAAAACACTTATACTGATTGAGAATGGGGATAATGATTATTTCAAAGTTCCCATCAACACGCAATTTGTGTTCAGTGACAACCAATGACAAATCCGCATTTGTCAAATAATAGAATTACCCGCCGAAGAGGAGAATAAATTTCCTTTTCGGCGGGTTTTCTTGTGTTAAAAACTTCCTTATGCGGCTACAGCTTTTCTTCGGTGGGTTTTTCTTATGTCAAAGCACTGTCCTATTTCTTTTTTGCGGCAGCGCGGTCTGCCCAGCTCTGATAGATAAAGCCGGAGGGACCGAATACGGAGGTGAAGTCGAAGTCCTCAAACTCGCCTATCATTTTTACCTCGGCCTCATTCTGCCACTGCTCAAGCTGGTCGGTAAACATCTTATTCACCATAGTCTCACGCAGAGACAGAGGCTCCTGATTGGCGCCGCCGGTTACGCTGTAGTCAAGGTCAAGGGGCAGACCGATCATGAGGTGGTAGCCGTAGGTGGTTTCCACGATGTCCATTTCATACTCGCCCAGCTCGAGGCTCTTGTTATAGAATTCCTCAACCATGGTACCCGCGGCGAACTGATAAGCCTCGGTGCCGGTGTCCTCGCAGTTTTCCTCCTTCAGCTCAAGGAAGCGGGCATAGCGGGCCTCTTTGTCCTCAATGGCGTTGAGCTCTTCCATGAAGCCCTCAAGCTTTGCCTTGCCTGCGGCCTTTTCCGCGTCGGAGCGGGCCTCACCGTTTTCGTCGGTGAAGAGGAACAGAATGTGGTTTGCCTTGGTGTAGCCGTTTTCCTCGGCAAGAGCGAGAAGCTCGTTCCCGTCAACCTTTGAGTTGTCCTCGCCGTAAAGCTTGTCAAAGAGCTTGTTGGTGAGCGCGGTGGTGGTCTGTGAGCTGCGGAGGACGGAAATATTGCTGTATTCGTTAGTCTTCAGATATGCCTCAAACTGGTCGTCGGTGGCATCCTCACCGCAGCACTGTGCCTTGTAATCATCAAGGCTCTTCTGTACCTCGGCCTGCTCGTCCTCATTGAGGGTGATTTCCATTTCGGCGCACTTTGCGTCGATAACCGCCTTCTGAACGATGGTTTTTTGGGCATAGTCAACACACCACTGGGCAGCAGTCATACCCTCCTGAACCTCCGCGCTCCAGTCAAGCTCCATACCGTACATGCTGTACTGGTAATTCAGATACATTGCGGCATAGCCGATCCAGAACATATATTCGTCCCAGCTGATTTCAACGCCGTTTACCGTCATTACGGTATCTTCCTTATATGAAGGTTTGCTTGAGCAGCCTGTCATGCAGGCAAGCAGCATTATTACTGCAAGAGAAAACGCAAGAATTCTTTTCATAGCTTTGCTCCTTGTGCAAAAATATTTGGCCCTATTCTATTACATAAGCCTTTCAAACTCAACAACTTTTTGTAAACTTATGCCTCTGCGGCGGTTTTACTTTCCCGCCAGTCGGCAACGAAGCGACGCGCCTCGTCAATTGTGCGGTTTTTCGACCTTATCTTCAGGCTTACGCAGGGCTTTGCCCCAGCCTCCACATGAAGGCGGCCCTTGTATTCGGGCTTGGCGTAAAGCCAGGAAATGCGCCCCATGTCGAAGTCCTCAAGGGTGAAGCGCAGGGCGCCGCTTTTCTGTGAAATATCGCTGATGCCCGCTTTACCTGCCTCGCCGCGCAGAAGCGCCACATGTATGAGGGAATTCACCCCCGGAGGCGGATCACCGAAGCGGTCAATGAGCTCGTCGGTGAGGTCGTCGGCCTCCTCCTCCGTGCGGATGAGTGCAATTCGGCGGTATATGTCCATGCGCTGCTCCGAGGCGGTAATGTAGCTCTCGGGAATATTGGCGGCAACGGCAAGGTCGGCGGAGCAATCCGCCCGCTTTTCGGGCTTGATGCCGCGCTCCTCCAGAACCGCCTCCTCCAGCAGCTTCAGATACATATCGTAGCCCACGGAAATCATGTGGCCCGACTGCTCCGCGCCCAAAAGATTTCCGGCTCCGCGGATTTCCAGGTCACGCATGGCAATCTTGAAGCCGGAGCCGAACTCCGCATACTCGCGGATTGCCGTAAGGCGCTTTTCCGCCACCTCCGACAGCACCTTGCTTTCACGGAAGGTGAGATAGGCCGAGGCCCTGCGAGTTGAGCGTCCCACGCGTCCGCGTATCTGATGAAGCTGGGCAAGGCCCATCCTGTCCGCATCCTCGATGATGAGGGTGTTCACATTGGGAATGTCAATGCCCGTCTCGATAATCGTTGTGCAGACAAGCACCTGAATTTTGCCCTCGGAGACATCCTCCATGACGGAGGCAAGCATTTCCTTGTCCATCTGACCGTGGGCAACACCCACGGAAACATCGCCGCAGCTGTCCTCTAACATAGCCTTTATTTTAAGCGCCGTGCGCTCTATGTTGTCAATGCGGTTGTGCAGATAATAGACCTGACCGCCACGGGCAATCTCACGGCTTATGGCATCGGTGACCATGCCCCAGTCATGCTCCATGACGAAGGTCTGCACGGGAAGTCTGTCCTGGGGAGGCTCGTCAATGGTGGACATATCCCGTATGCCCGAAAGAGCCATATTCAGAGTTCGGGGAATGGGCGTTGCCGACAGGGTAAGCACATCGACGCCGCGGCTCATTTCCTTTATATGCTCCTTGTGGGTAACGCCGAAGCGCTGCTCCTCGTCCACAATGAGAAGTCCCAAATCCTTGAACTTCACATCCTTCTGCAGAAGTCTGTGGGTTCCGATCACAAGGTCGCAGCGACCGCTTTTCAGGTCCGTGAGAGTTTTTGAAATCTGCGCCGGCGTTCTGAATCGGCTAAGCACCTCAACGGTGACGGGGAAGCCGAAAAATCTTTGCACGGCGGTCTGATAATGCTGCTGCGCCAGCACCGTCGTGGGTACTAAAATCGCCGCCTGCTTATTATCCAGAATGCACTTCATGGCGGCTCGGAGGGCCACCTCGGTTTTGCCGTAGCCCACATCACCGCAGAGGAGTCTGTCCATGGGAACGCCTGACTCCATATCCGCCTTGATTTCCTCAATGCATCTTAACTGGTCATCGGTTTCCGTATAGCCGAAGTTGTCCTCAAACTCCGCCTGCCAGGGTGCATCGGGAGAGAAGGCATAGCCGGGAAGCCGCAGACGCTCGGCATAGAGGGAAATGAGCTTTTTCGCCATGTCCTTGGCGGCGGTTTTCGCCCTTGTGCGGACACGGCTCCACTCGGTGCCGCCCATTTTCGACAGCTTAACGGGCTTGTCCTCACCTGCGCCCAGATACTTCGTCACCATGTCAAGCTGGGTTGCGGGGACATACAGCGTATCCGTACCTGCATAGCAGATTTTTATATAGTCCTTCTCAAAGCCGTCAACCTTCATCTGAACGATGCCCGCAAAGCGGCCGATGCCGTGGGACTCATGCACCACGAGGTCGCCTGCGGAAAGGTCGGCGTAGGAATTAAGCCGCTGCTGATTTGAGGGTGTCTTTTTTCTCTTTTTCTCGCTCTTTCGAACGCGCTGAAGCTGGGAGTCCGTAATCACCGCAAGGCGAAGTCCCGGGTACTCCATACCCGCGGAAAGAGAGCCGATGGTGATGACGCAGTTTCCCTCTTCGGGAAGCTTTTCAAGCTCCGGGTGCAGCAGGGCCTTTATGCCGTTATCCTTAAAGAAATTCTGCAGGGTTTCGGCTCTGCGCATATCACCTGCCAGCACCACAACGCGGTAATTCTGCTTAAGGTACAGGCTCACATCCTCACAGGCGGTTTTCGCGCTTCCTCCGTAGGAGGGAAGCTGCTTTGCGGGGATTGAGCAAAGGGATTTCGGCTCAAGGGGATATCTCCCCACGGTGAAGGCATCGGCCATGTAAACGGGGAAGTCCGCAAGCCTGCGGCACAGGGTGTCCCAGTCCATGCGGAAGCGCTCCGCCGTTGTTGCGATAACGCCTTTTTTCACAAGGGCGGAAATGTCCTCGCCCAGAATTTTCGTATAGGACTTTCCTCTGTCCGCCGCCCTTGAGGGCTGGTCAAGGATAACAAGGGCATCGGGAGGAATATAGTCAAAGCCGTAGGCCTCCTCATACAAGAGAGGCAAATAGCGGTCGGTATCCGCAAGGCGGATATCGCTGCGGATTTTCTCCGCGTCCTGACGGAGCGTAACCGCAAGAGCGCGCTGCTGCTCGCTGTTTTTTCTTTTCTCGCAGGTATCCGCCATGGTGTCTAAAGCCGCGCACAGCGTCTCCTGACCGTTTTTCGCAAGAGATACAAGAGCTTCCGCCGCAGGCAGGATGCAAACCTCCTCCGCCGCCTCTGTGCGGCGCTGGGTTGAAACATCGAAAAAGCCCATGGAGTCAATATCGTCGCCCCAGAATTCAATGCGCACGGGCTCGGGATACATGGGAGAGAAGAAGTCGAGAATACCGCCCCGTCGGGCGTACTGACCTGCGCCCTCCACCTGCTCCGTGCGGGTGTAGCCATTGCGCAGAAGTGCCTTTTCCAGCTCCTCGGGGGAGCATTCGCCGCCGTCCTTTACGGTGAAGGCGGCCCTGCGCAGAGTCTCGGGAGGAATGCTTCGCTGCATGAGCGCAGCCACCGTGGCAACGCAGATGCTCACATTTCCGCCGGCAAGTCTGTCAAGGGCGAAAATGCGCTGCTGCTCTCCCTGACGGGATGCGGCTACGGTGGAATAGAAGGTATAGTCACGGGCGTTTAAAAGAAGCACATCCTCATTCGTCATGGCCTCCAAATCCCGCCTGAAACTGTCGGCAGAGGCCTCATCGGGGCAGATGACGAAAAGGGGCATTTGGAGCTTTTCCTTCAGTGCCGCGGCGAGATTAACTCTGTGGACATTTGAAAGGCCGGAAATGAGCGCGGGAAGTCCTCCGCTCTCCAAAAGTGAGGGGAGGGCGGCTGCTTCCTTATTCTCTAAAATCGCCTTTGTAAGAATTTTCATAGGTGATTTATTATATACCTCATTTTCTGCAACTTCAAGGGGAATTATGGTAATGGCTTTACCGGTAATAATTAAATTATGTGCTTATTTTTCATTAATCCGGCAGTTGTCATTTCCGAAGTCTGCGCCGCAGGAAAGAGCCTCTAAAGGCCTTGTTATTTTACCTATAAGTTCATAAAAAAAATATTCTTTTTTTATCTACATTATTTATATATAATTATTGCATATTGATGTTGAAAATGTTATAATTAATCGGATTAATATTGCGTTCCCGTACCTATCGGTTTTACACATACAAAGAGGTGTCATTTATGAATGCTGACAATGTAAATTCCATCAACGATATATGGAGTGCCGTGCTGGAGATTTTGAGCACAAAGCTCACCTCCACCGCCATGACAACCTGGTTCACAGGCTGTACCCCCGTTGAAATCAACGGCTCCGATTTTGTTATCTACACCCCCACGGGCTTTAAGCGCAGCATCATCGTTTCCCGTTTTTCGGAGACGATTACCGCCGCACTTTCAGACATCTTCTCCACGGAGTTCAATCTCGTAGTGCTGGCAGGCGAGGAGCTTGACGCATATAAAGAGGGCAAGCCCGACAATGATCCTCTTCCCGAAATGGCAGGCTATACCTTTGACCGCTTCATAGTTGGCAACTCCAACCGCTTTGCCCATGCCGCCGCCGTTGCCGTTGCGGACAAGCCCGGTAATGTATATAACCCCCTGTTCATCTACGGTAACTCCGGTCTGGGTAAGACTCACCTTCTCCTTGCCATCGGTCAGGCCATTCATGAAAAGAATCCCGAGGCCAACATCGTCTATATAAAGGGCGACGAATTTACAAATCAGCTTTTGAAGGCAATCAAGGAAGGCAGCGGTGAGGAATTCCGCATGAAATACCGCAACGCGGACCTCTTCCTCGTGGACGATATTCAGTTCATCGCCGGCAAGCAGTCCACCCAGGAGGAATTCTTCCACACCTTCAATAACATCTACGAGGCAAACCATCAGATAGTCATTACCTCTGACCGTCCGCCCATGGAAATGAGCCTTCTTGAGGACAGACTCCGCACCCGCTTTGAGGGCGGCCTTTTGGTAGACATTCAGCCCCCTGATATTGAGACGAGAATGGTAATAATCCGCACCAAGGCAGCACAGCTCGGTCTTGTGCTTGAGGACGACGCGGTGAATTACATTGCAGAGACCATAACCTCCAATGTCCGCCAGATTGAGGGCGTTGTAAAGCGTCTCACGGCCTATAAGGAGATATTGGACAGCACCATTGACACCGCCGCCGTAAAGCGCGCCATAAAGGATGTCATCCGCATCGGAACCTTTATCCCCTCTCCCCAGCACATTATCCGTGAAACCGCCCGCTACTATTCTCTTAAAGAGGAGGATCTGCGCGGTCAGAACAGAAGCAAGAACACCGCCATGGCCCGTCAGATTTCCATGTACCTCATCCGTACCCTTACAAATCTCTCTCTTAAGGATATCGGTACCGAATACGAGGGCAGAAATCACACCACCGTTCTCTCCTCCATTAAAAAGATTGAGGAGCTCATTCAGTCTGATCCCCAGATGGCAATCACCATCCGCGACATTACAAGCAATATAAATGCCATCATAGTTTGAACATTTTTTAGTTGAAAGTCTGTGGGTTGTGTGTTGATTTGTGTTGTAAAAAATACGAGTCCCCTGTCTATGTTTAAAACTTATTTTTTGTGAACATTTTTATCAACACAGATTTTCCAGTATTATCAATGCTTTCAGCGACTTTTCCACAGTTTTTCGTACTACTGCTACTACTGCTACCAAAAAATTATTTATCTATATATTAATCATTCGATTTTAAATCGGGAGGACATAAAAAATGAAGTTTGTTTGTGAAAAGTATCTTCTTCAGGGCGCCGTAAATATCAGCTCCAGAGCAGCTGCATCCAAGAGCCCCATTGACGAGCTTGAGGGACTTCTCCTTGAAGCAGGTGAAAGCCTCCGTGTTACCGGCTATGACCTTAAGAAGGGCATTTATTCCAAGGTGGAGGCCGATGTAAAGGAGCCCGGCTCCGTTGTTCTCAACGCAAAGCTCTTCGGCGAAATGGTACGCCGTCTTCCCGACGGTATGGTCACGATTTCCTCCGATGAAAATAATATGACCACCGTTAAATGCGGCAAGACCGAGTTTTCCTTCATGGGTATGGATTCCGAGAAGTATCCCGAGCTTCCCTCCGTTGACGGACTTCAGAGCTACACCATTTCCCAGGCAGTTCTGAAAAAGATGATTAATCAGAGCATTTTCGCAGTCAGCGATAATGACAGCCGCCCTGTTTACACCGGCTCCATGTTTGAGATTGAAAACGGCGTTCTCACTCTCGTTTCCGTTGACGGCTTCCGTCTTGCTCTCCGCCGTGAGAAAATAGAGGGTGACGGCAACAACGAATTCATCGTTCCCGGCACCGCGCTTAACGATATTGAAAGAATCTGCTCCGGCGATGAGGAAGAGATTATAACCATTTCCGTAGGCGGCAGCCACATTTCCTTCACCATGGGAAACAACGTTGTTGTAACCCGCCGTCTCGAGGGTGACTTCCTTAATTACAGAAAGGCAGTTCCCCAGAATTTCAAATATACCGTCAATGTAAACCGCAGCGAGCTGCAGCGTGCCGTTGACCGTGTTTCTCTCATCGTTGACGACAAGACGAGAAATCCCGTGCGCATGACCTTCGGCGACGGAATGATTGACTGTCTGTGCAACACTCCCATAGGTAAGGCAGAGGATGTCTGCGTTTGTGAGGGCAGCGGCGAGGAGCTGGAGATCGGCTTTAACGACCGATATCTCATGGATGCCCTGAAGGCAGCTCCCGCAGATGAATTAAGCATCTGCCTCAATACCGCATCCTCTCCCTGCGTAATTCTTCCCGCAGACGGTAACGACAGCTTTAAGTTTATGATTCTTCCCATTAAGCTGCGTGCATAATTAATATGGATATTATTACTTTATCTCTTGCCCTTCTTCCCGCTCTCGGCGCCGCTTTGGGCTTTTTCAAAATGCTCACCGCAAAGAAAATGCTTGATGAGGGCATAGCCACAAGAAGAGTTAAGGACGAGCAGTTTGAAACAAGATTCATAACTCTGTGCTGTTTGCTCGTTTCGGGTGTTTTATATGGCGTCCTTGAGTCATTAATCGCAAAAAACTGCTTCGGAGGGGAAATTCCCGATGGTTTCTTCACCGTAATTTTAATTACGGTTGTGCTGACCACCCTTTCGGAAATAATTAAGGGAATAATCGGCGCAAAGGAAATTGAAAAGGACTCTCTTAACGAGGTAAAGACCTTTAATAAGGCTTTGGTAAAAACGGTCACGGCTGACCTGCTTGCCATCGGCGGATTAATGTATTTTTTAATAAGCCTCGTTTATGTCTGAAAAGGAAAAAACTATGGAAAAAATAGCAATCAATACTGAATTTATAAAGTTGGATTCTCTGCTTAAGTTTGCCGCGGCTGTGGGAACCGGCGGAGAAGCGAAATATGTCATTGCCGAGGGCATGGTGGAGGTAAACGGTGAGGTTTGCACCATGCGCGGCAAAAAAATCAGAGTCGGCGATAAGGTTAAGTTTGCCGATATAGAGCTGGAAATTGTAAGTGAATGAGAGTTAAAAGAATAGCCCTGAACGGCTTTCGCAACTATGACTTTGAAACAGCGGATTTTTCCCCCGGCACCAATGTGATTTACGGCGCAAACGCCCAGGGAAAAACCAATCTGTTGGAGGCGGTCTATATTCTCGCTGCGGGAAAGAGCTTCCGCACGAGATTTGACCGTGAGCTCATGGGCTTCGGCAACGATTCCTGCGAGATTCTCGCGGACATTGAAAGTCATGGCCGTGAGCAGACCGTGCGTATCCTCATGAAAAACGGACTGCGCAAGCAGATAACCGTAAACGGCGTGAAAAAGACCGCGTCGGAGCTCAACGGAACGCTGACGGCGGTGCTCTTCTGCCCCGATGATTTAAACCTCATAAAAGAGGGCGCGGCGGCAAGAAGAAGGCTCATGGACAATGCCATAAGTCAGATTCGTCCGCGATATGCCGAGTATCTTTCACAATTCAATAAATTCTATGAGAGCAAAACCCGTATCCTGAAGGATTGGCGGGAAAAGCCCTCATTGCTTGACACCCTTGACGAATTTTCCGACGGAATGTGCCGCATGTCGGCACAGCTTATCCGTTATCGCGCGGCCTTTGCCTCCCGACTTGCGGAGGAGGCGGCACCCATACACGCGGAGTTTTCCGGCTTGGGCGAAAGGCTTGGAATCGAGTATACCACCGTGTCCACGGTGCGTGACCCCCTGGGCAGCGCGAAGGAAATCTACTATGACCTCTGCGAGCATCAGGAAAGCCACCGCAGGGCGGAGCTTGACAGTCAGCAATGCTTAAGCGGCGCCCATAAGGACGACCTTGTCATTTCCATTAACGGTCAGAACGCCCGAAGCTTTGCAAGTCAGGGACAGACACGCACGGCGGCGCTGTCAATTAAGTTAGCAGAACGGGAAATCTATCTTGACGAAACGGGAGAATACCCCATTCTTCTGCTTGACGATGTGCTTTCGGAGCTTGACCCCAAGCGACAGGAGTTTGTTTTAAACCGCATTGGCGGCGGACAGACGCTCATCACCTGCTGTGAGGACGAGGGCATCTCGAACCGCACGGGCGGCAAGGTGCTCCATGTGGAGAAAGGCAGGATAAGATGATGTATCTTCATCTGGGCAGCGGCTTTCTCGTTCCGGAAAAAAGCGTGGTGGGCGTGTTCGACCTGGATAATACAAGCCAGTCGCACCTCACGAGAAAATATCTTGCCGCCGCGGAAAAAAGCGGTCATGTAATAAATGTGGCCGAGGACATTCCAAAGAGCTTTGTGGTATGTCAGGATGATGACGGCATGCGTGTTTATTTAAGCCAGATGGCCACCCAGACCCTTCTTAAACGAGCCAACGAAAATACCTTGTACTGATTCGTGCAATATTTGCGCCAATTCAGGGTATTAGTGAGAGGGATAAGCAGGCTCCCCTTGAGGGGAGCTGTCAGCAAAGCTGACTGAAGGGTGAAAAAATGAAGCATCCGAGAAATAACAAAAAAATTGATTTTGCCCGAAAGCTTCGTAAGGAAATGACGAAGGAGGAGCGACACCTGTGGTATGACTTTTTGAAGGACTATCCGGTACGTTTCAGAAGGCAGGAAATAATAGATAGCTTTATCGTTGATTTCTATTGCGATAAAGCAAGGCTCGCAGTTGAGCTTGACGGCTCACAGCACTATGAAGAAGAGAAAGAAATATACGATGAGGAAAGAACAAAAAGACTTTCCGAACTCGGAATTAATGTAATAAGATTCAGTAATTCAGATGTCCTCAGAAACTTTGAAGGTGTTTGCGAAAGAATCGGTGAAACTGTAGAAAAAGCAATTCACCCTTCAGCCGCCCATGGCGGCAGCTCCCCTCAAGGGGAGCCCTGAGAGCATAGAAGGAGACAAAAAATGTCTGATATCAATGAGAAGATAACACAGGAATATGACGCGTCGCAGATTCAGGTCCTTGAGGGACTTGAGGCTGTGCGTAAGCGTCCCGGTATGTACATCGGCAGCACCTCCTCCAGCGGTCTGCACCACCTTGTCTATGAGATTGTCGATAACTCCATCGACGAGGCTCTGGCGGGATACTGCGATCACATCGAGGTTGTCATCGAAGAGGGTGACGTCATTTCCGTCAGCGACAATGGCCGCGGCATCCCCGTGGACATTCAGGAGCAGACCGGAAAGAGCGCCCTTGAGGTCGTTTTCACCGTTCTCCATGCCGGCGGCAAATTCGGCGGCGGCGGATACAAGGTATCCGGCGGTCTTCACGGCGTAGGTGCCTCCGTCGTCAACGCTATGAGCGAATGGCTCGTTGTCCATGTCCACAAAAACGGCAAGATTTACGAGATGAAGTTCAGCCGCGGCAACATCACCCAGGAGATGAAGATCATCGGCGATACGGACCGCACAGGTACCACCGTGCGCTTCAAGCCCGACCCGGAGATGTTTGACGACACCGTCTACGACTATGAAATTCTCCATACCAGAATGCGTGAACAGGCTTTCCTTAACGGCGGACTCTACATTTCCACCGAGGACAAGCGCGAGGGTAAGGAACAGAAGGACGAGATGTGCTACGAGGGCGGCATCCGCGAGTTCGTTTCCTACATCAATCAGAACAAGACACCGCTGCACAACAATGTCATCTACATGAAGGGCGAGCGCGAGGATTCCGAGGCTGAAATCGCTCTGCAGTACAATGACAGCTACAACGAGGTCATTGTTTCCTTTGCAAACAACATCCACACTCCCGAGGGCGGCATGCACGAAACAGGCTTCCGCACTGCCCTCACAAGAGTTCTCAATGCCTACGGCATTAAAAACGGCATTCTTAAAAATGACGACAAGCTGTCCGGCGAGGACTGCCGCGAGGGCATGACCGCAATTATCTCCGTAAAGCTCACGGAGCCCCAGTTCGAGGGCCAGACAAAGGCAAAGCTGGGCAACAGCGAAATGCGTGCTCTGGTGGACTCCGTGGTTTCCGACAAGCTGGCACAGTTTTTGGAGGAAAACCCCGCCGTGGGCAAGGCAATTCTTGACAAGGCCATGACCGCCTCCCGCGCACGTGAGGCAGCAAGAAAGGCCCGCGAGAGCGTCAGAAGAAAAACCGGTCTTGAATCCGGACAGATGCCCGACAAGCTCCGTGACTGCAACGAGCGTGACGCCTCCCTCACCGAGCTTTACATCGTCGAGGGTGACTCCGCAGGCGGCTCCGCAACCCAGGGCAGAGACTCCCGTTTTCAGGCGATTCTTCCCCTTTGGGGCAAGATGCTGAATGTTGAAAAGGCCCGTGCCGACAAGGTTTACGGCAACGATAAGCTGGCCCCCGTTATCACCGCTCTTGGCGCAGGTATCGGCGACGAATTTGACGTTAACAAGCTCCGTTATCACAAAATCGTCATCATGGCCGATGCCGACGTTGACGGTGCGCACATCCGCACCCTCATGCTCACCTTCTTCTTCCGCTTCATGCGCCCCCTCATTGAGCAGGGCTATGTATATTCCGCGGTGCCGCCCCTTTACAAGCTGACTCGCGGCAAGACCACCCGCGTTGCCTTCTCCGACGAGGAGCGCGACATGATTTCCGCCGAAATGCGCGGAGATAATCCCAACGCAAGAATTGAAATTAACCGCTTTAAGGGCCTTGGTGAAATGAACCCCCACGAGCTGTGGGAAACCACCATGAACCCCGAAACCAGAACACTGCGCCGCATTTGTCTTGAAGACGCGGTGAAGGCAGACGAGATTTTCACCGTGCTCATGGGCGAGCAGGTTGAGCCCCGCAAGGCCTTCATCGAGGAAAATGCAAAGTACGCGGTAAATCTGGACTTCTAATGAAAGGAGAAAGGTTATGGCAAGTAAAAATAAAGACTACAGACCTGAGGATATAGCCTTTCCCCAGCAGCTTATAGTTGAATCCGAGCTGGTAAAGGAAATGAAATCCAGCTATATCGAGTATGCAATGAGCGTTATCGTTGGCCGAGCCCTGCCTGACGTCAGAGACGGTCTCAAGCCCGTACACCGCCGCATACTCTATGCCATGTACGAGGATAATCTCACCCACGACAAGCCCTTCAGAAAGTGTGCTACCGCCGTCGGTGACGTTCTGGGTCGTTACCATCCCCACGGCGACGCATCCGTTTACGATGCCCTTGTGCGTCTGGCACAGGACTTCTCCATGCGCTATCCCCTCATTGACGGCCACGGCAACTTCGGCTCCGTTGACGGCGATCCCCCTGCGGCCTACCGTTACACCGAGGCTCGCATGGCACGCATGAGCGACGAAATGCTCCGGGACATCGACAAGGAGACCGTTGACTATCTCCCCAACTTCGACGAAACCCGCAAGGAGCCCGTTGTTCTTCCCTCCCGCTTCCCCAACCTTTTGGTGAACGGCTCCAGCGGCATTGCCGTCGGCATGGCCACCAACATTCCCCCTCACAACCTCACCGAGGTCATCAACGCCTGTATTTGTGTTCTGGACAATCCCGAAACGGGCATGAACGAGCTGCTTGAGCACATCAGCGGACCCGACTTCCCCACCAAGGGCATCATCATGGGCCGCAGCGGCATCCGTCAGGCATATCTTACGGGCCGCGGCAGAGTTGTAATCCGCGCCCGCACCGAGTTTGAAGAATTCGGCAAGGACAGAATAAGAATAATCGTCACCGAGCTTCCCTATCAGGTGAACAAGCGCCAGCTCATCGCCGCCATTGCGGAGCAGGTCCGCGAAAAGCGCCTTGAGGGCATATCCGACCTTCGCGATGAAACCGACAGAAACGGTATGCGAATTGTCATCGAGCTCAAGCGTGACGCAAATCCCCAGGTCGTTCTGAACAGACTTCTTTCCCAGACACAGCTTCAGACCTCCTTCTCCATCAACATGCTGGCACTGGTAAACAACCAGTCCCAGCCCAAGATTCTCAATCTGCGCCACATCATCGACGAGTACCTCACCTTCCAGGAGGAGCTCATCGTCAGAAGAACAAAGTTCGACCTGCGCAAGGCAGAGGAGCGCGCACATCTGCTGGAAGGTCTCATCATCGCACAGGACAATATTGACGAGGTCATCCGCATCATCCGCACCAGCTATGACGATGCAAGGGAAAACCTCATGGCCCGCTTCGGTCTGGACGAGGTTCAGGCTCAGGCAATCCTGGATATGCGTCTTAAGGCTCTCCAGGGACTTGACCGCGAAAAGCTGGAGAACGAGTATAAAGAGCTTGAGGAAAAAATCGCCTATTTCAAGAGCCTGCTTGCAGACCCCGAAAAAATCAAGGGCGTTCTCAAGGAGGAGCTCATTGCCATCCGTGATAAGTACGGCGATGAGAGAAAGACCGAGATTCAGGATGTTGAGGACGAGATTGACATTGAGGACCTCATTGAGGAAGAGGACTGTGTCTACACCCTCACCCACAACGGCTACATCAAGCGTCTCCCCTGCACCGAGTATAAGGCACAGGGCCGCGGCGGCAAGGGCGTAAGAGCCATGACCACCCGTGAGGAGGACTATGTGGATACCGTATTCACCGCCTCCACCCACGACAATATTCTGTTCTTCACCAGCAAGGGCAAGGTATACTTCCGCAAGGGCTACCGCATCCCCGAGGCAGGCAGAAACGCAAGAGGAACAAACATTGTCAACATCATTCCCACGGAGCCCGGCGAGCGCGTCAGCGCCATGATTGCCGCACGGGGCATTGAGGAGGACAACTACCTCATGTTCATAACCCGCAACGGCACCGTAAAGCGCACCGCACAGAACCAGTTCCGCAATATCCGCACCAGCGGCATCCGCGCCCTGTCTCTTGACGAGGACGACGAACTCATGACCGTTCTCCCCACTGACGGCAAGTGCCGCATACTCATTGCAACCCACGAGGGCATGAGCATCTGCTTCGACGAAAACGATGTCCGCGCCATGGGCCGTGACGCCGTGGGTGTCCGCGGCATCCGCCTCCGTGAGGGCGACTTCGTTGTCGGCGCAGGTATTGCCGGCGAGGGCATGAGCCTTCTCACCATTACCCAGAACGGCTACGGCAAGCGCACCGATGTCAGCGAATACAGCCTGCAGGGCCGCGGCGGCATGGGACTTAAGAACTACAACATCACCGAGAAGACAGGCAAAATTGCCGATGTCAAGGTGGTTTCCGGTGCTGAGGACCTGCTCATCGTTTCCGATGACGGAACAATCATCAGAATGGATATCGGCAGCATCAATCTCTTGGGCAGAAGCACCCAGGGTGTCCGCGTAATGCGCCTCACGGGAGATGCAAAGGTAATCTCCATTGCCGTTACCGACAAGGACGAAGAGGAAGATTCGACAGAAGCGGCGGAATAAACCGCGCTTAAGGTGTGACTTTAAAAGGAGGCTTTTGAAAATATGGGAGACGGCCTTTTCGGTTTTATTCTCTTTATCGGAATCTGCATTTTAAGCTCGATGTCGAGCAAGAAAAAGAAAGGCAGTTCTGCGTCAAAAACCGACTCTAAGCAGGTGCAGAATACTCCGCAAAAGCCGGCACCTGCACAGAGACCTGCATATCAGCCTGCGGCACCGGCACGGCCTGCGCCCTCTGCAGTGCCACGGGAGCCCACCGTAAGAACCTCCGTACAACCGCAGCGATACTATGATTCCTCCTGTATGCAGGCTGACTCCGAGCACGACCACAACCGTCGCCTTGAGCAGCTTAAGGATTTCCTCAAGGACGGTATTATCGACAAGGAGGAGTACAATATTCTCCTTGCCAAGTATCAGCGATACAGATAAAAACGGTGAATTTATGGGCGGCCTTTCGGTCGCCCATAACGGTATTTTTTTGCGAAGAAAACAGTTACAATCTATACCGACGGCGGCACCTGCTTCGCTGTGCCGCAAAACGATGTCCCCACCCCCTCGCCGATAAATCGGCAACCGGTCGGGGATGACACGGCACCGTCGGTAAGGAGAATATCAACATGAAAACAGTTACAATCTATACCGACGGTGCCTGCTCCGGCAATCCCGGTCCCGGCGGATGGGGCAGCATCCTCATGTATAACGGACACAAAAAGGAGCTTTCCGGCGGCGAAAAGGAAACAACAAACAACCGCATGGAGCTCACGGGAGTCATCTCCGCCCTGAAGGCGCTGAAGGAGCCCTGTATCGTTGAGCTTTACTCCGACTCCAAATATGTCATTGACGCCCTTTCCAAGGGCTGGGCTGTTTCATGGCGGAAAAACGGCTGGCGCAAGGCTGATAAAAAGCCCGCTCTCAACATAGATTTATGGGAGGAGCTTTTGAGCCTTGCCGAAATTCACGAAGTAAACTGCTATTGGGTAAAAGGTCACGCGGAGAACGAATTCAACAACCGCTGTGACGAGCTTGCTGTTTCCGAAAGGGAAAAATTTGCCTTATGAAAGACTACACCCGGTCACCGCTGAAAATTTTCATAGCCTATATAAAGGACGAAAAGCGGCTTTTCGCCATAGATATGCTCTGCGCCGTGGCCGTTGCGGTCATCGACCTTGTATTCCCCTATGTGTCGAAAAACGCCATGCAGACCTATCTGCCCCAGAGCCTTTACAAGACCTTTTTCATTGTAATGGCAATTCTCGTTGCGGCCTATCTGCTGAAAAGCGTGATGTACTATATCATCACCGTGGTGGGCCACAAAATGGGTGTGCGTATCGAAGCCAATATGCGTGAGGATCTTTTCCGTCATGTGCAGAAGCTATCCTTTAAATACTTCGACGAAAACCGCACAGGCACTACCATGAGCCGCCTCACCAGCGACCTTTTTGAGATAACCGAGCTTGCCCATCACGGTCCGGAGAACATTCTCATCTGCACGCTGACCATTGTGGGCGCAATTATTCTCATGTTTACAATCAAGTGGGAGCTTGCTCTTGTGCTGCTTATTATCCTGCCCCTTTGCATATGGTTTACCCTTTCCCAGCGGCTTAAAATGCGGGACGCCAACATTGAGGTCAAGAAAAAAACGGGCGTAATCTTCTCCGCTATTGAAACCTCCGTGGGCGGTGTGCGCACCGCCAAGGCCTTTGCCAACGAAAAGGTTGAGCTGGCGCGGTTTAATGAGGCAAACGACCAATACCGCACGGCGAAGACGGACTATTACAGCGCCATGGGACTTTTCCAAAGCGGCATGGAGTTCACCCTCTCCATCATGCCCGTGGCGGTTATAGCAATGGGCGGCTTCCTAATAATGAAAGGTCAGATGGACTACATCGTTCTTGTGACCTTCACCCTCTATGTATCCACCTTTGTTACCCCTGTCCGCAAGCTTGCCATGTTCGTGGAGCAGTATATGCAGGGCTCTGCGGGTCTCTCCCGCTTCCTTGAATTAATGCGTACTGAGCCTCTTATTAAGGACAGGGAAAACGCCCTTGAGCTTGAAAACGCAAGGGGCGAAATCGAATTTAAAAATGTCAGCTTCAGCTATGACAAGGTACCCGTTCTGAAAAACATAAATCTTTCCGTGAAGCCCGGCCGGTGTCTGGCGCTCGTAGGACCATCCGGCGGCGGAAAAACCACCCTGTGCCAGCTGCTCATGCGCTTTTATGAGCTTGACGAAGGGGCAATCACCGTTGACGGACACGATGTCCGCGACCTGACGCAGGAGTCTCTGCACCGAAGCATCGGCATGATTCAGCAGGATGTGTATATGTTCGCGGGAACAATACGGGACAATATACGCTACGGCAGGCCCGATGCCACGGATGAGGAAATCATCGAGGCGGCAAAGCGGGCCGAAATCCACAATGAAATCATGGCCATGCCCGATGGCTACGACAGCTATATCGGCGAGCGCGGCGTAATGCTTTCCGGAGGTCAGAAGCAGCGGCTTTCCATTGCAAGAATTTTTCTGAAAAATCCTCCCATACTCATTCTTGACGAAGCCACCAGCGCCCTGGATACCGTTACGGAGCAGCGGATTCAGGCAAGCCTTGACCGTCTTTCCGAGGGCCGCACAAGCATCATAATCGCCCACCGCCTTTCCACAATACGCAACGCGGATTACATTGCCGTCATTGAGCACGGTGAGATTGCGGAGCGAGGCTCCCACGAAGAACTGATAGCCAAAAACGGACTCTATGAAAGGCTGTACAATGCACAGAAAAATGAACGATAAAACCTTAAAAAAACTTGTATACTCGGCGCTTTTTGCCGCACTCACCTGCTGTGCGACCATGCTGCGTTTTCCGGCGGGCATAGGGTATATCCACGCAGGCGATGCCGTTGTGCTGCTTGGCGCGTTTCTGCTCGGACCCTGGTGGGGAGCCTTCGCCGCTGGACTTGGCTCTGCCATGGCGGACCTGCTGGCAGGCTATGCCCTCTATGTCCCAGCAACCTTCATAATAAAGGCACTCATGGCCCTTGCCGCGGCGTTCATTCTGAAAAGAGCGGCAATAAAAAAGACCGCCGTAAAAGCGGCGGCTGCGGGAATTGCCGCGGAGCTTATTATGGTCGCGGGTTATTTTTGCTATGACTGCTTCGTGCTCCAATATGACCTTGCCGCCTTGGGTGACATTCCCACAAATCTCATTCAGGCAGCCTTCGGCGTTGTGGCGGGAGTCTTCCTTTACGGCGCAATTATAAAATCCCCGAACTTCAAAGAGATATAAAAAAGACACCCGCAAGGGTGTCTTTTTCTCTACCGCGGGTAGGTACAATTTTCCGAAAAGCTGTGCTATTCTTTTATTAAGGAAAAGCTTTTCCGCCATAAGGAGGAATAACATGAATCAGTATGTAACAGGAACAATGATAAAGCAAAGCCGCGAGGCAAAAAGAATGACGCAGGCGGAGCTTGCCACGGCACTGAAGGTCAGCGACAAGGCGGTTTCAAAATGGGAAACGGGCAGAAGCTTTCCCGATATCACCCTGATTGAGCCCCTTGCAAAGGCACTGGGGATTTCCGCAATCGAGCTGCTTTCGGGAGAAAGCGTAACAAACCGCAACCGCGCCTTCAATATGAAAAGAACGCAGGTCTATGTCTGTCCCGTTTGCGGCAATGTTATTCTTGCTGCCGGTGAAGCGGTAATAAGCTGCTGCGGCATAGTGCTGCCGCCCCTTGAGGCGGAAACGCCCGGGGAGCACTGCCCCTTCCCTCTCAAGGTTGAAAGGGTTGAGGACGAGTATTTCGTCAGCATGGACCACCCCATGGAAAAGAGCCACTATATCAGCTTCATGGCGGCGGTGGCAGGTGACCGCTTTGAGCTGAAAAAGCTCTATCCCGAGGGTCCCGCCGAGGCAAGATTTAAGATAAATCAAACGGAATTTATCTATTACTACTGCAATAAGCACGGTCTGTATGTGAAAAAGATTAGATAAATAAGCATCCCTCTCGGGATGCTTTTTTATTTATTCCAGGGGTTCTCGGGATCGGGATCGGTGGGATCCCAGCTGCGGCAGTCAGCATTGTCGCCGATGTTGGGCGGCACGGGCTTTCCCAGGGGACCGGGGTCCGCATCGGAATAGAATTCCACGGCGGTGATGTCCTCCTTGTGGTCAAAGACCCACTTGGCGTCGATTACCTGAAGACGGATGCAGCCCATGGAGCAGGATGTGCCTAACTGGTCAAACTCCCAGTATTCGAGAGATGCGGGGTTGCCGTTTTCCAGATATGGCACGGAATGGAACAGAATGTTTCCCGTGACCTGGGTGCAGTAGTGGCCGAAAACATCGCCGAAAAGCCCCAGCCATTCCCATTTTCCCTGGGCGGAAAGGTCATATACACCGCTTGTGGGCGTGGCGCGTCCCGTGGAACAAACCATGGCCTTGCAGGGAGTCATATTTCCGCTTTCGTCAAGGGAGTAAACTGTAACGGTATTGCACTGAAGGTTTACCTTCAGATAGAAGGGCCCGGTGAGAACCTGCTCCGTGGGCTCGGGCTCGGGAGTTTCCGTG
>JAUMWD010000032.1 GCA_030529825.1 Bacillota bacterium
GCTGGATGCCTTTGAGACCAACATCCGCACCGGTGAGATCATGTCGACCAACGACGCCATGGTCATGAAGACACTGGTCGAGCGGATCATCGTGAACGACACCGACATCGAGGTGCAGTTCAAATGCGGCGTCAGCGTCCAACAGGAATACGTGAAATAAACAGAGCCCTCGGCCAACGGCAGCAGATGTCGATGGTCGAGGGCTTTTTTGCGTTGCTTGTAAAAAAGACATTTGCAGTACTGGCGAAAAGCGACTGCAGATGCTATAATAAGGACAAGCAAAACGGCTTTCGTGTGAGAGAAAAAACGACAAATGTTGTTTCTTACCTGCAATATACGACGTTTGGTCGCTCTTTCACAACAAAAGAAAACCCTGCCGTAAGGCGGGGTTTTTCTTTTGTTAGACGGGGGAGAAGGACGAGTCGAAGTTTATGCCCGGTAGAGTAAATCCCCTCATCTCCACCAGATAAGCCATCAGATTTTGATAGAAAGTCTGATGGCTTTTTTCTATGCCAAAATCCCTTGATTTCAAGGGATTTTGAGCCTTCTGCCCTATAAAGCAACCCGTTCTGGAGTCATTTCCGGGACGGTTTTTTCTTGTTTTCGGCGGTCGCAGCGGACTGCCGAAAAAGTATAGGTTTGCTTTGTGGGTATATCGTTTGCTCTTTGCGTAAAGGTTTGCTTTATGGGGTGTTCGTTTGCTTTTTACCCCTATTCCAGGACGGTATCAAAACTGGTATTGACAGAACATTATGATTCAGAAAAATACGCTCATTTTGATGAATTTGACGGCGTTAGGCTTTGCCCCGGGCGCACTGATATAGGGAGCGTTTCAATTTGTAAACTTCTTATTCAATAGTTCTTTGACATTGACTTTAACAATATTAAAGTGTATAATAAACTTTATTAAAGGAGGGGTGGATATGTCGATGCAAGTGGTACCGGAATGGATTGTAAATCTTGAAGATGAAGACATTTCCTTTATTAAAAAATTCATATTGGCGTCAGGCTCTTTGAAGGAAATGGCGAAACAGTACGAAGTCACCTACCCGACAATTAGACTTCGGTTAGATAAGCTGATTCAAACAATCAAGATCAACGATGATACCGAAAGCGAACCCTATGTTGCCCTGATAAAAAGACTTGCTATCAACGAAAAGTTGGATTTTGACACCGCCAAAATTCTGATTAGCGAATACAAGAAAAATAAAGGATGTAAATAACATGAATTTTCCTGTAAACACATTGATTGCACTTGCTTTTTTAGTAGGAATTGTTTTTCTGCAAATCTTTCTTTCCAAAAAAGAAAGCAAATTCCCGGGATTAGTTTTGCCTATAATCTCATTTCTTGTTGCGATACTGTATGCAATGAATATGGCGATGCCTCCTGAGGGAGTCACAGGCGGCTTCGTCTGGGAAGCGATAGTTGCATTTTTATTGGCGAATATTCCAACTCTCATTTTGCTGGCGATTTACTTTGCAAGCAGAAAAAGCAACTCTCGAAAAAAGCAATTAGATAAAATGAACATTCAGGATTTGAACTGATTTTATGAAGAGCGATAAATAATAATTTGCAGAGGTATCACTATGAATGGATTTGAACGAAATAATCAGTTGCTATCCCTCTGCGGCCTTAATTGTGGGCTTTGTGTGCTCGCTTTTTTCGTGGTAAAATAATCGTGAAAAACAGTAGCATTTTTTCGGAATGGTTCGTATAAGGTAATTACTTTATCATATTCATCTGTAATAAGATCGTTCAATAATGACACGGTATTATTCGATAAAGTGCTCCAGTTATCGACCATGCCGAAGCTTGTGGTTCCGTTGCTGCCGTTTGATACTTTATACAAGCTTGCGTTTAACGGCGCCTGCCCGGGCATAAGGATCTTGCTCGTGTCATGTATAACAAGCACCTGTTTTGCTGTCAATGAAAGCACACCCTGTTTGCATCTTCCGGGTGACAAACTGACGTTATGATGATATAATGATGTCGGCCATTCCGCATATAGGAGATAAAAGGGGAATTCTCATGAAACTGTTTGCAGCGAAAAATGAATATCTTCAAGGAGAGATGTTTTCCTCTCTTTTTTTGATGCGGGCAATAGCGGTGGGGCTGCCTGCCATCAATTTGCTTATCATCAATCTGATCGTGGGCCGATATATCGGCACCGAAGGGCTTGCTGCCATGGGTTTTATGGCTCCCATCAGCAACATTGCAGCCGCCTTTACCGGCCTTATCGGCTCCGGCATACAGATCGCATGCGGCAGAAAGCTCGGCAAGGGGGATGCCGATGGAATCAAAACGGCCTTCAGCACGGGCATATTTTCCGCTTCGGCGATCGGGCTGATCCTGGCACTGTCGGCATTTATGTTTTCCGGTCAGATCGCCGGAGCGTTCGGGGCGGAAGGAGAACTGTGGGAAATGGCCGTCGATTACCTGCGCGGCTTCGCTCCGAGCCTGCTTCTGATGATCCCGGGATCCGGATTCCTACTCTGCCTTCAGATGGACAACGCCAGTAAGCTTTCGGTTTTTGCAATCGAAATGCAGATTATTTCAAGCACCCTACTCAGTCTGATCTTTAACAGAGTGTTTTGTCTGGGAATGTTCGGAATAGGGCTGGCTGTCAGCTGCGGCAATCTGCTTCTTGTTCTTATCTGCTGCCTGCATTTCGGCAAAAGCAGGCTGTTCCGCCTGTCGATCAAAAGCATTCAATGGGATTGCCTGAAAGAAATTTTTTCGTTCGGCGCAAATTCAAGCCTCATAAATATCTGGCTGTTTATACGGACGACACTGTTTAACCGCGTGGTATTCTCGCTTTCCGGCGCTGTGGCAATGTCTGCCATGACGGTAGCAAATAATATTAACGGCGCGATATGCTGCACGATCGAGGGCGGCATGACAGGTTCCACAGCCACGATTGCAAGTGTACTCGTGGGCGAACGCAATGTGAAGGGGCTGCGCCGCCTTCATAAAACTGCCGCAGCATATACATATCCCATTGACATTGCGACGTATGCTCTTATATTTGTTCTTGCCGCTCCGATCTCCCGGCTTTTCGGCGCCGAGGCGGAGAATATATCGGTATATGTTACAGTGATCAGACTGTTCAATCTCTGGATACTGATCAATCCCTTCAAGGCTCCGGTGATATGGATCTACAATGCCATAGGGAACACCAAACTGCCCCGTGTTTTCTGCTTCGTTTTTATGCTTTGGGGATCGGTCGCTGTTATCGCAGTCGGATGGCTGTGCAGAAGTCTTGAATTTGTGGCTTTGATTTCCTTTATTTGCGATGCGCTGATGTATGCGGGCTTCGTGCTGTACTACATCTGCAAAGCCCATCGGCTTCCGAAAGGAATATTCAAGGTAAATTACATCCCCCGCGATTTCAGCGTGCCAAAGGAGGACACTTTTGTTTTTGCGGTCAAATCCGAAAAGGAGGCCGCGGAGGGGACTGCCCTGCTTACGGATTTTTGCAGGGCGCACGGTATGGATGAACGGCTCAGCCGTAACTGCGGGCTGTGTTTCGAGGAAATATCTCTGGGGACAGTCAGCCGCTTCTCGCCCGACGGCAGGAAAGAGTATAAGCTGGAGGCCATTGGCTTTTTTGAAAAGGGGCATCTGTCGCTCATGTTCGTTGATAATCTTCCCGCATTTGATCCGCAAAGAGCGATCGAGCTGTATCATCCCGAAGATCCCGATGAGGGAATATGCTTTAAGATCGTATCCTCGCTGGCGGAAGAAATGAGTTACAACTTCACCCTGGGAATGAACACCCTGACTGTAAAGCTGTAAGTATCTGCGAAACGGAGAAAGCGTAGCATGAAAATCGCATTCTATAGCATGGGAACGAACAAAAAAATCCGTTGGGAGAGCTTTGAAGTGGATGACCCCGTGGATTGCAGAAACTGTGATTGCTGCATTCTGCAAATTGAAAATGAAGACGAGCTTACCGGGGAACAGATCGAAAAAATCAGGCAAATAAGCTTCGACCTTTGCAAAATGGGGAAGGAGCTGCACATTATTACGGAATCGGACAGCTTTTCCGAAGGATATATTCATGATGTTGAGGGCGGCAAATATGACGCAAAGACAATAGCGCGGCACTGGCTGAGTCAGATCACCCTTTCACCGGAGGCGGATACTGTCATTCTTGTGGATTGCGACAGGACCCTTTCCGTGGGTGCAGATTCCACTCATATCGCCTTTGACTATTGGAAAAAGGACATAGCCGCTTTCTTCCACATTTACAGGGATGGCTTCTTTTCAACGTATCAGGCGGCAAAAGCTGCCGATATCGCTGCCCGGGAAAACCTGTTTACCGACGAGTGCATTTCGTATGTTTCGGGGAAGATTCAACTGAATTCCGCCTTAATTGACGACTTGAAATCTCAGCAGCGTGTTCAGATCCTTCCTATTACCGCAGGCAATGCAAAGATTTGGGAGCTTGTTTTACACAAGGCCGGCCTTGATGTCACGGTGCCGGACACAGGTATGCTGATGTCCGAGGCAGTCAAGTATTATGTCTGTCGTATGCTTCAGGAAAGCGGTCACATTGTAATGGCAATCGGCGATTCGCCCCTTGATATTCCGATGATGATACAATCCAACCGGGCTTATGTTATCAGCAACAAGGGAAAACGCGATTATATGGAGAGGGTGCTGAAAAAATACCGCCATATTCATTGCCTTTCTTATTGCCGTTACCACTATCCGGACGTACATTGTGCCACGGGTATTGACCCGGTCACGGTGATCGCACCTCTGGTAAATTCCAAAGAAGCGGAGCTGATTGGCCAATCGAAGAGCTCGGCAAAGCTTTGCGGCAGACAGCTCCGCAACGTACACGGAGAGATCGGAGGACTGCTAGCACGAAAGATCAACGAGGATTTTCCCGATACCGAGTTCTACGTTGTCGTGATCCTGCGCTCGGGACTTATGCTGGGGCTGAGCATTGCAGATCATTTTGACTGCCCAATTCTGTTTTGCAGTGTGGATAAAGAACCTTATTGGATCTCTGGGATGCAGGAGGATGAGAAGCTTTCCGACAAGACGCCGATCCTTGTTGACGGAGTGATCAACACCGGCGAAACATTGGGAAAGGTCAGCCGCCTGCCCTTCTCCGTCACGCCTGTTGCAGTGACCGGTGTTCTTTCCTGCGGCTCATCCCTGTGCTGTCCCGGAAAAGTATATGCCGCCAGACTGTCGTCGGTATATTATGGCGATAGCGATGCAAGGAAGCCTGTTATCGACACTTCGGATAGATTATATAATTTGTTTTCAGAAATGGATGAATGATATTTTTATGAAAGCCCGGGGCAAATCGGAAGTGAAAGGGAAAGCGTACAGCGTTTTGCTGCCAGACGCAGACGACACCGTTCTTGATTTTTGAGAAAAACCTCCTATTGCGGTATACTGGTAAAGGTTTGGCGACCGCATTACCAGAGCAATAGGAGGTTTTATGCAAATTAAGAACGAGGACAAGACAGAAATCAAGAGCACAGACACTCGATGATGCCGCGAGCACCTAAGTGCGAGCCGCCGATGCCGCTGCCTTTTTGCAGATGCTCATGGGCAATATGCAGGCGAGGGGAGAGGGTGGTTATGTTTCCGTTTTAACGTCCGTAAATGCGAGCCATATTGGCCAGCTTTTCAGCAAGCTGTGCTGTAAGCTGGTTGGGCAGCAGACGCCATTGCCAGTTGCCGCTTGGTGTACCCGGTATATTGATGCGTGCCTCAGCACCTAAGCCGAGATAGTCCTGCAGCTGAGCCATAAACAATTCTGCTACGCTGCTCATGCCGCCGCGCAGAATGCCCCAATGAAAGCCCTCTTTCTCATTAAGACCCAGATACTCCACAGCAAGTGCCAGATCGTCAGGGGCTGCTTCCGCTTTCCACG
>JAUMWD010000004.1:0-44111 GCA_030529825.1 Bacillota bacterium
TGGTGCTTATTTTAGCATAAGCTTTGTTCTTACATTATCTAATTTTCAAGGTACACTCTTGCCAACCCTTTAAGCGGTCAGCTTTTATACTTTAGCACAACGCGGAGCTCTTGTCAACAACTTTTTTCAATTTCTTTCGAAATTTTTTGAGGTTATCGGCAAAGCACGCCTCACCTAAAGTGCCTTGTCAGTATACATCGCCGTTCGTGGTTTGTCAACACCATTTTGATGTTTTTTTCAAACTTTTTTGAGGCAAAATTGTAACTTCTAAATCTTGTGCTTTTTATCCGAAAATGACCACAAAATAGGTCATGCATGCGTATTCCAAAGCACTCCGTTTTCACCGTTTAAGCAGGCTTTTCTCACTTCAAAAGCTCAATTCCCAGCTCGCCGATAAACGGCACCGGTTCCATCTTGTGTGCAACTGCTTTCTTTGCATTAAGGAAGGCGAAAACAAATGCAGCAAGACCGCAAAGCTTCTTTATGGGCTTGCCGATAACGGGAATTACCTTAAAAGCATTCGTAGCTACATCAAATATAAAGAGAAGGCAGGCCTGGTTTGCATGATAATTAATGAGCTCATCGCCCTTGCTCTTCACAAAATAAGTATAGAGAAACGCAGGCCCGAGGTAGCTTGCCGCAGCAATCCAGTTCTTGTTGTCAAGCTGCAGAGCCTCGGCAACGCCGTCACCGCCGTCGTTTTTATCACTTACACTGTCCATGACGCTACGGAAATAATCAAAGAAAGGATTGTCCTTAAGCATCTCTTCATGCTCGGGCTTCCAGCCGCAGGCAATGCACATTTTTCCTCCGTCAGGAATGTAAGAACCGCATTTGGGACATTTATTCATTGTTAGCTCCCCTTTTATGTACGGCGCAAAGCGCCAAATTTTTTATAATTATATATGAAGAGAAGGCAATTTGCAAGTCATGCGCAAAATCTGTGGCTTCCTATTGTCATGAGATAGGGGCGCGACCAAATCCATGCGCTGGTTGCCGTGGCAGGATTAAAGTAATAAATCGCTCCGCCTGTGGGATCATATCCATTAAGAGCTTCCCTTGCCGCGCGGTATGCGCTGTCCGAAATCGGCTGATTAAACTGGCCGTCGTACAGGCAGGAAAAGGCCCCGTTCTGGTATATAACACCGGAAATACTGTTGGGAAACGAGGGATGCTCCACCCTGTTGATAACTACCGCACCCACGGCAACCTGACCGATATAGGGCTCGCCCCGAGCTTCAGCCGAAATAAGTCGCGCCAGCAGATACACATCACCTTCGTTTGCCTGACTCCCCGACGCTTCATAAATGCCCATAGCCGCCAGCGTCTGTTTTCCCGCAACTCCGTCCACTGTAAGTCCGTTGGTGCGCTGGAAATACCTCACTGCGCTTTCGGTTTTACTTCCGTATATTCCGTCCACACTCCCGATATAATAGCCCCAGCTCTTCAGACGCGTCTGAATCTGTGTAACGGTAGGCCCCGTTGAGCCTTTTTTATAGGCTGCCGCATCAGCCGATTGGGCCAACGCAATCAGCAGTATATTTACTGCAAAGACCAAAGCTATTGCGAGAATGAGTTTTTTACGCTTTACACTCAAAGTATCACATCCTTTGGCTTTATTCTGCTTTTCTTTCAATATATGTATACAAAGAAAAAAATACCTGAACGCCGAAGCGTTCAGGTATTTTAAAGAATTTGTTTTCAGTTGAGGACCTTAATGATCTTGCGGGGGCAGATGTCAGCACAGTGGCCGCACTGGACACACTTGGAGACATTGATCTTTGCCAGGTTATTCTCAACAACGATTGCGTCAGCAGGGCATTCCTTCTGGCACTTCATGCAGCCGATGCAGCCTGCGTCACAAGCCTTCATAACAACTGCGCCCTTGTCGCAGCTGGAGCAAGCGGGCATAACATGCTGGTCGTAAGGAATGAGCTTGACAAGCTTCTTGGGGCAAGCGTTTACGCAGGCACCGCAGCCGACACACTGCTCACGGTCAACCTTTGCAACGCCGTCAACAATTTTCATTGCGCCGAACTGGCAGGCATTTGCACAGTTGCCGAGGCCGATGCAGGCAAAGCGACAATCCATATTGCTCTTGCCGCCGAACAGCATAGCTGCCTGGCAGTTCTGGGGTCCCTTGTAGTTGAAGCGCTTTACAGCCTTGCCTTCAACACCGGAGCAGGGAACAAATGCAACCATCTTTACAGCGTCACCGGCGGAAACGCCCATGATCTCTGCAATCTTTGCTGCGCCTTCTGCGCCGGCAGCAACACACTTGTTAACGGGAGCCTCACCCTTTGCAACTGCTGCGGCATAGCCGTCACAGCCTGCGAAGCCGCAGCCGCCGCAGTTTGCGCCGGCCAGGCACTCACGAACCGCTGCCTGCTTGGGGTCAACTTCAACATAGAAAATCTTGGATGCAATTGCGAGGATTGCACCGAATATTGCGCCCATAACGCCGAGGACGATAACAGCATACAGTACATATTCCATAGTTTCGTCCTCCTATTATACGGGAATGCTCATGCCGCTGAAGCCCATGAATGCAAGTGCAAGCAGGGATGCGGTAACGAGACAGATGGGGAAGCCTTCGAAGCTTTCGGGGTACTCTGAAAACTGAACGCGCTCGCGTACTGAGGCAAACAGAACAATGGCCAGCATGAAGCCCAGGCCGCCGGTGATACCGTAAACAGTAGACTGGAGGAAGTTGTACTGATTCTGAACGTTCAGAAGAACAACACCGAGAACAGCGCAGTTAGTGGTAATCAGAGGCAGATAAATACCAAGTGCGGAGTACAGAGAAGGAATGGACTTCTTCAGGAACATCTCAACGAACTGAACCAGTGCTGCGATAACGAGGATGAATGCCAGGGTCTGGAGGAATTCCAGATGGAGAGCAACCAGAATGTACTCATTAACAACATAGCAGATTGCAGATGCGAGGCCCATAACGAAGGTAACTGCAAGGCCCATGCCGATGGCGGTATCAACCTTGGAGGAGCAGCCCAGGAAGGGGCAGCAGCCCAGGAACTGGGAGAAGATGAAGTTGTTTATCAGGATTGCTCCCAGGGAAATGGTAATAATACTGGATAACATTACTTATCTCCCTCCTTCTTTGCTTTCTTTTCTTCTGCCTTCTTAAGAGCAAACTGCATTGCAGCAATCAGGCAGCCGAGAGTGAGGAATCCGCCGAAGGGCATGGTGAGAAGCATTGCGCCCTGGAAGTTCTGTCCGAAAACAGCGATGCCTTCGCCGCCGTTAAGCAGGCCGCCGCCGAAGGTGCCCTTACCGAGGAGCTCACGGATGATGCACATAATAACAAGAACTATGGTATAGCCAAGGCCCTGGAAAATGCCGTCAAGAGCAGATGCGCCCACGGTGTTCTTTGCTGCAAAAGCTTCGGCACGGCCGATGATGATGCAGTTAACAACAATCAGGGGAATGAATACGCCCAGGGATTCGCTCAGCGCAGGAAGGTATGCCTTAAGGACATAGTCAACGATGGTAACAAAGCCTGCAATGATGACTACGAACACAGCGATACGGATATCGTTGGGGATAATCTTGCGAAGCAGGGATATAACGATGTTGCAGCAGGTCAGAATGATCAGAACGGAAACACCCATACCCAAGCCGTTGAAGAGGCTGGTGGTGATTGCCATTGTGGAGCACATACCGAGAAGCTGAACCAGAACGGGGTTATTGTTAATAAGGCCGTCCTTGAATTGTTTCTTTACATTCATCAGTCAGACCTCCTTAACCAAGATTTGCGACAAATTCGATTGCCGCGTTAACACTACGGGTGACTGCCTTGGAAGTGATGGTTGCGCCGGAAATTGCTTCTACGGTGCCGCCTTCCTTGGTGATGAAGCAGGAGCTTGCATCGGTACCCTGAAGCTGATCCTTGAAGTAGGGCTTGCTTGCCTCTGCGCCGAGGCCGGAGGTCTCGGAGCTGGAAACGATTGCAATACCGGTGCAGGTGCCGGTGGCAGAATCAACACCAATTGCGGTGAGAATCTTGCCCTGGGAACCGGTGGTTTCAGCTTCAACAACATAAGTTACGCCATCTTCTGCAAGAGTGTACTTAACGATAGTGATGCTTGCACCGTTAACGGTTTTGACTTCGCCGGAATCAACCGCCTTAAGGGGGTCAATTTCAACACCATCGGGCATAACTGCAGCATAGGCTTCTTTGGTTACCTTCGCGTTGTTTGCATCAATGGGATCCTTGGTAATGATGTAAACACCGCCGAGGACACCGGCAACAACTGCGGAAACGAGGAACAGAATGAGGGTGAGCTTCAGAATCTTTTTCATGCCTTTGCCTCCTTCTTTGCTGCTTTCTTTGCTGCCTTGAGCTCGGCCTTGGAAACGCCGAACTGACGGCCGCGGGTACCCTTATCAATTGCCCATGCGCACAGGTTCATGATGAGGATTGCGAAGGTGACGCCTTCGGGGAAGCCGCCGAAGTAACGAATGAGAACAGTCAGAGCGCCGCAGCCGAAGCCGTAGATGAGCTGGCCCTTGAGAGTAACGGGGCTGCTGGCGTAGTCGGTAGCCATGAAGATAGCACCCAGGAACAGACCGCCGGTGAGGAGGTTGCACATCATCCAGTCAAAGTTGCTGTAGTCTGCCTTGCCGAAAGCAAGGGTCAGGACTGCAACGGTGCCGATGTATGCAACGGGGATGCGCCAGTTGATGACCTTCTTTGCAACCAGATAGAGGCCGCCGATGAGAAGTGCCAGAGCGCTGATTTCGCCAATGCTGCCGGGCATCTTTCCGATGAACATATCCATGTAGCCGTAAGCATTGCTGACGATCAGGTCGCCCTTCATGCCGCTGAGGGGAGTTGCCATGGTTGCTGCGTCAGCAGCAATGGAAGCAGAGCTGATAGCGTCTGCGGAAAGGTGATTGGGAACTGCCCAGCTGGTCATGAGCTTGGTCCAGGAGAAGAACAGGAATGCACGACCTGCCAGAGCAGGGTTGACAAAGTTCTTGCCCAGGCCGCCGTAAAGCTGCTTTACGATGATAATTGCGAAGAATGCGCCCACAACGGGCATCCATAGGGGTGCGTTGGAGGGCAGAGTGAGAACCAGCAGGATGCCGGTAACGCAAGCGGAAAGATCGCCGATGGAGTTGGGCTTCTTCATGAGCTTGCGGTAGCCCCACTCAAAGAACACTGCGGAAAGGACGGAAACAGCCAGCAGAGCCAGAACTCGTGCACCGAACTGCCATACGCCGACTGCCATAGCAGGAATAAGAGCGATGATAACATCCAGCATGATGTTGGAGGTACCGGTCTTGGTTCTTACCTGAGGCTGGTAGGAAGCGTCAAAGGTATATTCTCTTTCTTTCACTTTTTATCAGCCTCCTTTGCTGCAGCAGCTGCTGCGCGGGCCTTCTCTTCTGCTGCCTTGGCTGCGAAGAGGAGCTTTGCTGTCTTGAAGGAGTGGGTCAGCGGCATTCTGCCGGGGCAGTTGTAGGAGCAGCTGCCGCACTCGAAGCAGTCAAGAATGTGGTACTTCTTCATGTTCTCGAAGTCACCCTTCTTGAAGTAGTTGTACATGTAAATAGGCTCAAGGCCCATGGGGCATACGGTAATGCACTTACCGCAGCGGATGCAGGTGGGATTCTCAACGGTGCGATCCTCTTCCTCGGTGAAGAACAGGATGCCTGCGGTACCCTTTACATTGACTGCATCAAGACCGGTGCAGATGAGGCCCATCATAGGTCCGCCGAGAACGATCTTCTTGGGTGTCTTGACGAAGCCGCCGCACTGCTCTGCAATGTAACTGAAAGAGGTGCCGACACGGCACTGGAGGTTGTAGGGCTTGTTGACAGCGGTGCCGCCTACGGTAAGGATACGCTCATAGCAGGGAACGCCTTCGTAGCAAGCCTTGTAGATTGCGTATGCAGTCTGGGTGCTGATTACATTGCAGCCCACATCTGCAGGAAGCTTTCCGGGGGGAACCTCACGGTTGGTGATTGCCTTGATCTGCATCTTCTCTGCGCCCTGGGGATACTTAACATCCTCGGGAACGATTTCGATGCCGTACTGGGCGGGATTGCAGGAATTGAGCAGGTCAATTGCGTCCTGCTTGTTCTTCTCAATGCCGTAGTAGGCCTTGTCCAGACCGCAGGCGATACGGGCAATCTCGATACCCTTCAGAGTCTCTTCGGGGTGGAGCTTCATTGTCCAGTGGTCGCCGTTGAGGTAGGGCTCACATTCAGCACCGTTGCAGATAAGGGTATCGACCTTGCCGATGCCGCCCTTGAGCTTGAAAGCGGTGGGGAACATTGCGCCGCCCATGCCGACGATGCCGGCCTCGCGGAGTCTGGTGAAGATTGCTTCGGGATTCTTCAGCTCTTCTTCGGTAAGAGGAGCGAGATCCGTGCAGGGAGTATCCTGGAAGTCGTTTTCAATAACGATTGCAGGAATAAGGTCGCCCAGCGGATGGAGTCTGGGCTCGATTTTGATGACCTTACCGGAAACGGGAGAATGTATGGGAGCGCAGACAGGAGCATTGGGATTGTCACCTATCTTCTGTCCCATTGTTACATAGTCACCCACTGCCACGATGGGCTGGCAAGGTGCACCGATATGCTGTGCCATGGGCACAACAACTTCTTTAGGCGGAGTAACGACGACTACCTCTTCCTGAGGAGCCTTCATATAATTGGGATGTACGCCGCCGCGGAACTTATAGGGCATTTGCATCACCTCTCTATTTTTTGACAACCTTAAATATAGCATAAACTCAAGTTTGTGTCTACATAGATTGTTCATGTTTTCGTCGATTTTTAGGTCATTTTGCCGTAAAACGCTGTCAAATGATTAACAATTGTGCATAAATTAGTGCATTTTTTAACGAACATGGTGTTTTCTTCATTATATGTAATTATTTGCCTCATATTAAAATTGGGGCTTATCAAACTGCGGTTAATGTTGTATAGTATATTCACATTATAACTATGCACGGAGGTCCGGCTTATGCTTACCAGTTGGGGCGAAGCTCTGAATAAAAACAATGTGCTCGCGGAATACCCCCGTCCGCAGATGGTGCGCGGCGGATATGTGAATCTCAACGGCGAATGGGATTATGCCTTCACTATTGACGGTGTGGAGCCTTCGGAATGGGACGGAAAAATTCTTGTTCCCTTCTCCCCCGAATGTGAGCTTTCGGGAGTCCAGCGCATTCTCAAGCCCGGTGAGTATCTATGGTACCACCGTGAGTTTACTCTGCCGGAGCACAAGGGTAGAGTCATTCTTCATTTCGGTGCCGTAGACCAGATTTGCACGGTATATTTAAATAATGTAGAGATATGCAGTCATGTGGGCGGATATCTGCCCTTTGAGTGCGACATAACCTCTGCCCTTTCCGATGTCAACCGTCTTGTGGTGGCGGTCATGGACGACTCCGACACGAGCTATCATTCCAGAGGAAAACAGAAATTCAAGCGCGGCGGAATATGGTACACGCCCCAAAGCGGCATATGGCAGACCGTATGGTGCGAGTGCGTCCCCGAGGATTACATCAAAAATCTGCATATTACCCCGGATTTCGACTCCGCCTCTGTTCAAATCTCTGCGGAAACTGTGGGAAATAGCGCAGCCTGCGCAATATTTGAGGGCAAGGAATATCCCCTGCCTGCCGTAATTCCCGTGCCTGACTTTGAGGCATGGACACCGGACAACCCCAAGCTCTACGATTTTTCCGTTGTCTGCGGTGAAGACAGGGTGGACAGCTACTTTGCCATGCGCAAGTTTTCCGTTGAAAAAGGCAGCGACGGCATTAAGCGGCTGTTTCTTAACGGTGCTCCCCTATTCCATAACGGCATGCTTGACCAGGGCTACTGGTCTGACGGTATGTACACCGCCCCAAGTGATGAGGCCATGATTTTTGATATTCAGACCGCCAAGGACATGGGCTTCAATATGCTTCGCAAGCACATCAAGGTTGAGCCTCTGCGCTGGTATTATCACTGCGACAGATTAGGTATGCTTGTGTGGCAGGACATGATAAACGGCGGCGGCAGCTACAATCCCGCAATCATCAGCACTCCCCTTGTGACGGGTGTGCATCTCAAGGACAATCACTACAGGCTTTTTGCCCGCGAGGAAGCGGAAGGCCGCATTCAGTACGAGGTGGAGCTTCGCCAGATGATAAAGCACCTGTACAACTGCCCCTGCATTGCCATGTGGGTACCCTTCAACGAGGGTTGGGGCCAGTTTGACTCCGAAAAAATGTGCGGAATTATCCGCAAGCTGGACTCTACCCGCACCATTGACCACGCCTCCGGCTGGCACGATCAAAAAATCGGGGACATCAAGAGTCTGCATGTCTATTTCAAAAAATATGTCCACAGGCAGGACAAGCTGGGCCGCGCCGTGCTTCTCACGGAATTCGGCGGCTACAACTACTACTGTGAGGGGCATTGCTTCGGCAAACGTGATTTCGGCTACCGCAAGCTGAAAAGCATTGAGGAGCTTACCGAGGCCTTGAGAATTCTTTACTCTGAACAGATTAAGCCTGCCTATGAGCAAGGTCTTGCCGCCGCTGTATACACTCAGGTTTCCGATGTGGAGGACGAGGTAAACGGCCTCATCACCTATGACCGCAGGGTGGTTAAGATCAAGCCCGAAATCATGCGCGGAATAATTTCTGTTGATAAATAAGCAAAAATAATCGGCACAAATTGTGCCGATTATTTTTTACAAGATTTTTTGTAAAGTTTGCTTGACATTTTGCTTTGACGGTGTTATATTCAGATTGTAAAGCAAGCTTTACTTTTTCAGGAGGCGATTATTTGAAAAATTTAGTTGAACAAAAGCGTAAGGAAAAGGGCTTTACCCAGCAGCAGCTTGCCGCCGCCTTGGGTGTATCCCGCCAGACTATAATTTCACTTGAAAACGGGAAATACAATCCCTCGATTCTGCTTGCCCACAGCATCGCGAAGCTTTTCGGCGCAAGCATTGAGGAAATATTCATATTTGAGGAGGACGAATAAATGAAACTTAAATCACAGAAAATATACGGCTTTGTGCTTATTGCCATCGGCATTGTTCTTGACGCTGTTTTTGCCTATCTGCAGAGCATTGACTATAAGGGCGGCGTTATCTGCGGCATGGGCACCACCTTCATTTTCATCGGTCTGATTTATCTTCTCCGCGTGCGCAGGCTCTCCAAAAACAAGGAAAAAGCCGCAGACTACGAGGCTGCTGTTACCGACGAACGCACGGCATACATTGTATCCAAGGCTCGCTCCGCCACATTTTACATCTGCATATTCGCTCAGCTTATTGCAGCGCTTCTGTGCATTTTCCTCTTTGACCAGCCCCTTATCGGCCAGGTGCTTATGTATCTCACCTGCTTCCAGTGCATTGTGTACTATGTAATTCTCATTATCTTTAACAAGAAATACTGATTGGAGAGAATTTATGGATAAGAAAACAACAAACATTCTTCTTTCAATTTCCGCCATTGCACTTTTAGTTGGAGGTATAATTTTTCTCTGCATTTCAATTTTCGGAAGCGCAGAGTCTACGACACCCCTTACCGTCGCTTTTGCCTGCATAATTCTCGGCAATCTCTTCAACATAATCCGCATACAGTTTAACAAAAACGACAAATAAAAAAAACGCCTGAACCATGCTGCTCGTGCGCACAAGGACGCATTTTCAAGTTGAGTTCTGTTTGGTCAAATAATAGCGCTCCTTATAGATGCGAAAAAAAATTGAATTTCAGGAGGACAAAAAATGAACAAAGCACTTGTTGTAATTGATATTCAAAATGACATTACAAAGCACTACAAGGACATTGTAGAGGGCATCAACACCGCCATTGATTGGGCGCAGAAAAGCGGAATGCACATTGTGTATATCAAGCATAATAACATTACTGCAGGTACCCGCACATTTAAGCCGGACACCAAGGGCGCGGAGCTCGTGCCGGAGCTTAATGTCGTTTCCGATTGCATTTTTGTTAAAACAAAGAGCAACGCCCTCACAAGTGAGGAATTTGCCGAGTTTATTTCCGCAAATGAAATTAACGAGTTTTATGTCTGCGGTGCTGATGCTACTGCCTGCGTAAAATCCACCTGCTTCAACATGACCAAAGCAGGACATTCCGTTCATGTCATTTCCGATTGTGTTACAAGCTATGATTTGAAGAAAATACCCGAAATGCTGGCATACTATGAAAGCAAGGGCTGCGAAGTGAAATCTCTTGCCGAGTATACGGCGTGATTATCTGTTTGCCGGTCACATCCCGATTTGCCTAAACTAAAAACACCCGCCGAAGAGAGACCGCAATCTCTTTTCAACGGGTGTTTTATATCATGCGGTATCGCACAGGGAAAAATACACTTTTCCCGTTTAAAACACGCTTATGCCTTTTTGCAGTTTAAGAATTTCCACACAAGGGCTGCAATTGCGCCGCCAACCAGAGGAGCGAGAATGAATACCCATACGCAGGAGAGTGCATCGCCGCCGACGAAAAGTGCGGGGCCGAAGCTGCGGGCGGGGTTGACGGAGGTGCCGGTGAAGGGGATGCCGATGAGGTGTACCAGAGTCAGGGACAGACCGATTACAAGGCCAGCCACCTTGCCGTTTTCGGTTTTGCTGGTAACACCAAGAACTGCAAGCACAAAGATGAAGGTCAGCACAACTTCGACAAGGAAGGAAGCACATACATTGCCATCATAAAGTCCGTTGGTGCCGAGAGTGGAGTCTGCTCCCAGGAGAGCAAAGAGAACTGCCGCGCCTGCAATTGCGCCCAGGAACTGTGCAACAACATAGCCGATGAAGTCCTTGACGGACATACCACCGTTAATGAGGACACCCAGAGACACTGCAGGGTTAATATGGCATCCGGAGATATTGCCTACGGAGTAGGCCATGGCAACGATTACAAGGCCGAAGGCCAGTGCGGTTGCGATATAGCCTGCTTCGGGGAATACGCAGCCTGTTACGGCGGCAACGCCGCAGGCTACTGCTACCAGCACGAAGGTGCCGATAAATTCTGCTACATACTTTTTCATTATTTTCCTCCTAAAAATTAAAAGATAAACATTTGATCTTTCTGTTCGCGTATTTTCTTTGTCCAGCATTTGTGGCACATGGCGACATAGCTGTCGTTGCCGCCCAGGAACACCTGGTCGCCCTCGGTGATAACTCTTCCGCTTTCGTCAATTCTCGCGTTGACGGTGGCCTTGCGTCCGCAGGCGCAGACGGTTTTAATCTCCGTAATGGAATCGGAAAGCTCCATGAGTCTGCGTGCGCCGGGGAAGAAATGGGTTAGGAAGTCCGTGCGCAAGCCGAAGCAAAGCACGGGAATGTTGTCATCATCCACAAGCTCACGAAGCTCGTCAATCTGCTCGGGTGTGAAGAACTGCGCTTCATCGGCGATAATGACATCGTGCTTGCCCGCCTTGCGATACTCCTTCACAATATCCTGCTCAGGGGTAATTATCTGTGCCTTCTCCTCCAGGCCGATACGGCTTTTTATTATATCCGCACCGTCGCGGGTGTCAATACTGGGCTTAATGAGCCAAACGCTCATGCCAAGCTCCTCATAATTAAACTTTGTTATGAGCGCCTGGGCGGTTTTGGAGGAGCCCATTGCTCCGTATTTAAAATATAACTTTGCCATAAGCCTATCCTTACATTTATATGTGTTGAATTACTTGTTCAAATGTGCTCTGACTCTCTGAAGCACCATTTCAAGAGCTACCTGATTGTGACCGCCCTCGGGAATTATCACATCCGCCTTGCGCTTTGAGGGCTCGACGAACTGCTCGTGCATGGGCTTTACCGTAGTCAGATACTGATTCACCACGCTGTCAAGGCTTCTGCCGCGGTCGCGGACATCCCTGACAATGCGGCGGAGAATTCTTACATCCGCATCGGTATCAACAAAAATCTTGATATCCATGAGGTCGCAGAGCTCTTTATTCTCAAAAATCAGAATACCCTCAACGACGATAACCTTTGCGGGCTTAACGGTGACGGTTTTTGCGGCACGGTCATGAATAGTATAATCATATGTGGGGCAGCAAACCGTTTCCCCGTTTTTAAGCTTTTTGAGGTCTGAAATCATGAGCTCCGTGTCAAAGGCGTCGGGATGGTCATAGTTGAGCTTTGAGCGCTCCTCATAGCTCATGTTATGGTGGGCCTTGTAATAATTATCATGATAGATAACGCTTACTTCCCCACCGAAATTCTGCATGATTTTACGGGTGATGGTGGTTTTTCCGCTGCCGGTTCCTCCGGCTATACCTATTATAATTATCTCGCTCATATTCATGCTCTCCCTCAACAGCTTATTATCTGTATGTATTTTATCACATATTGCCGTCGCTTGCAAATTGACTTTTAAATATAATTTGCTATAATAGTGTCAATCTTTAATAAGGAGGATAAAATATGCCTATTCCAACTCCGCATATTAACGCCAAGCCCGAGGATTTTGCCAAAACCGTGCTTATGCCGGGCGATCCTCTGCGCGCAAAAATGATTGCAGAAAAATTCCTCGACAACGCCGTTCTCGTCAATAATGTTCGCGGTGTTCAGGGCTACACCGGCACCTGGAAGGGTGTTCCCGTTTCCGTCATGGCCTCCGGCATGGGCATGCCTGCCATCGGCATTTACAGCTATGAGCTGTTCAATTTCTTCGATGTTGACAATATTATCCGCATAGGCTCTGCAGGTGGCCTGCAGGACGATCTTAAGCTTATGGATCTGGTAGTCGCCCAGGGCGCCTGCACTGACTCAAACTTTGCTCATCAGTTTGAGCTCAACGGCACCTTCGCTCCCATTGCCGACTACACCCTGCTCTCCGAGGCTGTGGGTGCGGCAAAGGAAAAAGGTCTCGACATCAAGGTCGGCAACATTTTCTCCGGCGACAATTTCTATGCTCCCCAGGGCTGCGACGGCAACGACAAGTGGAAGGCCATGGGCGTTCTCGCAGTTGAAATGGAAGCCGCAGCGCTGTATATGAATGCAGCCTACGCCCACAAGCGCGGTCTCTGCATCTGCACGATTTCCGACCACATTTACCGCCCCGAGGCTCTTTCCGCCGAGGAGCGTCAGATGTCCTTTACCCAGATGATTGAGGTAGCTTTGGACACAGCAGTTAGAATGGACAAGTATTGATTTACATAACTGCTGCATGTAGTAATATTATCCCGAATTTGCATTTTTCTCTTGCTTAAATGCAATATTGGGTGATATAATGCGAACAGTATGGGTACTATGTACTCAAGTGGATTTGTACAAATTGTACAGAAAAATTTAACGGAGGAAAAAAAATGAAAAAGTTTCTCGCACTGATTCTCGCTCTGTGCATGGTATTTGCTCTCTGCGCATGCGGCGGCAATACCGACAACGGCGAAAAGACTCCCGCAGACAACGGCGACGTTGCCTATAAGGTAGCAATGGTTACCGACTACGGCGACATCACCGACCAGTCTTTCAACCAGACCACCTATGAGGCCTGCAAAGAGTACTGCGAAGCCAACAGCGTTGACTTCAAGTACTACAAGCCCACCGACAACAACACCGCAGCACGCGTTGCTTCTATCGAAACCGCAATTGCTGAAGGCTACAATGTAATCGTAATGCCCGGCTATGCATTTGCAGGTGCAATCGTAGAAGCAGCTCCTCAGTACCCCGATGTCAAGTTCATCGGCCTCGACGTTGGCCTTGGCGATCTGCTCGAAGCAGGCGTTGGCGCAGCGGGTGAAGAGTATGACTACAACCCCGACAACTGGAAGCTCGAAGACTATGTTGACATGAGCAATGTATACTGCGCAGTATACCAGGAAGAGCTCTGTGGCTACATGGCCGGCTACGCAGCTGTTAAGCTCGGCTATGAGAAGCTCGGCTTCCTCGGCGGCATGGCAGTTCCCGCAGTTATCCGTTACGGCTTCGGCTTCGTTCAGGGCGCAGACGCAGCAGCAGCTGAGCTCGACAAGCAGATTGAGATCAACTATGTTTACGGCGGCCAGTTCTTCGGCGATGCAGACATCACCGCAGCAATGGATACCTGGTACCAGGGCGGCACTGAGGTTGTCTTCGCTTGCGGCGGCGGCATCTACACTTCCGCAGCAGAAGCAGCCGCAAAGGTTGACGGCAAGGTTATCGGCGTTGACGTTGACCAGGCAGCTATCATCGATGGTCAGTACGGTGAAGACATGACCGTTACTTCCGCAATGAAGGGTCTCGCAGCAACCGTTAAGGACACCCTCACCGAGGTAATTAACAACGGCAACTGGGCAAACTACGCAGGCAAGATTTCCACTCTGGGTCTTATCTCCGCAGTTCCTGCTGAAAACTACGTTCAGATCGCTCCCTCCACCCAGTTCGGTGAAGGCTTCCAGCAGGCTGACTACGAAGCACTCGTTGCAGCTATGTTCGCAGGCGACATTGAAGTTTCCAACGACATCGCAGCAATGCCTGCAGTTACCAATGCAAAGGTAAATGACCAGGGCGCTCTGAAGGGCTAATCTTCACAAACAATTTAAGAGACAGGCTGAAAAGCCTGTCTCTTTTTGCATTTTTCATAAAATATTGTTATTTTATTTGAAATATGTCGCAATATATAGTATTATAGGGTTGTTTAATAAAAAATGGGGAGGTAGATAAACTTGGAAGAGCAATTCGCCATAGAAATGCTGAATATTACTAAAATTTTTCCCGGTATTATCGCCAACGACAACATAACCCTTCAGCTGAAGAAGGGTGAAATCCATGCCCTGCTTGGTGAAAACGGTGCCGGCAAATCCACTCTTATGAGTGTCCTGTTCGGTCTGTACCAGCCCGAGCACGGTATTATCAAGAAAGACGGCGTTGAGGTAAAGATAAATGACCCCAACGACGCAAATGACCTGGGCATCGGCATGGTTCATCAGCACTTTAAGCTCGTTGAATGCTTCACCGTCCTTGACAACATTATCCTCGGTGTTGAGCCCACCTCCAAGGGTGGTTTTCTCAAGAAGGAGGATGCCCGCACCAAGGTTCTTGAGCTTTCCCAGAAGTACGGTCTCATGGTTGACCCCGATGCTGTTATCGAGGACATTACAGTCGGTATGCAGCAGAGAACCGAAATCCTCAAGATGCTCTACCGCGATAATGAAATCCTCATTTTCGACGAACCCACAGCAGTTCTCACTCCTCAGGAGATAGACGAGCTCATGCAGATTATGAAGAATCTGGCTGCTGAAGGCAAATCCATTCTTTTCATTTCCCACAAGCTCAACGAAATAATGGCTGTTGCAGACCGCTGCACCGTTCTCCGCAAGGGCAAATACATAGGTACTGTTGAAACAAAGAACACCACCATGGAAGAGTTGTCCTCCATGATGGTTGGCCGCAACGTCAACTTCCATGTTGAGAAGGAGAAAGCGACCCCCGGTGAAGTCGTACTCGAGGTAGACAACCTTACCGTTGCCTCCAAAGTTCACAAAAACAATGCCGTAAAGAATGTATCCTTTAATGTGCGCGCAGGTGAAATCGTCTGTATCGCCGGCATCGACGGCAACGGGCAGACGGAGCTTGTGTACGGTATAACAGGTCTTGAGCCTGCCAAGGAAGGCCATGTCATACTCAACGGCAAGGATATTACCAAAGCCGCAATCCGCAAACGCAGCACCAGCGGCATGAGTCATATTCCCGAGGATCGCCATAAGCATGGTCTTGTTCTGGACTATTCTCTTGAATACAATCTCATTCTCCAGACCTATTTCACCCATGATTTTACCAACGAAGCCGGTTTCCTTAAGCGCAAGCCCATACGCGAATATGCCAACCGTCTTATTGAGATGTACGATATTCGCTCCGGCCAGGGTGCAATCACCAGTGCCCGCAGTATGTCCGGCGGCAATCAGCAGAAGGCAATAATTGCCCGAGAAATCGACAAGAATCCCGACCTGTTGGTAGCCGTTCAGCCTACCCGCGGTCTTGATGTCGGCGCTATCGAATATATCCATAAGCAACTCATCAACCTTCGCAACCAAGGAAAGGCCGTTCTGCTTATTTCCCTGGAGCTTGACGAGGTTATGGATGTTCCCGATCGTATTCTTGTCATGTACGAGGGTGAAATCGTAGGCGAGCTTGATCCCAAGACCACTACCGAAGAAGAACTCGGTCTGTATATGGCCGGTGCAAAGAGAGATGAGGTGGCAGAATGAAAAAGAATAATATTCTTAAGAACGGCGCTGTTCAGTCGCTGCTGTCTTCACTTGTCTGCGTCATTCTTGGCGTTTTCATCGGATACATAGTACTGCTCTTCATTAATCCCGCCGGAGCATGGGATGCCATCACCGCAGTCGTCAAAGGCTTCTTCTACTGGCCCGCCGGCCCCATGCGCACCAAATATCTATCAGAAACCATTGTATACACGGTGCCCCTGCTCATGTGCTCCCTGTCCATACTCTTTTCCTACAAAGTTGGTCTGTTCAACATTGGCTGTGCAGGTCAGTATGTTGCAGGTGCAGGCATTGCAATCTACTCCGCAATTGCATGGCATTTACCCTGGTATGTCTGCGTTATTCTTGCCGCTTTGGCTGGCGCAGTCCTGGGTGCACTCTCCGGTGCTCTTAAAGCCTACCGCAATGTTAACGAAGTTATCTCCGGCATCATGCTCAACTGGATTGGCCTTTACGCTGTAAACATGCTGCTGTCCAAGGTCAAAAGCCCCACTGCAGAAACCTTCCACATTCTTCATAAAAACCCCAGCGCACTTATTCCCTCTATGGGGCTTGACGCGCTGTTCAACTACAAATATTTCACCATAGCAGTTCCTATGGCAATCCTTATCGCCATAGCTATCTCCATTATTCTCAACAAAACCAAGTTCGGTTATGAGCTGAGAGCCACCGGCAACAATAAGAACGCTGCAAAATACTGCGGTATGAAGGAAAAGCAGAACATCATCATAACCCTGCTTATAAGCGGTGCCCTTGCAGGTTTGGGCGCAGCACTGTTCTTCCTCACCGATATCAAGCAGTGGGAAGTTACTCAGTCTAGCGTTCCCAGCATGGGCTTCAATGGCATCGCCGCAGCATTCCTGGGCTGCCTTGACCCCATTGGTTCCATCATCTCCTCCTTCTTCATCCAGCACATTACTTATGGCGGCAGTCATGTAAATCTTGATACCTATTGCTCACAGATTTCCGACCTTATCTCCTCCATTATCATCTACCTCTGTGGTTTTGTTCTATTCTTCAGATACTTCATGAACACCCGCATTGCCAGAGCCGATGAGCGCAAGGCAGAGCGTGAAAAAGAAGACCAGGCAGAGAAAGAGCTCATTGCCAGCGAAAGCGCAGCAGCGGAAATAGCTGAGCCTGTGGAAGAGGAAGCAGCTTCCGAATCCCCCCTACCTGTTTCTGAAAACACTGACGGAGGTGACGAGAAATGATATTACTTATTCAGTATACCTTAATCTTCGCTTCGGTTCTCATCCTCGTCGCTTTGGGTGGTTGTGTTTCCGAGCACTCCGGAGTTATCAACCTGGGTCTTGAAGGCATAATGGTCATCGGCGCGCTGGGTGGAGCTCTTGCAATGAAGTACATGCCCTCAACCACCGGTGCATTTGCAATGATTCTCGTCACCGTTGTCATGGCAATAGCCGCAGGTGTCATCTACTCCTCCCTGTTGGCGGTTGCTTGTATAAACCTAAAGGCAGACCAGACTATCGTAGGCACTGCGCTGAATATGTTGGGTGTTGCAGCTGCCACCGTTATCGTTAAAGCACTCAATACCGCAGCAAACCCCAACGACCACTCCTCCGAGATTATCTATGTTCAGCAGAAGAAGGCCTTCCTTGTAAATATCGGAAGCTTTGAGTTTAACTGGTTCATGCTTATTGCAGTTATCGCGCTGATTGTGATTGCAGTTATGCTTTACAAAACCCGTTTTGGTCTGCGTCTTATGGCTTGCGGCGAGCATCCTCAGGCGGCAGCTTCTGTTGGCATCAATGTTTTCAAGATGCGCTGGGCAGGCGTTCTGATTTCCGGTGCTCTCGGCGGTCTCGGCGGTCTTGTTTATATCACCGCCGGTGTCAGCCAGTGGAAGTTCGAAAACGGCGTTGCGGGCTTCGGTTTCCTGGCCCTGGCAGTTATGATTTTCGGTCAGTGGAAGCCCAAGCACATTGCCTGGGCGGCAGTACTCTTCGGTCTCTTCCGTGCTCTGGGTAATGTATACTCCGGCTTTGATTTCCTGGACGCTCTCAATATTCCCAGCGGCATATACAACATGATGCCTTACCTGGTGTCCCTCATCGTTCTTGCTTTCACCTCCAAGCATTCCCGCGCTCCCAAGGCAGAAGGCATACCCTACGAAAAGGGGCAACGATAGCAAATCAAAAAACTCCATCCCACCGGGATGGAGTTTTTTTATAAGTAAAGGCACTTTGCATTGCAAAGTGCCTTTTAGTATTCTCTTTAAAGTGAGCCCACGGAAATCACACCGTAGTAGGCGGCAAGAACCACAAGACCTGCAATAATTACGCCTAAAAATATGGCAGGAAGTGCATCCTTCAGCCTCATATTCAGCAGTGAAGCCACAAGTGCGCCTGTCCAACCGCCGGTGCCGGGTAAAGGGATTGCAACAAGGACCACCAGCCCCCAAAAGCTGTATTCTTTAACGCGCCGGGCCTTTTCTTCACCTTTGCGTTCAAGCCATGCGGTGAATTTTACGAGAATATTATGTTTTTTCAGCCAGTTTATTACCTTTCTCGTCAGCAAAATCAGAAACGGAATAGGCAGCATATTGCCCGCAAGTCCGATAAGATATGCCCAAACCGGTGAAAGGCCGCTTTCTATGCCCACGGGTATGGCTGCCCTTATCTCCAGCACAGGCAAAAGCGATGTGCCGAGGGTATATAGGATTGCTTTCAGCATTATTTATCTCCAGAATCTTATGAGAAGTTTATCGACGCCATTGCTTCGCGGCAATAGTGATTAAAGCGGCGTTCCCGCTCCAGTGTGGTGCTGTCCATATGTCCTGGGTACACCTCATAATCACCGGGCAGGTCGCAGAGCTTTTTCAGAGAACGCATCTCGCTGCGGAATCCTCCGCCGGGAAGGTCTGTTCTTCCGCAGGAGCCTCTGAAAAGAGTATCTCCTGTGAACAGCACATCCTTGTCGGATTTGTTGTCGCCGCAGAGCAGAGTTACGCTTCCCGGGGTATGTCCCGGAGTTGCAATTACGCCAAAGCGTATGCCTGCAACCTTAACGATGTCACCCTCGTCATAGTATCTTCCGCCCTCAGGCATCTTGAACTTCATGCCACTCATGCCTACAGAGTATCCCTCATCACGGGGATTAATATATACGACTGCCCCTGTTTCCTCCATTATGGCCTCTACGGCTCCCACATGGTCATAGTGGCCATGGGTTAAAAGGATGGTGGTGCATTTGAGCTTATTGCTCTCAATATAGTCAAGAATGGTATTGCTCTCGTCACCCGGATCAATGACAGCACATTCCAGAGTGTCCTCATCAGTGACAATATAGCAATTAGTCTCCAGCTGTCCTACAGGCAGAGTTTTAATCAGCATAATTACAGCTCCTTTGTATCGAGAATGATTGTAACCGGCCCGTGGTTTACTGATTCCACCATCATCTCCGCGCCGAATTCTCCCGTGCCGACCTTAAAGCCTCTGGCTTTGCACTCGGCAACAACCTTTTCATAGAGAGGAATTGCCTTCTCCGGCCTTGCTGCCTTGGAAAAGCCGGGACGGCGTGACTTGCAATCGGCAAACAGCGTAAACTGGCTGATTATCAGGAGCTCTGCTCCTGCATCCATGGGATTTACATTCATTTTGCCGTCATCATCGGTAAATATCCTCAAGCCGCAGATTTTATCCGCGATTTTAACAGCATCCTTTTCCTCATCCTCCTGATGAACACCCAGTAGCACAAGGAAGCCCTTACCGATACTGCTTTTTTCTTTTCCTCCGATTTCCACGGAGGCACGGTCAACCCGTGTAAGCACTGCTCTCAATTATTTATCCTCCGTTTCTGCTGACCTCGCTCACGCCGCTTATGGATGTGAGCTTGTTGATGACCACACGAAGCTCGTCAAGGCTTCTGATTTCCAGCGTGATATTAACAACCGCGCGATTTCCCTCAATATCTCTGGCGTTAAGTGAACGCACCTTGGAGTTAAGGGAATTAAGCACAGTAGCAATGTCCATAACAAGACCGCTGCGCTCATGGGCCACAACCGTAATGCCCGTGGTATACACCTCGCTGATGTGCTCGGCCCATTCCACCTCTATCCAGCGTCCGAGGCTTTCGGGATTATCATTGCGGTTAATATAGTTTCTGCAGTCCTTGCGGTGGATGGAAACGCCCTCTCCTCGGGTAATATAACCCACCACATCATCCCCCGGTATGGGGGTACAGCAGCGTGAGAATTTAATCAGACAGTTGTCAAGGCCTTCAACAAGTATACCGTGAACAGGTCTGATGTTCTTTTTTGCATTGGTTTCCCTGCGTTCGGCGGCCTCCGTCACCTTCTCAAGCACAGTTTTTTTCTCCGCCAGATGATGAATTCGCGCCAGCTCATCCTTCATTCTGTTGACCGTGCGTGTTGCCGTCATTCCACCGTAGCCAATGGCGGCGTACATCTCCTCCAATGACGGGCAGGCAATTTTCTTCAAAAGCACGGGAAGAACATCCTCATCGGTAATGTCCTCCATGCGCAGTCCGCGGTTTTTAAGCTCGGCTTCAAAAATATCATGGCCACGGAGAATATTCTCCTCCCGCCGTTCCTTTTTGAACCACTGCTTGATTTTCGTGCGCGCCGAGCCGCTTTTTGCGATATTGAGCCAGTCACGGCTGGGACCCGGTGCGTTCTTTGCGGTACGCACCTCCACAATATCTCCGTTCTGGAGCACATGATCGAAGGTAACAATTCTGCCGTTTACGGATGCACCCACCATGCTGTTGCCTATAGCAGAGTGAATGCTGTAAGCAAAATCAATGGGTGTTGCTCCGGCAGGAAGATTTATTACATCGCCTTTCGGTGAGAAAACGAACACCTCGTCGGCGAACATATCTATTTTGAGATTGTGGAAAAAGTCCGTTGCATCGGATTCCTGCTGACTTTCAAGCAGACGGCGCACCCACGCGAACTTATCCTCATCACCGTTTTTTACTCCCGTGTCGCCCATTTTGTACTTCCAATGGGCGGCGATGCCGTATTCTGCGGTATGGTGCATATCCCAGGTCCTTATCTGGACCTCAAAGGGAATGCCCTCCGTGCCGATTACGGTAGTATGCACGCTCTGATACATATTGGGCTTGGGGGTTGAAATATAGTCCTTGAATCTGCCCGGCACGGGCTTGAACATATCATGAATGATACCCAGCACATTGTAGCAGTCCGGCATGGTATCCACGATCACACGGAAAGCGCAAAGGTCAAAAATTCCGTTGATATCCAGCTTCTGTGCGTACATTTTGCGATAAATGCTGTATATATGCTTAATTCTGCTGTAAATGGTCGCCTGCAGACCTTCTTCCGTAAGGCGGGCTTTGATTTTTTCCTCCATTTTGGCCATGAAGTCCACAAGGATATCCATGCGGGAATCAAGGGTATCGGTTATTTCCTTGTAGCCCGTGGGATCGAGATACATGAGGGCGAGGTCCTCAAGCTCCCATTTTGCCCGCTGCATACCAAGTCGGTGAGCAATGGGCGCATAGATTTCCATGGTTTCAAGGGACTTTGAACGCTGTTTTTCCTCGGTCTGATATGCCATGGTTCGCATATTGTGCAGACGGTCTGCAATTTTGATGAGGATTACGCGGATGTCCTTGGCCATGGCCATGAGCATCTTGCGCAGATTTTCCATCTGCTCATCTTCCTTGCTGGTATACTGCACGCGGGTAAGCTTTGTAACACCCTCAACAATGTCTGCCACAGGCTCACCGAACTGATGTGCGATTTCAGAGTAGCCCAGCTCCGTGTCCTCAATAACATCATGGAGAAGCGCCGCAACTACGGAATCCTCATCCAGGCCCATATCCACGGAAATGTCCGCCGCGGCAATGCAATGAGTTACATAAGGGGAACCGTCACGCCTCATCTGTCCCATGTGAGCACGACAGGCGGTTTCATAGGCAGCGCGTATTCTGCCCATATCCATGTCTGCTCCGCTGTCTTTAATTTTCTTTTCGAGGCTCGCAAACATTGCGTCAGGATCTTTAATGCCGCTTTCCTCTACTGTTGCTCTGTTGTCGTCCATAAGTCAGCTTCTTGCCTTAAGTTTTTTTATCAGCTCTGAATCTTCAAGATTTACCTTTGGTGAGTTTTCGTTAATTTTAGCTCCGTACACACGGCCGTCTTCAGGTGTATGCAGAAGTCCCAGCTCGCAGAATGCCAATAGGCAGAGGCAGTATTTCTCCGGCTCCACGCCTGCAGGAGCTTGCTTGATTATACCGCCCAGGTCCGAAGCAACTACACCGCCGTCAGACTCAAGCCGTCTCCATGCTTTTACAAAAACAGAACGGTCGGGGCAATATACTGCGGCCTCGTCGCAGTAGGGCTCTCCCTCAAGTATGCGTTCGCAAAGCTCGGCAGCGTTATGACGCTTCAGCGCAATGAGCTGAAGCTGAACATTGCTGCGGAAACGGTACTCGTTAATTTGCGGCGTGAAGGCAATGTCCACGGTGTCGCCCTCACGGGCGCCCAGCTCCGCCTCCGTACGTGAGAAATAAACACATTCAAAGCATTGGCCGCGATAGCTTATGCTCATACGCAGATGCCTGCCGCCGCCGATGACGGTCAGCTTCTCTAACCGTGCGCCGCAGATACACAGCACCGGCCTCGGATTTCCGCTGCCGAAGGGCTCCATGAGATTCATGGCCTGAATGCCCTCCATGTTCAGCATATCAGGGTCTGTAATACTCATATCACAGCTCAAGGTGGGAAGCTCATCAGGTCTGTTATTGACGTAATACTCGGTAAAGGCCTTGCAGAATGGCTCCAGCTTATCCTTTCGGATATTGAGTCCTGCGGCAAGTGCATGGCCTCCAAAGCCCTCAAGGTATTGGGAACAGGCAGACAGGGCGTCAAATATATTGAATCCGCCGTAGCTTCTGCAGGAGCCCTTGCCTTTTTCCCCGTCAAGGCAAATCATAATTGTTGGGAGCGCATATTGCTCGGCGAGCTTTGATGCTGCAATACCGATGACTCCCTGATGCCATTTATCGCTGGACAGGACTATGGGCATTTCCTTGTTCTGCTTTTCCATCATGCTGCAGGCATCCTGCCAAATTCCCGTCTCCAAAGCCTGGCGTCGGCGATTCAGCTCGCAAAGCTCGGCGGCCAACTCTGCCGCCTCATTTTCATCCTTTGTCATCATCAGACGGCAGGCTACATCTACACATCCCAAGCGTCCCGCGGCATTTAGTCTGGGAGCAAGGCTGAAGCCTATTGTGGAGGAGGAGATTTTTTTATCTGCTACGCCGGATTCTCTCAGCAGGGCTTCAATGCCCGGTCTGGGAGAGGCTTCAATTTTTGCAAGTCCCGTTCGCACAATAAATCTGTTTTCACCCACAAGGGGAACTACATCGGCAATTGTGCCAATGGCCGCAATGTCGGCATAGCGTTCAATGACAGCAGTGCTGTCACCCTCCACAGCGCACACCAGCTTCAAAGCAACACCCACGCCTGCCAAATCCTTGTTGGGATAAGCGCAGGAGTCCTGCTTCGGATCGATAACGGCGGCCGCCTCGGGCAATGTCTGCTCACGGCATTCGTGATGGTCGGTAATGATGAGGTCAACGCCGGCCTCTCTCGCATAGGTCGCCTCCTCTGCCGCAGTAATGCCGCAGTCAACACTAATGATGAGGCTTACGCCCTTTTCCTTCAGAGCAGAAATCGCCTCACTGTTAAGGCCATAGCCCTCCTCAATTCTGTCGGGAATATAGGGATAGCAGGTCAGTCCCTTTGTGCGGAGCCAGTCGGTAACAAGGCAGGTTGAGGTAATGCCGTCCACATCGTAATCTCCGTAAACAGCAACAGACTCTTTTCTCTCAATTGCCTCATTTACTCTCCTGACAGCCTCCGGCATCCCCTTCATAAGCATGGGATTCTCCAGAGTATCTGCGCCGCCATTGAGAAAATGCTCCGCCTCCGCAGGCTGCGTAATGCCGCGAAGCTTCAGCAGTGCTGCAAGCAGCGGCTTATAGCCGGCGTCAAGCAGCGCCGCCGGAATTTCCGTCGCCGCACTCGCAATTTTCCATTTATTGTAATTCATACACAAACACTACTTTATTTTAATTTATTATTAGAATATAATATCAAAAATTATCGTTTTGTGCAAGTATTCAAAGGGCATTTCCTTAATTATTGACATTCTTAACAGGTAATGATAATATACTATTCGATGTGCCGGTGTGGTGGAATGGTAGACACGGCGGACTTAAAATCCTCTGGGGATTTCTCCGTACCGGTTCGAGTCCGGTCACCGGCACCAATATCGGAGCAAGCTCTTTATTGCTTGCTCCGATTTTCTTATTTCGGCGATAAAATATTTCCTATGGAATTATCCGTGGCAGTATTATATAATGATTATCGCCAAATTTTCGGAAGGAGAAAGCTGTGAAAACCGCAAAGCGCATTATATCACTTGCCGCAGTTTTATTTTTGCTGGCATTTGCTTTTAATATTGGCTCACTTCGTGACTCAGTCAGCTCTGCAGCCTCCTCTCTTTCCCGCAGAATCGGTCTCGCTTCCAAGCCGGAGCTTATGTCCGCCGACGAGGTTATGGCTGATATGCTGAAGCAGATTAAGGATTACAGAACAACGCTTGTATTTTACAACTCCGATGCAGACACAGTTGTTGATGCCTTTGGTACTGTTCTTGACAGTCATCCGGAATTCTTCTGGCTTGAGGGCGGCTGCGCCTATACCAACTGCACCGACGATGAGGGAAATCGCTGCATCAAGGTAAAGCTCACCTTCGCCTTTGATGAGGCAGATGTTCCTTCCATGGATGCGGAATTCTGTCAGGTCGTGGATGACATTGTCGCCCGGGTGCCCGACTCCGACACGGACTACGACAAAGCGCTTTTTGCTCACGACTACATCATAGAAAACTGCAGCTATGATCACAGTCTCAGCGACCTCATTTCCCTGGGCAGCACCGACTTTGACCGGACCGGCACCACAGCCTACGGCTGTCTTGTGGGGCGCGGTGCCGTGTGCGCAGGCTACACCGCCGCCTATCAGCTGCTGATGAACAGGCTGGGCGTGTCATGCGGCTGCACCGAGGGTTCGGCAGATAACGGCGAAGAAATTCAGAACCATATATGGAACTACATCACCCTCGAAGGTGAAAACTACTATGTGGATGTCACCTGGGACGATTTGACATACGACGACCAGTCCGCCTCCGCTGAGCGTCTTTCCCACAGGTATTTCTGCGTAACGGGAGATGAGCTATACCGCAGCCATCAGCTTGATTCCGGCGAGGCCGATCCGAATTGCGTTGCCACCAAATACAACTACCATATCTATAACGGCTACTATTTAAGCTCATATGACTACAGCGCAGTGAGCAGTCTCATAGATTCCCAATTCGGAAACGTGGTTATGGAGCTGAAATTTGCCTCATATGACCAGCTTCTTCTGGCCTGCAGCGATTTGTTTGACAACAACAGTGTTTTCAGTATTCCCTCCATACGCGACAGCGGCCAGCGCAGGATCTGGCACTCTGCTTGTGAGGACAGCTGTGTGCTGACTCTTTGGTTTGAGTAACGCACCCGGTTGTGCCTTGACAACTATTTCTTCGGGATGCAAGGTAAAAAACCGCCGCAGTGCTGTGTCGATACACAGTCAAGGCAGATTATTTACTTTTAGTTAAAAATCGGATTTCAACTACATGGTATAATGATGTTAATCGTTATACCATGTTTTTTCAGGAGCAAAAAAATGAACAAGACACTTCTCAAAGAACACATCTTTCCCGTATTTATGATTCTTGTGGGTGCGGTGCTTGCCGCCTTCTCCATTGAGTGCTTTCTGCTGCCTAATACAATTCTCGACGGCGGTGTAACAGGCACGGGAATGATCATAAACAAGCTCACCGGACTCCCCTTGAGTCTTATGATAGTTGTAATAAACCTGCCATTCTTCTTTGTGGGTTTTAAAGCTCTCGGGAAGCGCTTTCTCTTCCGTGCCGTAGTCGCTATTGCCGTTTTCTCATCCATGCTGGAGGTTTTCGCTACAATGGAGCCCATTACGGATTCCGAGCTGCTTGCCGTCGTCTTCGGCGGTGTAGGCCTCGGCGTAGGTGTGGGCTTTGTCCTCCGCTTCGGTGGTTGCCTTGACGGCACGGAGATTGCCGCCATGCTCCTGTCCAAAAAGCTCGGAATGTCAACAGGCGGCATCATATTCGCCATCAACATCGTTATTTACTCCGTGGCCGGCTTCTGCTTTGACTGGCAGAGCGCCATGTATTCCCTTCTCACCTACTTCATCACCTTCAAAATCATAGACCTTGTGGAGGTGGGCATGGAAGGCGCAAAGGCGGCAATGATTATCACCGACAATGCCTCCGTGCTGGCGGACACAATCTATCAGCGTTTAGGCAGAACCTGCACCTTTATTTCTGCCGAGGGACTCGTTAGCGGAAGTCAGAAAACCGTTCTCTACTGCGTAATCACCCGTGTGGAGGTCAATGAATTTAAGCGTATCATCAGGGATGCTGACATCTCCGCCTTCGTGACAATATCTGAAGTAAGCGAAATTTTGGGCAACCACATCAAGAAGAGTGCTCCTGTCAAGGAAGAAAAAGCATTGACAAATTGTGACGCAGCCGCTACCATAGATAAGTAATTAATTTGCGGGGGTAAAACCATGGACAATCGTACAAGCAAGGAAAACTATTATCTCGATATCGCAGACACCGTTCTCAAGCGCTCCACCTGTATGCGCCGTATGTACGGTGCAATCATTGTACGCAATGATGAAATCATTTCCACCGGCTATAACGGAGCTCCCCGCGGAAGAATAAACTGCACCGACGCCGGCCGCTGCGCCCGTCAGGAGCTTAAGATTCCCTCCGGAGAGCGCTATGAGCTCTGCCGCAGTGTTCACGCCGAGGCCAACGCCATCATCTCCGCCTCACGCCGTGATATGCTTGGTGCTACCCTATACCTCGTAGGTCGCGACGCACAGACTAATGAGCTTTTAAAGGATGCCACAAGCTGCTCCATGTGCCGCCGTCAGGTCATTAACGCAGGAATAGCAAAGGTAATCATCCGCAGCGGTGAAAAGAGCTTCAAAATCGTGGATGTCGAAGAATGGGTTAAAAATGACGATTCCCTGTTCTGGACAGAATAAATGAAATGCAAAAAATCCATCCCTTTGGGATGGATTTTTTTATTTGTTTTTCAGCTTTTCAATTTCCGCTTCAAGCTCCTGACAGTGCTGCAGCTTTTCGTTATACTGCCTTGTTATAAAGGCTGCCTCACCCGTGCCGTAGTTAAAGTCCAGCTCCGCAAGAGTGCGGTTTTCTATGCTTTCCAGCTCTTTTCTCGCGGCAGAAAGTTGCTCCGCCGTGAGCCGTTCTTTCTCCTCTGCCGCCGTAAAGCGTCTGTGGAGCTCCAAGAACTCCGCCTCACGCTGTTTGATGGTTTCCTCGTCATCGGCCTTGTACTTTGCCAGAATTCCGCTGCGCCGCTTTCTCGCCTCGTGAGACTCCGTAACACGCTTGTTGTTATTCAGCATCAGCAGCACACCAAGGGTCGCAAACACCGCCGTAAGCGCAAAGAAGAACCATTTGAATATCGCGCCCAGCACCGCACATACTACCGCCAAAAGATACATTGAAACTGCCGGCCAGGGGCTGTTTTTGCGATATGCGCGTTTTTTCAGCTCGTAGGAAAGCTTGATATCAGCCTTCACCTCTTCATGCACTGCATCGGGCTCGCGCTGGCCTATGACACTGCCGCACAGCGCCGCACGGCAGGCGTCACGGGCATCATCGGCTTTCTCATGTATGTCGTTTGCTTCATTGAATTCGGCTCTGGCGTTATGCAGATTTGAAAGGGCATCCTTTCTGATGCTTTTGCGGCTCTCCTGCATTTCCTTTGACAGGCTTTCGCACTCCGTTCTGCACGCTGCAAGCTCCGCCTCCAGCAATTCTATGTTTTTCTCCGTCATTTGAGTCTGATTCCCTCCGCTTTCAGGCATTTTCCGCTTTCGGGGTCAATCTCAAACACACAGCCCTCCAGCTTGGCAGGGCCGCCGGCGGAATCATATCGTTGGGGAGGATCACCCAGGAATTTACCTATGGACTGTTCGGGCTCAATGCCTATTACGGAGTTTATCGCTCCTGTCATGCCCAGGTCTGTGATATAGCCGGTTCCCTTTGGAAGCACGCAGGCATCAGAGGTCTGAACATGGGTATGAGTCCCCCATACCGCCGTAGCTCTGCCGTCAAGCAGGAAGCCCATGGCGCGTTTTTCGCTGGTACCCTCTGCATGGAAATCAACAAGGATTATCTTTTCCCGGATTTCCTCCATATAACCGTCGGCAATGACAAAGGGATTGTCCGTATTGGTGTCAAGGGTAAAGTGGCCCATGAGATTCATTACGCAAACATCGCCGAAATCGGTTTTGAAAACCTCAAGGCCGCGGCCCGGACATTGAGGCGCACAGTTCGCCGGGCGCAAAATGCGTTTTCTCTCCTCAAGATAGGGGCGAAGCTCTGTACGAGTCCATGTGTGATTTCCCAGGGTGATAACATCTGCACCTGCGCGGAGGATTGCGTCAGCCTGTCTCGGAGTGATACCCACCACATTTGCATTTTCACCGTTTACGACGCAAAAGCTTATGCCGAGCTCCTGTTTTATTCTTTTAAGATTATTTGCGATATATTCAAGTCCCGGCTCGCCGCAGACATCACCAACCGCCAAAATTTTAATACTCATTATAATTTTACCTTTCAAGGTTTTATGTATTAATTATAACATAACTTGCACTGATGTATCAAAACAATTTGGAGATAATATGTTACGGAGGTGTAAACAATGCATAAAACCAATTTTCTTGTAGGTATGGGCCTGGGCATGGCTGTGGGCAGCTGTGCCGGAGCTATGATGAAGCCCAGAAAGAAAAATCCGAAAAATGTAGTGGGCAAAACCCTGAAAACCATGGGCGATGTAGTTGACGCCGTCTCAAGCTCCATGGGTTTGTAAAAATTTCTGCGAAATAGCAAAAAAGCCCTTGCATTTCTGTTCATGCTGTGCTATATTATTTAGGCGCTAAGCAATAAGCGCCGCTAGCTCAGCTGGATAGAGCGTCTGGCTACGGACCAGAAGGTCAGGGGTTCGAATCCCTTGCGGCGTGCCAAAAAGAATCCTCCACCATCGGTGGGGGATTTTTTTATTAATCAAGGGATTCGAACCCGAAAGGGTCGGTGCGTCAGGAAAACATGCCGGTGGCATGTTTTCAGCACCGAGGTGCGCAGAAGCTATGCTTCAAGCACAGCAGATTGCGAAGCAATATGTGTAAATCCCTTGCGGCGTGCCAAAAAGAATCCTCCACCATTGGTGGGGGATTTTTTATTAATCAAGGGATTCGAACCCGAAAGGGTCGGTGCGTCAGGAAAACATGCCGGTGGCATGTTTTTAGCGCCGAGGTGCGCAGAAGCTATGCTTCAAGCACAGCAGATTGCGAAGCAATATGTATAAATCCCTTGCGGCGTGCCAAAAAGAATTCTCCACCATGCGGCTATTATATTCCGAATACAAAAAGAGACGCCTTGGCGTCTCTTTTTTCAGCTTACATATTTTCCCTTTTATTTCTTTAGCTTCAAAATCTTTTTTGCCGAGAAGGGCTTAAGCCGGGATATTCCTCCGCCCATGGAAATCGCTCTGAAGATTTCTTCCCTGCACTCGGGTTTCCAGTATGTTCCCGCCAGAGCAGTTACCGGCGTATTCTTCCATCCCTCCGCGAGCATAGGCGTTGAGGAACCGACAATAACTATTTTCTCGGCGCATTTACACATATCCAGCAATCCGTCAATGCTGCCGTTTATGGTGCTTGAGCCGGTAATTATAACCTTGCTGCACAGAGGGAGCAGTTCACTTTCGCGTTCTGTGGGATATACTCTTCCGTCTCCGTAATAGTCGTCAATTCCCTTGTCAAATACAATGAGCTTCCCGACTTTGCTTTCCAATTGCTTTGCTACGGGTTTAATAAGTCCCACCATACCCAAAGTATCACTTTTCAGCGGGCATATTCCGAAGGCCTCGTCTGTGCTGTCATCGCATATCCCCGGCACATTTGCAGCAGCCGCCGTAATCACCGCGTTGCCCACAGCGCGTTGGACATTGTCCGTGCCTTGGGTAAAGAGCTTTGCCGCTTCACGGGCAGGAGCACCAATCAAATCCTTTGCAAATCCGAAGGCGCCGCATTCCGGCGGCAGCTCGTTGCGCAGCACATATGCAACGCCAATATTGCCGTTGTCAAGCAGGCACGCCACAAGGGATATGCCGATAACAAGATCGCACACCCTGCGTCCCTCCAGATGCGGCATTGCTGCCTTGAGTATATCGCTTTTAACGGAGTTTTCCATAGGTCACCTCCATGTTAATATGCATTTAGATTAGCATACAAGCCGAAGCATTACAACAAAACATGGGTGTTTTTTGTCACTTTTATTTCACGGGCAATTGACACGGAGGTAATATTAAACTATTCTATATATGTAAAACAAACCCGAAAAGAGGTTATTCATATGATAATGGATTGCGAAAAATATGTAGGCAAATGTGTCTGCGGCAGAGAGCACACCCTCGAAACCAAGCTGGTTGTTGTGGAATCCGGTGCAATCGCAAGCTTTGAAAAGTACATGGCCGATGTGGGACTTGCCGGCAAGAAGCGTGCAGTTGTTTACGACGATGTCATCTACAAGCTCACCGAGGGCAAGCATGTTAAGGCCGATCAGGAAATCGTCCTGGAGTCCAAGGGCCTTCGTGCCGAGGATGTTTTAATCGAGGATATGATGACAAAGATGAATAAGGACATCGAGGTCATCGTTGCCTACGGTGCAGGCACCATAATGGACTTCGGCCGTTATCCGGCCTATAAGCTGGGTATCCCCTTTGTTGCCATTCCCACACTTGCCTCCTCCGACGGCTTCACCGCCAACATCTGCTCCGCAATATTAAACGGTCAGAAGAAAAGCACCGCCATGTGTGCTCCCGTTCTTGTTGTCACCGATCTTGACATCATCAGCGGCGCACCTGCCCGCCTTGTTTCCAGCGGCATCAACGATATTCTCTCCAAGTACATATCCATCGTGGACTGGAAGATTTCCAAGATCGTTGCAGATGAGTACTTCTGCCCCATGGTTTGCGATCTTGCCCAGGAGGCACTTGACATTATGCGCGAGGCTGCAGACAAGTATGCTGCCACCGGCGTTGCCGACCACGAGGCAATGACCATGGCACAGATGAAGAGTGGTCTTACCATGCAGCTCCTCAATCACTCCAGAGCCGCCAGCGGTGCAGAGCACCTCATGGCTCACCTTGTTGAAATGCATCCTCCCCGCTTTGAAGAAGCAGAGGGCATCCACGGCGAGTGCGTTGGTGTAGGCACCTTCGCCTGCGTGAAGAAGTATCACGAGCTTGCCGCAAAGGGTACTCCGAAGGCAAAGGCATTTGAGCCCCTCACAGAGGAATGGATTACGGAAAAGTTCGGCGAAAAGCTGGCCGCAGGCATTATCAAGGAAAACTCCGCCGATGTTCTCGGCACATTTGACTCACAGAACATTGTTGAACATTGGGATGAGATAAAGGCTCTGATTGACGCCATTCCCTCCGTTGAGGAAATGGAAACTCTCTACAAGGGCTGTGGCTGCAAGTATCTCCCCGAGCACGTTGGCATTAAGCCCGAGCTCTCCGAGGAAATGCTCACGATTTCCGCCGCAATACGCAACCGTCTCACTCTCGTTCGTATGATAAGAGTTCTTGACTTTGAATAATTAGCACTTAAAAATCCGCTGTCGGTGACAGCGGATTTTCTTTTTCATGCAAAAAATACACCGGAGAAAATCTCCGGTGTATTTAAATCTTACAGTCTGTTGTCTCGCTCAAGGCTGTCATAGTGCTTTGTCATGGGCTTTTCCAGAGCTTTTACAAGCTTGGTGTCCAGATTGCACCAGTAAATCACCTGAGTGGCAAGGAACGCTGCACCCAGTGCCGCAGCGGCTTTTTTAAGAATCTTCATAGGTTTTTGCCTCCTTTACCAGCTTTCGTCATCATCGAACTCAATAAGAGTGGGGTCAACGGGCTCTGCGTTCAGCACGGTGGACATGAAGGTGTTTACATCAGAGCGCATATCCCGGCGGGAGATGGAGGTGGGCTCCATGAGGTCCTGACGAACCTTGCAGAGCTTGACGCCGCGCTTTCTTGCGCTTTCTTCGAACAGGCCGTTGATGGCACCGACGCCCTTGCAGGAAATCTGGTCAAAGAGAATGACGAAGTCGCAGTTGAATTCATCAAAGCAGCGCCACATATCGTCAATCATTACCTCACTGCCGCCCTTGGTGTGGGCGCGCATGGTAGAGGTCTGAATCATATTTGCAAGGCCCATAATCATGCTGTCACGGCTGGAGGTATCAATAAGCTCTGTGCCGTGGATGTCAATCATCTCAATGACACTTTCAACACCCCATGCATTCATAACCCAGTTATTGAAGTTTGCATAGTTGTTGGCGGGAGTATTCCAGATAACAGCGCGGTAGCGGATGTCCTTTTTGCACTTGCCCTTGGAAACCTCGCGGGCAAGTATCTTATTGACCTTGCGGTCATTTTCCATGGCTGCCTTATGGCCGCAAACTGCCTGATGCTCGAAAATGCGGTACATCCATGTGGAGGAGCCGGTGTGGGGAGGATACTTTGTGCGGTTGAACTCCCACTTCTCGAACTTGAGCTTCTGCTGCTCGTTCCAGATTTCACAGGCTGCCTTCAGGGCATCCCAGTCATACTTCTTGCCGCTTTCCTTTTCCATGAACTCAATGGCGGAAAGAATTTCGGCAATGGCATACTCCTGAACCTCCTCACGCTTCCAGCGCAGAGGAACATTCATGGGCTGGGTGGGAAGTCCGTGGCGGCGATCCTGAACGGGAGTTGTCATTATGCTGCCGTCGCAGGGCATATTGCAGGTAAGCATGCAGCAGCCGATTTTGGGATAGTCGTCCTCAATGGCAAGTCCGGCCTCAAAGGAGGGCAGCGGACATACGTCAGCAGGAAGACCGTGGAGCTCGGACTCACTGATGTAATGGGTGGGGCTGTGCTGATTTATAAGAGACGGCAGGTACATAGGCACCATCTGATACAGAACGATGTCGTTTTCAGGGAAGCCTGCGCATAGCAGTACTGGGATAAGCTCATCCATACAGATAATCTTCTTGCTGAGTGCCTCTGCCTTCTTGCTGCCCGGGTGGAGGTTAAGGTCGGCGCTGAGGATAATGTCAAGATTCTTCGTGACGGCATCCGTCAGAATCATGAAGTTATTTCTGCCGCCGCGAAGCGCTGCACCGCGGAAACCTTCACAGCTGCGGTCAAAGAATGAGGGAACAGTGAGATAGTTGAACATCCAGCGGTATCTGAAGATTGCCTTCACATTCTGCACCGGGTGACCTATTGCCCACTTAATGAGCTTGTACCACAGCTTGCACCACATTGCGTAGTCATAAGCAGAGTCAACAATGCCGCGCCATTCACGGAACTTATAAATACCGGTTTTGGGCTGCATATTCTTTCCCATGTTTTTCATCACTTGTTTCCTCCTTCCTGAATTTTCTTAATCTCAAGACTTTCAACGAAGGCCTGAACACGGGTTGCCAGCTGGCCGGAGCCGCGGACAACATATTCACGGTCAATGCCGATGGTGGGGATTCCGTATTCCTCACGCATGATCTGGGTATTCAGCATACGCTCATAACCCCAGAAGTCGCAGAACTTTGCCTGCTCATAGATGATGCCGTCAGCCTTGTACTCTTCCACAAGGTGCTTGACATACTCTCTGCGTCCGGTGATCTTTTCGGCAGACATGAAGCGTGTGCACTGGTTGGTTTCCAGATAGTCTCTGCAAATCTGCGTGAGCACATCCTCCTCATCGTTGAGGACGATTTTCTGTCTTCCGGGGAAGGCGCCGAAGCAGTAGCGGTCGGCGACAACATAGCAGCGGTTGTTCTCCAGAATTTCGGAGAAGGCATAGTCATCAAGCTCACTGCCCACAACGACAACTCTTGCTCTCCACTTATTCACGGGGTCGGCTTTGCGCTTTTTCAGCTCCTTAAGGGTTTCCTTAAGGTAAGGAAGGATGAGATAAGTGGGGCACATATAGCTGGCAATGGAAATGATGTGGAACTCTCTGGGGGTGATGACGGGGTTATCAGCCTTGCGAAGCTCGCACATTTCATCGAAGATGTCGCACATCTCGTTATGCAGCTTCACAGCCTCACGCATGGACTTTTCGGAAAAATCAATGCCGTGTTTTTCCTCAAGAGGTTTGAGGAACTGTGTCCTTATCTGGTCCACATACAGCTTGAGACCGTGGGGTGTGACCTTCATGGGGGCATCGATAATGCCGTAATCGAAATTACCGTCGTTGATGAGCTTCAGGTCACGGAGGTTTTCAACAACACGCACCATCTGCTGGCAGGTATCGGAGGAGGCATAGAAGTCAACGAAGTTGTAGCCGCCCTCGAAGGCTCTTTCAAACAGGGCGCGGGTGTAGCCGCAGATAAAGCTGGTCATGTAGTACTGGCTGATGTCAAGGGAACCTGTGTTGGGTGCGCTGAGGCGAACGCTGAAGGCGTTGCCGCAATTGAAAAGTGCTTCGGGAATGTAGTAGCAGGAATAACCTACTGCCACCTTGCCTTCAGCCTTTGCCTGCTGAATAAGCTCGTTATTTGCCGATTCCAGCAGCTGCTCAAAGAAGTGGATGTGCTTAAGGTCTTTCATTATATCCCACCGTTCATTAATAAGTTTTCCGAATTTTACGGGTTAACCCCTATGGTTGCCTATATTTTAACATAAAAAGCTCCGCAATTCAATAATCACGGAGCTTTTTCAGTAATAACAAATTATACATTTTCAACACTGTGTACAGTTTATTTCAGTCCCGAGGAGCCGAAGCCGCCTTCGCCGCGGTCAGAAGACTCAAGGCCCGCTGCCTCAACAAATTCGGTTTCAAAAATCGGCTTTACCATGAGCTGTGCAATGCGCATACCCTTGGTAATCTGAAAATCCTCTTCGCCGTGGTTTATGAGAATACACTTCACCTCGCCGCGGTAGCCTGCGTCGATGGTACCGGGGGCATTGAGAACGGTTACACCGTGCTTTGCCGCAAGACCGCTTCTGGGGCGCACCTGTCCCTCCGTACCCTTGGGAAGCTCTATGCATATTCCCGTGGCAACAGCGCCGTAGGCATGGGCTTTCAGCAGGTAATCCTCACAGGAGTAAAGGTCGAAGCCCGCATCATCCTCATGGGCGCGCATGGGTGTCCGGGCATCTTCATTCAGCTTTATGAATTTTACAGTATACATGGCTTCCTCCGTATTTATGTTTGAATTCAGTATACTCTGACAGTTAAGAATCTGCAAGTAAATGTGTTTCATTTTTTGCAAATATGTGATATATTAAAAAAAACAAAACCTCGGAGGTAGATATGGGCTTTTTGAAGCTTCTTGAAGGCATACGCATGCCCTGGCTGGACAGTATAATGTCCGCTATCACAAATCTCGGCAGTGAAACCTTCTTTATGGCAGTCGGTATCATCATTTTCTGGTGTGTAAGCAAACGTCAGGGCTATTATCTCCTTGCCGTGGGCTTCCTTGGCACGCTGGGAAACCAGTTTATGAAGCTGTGGTTCCGCATTCCCCGTCCCTGGGTGATTGACCCGAATTTAACCATAGTCGAGTCCGCCCGCGCAGGCGCAACAGGCTATTCCTTCCCCTCGGGACATTCACAGAGCGTTGTATGCACTTTGGGTGTAGTCGCCGTCAGCAATAAGCAGAAATGGCTGAGAATTCTTTGTGTTGTTCTCATGCTTCTTATTCCTTTCTCAAGAATGTATCTCGGCGTACATACTCCCCTTGACGTGGGCGTAGGCGCAGGCGGTGCAATTCTTCTGGTTATTCTCATGTACCCCATGTTCAAAACCAATGAGCGCGCCGACAAATTTACCCCCTGGGCTATTGTTGTGTTGATTGTTGCGTCAGTGGCGTATCTCATTTTCTGCCTCTGCTACAACTTCCCTGCCGAGGTCTACACCGACCCCGACGAAAACCTCATTCACGGCACAAAAAACGCCTTCACCATTCTTGGCTCAGGCATTGCTCTTCTTCTTGATTTCTATCTCGAAAAAAAGTATGTCCGCTTTGATACAAAGGCAACCTTCCTGGGCAATGTTCTTAAGGTTACGCTCGGTCTGGGACTTCTCGTGGGCATCAGAGTTGTTCTCAAGGCTCCCCTGCTGGCACTCTTTAACGGCAGTGAGATTGCCTCCGCGGTACGCTACTTCTGCATAGTCCTCTTCGGCGGCTGCATCTGGCCCATGACTTTCCCATTCTTCGCAAAAATCGGAGCTAAAAAAGAAGCTGCAAAGGTGTGAGCTTATGGCTATGAACTTTAAGGATATTTTCAACCGCTTCCACGAAAGCGGCGAGGGTACCATAAACATGCAGGATATACTTCCGCCCAGCGGAAAAACCGTCTGGACTTTCGGAAGAAGCTCGGACTGTGATTTTGTGTACCCTGTTGACAAGGTTTCCAGAACGCACTTCAAAATCCAGCTTATAGACGGCCACTATTACATAACCGACCTCGATTCCACCAACGGAACCTTCGTAAACGGTCAGCGCGTTCTTCGCATGGAGCGCATTTTCTCCGGTGATGTAATCAGCATGGGCTCAACGGATATTGTTTTTGACGCCAATTTGCTGGTATAAAAAAAAGACTGATTGCAAAGAAAGCAATCAGTCTTTTTTTGTGAGTATTCTTCTTTTTGCCATTATTAAGCCCGTGGTTATGAGCGCCACCTCAGATGCAAGGAAAACCCACACCAAAGGCTCCGTGAAGTCCAGCTTGTTTCCGATTACCGTATAGCACAAAAGCTGGGGCAGCATGGCCAGCATGGTTCCCGAAATATACACACCGTATGGCACACGCATAAGTCCGTAGAGCACACCCTGAACCTCTGTCTGCAGGTGCAGTGCATGAGTAACAAAGCAAAGGGTAAAATAGTTTTCACCGGCATTGCGGAAATAGGGAGCGAGCTTTGGATTTTTCTCCATCACTCCGTCAAAGCTAATGCCCTTTGAGTACCGTCCCACCGCATATGACGCCGTCATGCACAGAACGGTGCCCACAGCATTAATGGCAATCGCAGGCCCTATTCCGAACACCAATGCCGTTCCTATGGCAATTGCGGCATAAGGCACGCCGATGGAATAGCCCTTCAGCAGATAAAGTGCCAAAATCACCATAAATGCCACAGACTTGTTGTCCCTTACCGCAGTTATTATGTTTTCAACATTCAGTTTTCCCGTAATGAGCAGCACCGCCACAACCGCGGCCAGCACCAGCATCAACACTAAAGGAAGATTGTTTTTAATTTTCTTAATCATTAAAAGCTCAATATCCCCAAATGTTCAAGTAATATTTTCAGTCCTATAAGAATAAGCACAATACCGCCTAAAAGCTCCGCCTTGGACTTGTATTTTGCACCGAAAAGGTTACCCACAACAACGCCTATGGCGGAAAGCACAAAGGTTGTAATGCCGATGAGAGCAGCCGCCTTCACGATGCTGACATTGAGGAAGGCAAAGGTAATGCCCACCGCAAGGGCATCAATGCTTGTGGCCACCGCCATGGGCAGCATCGCCTTGAAGCCGAAGGATGAATCCACCTCGTCCTCGTCGCCGCCTAATGCTTCCTTTATCATATTTGCACCGATTACGGCAAGAAGCACAAAGGCAATCCAGTGGTCAACGCTCACTATGAACTTTTCAAACTTGAAGCCAAGCAGAAAGCCCACAACGGGCATCAGCGCCTGAAAGCCGCCGAAATAGGCGCCTGCAATTAGGCTGTGCTTTGGCTTTAGCTTTCCGACGGAAAGTCCCTTGCATACGGAAACCGCAAATGCATCCATGGAAAGTGCCACGGCAATCAAGAATAAATCCAGAAAACCCATAAAAACTCCGAAAAGACAGTTTGTCTTTTTAACTTATACCGAATTTATCCCCATGTCAAGACTTAGCACAAAAGCCGCCGTTTTCGACAAAAAAATCCCGACAAAGGCAGGTTTCCCCCCCTTTGTCGGGATTTTTAATCTCATGCGAGGTTTCTGAAAATGAAGGTCACAACGTGCCAGCGCGTGCAGGTCATGTCGGGTCGGAATTCATTTGCACCGTAGCCGTTGGTTATGCCCTGCTCCACAGCCCACATGATTGCGGGGGCGTAAACGCTGTTGGCGTTCACGTCGCTGAAGGTGACGTACTGGCTTATAATATCGGGCTTGCCGTTATATCTGTAAAGGAAGGTTACAAATTGTGCTCGGGTAACGGGAGTCTGCGGGGAGAAATGAGTTGCATCGGTCCCCTTGGTTATACCCGATTCAGCCGCCCAGAGAATTGCCTTGTAATAGGGCACCATGCTTCCCTCATTTTTTACGTCCTCAAACGGGCAGTCTTCGGTTTCAGGCTCGGGACAGCCTGCTGCACGCCACAGGAAGGTAACCACCTGAGCTCTGGTGCAGTCTTTTCCCGGATGGAACTCAGTGGGCGTAAAGCCACCTGTTATCTGGGGTGAGTGGTAATAAGCCCACAGAACGGAGTCGTAATAAACCGATCCCTCCTTCACGTCTTCAAATGTATTTTCACCCACACCGCACACACTGCAAACGCCATCGCTCATGTGATGTCCTTCTGCCAGAGTGAAATGATTTTTGTAGGAGTCGCCGCAAATACATACGTTGTTCCGGTAGCCATCGGTGACGCAGGTGCCGCTTATGTTAACGGCCGTGTAGCTGTGGATGTGGTAGTCTGCGCTATACGTCAGATAGGGGGCGTTTATAAGTCCGTCATTACTGCCGTAATATGCCATACCCTTTAACTCAATATTATTGTACTGTGCGGAGCTGCCTTCATATATCACGTAGGTTAGGCTTGTGCATTTGGTAAAGGCCTCCTCGCCCACGGTCTTCAGGGACAGGGGCAGATATACCTCCGTCATGCTGTTGCAGTATTCAAAGGCCCAGTTGCCTATGGACTCTACCTTGGTGGGTATCACTGCGTATTCAAGCTTACTGCAGCCACAGCATATTTCGGGATTGACGTATTTAAGCTCTGCGGGAAATTCGATGTATTTAAGGCCGCTGTTCTTGAAGGCACCCGAGCCGATGCCCGTTACGCTGTTGGGAATATGTATGCTGCTGAGCTTTCCGCAGCACTGGAAGGCGTAGTTTCCGATGCTTTCCAGACCGTTGCCCAAATAGATGTTTTCAAGATTTTTGCAGTCGGAGAAGGCATCGGATTTAATACTTTTCACACTGTCCGGAACATATACGGTCTTTACGCCGCTGCATGAGAAAGCACCTATACCGATACTGGTTATGCCTTCTTCAATGAAAACGGTTTCAAGTGCGGAGCAGCCGTAGAACATATATGTACCTATCTCTCCTATGCCGGAGGATAAATACACGTTTTTGAGCTTTTCACAGCCGTAGAATGCACTGCTTGTGTCGATTTCGACACCATCTGGTATATTCACGCTCTCAATACTGCTGTTTCTGAACGCCTGTGCGCCGATGGTTTTCATGCTTTCGGGGAATACTATGCCGCTGATGCCCGCTTCCCAGAACGCTTCATCGGCAATAGTCTCCACTCCATCGGGAACGGTATAAACTCCCGTAATTTCATCGGGACATTTTAGCAGAGTCTTCATGTCCTTGGTGAAGAGAACGCCATCAACGTCGCAGTAACAGGGATTATTTTCGTCGACTACGATTTTCCCGAGATATTTGCAGGAGAATGCGGCGGGAGAAATATTAATTAAAGATGCAGGAATCTTCAATGTGCCTATCTGCTGGTTAAAATAAAATGCATCGCTTGCAATAAGCTCCGTGCCCTCTGGAATTGAGTATTCCTCCATGTGTTCCTCGCTCCGGGGTGCATACACCAGACATGTGTCTATAAACTGACCGTATTCATTTTGGGTTAAAGCACTTGTGTTATAAAAGGCTTCCCCATCTACACACTCAACGCTTTTGGGAATACTTATGCTGCTCAGGCTTTTGCAGTCCGAAAACGCACCGGCGCCAATTCTCACAAGACCTTCATTCAGGGTCACGGACGTAAGCTTTTTGCATTCCCAGAAGGCATTGTTGCCGATGGTTTTTACACTGCCGGGGATGCTGATCTCGGTCATACCGCAATTTCTGAAGGCGTATGCGCCTATCTCCGTTACGGTTTCGGGAATAGTCACCTTTGTCAGACTGTTGAAATTCTTGAAAGCGCGGTTGCCTATACTTTCAACGCCATTTTCGATTATGATTTCCGTAATTCTTGAACAGCTGCTGTACCACGGGGCTTTCGAGGAATACTCCGTACTTTCAAAATCCTTCATTTCGCCGGTACCGGAAATCGTCAGTACGCTGCCCTTTACCTCAAATCTCAGGTTGTCGCCGCAGCTTCCGCCGTAGTCGGCTAAAGCAAACGTGGGTACAAGAGTGCACAGCATACAAAGTGTGAGCGCCAATGCAAGCAGTTTTTTCATGTTTTTCCTCCTTAGTAACAATATCCTTTGTTAATATTTAACACTCTAACGGGCTGATGTGCAACAAAGATTTTCGAATTTTTCATTATGACATTTAGTGAATGTCATTTCATTTAAAAGTTTAGCATAAAATATTGCTGCTGACAAGCACTAAATGTCAAATCAAGGAATGATTACTTTGTTCACTAACAAGAGTGCAGACGGAAAAAACAACATCTGCGGCAGAAATATTGCCGCCTTGCGAAAGGAAATGGGAAAATCCCAGCGGGAGCTTTCCGATGAATTGCAGCGGGCAGGCTTGGACATTGATAAAAACGCCGTTCAGCGTATTGAATCGGGTCAGCGCTTTGTAACGGATATCGAGCTTGTGTTTTTAAGCACGGTGCTGAAAACAGACATAAATGAACTGCTGAAGCAGCGGAGTGAGTAAGCGCTCCGCTGCTTTTTCCATGTTTAATATTTAACCTTTATTGTAAAAACTAATGACACATGATATATTAATATAGTTGTTGAAAAACAGCGAAAAATAATATATCTCCACTACACGCCAGTAGTGGGAAAGGAAGTAAAAATGAACAAAGCAGACAAAACAATGGACAAAATCGTTGCACTGTGCAAAAACCGCGGCTTCGTATACGCAGGCAGTGAAATCTACGGCGGACTTGCAAACTCCTGGGACTACGGTCCTCTGGGTGTTGAGTTCAAGAACAATGTCAAGAAGGCATGGCTGAAGAAGTTCGTGCAGGAAAGCCCCTACAATGTAGGTCTTGACGCCGCTATCATCATGAATCCCCAGACCTGGGTTACCACCGGTCACGTTTCCAGCTTCTCCGACCCCCTGCTGGACTGCAAGGCCTGCAAGGCACGCCATCGCGCAGACAAGCTTATCGGCGAGGTTCATGCTGAAGTCAATGTCGACGCCATGAGCTTCGATGAAATGGACGAGTTCATCGCCTCCCACGATGATATCCTCTGCCCCGTTTGCGGCAAGCATGACTTCACCCCCATCCGCAAGTTCAATCTTATGTTCAAAACTGCCATCGGTGTCACCGAGGACTCCAGCTCCACCTGCTACCTCCGTCCCGAAACCGCACAGGGCATTTTTGTAAACTTTGCAAATATCGCACGCACCACCCGCAAGAAGCTTCCCTTCGGCGTCTGCCAGGTGGGTAAGGCCTTCCGTAACGAAATCACCCCGGGCAACTTCACCTTCCGCACCCGTGAGTTTGAGCAGATGGAATGCGAATTCTTCTGCAAGCCCGGCACTGACCTTGAGTGGTTTGCCTATTGGAAAGACTACTGCCGCAACTGGCTGCTTTCTCTGGGCATCAAGGAGGAAAACCTCCGTCTGCGCGACCATGAGCCCGCAGAGCTTGCCTTCTACTCCCGTGCGACCACCGATATCGAATACGCCTTCCCGTTCACCGACTGGGGTGAGCTTTGGGGCATTGCCGACCGTACAGACTATGACCTGGGCCGTCATCAGGAGGCCTCCGGCAAGGACCTGACCTACTTCGATCAGGAAACCAACGAGCATTACATTCCTTATGTTATCGAGCCTTCTCTCGGCTGCGACCGTGTTGCTCTTGCCTTCCTCTGCGAGGCATATGACGAGGAGGTCGTCGGGCAGGACAAGAAGGGCAACGATGATGTCCGCACCGTTCTGCACCTGCATCCTGCTCTTGCTCCCTTCAAGTGTGCAATTCTTCCCCTTTCCAAGAAGGAAATTCTCACCGGTCCCGCCATGGAGCTTTATCAGGAGCTTTCCAAGTACTTCATGGTTGACTATGACGAAACCGGCTCCATCGGCAAGCGCTACCGCCGCGAGGACGAAATCGGCACTCCCTTCTGCATCACCTTCGACTTCAACACCGTGGGCACCGAAACCGACGTTGCCGACCACTGCGTAACCATCCGTGAGCGTGACTCCATGGAGCAGGTACGCATCCCCATTTCCGAGGTAAAGGCATACATCGAAGAGCGCATTCAGTTCTGATTTATGGCCGGTCAGGAATTTGTAAAAATGCTGAAGCCTGCGGGCTGCGTCATATTCATTCTGGTCATGATTGCATTTTTCGTAATCTGCTTCAAGCCCGCAACTCATGCGGTTGAGGGCTATGAGGCGCCTAATGATTCCGAATATTACGCCCTGCACATTGGCGAGCTCAAGACCGAGCTTGAGGACAATCTTTTCCCCTTGCTTGAGGGCATAGTCGACTGCGAGGAAGCCGACGGTCAGCTCAGGGTTTTCATTAAGGACGCCTCCTTTGCAGATACCGCAGGCAGCATTGCTTATTACTACGACAAAGAATTATTTATTTTTGAGAAGGTGTAACTAAAAATGAAAGACGGATTTATCAAGGTAGCCGCTGCTTCCCCCATGATAAAGGTCGCAGACACCGACTACAACGCAGACAAGGTCATCGAATGCATTAAAGCCGCTAACGACAAGGGCGTTAAGCTCATTGTTTTTCCCGAGCTGACCCTCACGGGCTGCTCCTGCTATGACCTTTTCCAGCACAGAACCATTCTCAAGGGTGCGGAAAAGGCACTGGACAAGGTTGTTGCCGCCACCGAGGGCATGGACATCATGGCCATCGTGGGTCTGCCCTATGCAGTTGACGGCATGGCACTTTACAGCGTTGCCGCAGTAATTTACGGCGGTGAGCTTTTGGGCCTTGTGCCCCGCACCGAGGTCAGCGGAACAAAATTCCAAAGCTGCGGAAACGAAAGCGGCTTTGCTACTGCCAAAGCTGTAATACTCACCTCCCGTCTGGTATTCGTACACAGCGGCATCCCCGAGCTGAAGGTTGCTGTTGAGCTTGGCAATGATGCAAAAGCCATCTGTGCTCCCGCAAGCAAGGCTGCGCTGAACGGTGCAACCGTTATTGCTTCTCTGGCATCCTTCCCCGCCACGGTTTACAGCACCGATGATGCCACCGCAGACATTAAGTTCCGTTCCAAAAATCTCATGGCAGGCTTTGTCATGGCAGCACCCGGCAAGGGCGAAAGCTCCACGGACAACGTTTTCAGCGGTCTGTGCATGATTGCCGAAAACGGCGCAGTTCTCGCCTCCGATGAAAAAGAAGACTGCATGGTCATCTCCGAAATCGATGTTGAGTATCTGTCAAACCTCCGCCGCAAAAGCGGTCAGTTTACGGGGATTCACAATCCCACCGATTCTCTCACCGTCTATTGGGGCGGTGAGCTCACCGATACCGTTCTCACCCGCAGCTACCGCAAGCTGCCCCATCTTCCCGAGCTTGAGAAGGACATGGGCAAATACTGCCGCC
>JAUMWD010000004.1:44121-117555 GCA_030529825.1 Bacillota bacterium
GCACTTGTAAAGCGCATGACCTATGCCGGTCTTGACCACTGCGTCGTCGGTATTTCCGGCGGTGTTGACTCCACCCTGTGTGTCATGATTTGCGCCATGGCAATGAAGAAGATGGGCCTGCCCTCTACCAACGTCGTGGCCTGCACTCTTCCCTGCTTCGGCACCTCCAGCCGCACCAAGAGCAACGCAATCATCGTTGCAGAGCAGGTTGGCGCAGAGGTCCGCGTAATTGACATCGGTGAGAGTGTTTACAAGCACTTTGACGACATCGGCCATGCCCATGACGATTACTCCATCGCCTTTGAAAATGCCCAGGCCCGTGAGCGCACTCAGGTTCTCATGGACATTGCCAACAAGGTTAACGGTCTTGACGTAGGCACCGAGGACCTCTCCGAGTTCGTTGACGGCTGGTGCACCTACAACGGCGACCACACCTCCATGTACGATGTAAACATGGGCCTCACCAAGACGCAGGTTCGCGCAGGTGTCCGCTACATTGCGCAGCACACCGAGGACAAGGTTCTTGCCGATGCTCTGTGGGATGTTCTGGACTGCCCCGTAACTCCCGAGCTTCTGCCCATCACCAATGACGAGATTGAGCAGAAGAGCGAGGAGAATGTCGGCTCCTACTCTCTGCAGGACTTCTTCACCCACAAGATTGCAATCTGCGGCTTTTCCCCCGCAAAGACCCTCCGCATTGCAAAGCTTGTATGGCACGATGAGTTCAGCGATGAGGACCTTGTGAAGTGGCTCACCAGCTACTGCAAGCGCTTCTTCAGCCAGCAGTTCAAGCGCAGCTGTCTTATGGACGGTCCCGCAGTTGAGGACTTCTCCGTTTCCCCCAGAAACGGTTTCCTCATTCCCTCCGATGCGGAAAACAGCCTCTTCCTCAAGAGCATAGAAGAATAAAAAAGCAAAAGCCCCGATGGATTTTCCATCGGGGCTTATTTTATCTGCAAAGGAAGCAATGCCATTCCTCTTCGTGGAAATGCGCCTCCACTGTAAATCCGGCGCTTTGTATTGCGGCGCAAACCTCGTCCTCTCGTCCGTCGATTATGCCGGAGGTTATAAACACTCCGTTTTCCTTCATAAAGGGCCTGACATGAGGTGCAAGGGGAATTATTACATCGGACACAATATTGGCAAGCACTATGTCATATCCGCCGCCAAGCATCTTTCTCAATGACGCATCGCCTATGATGTCTCCGGCGTAGACCTTGAGTCTGTCTCCGCCTATGGCGTTAAGTGCGGCGTTTTCCATTACTATATCGGGTGCTTTGGGGTCAATGTCCACTCCCACCGCGCTGTCACAGCCCAGCACGAGTGCGCCGATGCCCAGAATGCCGCTGCCGCAGCCAAGGTCAAGAACGGTTTTTCCCGTGGCGGCAAACCCTTCAAGAGCCTTGAGGCACATTCTCGTTGTGGCGTGACTACCCGTTCCGAACATGAGTCCCGGATCAAGGATAAGCTTAACTCTTCCTTCCTCCTCCGCCTCTTCCCACTGTGGTACAACAAGCAGCTTTTCACCGATTTCCAGCGGCTTATAGTACTGCTTCCAGTTGTTCTCCCAGTCGCTGTCGTCAACAGTATTGGTAATGACGGGATACAGCTCCTCAATGGCTCGGAGCATTTCCTCTCCCTCGCTTCCATCCTCAAGATAAAGCTTTATGCGGGAAACACCACTGTAGCTATCCTCCAGCTCCTTGTCCACATAGTCCCAGTACTGGCGGTTGTTTTCGAGAAATTCCTTAAAATCGCTTTCGTTTTCAATGATAAAGCCGCTGCAGCCGAGATTGGTGAGCTTTTCGCAGCAGGCATCGATTTCGATTTCGGGTATTTCGATTATTACTTCTGTGTATTTCATATCTTCGTTCCTTAAAAACAGCCCCGACACTTGTCGGGGCTGTGAAATTTTATTCTTCGCCGTCGTCGCAAATCAGGCCGTATCCTCCGTTTTTACGGGTATATACCACGGAAATCGCACCGTTTTCCTCATCATTTCTGAACACAAAGAACTCGTGCTCCAGAAGGTTCATCTGCAGGATTGCCTCCTCGGGGGACATGGGCTTAATGGAGAATCGCTTGCTGCGGACGATTTCAAACTCATCGGCCTCCTCCGCAGGCTCATAGGAGGGTAAGACCTCACGCTCCAGGGCTCCCTCCCTCAGTCGTTTTTCAAGACGAGTCTTGTTCTTCCGGATCTGGCGCTCAATGGCGGCAACACCGGAATCGACGGAGGCATACATGTCATTCGTAAGTTCGTTTGCGCGGTAGAACATTCCGTTATTCTTGATGGTGATTTCCGCCCTGTGTCTGCCGCGCTCAAGACTGAAGGTTACAAAGGCTTCGGCCTCGTTGCGGAAGAACCTGTCGAGCTTTGAGATTTTGCGTTCTGCATAGGCTCTCAAATCCTCGGAGGAATCCATCTTCTTTTCTGCAAATGTGAACTTCATTTGTGTCAGCTCCTTTCTGCGTTGGCAGGTATAACCTGCTTTGCTTGTATTATACCACAGTTGATGGTCAATTTAAAGAGCTTTTTGTTGAAATTGCATTAATTTTTTACAATTAAAAGATTTGTTTTGTTCACAACTTACATCACATTTACACGGCAGTTTGGCAATGCCTGCTCAAGCTCGGAAAGCTGCTCGGGGCTTATGTTATTGCCCGAAACATCCAGCTCCTTAAGAGTCTGAAGTCCGTAGAGAGCCGTAAAATCGCTGATATTATTATCGCTGAGGTCAAGAAACTCAACCTTTGTCAGTCCGGACAAGGGGGATACATCCGTTATTCCCAAGCCCGAAAGCATTACGGTCTGTGCGTCGGCATTGATTTTGGCACCGCCGATTTCAATCTGCTGCGCAGTCTCGGTATAAGAGATTTTGCAGTCCGGCAGCTTCTTCTTAAGCTCATCAATGGCAGCTTGGGTAAGGTTGCTGTTTTCGTCAAGAGCCAGAGATTTCAGATTCTTAAGATTATACAGCTTTGACAGCGACGCATCGTCAATCCCCGTTTTCTGCAGGCCGAGATATTTGAGCTCCGTCAGCTTTGCAATGCCGGAAATGTTCTTAAGGGTATTCCCCTTAAGATACAGCTCGGTAAGCTTTGAAAGGTCGCCCAACGCTGCAATACTGCTTATGCTGTTGCCCTCGAGGTTCAGTCTTTCCAGCTTCGCAAGTCCCATAAGGGGGCCTACTCCGCTTATTCTGTTATTGCTGATGTCGAGATTTTTCAGCTCGGGCATATCCATCAGGGGCGTAAGATCCTGAATATAGTTGCCCGAAAGATTCAGGCTTGTAAGCTTGGTGCAGACAGACAGCGCATATATGTCCGTAAGACCGCAATTTGAAAGGTCAAGCTCCTTCACATTGCTGTTGAAGGTCTTTCCGCCCATATGTATTTCAACCACATCCTCGGAGGCCTCTTCGCTGAAGATGATGCAGTCGGGCAGAGCTTCCTTTAGCTCCTTGAGCTGGCTTTCGCTTATCTCCATGCCGCTTATGGTAAGGGTTGTGAGATTGCGAAGGCTGTAAAGGGGCTTAAAATCCTTGATCTGATTATTATCCAGATGCAGCGTACGCAGGCTCTGCAAGGAGGATATCGGGGAAATATCGGTTATTTTGTTATCGCTGAGGTCAAGCGTCACGAGCTTTGTCATGGGCGTGAGGAAATCGAGGCTTGTAATAAGATTGTTGTTGAGCTTGAGGTTAGTTAGCTTTTCAAGCTTTTTCAAATCATCGAGTCTGTTGCTGCGTATACGCTTGCCCGAGAGATCAATCATGGTGCTTTCCACATCGTAGGGCTCACCGCAAATCAGCACTGTTTTGCCGCTTTCATACTCTTCCTTTGCTTTTTTCAGCGTTTCGATGCGTTCCTTTATTGCCTCGCTGCCGGTGTTGGAGCTTTCAAGAATTGCGATTGCATTCACATAGTCGCCCTTTGCCTCATAGCAGGCAGACATGAGCAGCAGACACTCATCGGTCTTTTCACTCTGCATTATCTGGCGCAGAGTATCAAGTGCCTTGTCATATTCACCGTCATAGTAATAGTTCTGTGCGGCGTTGAAGCTCTCTTCATATTTCTTTTGCTGTGCCGCACTGCGGATTGCAAGACTGCCTATGACAAGCGCAATCACTAAAAAAACTGCTGATATGATTATTATCATCCTGCGCTTTCGGCTTGCTTTCCGTTCTTTCTCCTCCGCCTTTTCCGCAATAATCCGCTTTGCGTTTTCCGTGCTCTCGGGCCGCTTTTCCGCAACGCGCTTTTCAATTACCGGCGGAGCCTTTGGTGACGGCTCGGCAAGGGTGATATCATCATCGTCGAAAACGAACTCCGAAAGATCAAGTCCGTCGGGATATATGACAACATCAGAGTTGTTAACCGCCCCTGTTTCCTTTGCCATTCGGATTTTTTCCTCCAGGTCATGAGTATCCACAATGACAGTTGCGTCACCTTCAAATTCGGATTTAATTTTATCCGTAAATTTACTCATTCTTGCTTTTCCTCCAGAGAGGTTTCGGTTTTTTCCTCGGGCAGAGCCGCATTCTCGGTTTCGTTCTTGTCCTTTGCGTCCTCCGCTATGTACTCATCCCCGAAGATTTCGCCGTTGACGGCTTCAAGCTCCTCGGGTTTTCTCTTCTTCATGGCAAACACAACTAGAAGCAGGGAAAGGAGTATGCACAGAATGCTAAGCTCCGGGATGAACTCATCCATGGTCATGGCATTTTCTTTCGCAAGAATGGTTGCACCGTCTCTGATGATGAGCTGATAAAGCAGCGGGACACCGATCACAGCGGCAAGAAGCCACTTTGTTTTCACTATGCCGAAAACGGTTGCGAGATAGATGACACCCGCAAGGACACTTACGATCACGCAGACCAGCATGGGAAACACTTTCATGTCCGTGGCCTTTACCACGAAAAATGCCACACCCATAAGAACGGGAATCAGCGTAAGAGAAAAACACTTTTCGCCGAAATAGAGAATCATCACCGCAAAGGCGATATTGCAGACTATGGGCAGCAGTATCTGCATATAGCCGAAGCATTCGGTCTGCTCCTTCCAAAAGCCCCAGTAGCCCATAACGCGGAACATCGCAGATAAGAGCATGAGTACTGCGGCAAGCCTCACGAGCAGGCTTTTGCCGTTAACATTATATCTTATTTTATCCATAGCAGTCCTCCTGCGCGTATGCGCATAAATTTATATTTGTCAGAATGCCCAGTTGCCGTTTCTGAAAATCTGCACCTCTGTGCCTTCGGCGGTGATGCCGAAAATATCAAGGTCAGCACTGCCTATCATGAAGTCCTCGTGAATCATGGAGCTGTTGATGCCCATTTCACGAAGCTGCTCAAGGCTGTATTTTTCGTAATCACGGATGCAGCCCGTGAAGCCGTCCCCCAAGGCCAGATGGCAGGCGGCATTTTCATCAAACAAGGTGTTATAGAACATGATGCCGCTGTTGCTTATGGGACTGTCACAGGGCACGAGGGCGCATTCGCCCAGCATTGCAGAGCCCTCGTCCATGCCGACCATGGTTTTAAGGGCATCCTCGTTTTTCTCGGCATGAACCTCCGCAACCTTGCCGTTTTCAAACCTGATTGAGAAGTTTTCAATCATTACTCCCCGGTAGGACAGGGGCTTGGTGGAATATACGATTCCCTCCGCCTTACCCTTCATCGGACTGGTGAAGACTTCCTCACTGGGTATATTGGGGTTATAGGTAATACCACTGCCCAAGGTGACCTCGCTTCCCGCGAGGAATTGTGCCTCGGGGATGAGACCAACGGTAAAATCAGTACCGTTAGAGGCTTTATAGTGAAGCTCACGGAGCTTAAGGCTGTTGAGATAATCACAGCGGCGCTTGAGGTCGGAATTATGCTCCCGCCATGCCGCAACACCGTCACCGTCGGCACGGGAGGTGTACAAAATTGCTTCCCAGAGCTTTTCCACCGCCTCATCATCGGGAATACCGGGAAACACTCTTTTTGCCCAGGCTTTACCCGGAACCGCGGCAATGCACCACTGATACTTATTATCCATGGCATCCCGTATGGGCTTGATAATTCCCCAGCGCATCTGCACGGCCTTGCCCCACTTCTCCTGATCCATGCCGTCAAGACCGTTGGGATCATTGGATTCAAGATATATCATAGCCGGAAGCGTATCACGGCGGTGAATGAGCTTTTCATGCTCCCACTTTTTGATTTCTCCCAGGCGCTCCACGGTTTTGTACTTTACATGGAGCAGCTGCAGAGGCTGATAATCCCATTCCACTCTTACCTCGGCGGCGCCCGCCTTATAGCATTCCTCCACAAGGAGCCTTACAAATTCAGGCTGGTCCAATCCGGCGCTTATGATGACATCCTGTCCGCGCCGGACATTTACGCCCACCTTGACTATGAGCTCGGCAAAGCTTTTTATCTTTTCAGCATCCATAGCGATACTGCCCCTTTTACATTATTTTTGTTATTGTATCACATCCCCTGCAGGATTTCCACAATTATGATGATTTGCATATTACTTTTTATGATTTCATATTGAGTTAACAATTATACTGTAGTATAGTTTAAATACTGTAGTATAGTATAAGTATAAAACATCAAGGGTGATTAAATGAACGCAAAAGGTATCGTTAAGGTAATATCCGTAGTCACGGTTTTCATATGCATCTTTGCCTTCGTTGCAGGTATAGTAGGCATTGCCGAAGGCTTTAACGGTGTAAAATTCGTAAAAGATGATTACCTCAAATTTCAGAAGCAGGTAGACGATTACAAGGCCGCAACCGAAAAAATCAGCAGTGACAAGTCTGAATACGAGAGCATGAAGGCTGACTATACCGAGGTCCGTGCGCAGTTCGATGCCGACACAGAGGCTTATGACGCCATGGTCAGCGATTACGAGATTGCTGTTGTGGACTACAATCAGAAGCTCATTCAGTACAGCGTGGGCAAGTCCACTCTGACCGGCGGCATTGCCACCTACGAGCAGGGACGCAGAAGTCTCGACGAAGGCTGGGAAGCCTACTATCAGGGCAAGGATGCCTTTGAAGCCGGCAAAGCCGAATTTGCCGACAAGATGGCCCAGTACGAAGACGGCAAAACGCTTTACGAGGTGGGCATGGCCCAGTACGAGGCCGGCATGAAGCAGTACAATGAGATAATTACTTCCATTGTCGCTCTTGAGGCCTACGGTCTCAGCCACGAAGCAGCTCTCGCCTCCGTCAGCACCCAGATTGGTGCAGTAGTCACCGATTCGGCCCTTGCTTCCATAGAAAGCGGACTGGCCCAGACAAAAGCCTCCCTTGATCAGGCAAAGACCATGCTGGACACGGCAGAGGATATGATGCCTCAGGCACAGGAGCAGATTGCAGAAGGCGAAAAGACAATGTCTGCCACCTACGCCATGCTCCAAAGCGCCGAAAACAGCATGAGTGCCGCGCTTGCGCAGATAAACAGCGGCAACGCCCAGGTAAATTCCATTGGCGGCGAGCTTGGCGGAGACCGTGATTCCCTTACGGAAACCGCTTCTGTGATTGCCGAAGAAAACGCCCGTCTCCAAGCTAAAGAGGAGGAGCTTGACGCCGCCTATGAGCCCATCGCCGAATACGAGAAGGCACAGGAAAAAGCTTCTCGTCTCCACGACATTTTCGTTGACGCAGGCTACGCCGAGGAAAACGCCTCCGTGGAAGAGCTGATTGAAGGAATCGACGCCCACGCCTCGGAGCTTCGGGGAGTATACCTTAAAGATATGCTGGGTGAAATCATTTCCTTCGCGCTTCTGCTTCTCGCTTCCTTCGCCGCCTTTATCGCCTCTCTTACCAACGGAAAAAAGGAAAAGCGCGCTATCATTCTCGCCGGCTTTGCCATGATTGCATCCCTCATCTCCATCGCAGTTGCGGAATTCACCAACGCGCTGAACTTTGCCTCCGTGCTGTCTGCAGCACTGCTTATTATCAGTGCAGGGGCCATGGTATATTTCATAAAACAGCCAATTGAAGAATAAAGGAAAAATAAAAAGCACCGCGTAGCGGTGCTTTTTTGTTATGTACTTACTCCCAAAGCTTTTCGGGATATATGCCCTCGGATTTCATTTTGGCGATTGCCGCCTTAACGGAATCAAGGTCTTCGCGGTAGGTCATGCCGTACCATGTTTCGTCACAATCCAAAACGCGGACAGTGGCAATTCCCTCCTTGAGCTGCTCGTCCGCCACGAAGGGCAGGAAGTATTCGCACTTCTTGGGATTTTCCGCAAGGCCCTTATCCAAAAACGCGGGGAAGCGCGCCTCAAGCTCGTTGAGCATCTGCCGTGAAAAGCCCCAGAAATTCATGGACACGGGTGTATCGCCCGACAGCGGTTCAAATGAAACTCCGTCCTCGGTAAAGGCGGCGTCCTCGCCCCGCTTTTCAATGTGGGTACGCTCGGTAATGTCCTTAAGATAGCCGTTTTCAACCTCGCATACGCCACGGGAAACATGGCCGTTTTCCGTAACCGTATTGCGCAAGCGGTAGGCCACCATGGCATACTCGGAGAGCGGTCTGTCCTCCTTGAGGAAGTTGTAAATAGCCTCATAGGCGCCCTTGCCGTAAAAGTCATCGGCATTTATTACCGCAAAGGGGCCGTCAACGGCATCCTTGCAGCACAGCACGGCGTGGCCCGTGCCCCAGGGCTTTTCCCGCCCCTCGGGAACTTCATATCCCTCGGGCAGCTTGTCAAGCTGCTGGAAAACATACTTTACCTGAAAATATTTTTCCATGCGGCTTCCCACAGCAGCCATGAAGCTCTCCTCGATCTCATGCTTGATGATAAAGGCAATCTTCTTAAAGCCTGCTCTGCGTGCGTCATAGAGGGAAAAGTCAATAATGGCATGACCGAAATCATCCACGGAGGTAATCTGCTTGAGTCCTCCGAAACGGCTGCCCATGCCCGCAGCCATTATTACAAGTGTGGGCTCCTGCATAATTACTTGGTAAGGTCCAGCTCGTTAATGCCCATGGCAAGGGACATATCACGAATGGCGGCGTAGGTTCTTTCCTGTGCAAAGGGAATGCACTCCTGCATGAGCTCATCGCTCATTTCGGTGATTTCAGCAGGCACCTTGACGATGGTTTCGGTGGTGATGTCAAAGACGAAATACTTCTCCTCTGCATCATGAATTTTGGTGTTTAAATACAGATAGACATAGCCGCACCACTCATCGGGCGTTTTTACGGAAACGCGGCTTTCCGCGGAAAGGCCCAGGTCTGCTCCGATGCCTGTGTCCAGCTTATAGTTGACATTTACGGTTTTGAAATCCACAACTTCGTAATTCATATTTTTATCTCCTAAAAAAGTTTGGTTTTAATATTTTAAACCATACGCAGTCAAAAAACAACTCATGTTAAAATAAAAAATCCGCTTCCGCGACAAACGCAGAACGGATTTTTTATTTCTTCTCAAAGCACAAGCATGAGAACGCCTACAACAACACCGATTGTGATAAGGGTGATGATGCCTGCCTTGCCTGGCTTCTTGATTTTAACGGGAGCTATAAAAGCAACGCCGTTTACAAGAATCAGCAGGGTGTAGAGCACGGTGAAGCATTCGGCGCTCAAAGAATTTTTGAAGCAGAATGCAAGAGCTACTACCAGAGGAGAAACACTGATGGGAACGCCTTCGTAGTACTTGCGCTTGCCGGTTTCTACCTTCTGACGGGATTCCTCGGTTACATTGAAGTATGCAAGTCTGATGAGACCTGCAAGGGCAAAGAATGCGAGAATTGCAATCTGCCACCATGCTGTTGCGCCGATGCAGTAGCCGATGATTGCGGGGAATACGCCGAAGCATACGACATCGCAAAGTGAGTCAAGCTGGATGCCATAGCTCTTTTCTTCGTCGGTGCGGTCCTTCTTGGTACGGGCAACCATACCATCGAACATATCGCACAGTCCGGAGAAGAGATTGCTGTCCACAGATATGATAATCATCTTGTTATCGCCGCTTACGTCGTAGTTCATGGAAAAACTGATACCGACAACCGATGATATCATGCTAATGTAGGTCAGCCACACGGTGTAATTGTAAAAGCCGATCAAATAAAACATCTCCAAAAATATTTTGCTTTAGTTTACTAAACTAAACAAATGAATTATAGCAAAATTTGCGACGCTTGACAAGTGTATTCGACAGCAAATTGTCAAAGTATTATACAAAAATCGGCTATACAACAGTGTTTTTTTCTGTTATAATGCTAATATAATTTTAAAAATTATAAAAGGAGGAACACAGCATGACTCCTAATGACGAAAAATACGGGCTTTATCTCCAGATTCTGAAGGAAGAGCTCATACCCGCCATGGGCTGTACCGAGCCAATCGCAATGGCTTATGCCGCCGCAAAAGCAAGAGCCGTTCTCGGCGCGCTTCCAGAGAAGGTTGATATTGTCATCAGCGGCAATATTATTAAAAATGTAAAGAGCGTTGTTGTCCCCAACACAGGCGGTCTCAAGGGCATTGCTGCCGCAGTTGCCGTAGGTATTGCCGTCGGCAACGCCGATAAGCAGCTCGAGGTTGTCGCAGATGTCAAGGAGGAGGAGGTTCACCTTGTCTCCGAATTCATGGAAAGCTGTGAGATGACCGTTCAGAAATCCCAGAGTCCCAAGCTTCTTGATATTGACCTGACTCTGTACAAGGGCAGCGACTATGTGCGCCTTCGCATAACTGACTTCCACACCAACATAATGTACATCGAGAAAAACGGTGAGATTCTGCTGGACAAAGGCATGGGCGATGATGCCTCCTGCGAGACCGACCGCAGCGTTCTCAATGTTAAGGAAATCGTTGAGTTTGCCGAATGCGTTGAGCTTTCCGATGTAAGCGAAATGCTTGAGAAGCAGATTGAGTATAACTATGCCATCTCCGAGGAAGGCCTCCGCGGCGACTACGGCGCCGCCATCGGCAAGACTCTGCTGGCCACCCGCGGTGACGATATCCGCAACAAGGCACGCGCGCAGGCTGCCGCCGGCAGTGATGCCCGCATGAGCGGCTGCGAGCTTCCCGTTGTCATCGTTTCCGGCAGCGGCAATCAGGGCATGACCACTTCCCTGCCCGTTATTGTATACGCAAAGGAAATGGGCGCAAGCCACGAAAAGCTGCTCCGCGCACTTGTGGTGGCAAACCTCATCACCATCCATCAGAAAACTCCCATCGGCAGACTTTCCGCCTTCTGCGGCGCAATCAGCGCCGGCTGCGGTGCCGCCGCAGGTGTTGCATGGCTGGTTGACGGAAGTGTTGAGGCGGTTTCCGCCACTATCGTAAACGCCCTGGGTATGATTTCGGGTACCGTCTGCGACGGAGCAAAGCCCTCCTGTGCCACAAAGATCGCCTCCGCGGTTGAGGCAGGTCTCCTTGGCTTTGATCTTTACCTGAACGGCCACGGTCTCAAGGGCGGCGACGGCATTATCAAGGCCGACGTTGAAAAAACCATTCAGAGCGTCGGTCAGCTTGCCCGCGAGGGTATGCGTCAGACCGACAGCGAAATTCTCGACATCATGCTTGACGACTGATTGGCAGAATAATCAAACAGTAAAACCCGACGGAAAAGTCTTTCCGTCGGGTTTTTGTATCTAATCAATTTGAACTTTTACAAAGCGAATATTATTCGTACTCACCGCCGCCGATGAACTCACGGATAAGTGCATCGGGTGCCACAAGGCTCTCATCGATTACACCGAAAAGCTGCAGGGCGGGAAGAACTCTGCGCAGCTCGTCATAGCGGCCGATGCCCTCGGGAATGGAAGAAAACAGCTTTGTTGCCGTGCTGTTCATAACCGCCAGCTCATAGGGGAAGGATGAGTCAAACTGGAAGTTTGCCTTGTTCTTAAAGGGGGAAATATTTGCGATTTCGCCCCGGCGCACATTTGCCCACATGGCGATTGTTTCCGCAGGGTCTGCACCGCGGAAGTTAAAGTCGCGCACCGTGCGGCGCACAAGGCGGAACCATGTTCCCTTGAAAACAACGGAGCCGTTGAATTCCACATTGCTGCGTGCGGAAATATAGAGCTTGAAGGCCTCGGGATGCTGCTCGGTTATCATGTCATTCAGCGCATGGATGCCCTCGAAAACAACGATTTCGTCCTTCTTCAGCTTAATGGACTTTGAAGGCTCAAGAATACGCATCTTGCGGGAAAACTCGTATTTGGGAACATAGATGCGCTTACCCTCGCCAAGCATGGTGAAATGCTCGTTAAGCAGCTCCATGTCAAGGCACAGCGGGGATTCAAGGTCAATGTCGCCCTCGGGAGTACGAGGTGCGGTTTTGGGATCAACGGTCTTGAAATAGTCGTCCATACCCACATAGTGCGCATGAACGCCGCGGCGCTCCAGCTCCTCGCTGATTTTTCTTGCAGTTGTGGTTTTGCCGCTGCCGGAGGGACCGGAAAGAAGAACAATGGGGCTTTTTGCCTTGTTCTCGATTATCATGTCCGCCGCCTGAGCAACACGCTTTGCGTAAACCGCATCGCATTCTTCTATAAAGCCCTTGGGGTCAGCTACGGTTCTGAAGTTGATGTCCTTAAGTGAATACGCCATTTTCAGTCCTCCTGACTGTCGTAAAATTCTATGATGCCCTGCTTTGCCTCGCAGGTTTTCTCAATGCCATTGATATATTCCATGGGGTATTTGGGGGCAAAAATGCGTATGCTCTTGCCGCCGTTTTTCGCCACGAGCTTTGTGGAGCCGCCTCCGCCCATGGCGATGATGGAGCATAGCTCCTCCATGATGCACACATTATACAGGTTTACATAACCCTGTTTTGCCCAGCCTACATTCTCAAATCCGCCGGACATGAACTTCTGACGGTAGAGGTAATAGGGGGCGTAGTCGGCGCCTCTGAGCTTTTCTCCCGCAATGTCCAGCATTCTGCCCACCTCTGCCGCTGTGGGAATCGCGCTGCCCTCAAGGGTGATGCGGGAGCCTTTTTTCAGAGAAAGGGTGTGGACTGTAATATTTTCAGGTGCGAGGGAAAGCACCGTATCAAGAGTTTTTTCAAAGCTCTCCACAGTGTCCGTTGTAAGACCTGCAATGAGGTCCATGTTCACCGCCATGCCGCCCACCTTACGTACAAGTGCAAGGGCATCAACAATATCCTGCGCCGTGTGCTTTCTGCCTATTGCCTCCAGCACATAGTCGGACATGGTCTGGGGATTTACGCTCACGCGGTCAACGCCGTGAGCCTTGAGAACACGCAGCTTTTCCTCGGTTATGGTATCGGGACGGCCTGCCTCCACGGTATATTCACGCAGGTCGGAAAGGTCGAATTTTTCCTCAAGTCTTGAGCAAAGCCTCTCAAGCTGCTCCGGGGTTAGTGTCGTGGGCGTACCGCCGCCCATGTAAATAGATATGACACGCAGGCCGAGTTTATTTACCGTCTCCGCCACTGCGTCAAGCTCTTTTATAAGCGCATCCATAAAGGGAAAAATGAGCTTCATGCTCTTTTCCACGGATTGGCTCACGAAGCTGCAGTAGTTGCATCTCGTAGGGCAGAAGGGTATGCCCACATAAAGGCATATATCCTTTTCCTCAAGGGAGGCTTCAACTTCCTTTGTAACCATTGAGGTATCGCGGCAGAGGGCCGCGCGCTCCGGCGTCACATCGTACTCCGAAATAAACCTGCTCATTGCGCTGTCCGCATCATACTGCTCCATAAGGTTAGTGAAAACCTTGCCCGGTCGCACACCGGTGAGCGCACCCCATGCGGGCTTTTTGTGTCCCGAGGAAAGTGCGGCACGGTAAAAAGCATTTTTGATAGCTCTCTGACACAGCTTGTCCCTTGAAATTTCATCGGTAATCAGCGCCTTTTTAAATGCACTTCTCCCCTGCCATGCCTTGTCCTCAAGCACCAGCTTGCAGGTGGCGGTGACAAATTCCCTGCCGTAAGACAATTTCAGCTCTGCACGCTCACCCTTCGGAGCTCCCTCTGTGTATTCGGGGCGCTCAGCAGGGTAAAGAGTCAGCAGCATTTGCTCCGCAGCATATTTATAATCATGTCCGTAAAGATATAGTTTCACGAGCACACTCCCTGATTTTCAATAGTAATAATTTTAACATATTATTATCGTAATTACAACGGCACTATGTATATAAGCGGATAAAACATATTATCTTCAAATTATACAAAAAAATCGGAATTTTTTGTTCAAATAGGTTAATTAATACCCATTTTCGGCATTAACGGTTTACAAATTGAGACAAATGTGCTTAAATAGGTTTATAATGCGATAATATCGATTTGCATTAAAATTAGGAGGAAATACAATGATTAAATTTGCAGACAGAATGAACCTTCTTAAGGGTTCTGCAATCCGCGAGCTGCTGGCTCTTGCCAACAAGCCCGAGATTCTCTCTTTCGCAGGCGGTATGCCCGCACCCGAACTCTTCCCCATTGACAAGATCAAGGCTGCTACCGAGGCAGTTCTCAACGAGCAGGGCGAAGTTGCACTTCAGTACTCCAGCACCAACGGCTTCGAGCACTTCCGTCAGCAGATCGCTGACCGTATGGCACAGAAGCTCCAGATCAAGACCACCGCTGACAACATCCTGGTAACCTCCGGTTCCCAGCAGGGTCTTGACTTCTCCGCTCGCGTTTTCGTTAACCCCGGCGACACCATCATCATTGAGAGCCCCTCTTACCTCGGCGCACTCAACGCATTCAAGGCTTGCGAGCCCAACTTCGTTGCTGTTCCCACCGATGACAACGGTATGATCATGGAAGAGCTGGAAAAGGTTCTTGCTACCGACGACAAGGTCAAGATGATCTATGTTATCCCCGACTTCCAGAATCCCTCCGGCCGTACCTGGCCCATGGAGCGTCGTGAGAAGTTCATGGAAATCGTTAACAAGTACGAAATTCCCGTTATCGAAGATAACCCCTACGGCGAGCTCCGCTTCGAGGGCGAGTACCTCCCCGCACTCAAGAGCATGGACACCAAGGGCCTCGTAGTATTCCTGGGCACCTTCTCCAAGATCTTTGCTCCCGGCTACCGTCTCGGCTGGGTTTGCGCTGACGGCGAAATCCTCAAGAAGTACAACTTCCTTGCACAGGCAGCTTCCCTGCAGCCCTCCACCGACGCACAGCTCATCTGCTCCAAGTTCATCGATATGTTCGACCTGGACGAGCACGTTGCAACCATCAAGGCAAACTACGCAAAGCGCCGCGATGCAATGATTAACACCATGGAGCGCGAGTTCCCCCCCGAGGCAAAGTTCACCCACCCCAACGGCGGTCTCTTCACCTGGGTTGAACTCCCCGATTACATCGACACCAAGGTTATGGCTGACGAATGCCTGAAGCAGAACGTTGCATACGTTCCCGGCGAAGGCTTCTTCCCCAACGGCGAGCAGAAGAACTGCCTGCGTCTGAACTACTCCAAGCTCAATGAGGAGCAGATTGAAAAGGGCATGACCATTCTCGCAAACGTCATCAAGGCAAACCTCAAGTAATATATCTGCACATCAAAAGGCTGTTCCGTAAGGAACAGCCTTTTTCTATTTCTAAAGTTATTTTACACAATATATGGTATTGTTTTGACATTTCCTTAAATTTTGTCATAACATTTAACAAAAATATGTTGCAATGCACACATTTGCATGATATATTATTAACAGTAAAACATCTGCTGATTATCAATTAACAGCACACCCCAACAAGACTGCCCCCCCGCGGTCTTCCCCCGGTGATAACCTCACCGGGGGTTTTTATTTTTTCAGATACGGTGCAGCATTTTGGGTAATCGCTTTTGCGTCGGCCCGACCGGTGGCTGCTCAATTCTACTGCTGCACTCGCGTTCTTTTCAGATACGGTGCTCCATTTTGGGTAATCGCTTTTGCGTCAGCACGACCGGTGGCAGCTCAATTTGTATTGGTAAATATTTTACCAAATTAGTCATACAAAAACATTTTTGTCCGTTAAAAACGCCGAAAAGCACTTTTTTGCCTTGACATACTCAAAAATTTCATGTAAATTGCATTTCGTCAAAAGCAATGAAGAGAAGAGTAAATCACACGGAACGCCACAGAGAGTCCTTATTTGCTGAGAGAGGATGCAGGAAATGTGATTGAACATGGTCTCGGAGCTGCGCAGTCGAGCCTTGGGTTAGATTGCGATGGGCCCGCCCATTACAGCGGCAGAGTGTGATGGCACTCGTTGAGGTCTGTACCGTGAGGTGCAGATAAAGTAAGGTGGTAACACGAAGTATTTTTATGCTCTCGTCCTTGCATTTTCATGTAAGGGACGGGGGATTTTTTTATGCCTTTGACCTCCGTTCCGACTATTTTCAGGAGGTATCTGTTATGAAAAAAGGTAACGCAAAAGCTCTTCTCCCCATCGGCGTATTTCTCATTCTTTATCTCGGTCTGGGTCTGCTCTTTGAGTATGTGCTTAAAATCCCCATGGGTTTTTACAACATTCCCATTGTCGTAGTATTTCTGATTGCACTGCTTGTGGCTTGCTTCCAGAACAAAGCCCTCAAGTTTGACGACAAGCTCATACTCATGGGCAAGGGTGTCGGAGATAAGAACATCATCATTATGATTCTCATCTTCATGACCGCAGGCATCTTTGTGGGTGTTGTAGGACGCAGCAGCGCACAGAGTGTGGCATATTTCCTGCTTGACCTTATTCCCGCCAAGTTTGCGGTGGCTGTACTGTTTATTGTAAGCTGCTTTGTTTCCATTGCCATGGGCACCTCGGTGGGTACCATCACTTTGATTACTCCCATTGCTGCCGCGGTTTCTGCCGCCTCCGGCTTCGATTTAGCGCTGTGCATTGCAACCGTCATGGGCGGCGCAATGTTCGGAGACAACCTCTCCTTTATTTCCGACACCACAATTGCCGCCTGCAACGGTCAGGGTTGTGAGATGAAGGACAAGTTCCGCGAAAATTTCCACATTGCCTTCCCTGCCGCACTTGTAACACTTGCACTCATCATCGTCTTCTCCCTCAGCACCTACGAAGGTCATGCTGTTGTGGGCGAATATAACCTCATTCAGATTATCCCCTATCTTCTCGTTCTTCTGGGCGGAATTATAGGCATTAACGTATTCATCGTTCTTCTCATCGGCATTGTTTCCGGTGCGGCAATCATGCTCGCCACCGGTGCCACCGCGGCAACAGACCTTCTTTCCAACATGGGCAGCGGAGCCGCAGGCATGTTTGAAACCACCATGGTTGCAATTCTCGTTGCAGCAATCTGTGCCCTCATCCGTGAGTTCGGCGGCTTTGAGGCTCTGCTTTACGGTATTAAGAAGGTGTTTAAGGGTAAAAAGGGCGGTCAGCTCGGCATGGGCCTGCTCGTAGGTGCCATGGACATTGCCACCGCAAATAATACCGTTGCAATCGTAATCGCAAACCCCATTGCCAAAGAAATGGCCGAGGATTACGGCATATCCCCCCGCAAAACAGCTTCCTTGCTCGACAGCTTCTCCTGTGTATTTCAGGGTATTATCCCCTACGGCGCACAAATGCTGGTTGCCATCTCCGCCGCAGCCGAGCTGGGCTTCAATGTTTCCGCATTTCAGATTATCCCCAAGCTGTTCTATCCCTTCATTCTGCTCATTGTTTCCCTGCTGTTCATTTTTGTCATCCCCGAAAAGAAAGCCAAATAATATAGGCTCAAACTCACTTGAATGTTTCCCCTATGTATGATAAATTATGACCATACACAAAAAAGGAGACTACTTATGGTTATTGGAACAAAAGGCAGGGTTGAAACCGTAGTTAACGAATCCAACACCGCTAAAGCTGTGTGCAGCGGCACACTTGATGTTTTCGCCACCCCCAATATGATAGGTCTTATGGAGCAGGCGGCACAGATGTCCGTTGCAGAGTACCTTGAGGAAGGTCAAGGCACCGTAGGCACCAAAATTGATGTTACCCACGACGCAGCCACTCCTCTCGGTATGAAGGTATGGGCAGAGAGTGAGCTTGTTGAGGTTGACCGCCGCAGACTCGTTTTTGAGGTTGCCGCATATGATGAGTGCGGTCTCATCGGCAAGGGCAGACACGAGCGATTTATCATCCAGAACAACAAGTTCCTTGCCAAAGTCAATGCAAAGGCGGTTAAATAATGAAAAAGTTTATTGTTCTCATAGGCAACTACGGCTCGGGCAAAACCGAAATTGCCATTAATCTTGCGGTCAAATCCGCCGACAAGGGACTCAACACCCTGGTCATCGACCTTGACAAGGTCAACGACTATTTCCGTATGTCCGACCGCGTCGATGTTCTTTCCGAGAAGAAGGTCAACCTTGTTTCCCCTACCTTTGCCGGTCAGGGCGTTACCCCCAGCAACATGTCCGCGGCGGTAGCCTCTGCCTTTGCAGGTGACTGGGATCTCTGCATCTTCGACGTGGGCGGCGACGCCGCCGGTGCCATGAGCCTCGGCCGCTACTACACCGACTTCATGGCTCTTGAGCCCGGCCAGCTTGAGGTCTACGACATCGTCAATGTTTTCCGCCCCATGTCCGAAAGCCCCGAGAAGATTCTCAAGCTCAAGGATGAAATGGAAAGCTTCGCACGACTGAAGGTCACGGGCTTTGTCAACAATTCCAATCTCCTCAACTACGCCAGTGCCGATGACATCCGTCAGGGCTACGAGGTGCTGAAGGCCACAAGCGAGCTTACGGGTATTCCCGTAAAGCATACCACGGGCCGCAGCTGCTTTGTGGAGGAATTTCTCAAGGACGGACGGGATGAGAAATACATCGGCGAGCCCATCGGCCTTGAAACCTATATGCACCGAAGCTGGGAAGCCTTTACCAAGCTCGGTCTTTAATAAGAGCAAAACCTGCATTCTTCTGAATGCAGGTTTTTTATTATTCTTATTTCTTTTTCTTTCCGAAAATGTTCTTGCTCTCGTGCTCCTCGCCCATGGTTGCGGCAAACTGGCGGAGCAGCTCCTTCTGATTTGCATTGAGGTTCTTGGGAACCACAACGCGAACGGAAATGAACTGGTCACCTCTGCCCTGTCCTCGGAGGAAGGGAACTCCCTTACCCTTGAGACGGAACATGCTTCCGGTCTGTGTACCCTCGGGAATGGTGAGCTTCACCTTGCCGTCAAGAGTAGGCACCTCGATTTCGGCACCCAAAACAGCCTGAGCATAGGATATATCCTGTTCCATCATTACGGTGGCACCCTCGCGCTCAAATATGGCATGAGGCTGCAGAATCACGGTTACACGGAGATCGCCGTTGGGACCGCCGTTTATACCTGCATCGCCGCCGCCGCGCTTGGAAATCGTCTGGCCGTCGTCAATGCCGGCAGGGATTTTGATCTCTTCCTTATGCTGGCGCCGCACGCTGCCCACACCACGGCAGGTCTTGCAGGGAGAATGTATGATCTTGCCGCGTCCCTTACATTTCTGGCAGGTCGTGGGACTCTGCATCATACCGAAGGGAGTTCGCTGGCTGGTCATTACGGTGCCGCTGCCCTTACATCCCGGGCAGACCTCCGCAGTAGTACCCTCGGCACAACCCGTTCCCTTACAGTCGGTACACTGCTCAACACGGGAAATGAATATTTCCTTTACGGTTCCGAAGGCCGCTTCCTCGAATTTAACGGTTACATTTGTGCGGATATCGTTACCCTTGCGAGGTGCATTGGGATTGCTGCGCTGGCCGCCGAAGCCGCCAAACATATCGCCGAATATATCGCCGAATATGTCGCCGAAGCCGCCAAAGCCACCGAAGCCGCCACCGCCGAAGCCCTGATTGGGGTCAAAGGCCGCATGGCCGAACTGGTCGTACTTCTTACGCTTGTCCTCATCGGAAAGAATCTCATAGGCTTCGTTGGCTTCCTTAAAGCGCTCCTCACAGGCCTTGTCTCCCGGATGAAGGTCAGGGTGATTTTCCTTGGCGATTTTTCTATATGCTTTTTTGAGTTCATCGGCGCTGGCGTCTTTACTTACGCCCAGCACCTCATAGTAGTCTCTTTTTTCTGCCATATATTTTACCTCTGCAAACGCTTTTTTATTACCCTTCCACCCTTCGGCAGACAAGGACAAAACCGACAAGAGCAGTTCAAGCAATGATTTTGCGTCGTAAAAAGGCACTATCCTGCGGGAATACTATGTGTATTTCAAAGGGAAGTAACGATTTTACGGCGCATAAATCATCTCAAAATGCCGCCGTCGGTTTAGGCCGCGTTTGCCTTAAAAATTACTTATCGTCATCTACTACGGTATAGTCTGCGTCGTAGTAGTCCTGACCGTTGCCGCAATCGCCGCCGCAGTTGGGATCACAGCCTGCGCCTGCCTGGCTGGGATCAAAGCCTGCTGCCTGTGCTGCCTGATACATCTTCTCGAACACATCGGTGAGATCCTTGGTTGCGTTCTTGATTGCTTCGGAGTCGGAGCCCTGAAGTGCGGTCTTCAGCGCAGCGAGCTTGCCCTCGATTTCGGTCTTGAGCTCTGCAGGAGCCTGGTCGCCCATCTCGGACAGAGTCTGCTCGGTCTGATATGCAATCTGCTCGCCCTGGTTGCGGATGTCAACCTCTTCCTTGCGCTTTGCGTCTTCTGCGGCGAACATCTCTGCTTCCTTGACAGCCTTGTCGATATCTTCCTTGGACATATTGGTGGATGAGGTGATGGTGATGTGCTGCTCCTTACCGGTGCCCAGATCCTTTGCGGATACATTTACAATGCCGTTGGCGTCGATATCGAAGGTTACTTCAATCTGGGGGATGCCGCGGCGTGCCGGTGCGATACCGTCAAGATTGAAGTTGCCGAGGCTCTTATTGTCGCGTGCCATTTCGCGCTCGCCCTGCAGTACATTGATGGTAACTGCGGTCTGATTATCAGCTGCAGTGGAGAAAATCTGGCTCTTCTTGGTGGGAATGGTGGTATTGCGCTCGATGAGACGGGTGCATACGCCGCCCAGAGTCTCAAGGCCCAGAGACAGAGGAGTTACATCCAGCAGAACGATGTCGTTAACATCGCCGGAGAGAACGCCGCCCTGAATTGCTGCGCCGATTGCAACACATTCGTCGGGGTTGATGCCCTTGAAGCCTTCCTTGCCGGTGAGGGTCTTGACCATTTCCTGAACAGCGGGAATACGGGAAGAGCCGCCAACCATGAGGACCTTGTTAATCTGGCTTGCGGAGAGACCGGAATCGCTGAGAGCCTGCTTTACGGGGCCCATGGTCTTCTCAACCAGATGACGGGTAAGCTCGTTGAACTTTGCGCGGGACAGGGTTACATCAAGGTGCTTGGGGCCGGTGGCGTCTGCGGTGATGTAGGGCAGATTGATGTTGGAGCTGGTTACGCCGGAGAGCTCAATCTTTGCCTTCTCCGCGGCCTCGCGGAGGCGCTGCATGGCAACCTTATCACCGGAGAGGTCGATGCCCTCTGCCTTCTTGAACTCTTCTACCAGATACTTGGTGATGCAGGCATCGAAGTCATCGCCGCCCAGGCGGTTGTTGCCTGCGGTTGCAAGAACCTCAACGATGCCGTCGCCGATGTCCAGAATGGATACATCGAAGGTGCCGCCGCCAAGGTCATAAACCATGATCTTCTGATCGCTTTCCTTATCAAGGCCGTATGCCAGAGCTGCTGCGGTAGGCTCATTGATGATACGCTTTACATCGAGACCTGCAATCTTGCCTGCGTCCTTGGTGGCCTGACGCTGGGAGTCAGTGAAGTATGCGGGAACGGTGATTACCGCTTCAGTGACGGTCTGGCCCAGATATGCCTCTGCGTCTGCCTTCAGCTTCTGCAGTACCATTGCGGAAATCTCCTGCGGAGTATATGCCTTATTCTCGATATTTACCTTGTAGTTGGAGCCCATTTCGCGCTTAATGGAGGAGATGGTGCGGTCGGGATTGGTGATTGCCTGACGCTTTGCCACCTGACCTACCATGCGCTCGCCGGTCTTTGCAAATGCAACAACTGACGGAGTTGTGCGTGCGCCTTCTGCGTTTGCGATGACGACTGCTTCGCCGCCCTCGAGAACTGCTACACAGCTATTGGTTGTACCGAGGTCAATACCTATAATCTTACCCATTGTTTTTTCCTCCTATAGAAAAATGAAATTTGTATACTTTGTTTTTTATAGTCAGTTTGCAACCTTAACCATTGCAAAACGGATTACCTTGTCACCGAGCTTGAAGCCCTTCTGGAAGACCTCAACCACTTCGTTTTCGCCGTAGGCATCATCGTCAATGTGCATTACGGCATTATGCTTTTCAGGGTCGAAGGTTTCGCCCTGCGCATCAATTTCGGTTATGCCCAGCTTATCCATAGTAGCCACAAACTGGTTCATAATCATTTCAACACCCTTGCGGTAGGCTTCATCAGCAGTTTCCTGCTTCAGCGCACGCTCGAGATTGTCATACACGGGAAGGAACTTTGTGAGGACATCAGCTCTGATGTCGCCATACAAGGATTCCTTTTCCTTCTGGCTTCTGCGGCGGAAGTTGTCATATTCCGCGGCAAGGCGGATATATTTTTCCTTTTCCTCTTTAACCGCTTTTTCAACAGCTTCCTTAACGGCTTCCTTGCTGTCCTGGGATTTTTTACTTTCCTTCTTGGGCTTTTTTTCCTTCTTGGGAGCCTCTGTCTTGACTTCTTCAGTCTTCTCTTCTTTTATTTCCTCTGCGGCCGCAGTTTCTTTCTTTTCTTCAGTGCTCATCTATTATACTGTCTCCTTTTATAATCAGCTTGTCGTGCATACCCTTCGGCGGTGCCTCGCCTCCGTTCAGTCTTCGGGAAAGGCCTGCGGCAAGGAAACTCAGCTTCGCGGCGACGGTGGAGTAGTCCATTCGAGTGGGTCCCACAACACCGATGATTCCTCTTGTATTGTCGCCCATGTCATAGCTTGCAATGACAACACTTGAGTCCTTAAGCTCCTCCGCCACATTTTCGGGACCAATAAGCACTCTTACCTCGGAATCTCCGGGGAGAACATCCACCGTATCCCCTGTCAGCAGATGGCCGCCCTCGGAAAGATAGCTCATGAGCTTATGGGCCTTTTCCGGATCGCGGAACTCCGGCTGGCTTAACAGTCTCGTTTCACCTGTTACATAGGCCTCCACCTCGTCACCCTCGGAGAGTATCTCCATGACAAAGGAGGCGATGACCGCCGTGAGTCCTCTTGTATCGTCGGCAGCCCTCTCCGTGGAGGAAATAAGCAGCGGCGTAATCTTATCATTAGTTATATCGGTGAAGTTTGCGTTAAACAGCACATTCAGCTTCTGAACAAGTCCCGCGTCAACGGAAATGGGCAGATGCACCAGCTTATTCTTCACCGCATTATTGGACATCATCACAACAATGATAAAAGTGTTTGCATCAATATAAATAAGGTCAAAGCGCTTTATGGTGGCCGGTGCGTAGGCCGCCATGGCCAAAGCGGGATAATCCGTAAGCTGGGATGCGATTTTTCCCACATCGCTCATCATATGGTCTAGCTGAATCATTTTATCATTGAGGCGGCGGTTAATCTCCTCCGTCTCCTCAATAGAGAGCTTCTGCTTTTCCATGAGCTCGTTTACATACATTCTGTAGCCCGTGGGGGTGGGAATTCGCCCTGCCGAGGTGTGAGGCTGTTCGAGATATCCCATAGCGGTGAGCTCTGCCAGCTCATTGCGGATTGTCGCAGAGGAGCAGCCTAAATTTGCCACGGCGGCAATGGTCTTGCTGCCTACAGGCTCAGCGGTTCTGATATACTCATCAACAAGCGCCGCAAGTATTCTCTTTTTTCTGTCGCTGATAGCCATACGCTCTTCCTTTAGCACTCGCAGTCAATATGTGCTGGCACTCTTTATCTACGAGTGCTAATATAGCATTATTTTCGGCCTTTGTCAAGGCTTTTATGCGTACTCTCGCGCAACGGTTTATATAAATTTATGCGCAAAAGTTTTATTATAAAGAAAAAGCCCTGAAATTCCAGGGCTTTTTCTTTATAAGTATTAGATTTACAAAAAGAGAAGCGGAATTGAAATTATCAGAGCAATTGCGCCGACGGCAAGGAATACAAGTCCTCTTGCCGGCTCTTCGGTGACAGGGAGGAAGCTGGCATCATCTGGCTTTTCGGGATTAATATAGATATCATAGTGCCTGCCTTTGATGAAATTATTGGCCTCAAGCCCATTTACGGGAGCATTTGTCTCATAGAATTTGTCCTTATATTCAAACGAAAAGTACGCACGATATATACTTCTGGTAGTATTTACGGTAGATGGCGAAAGCCTCGTAAATTCGGCGCTGATTTTTTCTCGCTCAGGCGCTTCTTCCCTAAGCGTTAACACGCCGAAAAGTATGAACAGTATTCCGATTGCAATTCCGAACATTTATACTTTCCTTATTCCACAATATTTCTTGCGACATACACGCCGCTGGCGGAGGCATGGGACAGAGAGTGGGTTATGCCGCTGCCGTCTCCGATGATATACATACCCTTGTACTGTGTCATGAGGTTTTCGTCGAGCTCGACCTCCATATTGTAGAACTTGACCTCCACGCCGTAAAGCAGGGTGTCATCATTTGCGGTACCCGGAGCAATTTTGTCCAAAGCGTAAATCATTTCGATTATGCCGTCAAGAATACGCTTGGGCAGCACAAGGCTCAAATCGCCGGGGGTTGCGCTTAATGTGGGAGTCACAAGGCCCTCTTCGATGCGCTTAACATTACTGCGTCTGCCGCGGATGAGGTCGCCGAAGCGCTGCACCATTACTCCGCCGCCCAGCATATTGGAAAGACGGGCGATGCTTTCGCCGTAGCCGTTACTGTCGTTGAAGGGCTCGGAGAAATGCTTGGAAACAAGGAGGGCGAAGTTTGTATTCTCCGTCTGCTTTTCCTTATCCTCGTAGCTGTGGCCGTTTACGGTGACGATACCGTTGGTATTCTCGTTTACCACGATGCCGTTGGGGTTCATGCAGAAGGTGCGGACATTGTCCTCAAACTTCTCCGTACGATAGACGATTTTACTCTCATAAAGCTCATCGGTAAGGTGGGAGAACACAACGGCGGGGAGCTCCACGCGAACACCCAGATCAACGCGGTTTGACTTTGTTCCGATGCCCAGTTTCTTGCATACCTGCTCCATCCACTTACTGCCGCTTCTGCCCACGGAAATAACGCAGTTTTCGCCCTCAAAGTCACCCTTTTTGGTGCTTACGCGGTAGCCGCCTTCAACAACCTCTATGTCGGTTACGGGAGTATCGAAGTAAAAGTCAACCTTGTCCTTAAGCTCATTGTACAGATTCTGCAGAACTACATAATTTATATCCGTTCCCAAATGGCGCACAGAGGCATCCAGCAGCTTCAGCTTATTCTGAATGCACAGCTTCTTAAACTGGGAGCCCGCTGTGGAATAGAGCTTGGTACCCTCACCGCCGTACTGCATATTGATTTCGTCAACATACTGCATAAGCTCAATGGCCTTTTTTCTTCCTATGTACTCATACAGAGTGCCGCCGAAGTCGTTTGTAATATTATATTTGCCGTCAGAAAAGGCTCCGGCACCGCCGAAGCCGCTCATAATAGAGCAGCTCGGGCAATGGATGCAGGACTTGATTTTGTCACCGTCAATGGGACAGCGGCGCTTTTCAAGAGGGTGTCCCGCCTCAAAGACGGCTATTCTCATTTGGGGATTGAGCTTAACAAGCTCAAAGGCGGAGAAAATACCGCCGGGGCCTGCGCCCACGATTATCGCGTTATATTTCATATAGGTTTCCTTTTTATCTTTTTATGCCTTTGTATCAGTTGAGGAAATCCCGGAGCTTCTTGCTGCGTGAGGGATGGCGGAGCTTGCGAAGTGCCTTTGCCTCAATCTGACGGATTCGTTCACGGGTTACATTGAATTCCTTGCCCACCTCTTCAAGAGTGCGGGTGCGGCCGTCAATGATGCCGAAGCGAAGCTCCAGCACCTTCTTCTCACGGGGAGTGAGAGTGTCCAGAACCTCCATGAGCTGTTCCTTCAGCAGAGAGAAGGAAGCCGCCTCGGAAGGCTCGGAGGCATCCTCATCGGGAATGAAGTCGCCGAGGTGGGAGTCCTCTTCCTCACCGATAGGTGTTTCAAGGGATACAGGCTCCTGGGCGATCTTCAGAATATCGCGTACCTTTTCCGCGGGCATACCCATTTCCTTTGCAATTTCCTCGGCACTGGGGTCATGGCCCAGCTCCTGAAGAAGCTGACGGGAAACACGGATGACTTTATTTATGGTCTCAACCATGTGAACGGGGATACGGATAGTACGGGCCTGGTCGGCAATGGCACGGGTAATGGCCTGACGAATCCACCAGGTTGCATAGGTGGAGAACTTGTAGCCCTTGGTGTGGTCAAACTTTTCAACAGCCTTAATAAGGCCCAGATTGCCCTCCTGAATAAGGTCAAGGAACTGCATACCGCGGCCCACATAGCGCTTTGCAATGGAGACAACCAGGCGGAGGTTTGCCTCAGCCATGCGGCGCTTTGCCTCCTCGTCGCCCTCGCTCATGCGTGTTGCCAGCTCAATCTCCTCTTCTGCAGTGAGCAGAGGAACCTTGCCGATTTCCTTGAGGTACATACGCACGGGGTCATCGGTGGAGTAGCTGTCCACTGTGTTCTCGGTTTCGATGAGCTCCTCCTCGGTGACCTCCTCAATATCGTCAAGCTCGGGAAGCACATCGTCATCGTCGAGTATGGGGAGAACATCGTCATCGCCGCCGACATCAATGTCAACGCCTGCGGCTTCGAGGTTTTCATAGAACTTATTTATCGCCTCGGTGTCAAGGCCCATTTCCTCAAGGCAGGAGATTTCCTTAATGGTGAGCTTTCCGTTTTTCTTGCCCTTTTCCAGAAGCTCGTTCAGACGCTCCTCGGGAGTTTTAGTCTCAACGGGTGCCTTTTCCTCGGTCTTTTTCTTTCTGGGTGCGCGCTTTTTGGCAGGTGTCTTTTCCGCCTCTGCCGCTTCAGCCTCTGCCAACAGTGCGTTTGCCGCGGCTTCCAGTTCTTCTTCGGTAAGTACTTTTTCTTTATCCATTGATTTATCCCCCATATCCTTTGGTTTCTTTAAACTTGTTTGCGAGTGCCACAAGGTCGGTTTCCGCCGTGGCAAGCTCCTTTTGCTTTCGTATTCGCAAAATATAGTCATTAAGCGCCTGTTCGCCGTTGCGAAGCATCTCCGGCTTCTGAAGAATTGACGCTAACAGCGCCGATTCCTTCGGCTCAAGCACCGCGCTTACGGTAGCCGTGCTGATAATTCCGCCCTGCTCAAATTTTTCCTTGAGCGCAGAATAAATCTTCGCCAGTACAGGTGAGGTGAATTCTTCCGGCGAGGGAAGCTCTTTTCCTCTGAACAGTCCCTGGTCAAGGAACATGAGCCGGATTATTCCCTCCTCGGCTGTAGCGGACTCGGGATTCTCATATCGGAAATCCTTCTCCGCAGGCTGTGCCTGCTTTACGGGCTTTGAGATTTCCCTCTCGTTCTGCCGCCGGGCGGATTTCATTATGCGGCGGCGGCAGCGCTCAACCTCCTGCTGCACCACATCGGCGTTGAGTCCCGTTTTTGAGGCAACGCGCATGGCATAGACCTGACGCTCCATGGCTCCGGGAAGTCTCGCAACCATGTCGGTCGCGTCCTTCAGGAACTGCACCTTCTGCTCGTCAATGCCGAGGTCGTACTTGTCCTCTATGCTTTGCAGGCGGAAGTCAATGTGGTTTTTCGAGCCCTCCACCAAATTGCGGAATGCCTCGGCTCCCCGCTTTTTGATATACTCGTCAGGGTCCTTTGCTCCGTTCATGCTCAAAACCTTGACCTTGACATCTAATTTTTCGAGAATTCCTATAGCTCTCTGCGATGCCTTCTGCCCCGCTCCGTCGGAGTCGTAGGCAATGACGACCTCGTTGGTATAGCGCGAAATGAGCCGCGCCTGCTCGGGCGTCAGCGATGTTCCCAGGGATGCTACGGCAGAGTCAAAGCCTGCCTGATGCATCATGACTACATCTATATTACCCTCTGCAAGAATTATATATCCACTCTTCGACTTTTTAGCCAGGTTCATGGCAAAAAGATTGCGGCTCTTGTTGAAAACAAGTGTTTCGCGGCTGTTGAGATATTTCGGCTCGCCGTCACCCAAAGCTCGCCCCGAAAAGCCTATGACATCGCCCCGCACATCAATGACGGGAAACATCAGCCTGTTGCGGTATGTATCGAAATGGTTTCCTTTTTTCCCCGTGCTTAAAAGTCCTGCGTCATAAAGCTCAAGCTCCGAAAAGCCCTTGCTCTTTAAATGCTCACGCAGGCTGTCCCAAGTGTCCGGTGCATAGCCGAGGCCGAAACGGGTTGCCGTTGCGGGACTTATCTGCCGCTGCGCCATGTATTCCCTCGCAGGCTGTCCCAAAGGTCCCGTGAGGCAGGAATGGAAGAATCTTGCCGCCTCCTTATTTGCCTCAAGCATACGGCGACGCTTCAGGGATTCGCCGCTGTTTTCCTCCTCCGGCATGGGCATGCCCACACGCTTTGCAAGAAATTCCACCGCATCGCGGAAGGAAAGTCCCTCAACATCCATGATAAAGTTTATAACTCCTCCGCCCTTGCCGCAGCCGAAGCAGTGATAAATCTGCTTGTCCGCCGTAACGGAAAAGGAGGGTGTTTTTTCACTGTGGAAGGGGCAAAGTCCGAATTGGTTTGCACCCGATTTCTTCGTGAGCCGCACATAGCTGCCCACTACATCGACTATGTCGTTGCGCTCAATCAGTTCCTGTAAAAACGCTTCGCTGAATGCCATTTGCGGCTCCTTTCTTTTTATTATTTAACCGTCCATGCGGCGGGAATGAAGATTTCACCGTATTTTTCCATGGCATAGCCGTCGGTCATGCCGGAAACATAGTCGCACACGGCGCGGTCAAGTCCCTCGCGTCCCACGATTTCCAGCATCTCGTTGGGCAGCTCCCAGGGATGCTTCATGTAGTAGTCGTAGATTCCGCCTAATATGCCCTCAACCTTGCTTTCCTCGCCCTTTGCCACCGGATTTGTGTAAACATCCGAGTACATGAAGCTGTGGAAGGTGTCAAAGGCCTCCTGCATGGGTGCGGAAAACTTAATCTCGCCGTCAGCACTGTTTTCAATGAGATCCGTGAGGAAGGAGTTAATCCTTTCGCTGTTTCGATTGCCGCATCGCTGGCGGACAATGGCGGGAATACGCTCATTTGTGAGTATGCCGGCACGGATTGCATCGTCAAGGTCGTGGTTTATGTAGGCAATGCGGTCGGCAAATCTTACGCAGGTTGCCTCCCGTGTATCATCGGGAGAGCCGTGGGTGTGGTTTAATATACCCATTCGGGTTTCGTAGCACAGATTAAGCCCTCTGCCCTCGCGCTCAAGAATATCCACAACGCGCAGGGACTGCTCATAGTGCTTGAAGCCGCCGGGGTAGATTTTTGCAAGGGCGCGCTCGCCTGCGTGGCCGAAGGGCGTGTGGCCCAAATCATGACCGAGAGCTATGGCCTCGGTAAGGTCCTCATTCAGCTCCAGCGCTCTTGCCACGGTACGGGCAAGGCGTGTTACCTCGAGAGTGTGGGTAAGTCTTGTGCGGTAATGGTCACCCTCGGGCTGAAGGAACACCTGCGTTTTATGCTTTAGTCTGCGGAAGGCCTTTGAATGAGTGATGCGGTCAACATCCCGCTGATAGCAGGTTCGCACATCGCATTCGGGCTCGTCCATGAGCCTGCCCTTTGAATTTTCGGAAAGCACGCCGTATTTGCCGATGAAGATTCTCTCGGCAACCTCGCGCTTTTCTCTGGTATTTGCCATTTTATCACCTCATTAAAATAAGGTATCAGAAAACTTCTCTGATACCTTATACGACGCAATTTATTATTTCCCTTTATTTTTTTGAAATTTTTCCGAAATTATTTGATTCTGACCGGCATAAACGCCTCTCCCACAGTGGAAACGCTGCTTTTTCCGCCGCTTATATCCATTATGCGAAGGGCAAAGCCTTCCGCGTTTTCCTCGGGCAGAAGTGCCTTTACCGTCACATCGGCACCGTATTCCACATCCTCCACAACTCCGTTTACGGCGGCGCACTCAAGCTTTACACGCTCCAGCATGGAATATGTGCAGGGTATCTCCGCCTTTATCCAGCGGCGCACCACGGAAACACCTGCGGCATCTAATGCGTCCTTTGCGCTTTTTGTGTAGGCCCGAAGAAGTCCGCCTGCGCCTAAAAGCACGCCGCCGAAATAACGAGTCACAACACAGACAACATTTTCGATGCCCTCGCGCTTGAACACTTCCAGCATGGGAATGCCTGCAGTGCCCTGAGGCTCACCGTCGTCGGAATAGCGCACCGCGCCCTCACGGATGATATAGCACCAGCAGTTGTGCCGCGCATCATAGTATTTCTTTTTCATTTCCGCCACGAAGGCCTTGGCCTCCTCCTCGGTTTCCACCATGCGGACATGGCCCAGAAAGCTTGAGCGCTTTTCCACGGATTCGGCTTCGCCGCTTCCTGCGGGGATGAAGTATTCACTCATTTATAATAATCCTCTCGGTTAATTGAGTAGTACAGCGAATCTCTTATATCGCCCAGCATTGATTCCCAGGGCTTATTAAATCGGTAGGTAAAGCCGCATTTTTCGATTACACGGCGGGACTTGGCGTTAAAGTCCGCATGAGAGCACCACACGGAGGGTGCATTCTTTTCCTCAAAGCAATATGTAATGAGGCGCTTTGTCGCCTCGGGCATATATCCGCGACCCCAATACTCAGCCGCAAGCCAGTAACCGATTTGCCAGTTGTTTTCCGCATTTGCATCCGTATCGAAAATACCGATGCTGCCTATGGGCGCATCGCTTCCCTTTTCGCAGACGGCCCATGTATTTTCATTAATGAGAACACCGCGCAGAACATTCAGGCTGTCCTCCACGCTCTCATGGGGCTTCCAGCCTGCGGGAGGACCCACCCGTTCATCGCAGGCGAGCTTATATAAAGTCTCCGCATCATCCTCTCTCCACGGACGAAGCAGAAGGCGTTGGGTTTCAATTATCAATCTTCCCACTCCTCTTTGGGTTCCTTATAGCCCGGAACATACTGCTTCACCTTGCCGAAGACCTGCGGCGGAACGATAACCTCCGCCTCAATGCCCTCGTCGGTATAGTCCATTTTTATAACGGAGGCTTCGCGGTTTATGAGGTCAACAACCGCACCCTTGTCATAGGGAATCTTCAGCGTAACATGGTGACTGCCGCGGTCAAGGATTTTCGAAAGCAGCTCCACAAGCTCCTGCACACCCTCGCCGCTTTTTGCGGAAAGGCAGACGATGTCCTCGCCGTGGGGCAGAATTCCCATATAGGCATCGCACTTGTTGAAAATTCTGATGCAGGGGGTTTCGTTGGCGCCAAGCTGATTTATAAGGCTGTCCACAACTCTCGCCTGCTCCTCCCAATCAGGATTTGAAATATCAATGACATGGAGCAGAACATCGGCATAGGAAAGCTCCTCAAGAGTTGCCTTGAAGGCCTCAATGAGATGATGGGGCAGCTTTCTTATGAAGCCGACGGTGTCGGAAAGCAGCACCTCGGTGAAATCATCAATGCGAAGCTTGCGCGTTGTAGTGTCAAGGGTGTCAAACAGGCGGTTGTTTGCGGGTATGTCGGAATCCGTAAGGCAATTTAAAAGCGTTGACTTGCCCGCGTTTGTATAGCCCACAAGGGCGACAACGGGAACGGAATTCTTCTCTCTCTGTCTGCGCTGGGTGGAGCGCACCTTGCGTACTGCCGCAAGCTCCTCCTCCAGCTTCTGAATTTTTCTGCGGATGTGGCGGCGGTCGGTTTCCAGCTGGGTTTCGCCCGGGCCTCGGGTACCGATGGGTGATGAGCCGCCGGAGGCCGTCTGACGCACAAGGTGGGTCCACATACCCGTCAGCCGCGGCAGGAGATATTTATACTGGGCAAGCTCAACCTGAAGCTGACCCTCTCTCGTCTGTGCGCGCTGGGCGAAAATGTCAAGGATAAGTCCGCTGCGGTCAAGCACCTTGACGCCAAGCTCCTCGGAAAGCACACGCATCTGGGAGGGTGAAAGCTCATTGTCAAACACCGCAAGGTCCACATCGTTCATGTCGATAAAAGCCTTAAGCTCCGCCACCTTGCCGTCGCCGATGAAGCTTCGGGGCTCGGGAGTGGCTCGGTTCTGAATCATCATGCCCACGGCAACGCCGCCTGCGGTTTCCACCAACGCCGCAAGCTCCTCCATGGAAATGTCTGTGCTTCGCTCGGAGGGCTCCATGCTGTTTGCGGAAAGCCCCGCCAGCACCGCCCGTTCAATTTTGATATCGTTTGATTCCATACTATCTATCCTTCAGTATTTTGATGCGGCAACGCCGTCAATTGATATTACATCAAGGCTCTTCTTGCCGTTCAGCTCATGCAGAGCATCGGCAAATTCAGCATCGGTTTTATATTCGGCTTTGCCTATGTAATACAGCTTATCGAAAAACTTATCCGTCTTTCTGTCATAATCCGAGCTTGAGCCGAGTTTTACCGCCTTACCGTTCAGCCACACCTTAAGCTCGATTATATCATTTGCCGCAGCCATCTCCAGAATCGTCTGCTGTGTATATTTTACGGGCTGCAGTTCGCTTTCGGAATCAGGATGACGGTTACCGTGTATCTCAGAGATTTCAGCAATCGCGATAACAAACACATACATGGCGGGAATAATAAGCGCAACGGTGATAACCGTCATAATCATTTTTAGGGGCTCACTGTCTGTGACAATTATTTTCTCCCTGTAAAAGCCTAAAAAGTAAAATGCAACCACCGCGAGTATTTTCAAAACCGACACACGGTAATTCATCTGCTCAAAATCCGGTTCAAACAGTTTTTTGATTTTTTTCATTTTATCACCGATTGTTATTATATCATAAAAACGGCAAAAGACCACATCTTTTGATGCGGTCTGCGTCAGAATTCTCAGATTAAATAAAAGCGAGGATGATTTTCGCAGGAGAAGGCAAACGGCATGGAGGAATACTTTGTGTATTTCCCATGCCGTTAAACTCACTATTGCGGAAATTAAGCCGCTTTTGAATTACTTGATGCCGTACTTCTTATTGAACTTATCAACACGGCCGCTGGTGTCAACGAGCTTCTGCTTGCCGGTGTAGAAGGGATGGCACTTGGAGCAGATTTCAACGGTGATGCCCTGACGGGTGGAGCCGGTCTCGATGGTTGCGCCGCATGCGCACTTGATAACGGTGGGCTGATAGTTAGGATGGATTCCTGCCTTCATTGTATTAATCTCCTTAATCTGTTGCTGTCTTGATTACGCAAAAAATGCGCAGTTACAAAACGCAAAGTGGATTGTATCACATTATATATTAATATGCAAGGGGTTTTTAAAAGTTTTTCACGCTGAAGGCTTCGCCTGCATCAAGGAAATACAGCACGCATTCCTTCACGGGCTTCCCCGTGATTCTTTCCGTCGCAAGAGCATAAGCCCGAAGCTGTCCCTTGTAGACCTCAGCACGGCTTATAAGCGCATCGCCTCTCACCTTATCGGTCTTATAGTCCACTATGGTAAGCTCGCCTTTTTCCTCAATGCAGCAGTCCATTACACCCTGAAGCAGCACCTTTTCCCCTTCTCCTCCCGTGAAGAAGTCCTCCGCAGGACAGAGAATTGAAAACTTGAACTCACGGTTAATTTTATCCGCATTCATAATGCGCTGACCGATTTCGGATTTAAAAAGTTTCAGAATTGCCTTTGCATCCACAGCCTCCGCCTGACGGTCGGTGAGGAAGCGGCAGGCTCGCAGGCGCTCAATCTCCGCCTTAATGGAGTCAATATCATCTGTCTTTTTATAGTCGATATACTGCAGCACCATGTGGGTTGCCGTGCCCTTTTCCGCGCCCGTCATGGGACGGCTTTCCCGCAGGAAATCCGGCATACGGAAGCTCCGCTGTCTGTGTGGTGCTACGGACAGTGTTTCCTCGTCAGTTTCCTCGCGGTGCTTCATTTCCGTTGCGGTAACCTTACTGGGCAAGGCTTCGGCATTTTCATAGGCATAGCGGAAGGCAAGGTTTCTACGCAGTTTTTCCTTTATCTCCCCATTGACCTCGACCTTCACCTGCGCCTCCGCGGTTTTTTCCGATTTCTCTGCCTTTTCGGGATAATGTATACCCAAGCGCATACACTCGCTCTTATCTGCAAGCAGAGAATACATGAGCCATGTTGCAGGACTTTGGGCGGACATGAGCACCTCCGGTGACATGGGGAAGCTCACAAGGGGCATGAGCTTCTGCAGCTTCTCCTCCGGCTCCTTCATGGCCGCCGTCATATACAGATATTCCTTTGCTCTTGTCAATGCCACATACAGCAGGCGCATTTCCTCGGAAAGCATCTCCCGGTCGGAGCGCATTTTAATTGCGTTTCGGGCAAGAGTGGAGTATTCAATGCCGCGCTCCGTGTCCGTAACCTTGGGGCCAAGACCAAGCTCGGGATGCACCAGCACCGCATCCTTTAAGTCCTGACGGTTAAATCTCCGGTTTGTATCGCAGAGGAACACAATGGGGAATTCAAGTCCCTTGGACTTGTGCACGGTCATTATCTGCACCGCGTTTCCGCTGCTGCCGCGGCTCGGCTCCTCGCCCCTCTCGTTTAGCTTATTCAGCCACTCCACAAAACGGTGGAGGCCTCGGTAGCCCGTGGACTCAAAGCGCTTTGCGTAGTCCAGCATGAGAGTGAGGTTATTGCAGCGGTTTTCCCCGTCTCGCATGGCGGAGCATATAGCGAAGGCATCCAGCTCGTCATAGAGCTTCCATATAAGCCCCCCCAGCTCCATGTCTCTCGCGCAATTGCGGAAGAACATTAGTCTGTCAAGAAACTCGGCACATTTTCCGTCGGCGTCGCCCCGCTTTACAAGGGCTGTGAAAAAGTCGCTTTTCTTATCCGCGGCACGGATTTCCGAAAGCTCATCGGCGGTAAAGCCGAAAAACGGAGAACGCAGGGCGGAAATCAGCGGCACATCCTGACGGGGATTGTCTATGACCGCCAGCAGGCTGATGATGCCGGAAATCTCCATGGAGTCAAAGAAGGAGCCGCCTTGTCCGGTCATTACGGGCACATCTGCGGCAATCAAAGCTCTGCGATAGACATCCCCGATGGAATTTGCCGAGCGCATAAGTATGGCGATATCGCTGTATCGCGCAGGTCTGCGCATATCACGGTCCGTGACAAGAGTTCCGCTGTCAACTATGCTCTTTATTTTCTCCGCCACAAAGGCGGCCTCAAGCTCCGTTTTATCGGGGCTTTCATCCTCGTCGTCGCCTTCGGTGATGCCAATCAGCATAAGCTCGGGCACAGGCACGCTTTCGGCATAATAGCCTGCGCCGCACTTAAGCTCCGCATATCTGTCATAGGCAATCTCGCCCAGGGTTTCCGACATACAGGTGTGGAAAACATGGTTTGCGGCATCAAGCACCTGTGAGCGTGAACGGAAATTCTCCTGCAGCATGATGCGCACGGGCTCATTCCCCTCCGCCGAGGCAAGGTCGGAAAAACCGTTATATTTTCCGGTAAATATTGTGGGGTCGGCGAGGCGGAAGCGGTAAATGGACTGCTTGACATCGCCTACCATGAAGAGACTTTCTCCGTTTTTGGAAGCGGCACGGAAAATGGCATCCTGCACGGCATTTACATCCTGATACTCGTCCACCATGATTTCCGTAAATTTTCCCGAAACCGCCCGGGCAATATCCTCATGCTCCGAAAGCAGCTTATAGGCCATGTGCTCAAGGTCGGAGAAATCCACCTCGGCGCGGCGGCGCTTTTCCGCGGCATATACCCTGTCAAATTCCAGCGTCAGCTTCAGCAGCGCCTGCATGGCAGGTGCGGTTTTGCACATATCCGCAAGGGTCTTTTTGGACTCGGCGCTGATACTCTCCGTAAAGCGAGCCACCGAGCCTTTGCACCGCTCGCGCACAGCCTTTATGTATTCCGACAGCTCGGGATCCGGGGACTTTTGCAGAGAACTGAGGCGCGGGAATTTAATGGGAAGAAAGGCTATTGCCTTATCCCAGCCCAGGTCCAGCGCCTTTGAAAACTCACGAAGATTTGCGGCGCTTTCGGCAATGCTTGCGCCGTAGGCCGCAAATATTTTCTCCTCCGCCTGTGCTTCTGCCACCAGCATTTCCATGCGCTGCGCCCAGAAATCGGCCTTGAGCTTCAGCGTAGAGATGATTTCTTTACCCCAGGCGGTTTCCGCCGCATCGGAGTAATTCTTCGACAGCTCCTGAATCTGCGTCCTCGCCCACTCCTCGGGCAGGGCGTGGCTCTGCATTTTCTTATGGAGATTTACCACCAGCTCCGCAAGACGGCTGTCGTCGCGGCCCCGTCCCACGGTATCTGTGAGGAGTCGGAAGTCCTCATCCATGTGCTCATAGCAGGACTCCATGACCTTTTCGATTACCCTTTCCTTAATGGCGTCGGAGCGTTCCTCTTCGATCACCTTAAACTCCGGTGAAAGACCTGCAGCGTGGCAGTTTTCCCGCAGAAGATTTGCGCAGAAGCTGTGGATTGTTCCAATCTGCGCCCGCTGACACAGGGCGCTCTGACGGCGCAGCCGCTTGTTTTCCGGGTCATTAGCAAGGCGTGAGGCAATCTCGTCCATGATGCGGCTGCGAAGCTCCGCCGCCGCGGCCTTGGTGAAGGTAATTATGAGGAAACTGTCCACATCGGCGGGGTTTGTATCCTGGGTGATTCGGGCAAGCAGTCGTTCCGTCAGCACCTTGGTTTTACCCGAGCCTGCCGCCGCAGACACCAGCACCGTGCGATTTGCGGTGTATATTGCGTCAGACTGTGATTTTGTCGGTTTGAATTCAGCCATTACCCTCACCTCCCTCAAGAATATTCCACACCTTGGTTGCATCAAGCTTTGGTGAAATACGCATACGCTCACCGTTTTCGCCGTTCACAAAATGGCAGGCGGCGAAATAATCGCATTGCGCGCAGGCGTTCTCCTTCTGACTGCGATAAAACGGGTCTGCGGCAATGCTGCCCTGATGCAGCTCCCTTGCCATATCCCGCAGGGTTTTGTTTATATGCTTTGCCAGAAGTCCGAAGCGCTCGGCGCTGGCAAGAGACGCGCCCGAGGGTATTCCCTCCTTGAAGGTAACGGGGATATACTTCGGCGTTTCTCCAGCCTCCATGGCCTTCAGCACATCATAGTTCTCCAGCAGAAGTCCGCTGCGTCTGACCTCCTTGGCGCGCTTGTCGGCAATTTTCTCATCGCTCAGGTCCGTGGCTTCGGACAGCATTACATCTCTCGCCGGGATATACATGACACCTGCGGGAACAATTTCCTTCCCGTAAAGCAGATGGCCGTTTTCGCCTAAAGAGAACAGATACAGCAGCATCTGAAGTCCCATGCCGCACCACACATCGGGAAGCGAAAACTTCTTTTTTCCCGTTTTGTAGTCCATGACGCGCACATAGAGCTTTCCCTCATGCACCCAGCCGTCAACACGGTCGGCTATGCCCGTGAGGATGAGGTTTTCCTCACCGTCGCCCAGACTGTAGGGCGGAATTATATCGCTCTTGCCGAAGTCCAGTTCAAAGGACAGGGGTTCAAAATCCGATACGCGCAGCTCGTTTGCCATGTCGGAAACCACGGCGCGCACATCCTTTGTAAGTCTGCGGAAAAGATATTCAAAGCGGGGTGATTTCTCCTTGAAATCGTTGAGCTTTTCGTGTACATATTCGGAGATATACTTATCCGTAAGCTCACGGAGCTTGTGGTCATCCACCTTTTTAAATCCACCCAGAGTCATGACATCGCCCGCCACGTGCTCCAGGATATAGTGCATGAAGGTACCCATTTCAGGCGGTGCGAAGCCTGCGGGCTCACGCTTTTTCGCTTTGAGTCCGTACTGCATGAAATATGCAAAGCGGCAATTGGCGAATTTGTCAATTCTAGAGGCCGACAGTCGCAGTTTTTCCCCGTAGAGGGCCTTGACGGAGGCCTTGGAAAGACTTCCGCGGCTCATTTCCGAGGCCTTCAGCAGTGCATCCATACGCAGCGGGTTTTCCTCCGCAAAATATTCCGCCGCCGATGCCTCAAGCTCACCGCCGCCCCGCAGGGCATTTGCCGCAAGCTCAAAAGCCGGTGCCGCCGCATTAATGCGCATTTTCGCAGGTACAACAGCCTCGGTTTCAAGCCCGAAGAGAGTTTTTGCTCTGTTGACCACAAAAGCGGGCCGCAGCACATCGCCGGAGGCACCGAAGGCAGGATAACAGAAATGCAGGCTCTCCGAAGGCAAAGTAAGGCAGTTATAGATGACGGAAAATTCGCGCCACATATCGCTGTCACCTGCGCCGCCCAAATCAATGTCAATCTCCAAAAGCTGCTTGCGCTCATCGTTTGAGAACATTCCGTTTTGAGTATCAGCCGCAGGAAGCCGTTCATCGGAGGCGCCCAGCACAATGAGATGCTTTATCCTTCTGCGGCGCATACGGTCAAAGTCACCCGCAGTGACACGGTCAAGAGACACGGGAATCGTTCCCACATCATATTTGGACAGCATGGCAGTGAAGAGTCTGCCGAAGCTGTCACAGTCGGACTCCGCATCACCTAAAATTGCGGCGCTCTGCTCGAGGGCGGAAACAGTAATGTCCCAAAGCTGTGCATACTCCTGCGCCGCGGCGGAAAAGCCATTTTCATTCAGCTCCTTCCCGCGGCTTTCCAGCTTTTCGGAGAGCTTCAGCTCCTCCAAAAGCTCTGCCAGTGCCTTCGCCTGTTCCCCGGCGGTTTCCGCGTTTTTGCTGCGCTCCTCAAAGCGCAGAAGAGGCGCAGCGGCTCTGCGGCGCAGTCGGTTTATTTTGTCAAGCTGTTCATTTGTCTCATCGGTATACTCTCCGCCATAGCCCTCGGGATGCAGCCGCCAATCTCCGCTTTGCTTCCACGCGCTGCCCCGGAGCTGCCACATGAGTATATAGTTTTCAAGCTCGTCGCACTCGGCATCATCAAGTCCCGCAAGACCTGTGCGGAGATATGCCAGCACATCGGATATTTCCCAGCCGCCGCCGATTATCTCGTAGGCGCCGGAAATCAGCGCAGGCAGAGGCTTGGCCAAAAGGTCGCTTTTGCGCGCTGTATAAAGAGGAACACCGTAACGCTCAAACACGCTTTCCAGCAGCAGTCTGTAATCCTCAAAGCCTCTGACTGCAATGGCAATATCACGCCAGCGGCATCCCCTTTCCCGCACAAGCTCAACGCATCTTGCGGCGGCAAACTCGCATTCCGCCGCCGCACTGCCGGCGGCATGGATGCCCACCACAGCTTCTTCGCATTCGGCCTTGGAGGCAGAGTAGCTGAACATATTATCCGCATAGACACGCAGAGCCTCGTTTTTTCCCGCGGTGCCGTCTACGGTGTTCAGCTCGTATTTAATTTTGTTTTCATGGCAGAATGCCATCAGGGTGCGTACCGTAACTCTGCTCAGCTCGAAAACCTCACTGCCGCCGTCAAGAGCATCACAGCCGATACACAGGATGACCTCTACCCCCTTCATGAGCAGCGCCTCAATTACCCGACGTTCCTGAACCGTAAAGCCCGTAAAGCCGTCAATATATACATGGTTTTTCTCGCAGAAGGAGCTGTATCCGATCTGCTCTGCAAGGACACTCAATCTGTCAGCAGGATCCGCACGGCCATTTGCCACCACTGCGTCATAAGCCTCCTGCACCAAAGCAAGGTCGGACAGCTTTTCCGAAAGCGCGCCGTCGCACTTTGCGGAGGCCTCCGCAAGCTGCTCTGCGGTGATGCAGGCAGCTTTCAGCTCATCCACAGCGGAGAGAAGCAGAGTCTGCAGCTCCGTTCTCTTTCTCGCAGCGGAATACACCCGAAGCCTTGAGTAGAGCCCCTCTGTTGCAAGGGCCATGCACAGCATTCTGCCGCCCTTATCCAAGTACCTTGCCGCGCCGCCGCCCAGCTCTCCGTTAAGTCTGCGGGCAAGTCCGGTAAAGGACAGAACCTCGGCATACAGCGAAAGGCTGTCGCCGCAAATCTCGCACAGCTCGCGCTCGGCCTCATGGCTGAACTGCTCCGGCACCAGCAGGATATAACCCGCCTCATGCCGCAAAACGGCGCTGTGTATCTCTTTCATAAGGGCAGAGCTTTTGCCAGTGCCCGCTTTTCCCATGATTATTCGCAGCATTTTTACACCGCCTTAACATATCTTAATGTAATATTGTACCAAAGTTACCCTGTATTCGCAAGTCTGCGGCAAACCCGACTTTGTATAAAAGCTATCAATCTTTTTGCGTTTTTAAGGTTGAATATTATTGTGCAAAATGATAAAATAGCTTCGCATAAAGCGTGGCATTTTACCACATTTTCACAAAGTTCGCAGTGCTGAATTTCGAGATTTATTAAAAATTGCTCTGTTTTCAGTGCATTTTTTGCTCAATTTTGAGCTTTTAAATTCCGATTCATACGCAGCGAAGAAAGGAAGAACACATGAAGTTTTCAAGCAAAATTGAAAAATGCGGTCTTTCTCCCATGAGAAAGTTCGCTCCCTACGCCAACGAGGCTGTCAAGGCAGGTAAAAATATTTATCACCTGAACATCGGTCAGCCCGACATTGAGACTCCCGCAGCATACTTTGAGGCTGTCAAGAATTTCTCCCAGCCCGTTTTGGCCTACGCTCCCTCTGACGGCGTTCCCGTAATGATTGATGCCATCGTTGACTACTACAACAAGATCGGCGCACCCATCAACAACAAGCAGGTTCTCATTTCCACCGGCGGCTCCGAGGCTCTGCAGATTGCGCTTTCCTGCATTCTCGAGGACGGCGATGAAATCATCGTTCCCGAACCCTTCTACCCCAACTACACCACCTTCATCACCATGACCGGTGCTACCATCCGCCCCATCACCACCAAGCCCGAGGAAGGCTACAAGTTCGCAATCCGCGAGCGTGTTGAGGCCTGCATCAATGAGCACACCCGTGCAATCATGTTCACCAACCCCGGCAACCCCACCGGCACCATTCTCACTAAGGAAGAGCTCAAGCTCATGGCCGACATTGCCAAGGAGCACAACCTCTTCATCATCGGTGACGAGGTTTACCGTGAATTCGTTTACGGCGGCGAGGATCTCATGAGTCTGCTTCAGCTCGAAGGCTATGAGGAGAATGTCATTGTCATCGACTCCATGTCCAAGCGTTTCTCCGCCTGCGGCGCACGCATTGGCTGCATGATTACCCGCAACAAAGAGCTTTACAACCACGCAATGAAGTGGTGCCAGGGCCGTCTGTGCGCCTCCACTCTTGACCAGGTTGCTTCCGCAGCTCTCTACACCGTCGGCCCCGACTACTTCGATGCAGTTCGCAAGGAGTACAAGGAACGCCGCGACTGTCTGGTAGAAAGTCTGAAGAAGATTCCCGGTGTGGTTTACTCCGATCCCAAGGGCGCTTTCTATGTAATGGCTGCTCTCCCCGTTGACGATGCCGAAAAGCTGCAGCTGTTCATGCTGCAGGAGTGGGACGACAACGGCGACACCCTCATGTTCACCCCCGCAGAGAGCTTCTACAAGACTCCCAACACCGGCAAAAACGAAATCCGCATGGCATATGTCATCAACAAGGACGACATTACCCGCAGCATGGAGCTTCTGGCAAAGGGCATCGAAGCCTACAACGCGCAGAAGAAGTAAGGTTAATATAGCAAAACAGCAGTCCGTAAAAACGGACTGCTGTTTTTTATTATCTCGCATAACGGTTAATGTACTCTGCACGAGTTTTTGAATATATGATTTTCTGGCTGCTGTAAAGACTGAAGTAGCCTGAAAGCATGTATGAGATTGCGCAGGCAAGGGCAAAGTAGATTAGCTCGCCGGAGCCGAAGAGCTCAACGCTCAACACAATAGAGGCAATGGGGCAGTTAACATTACCGCAGAACACCGCCACAAGGGCAATTGCCGCCGCAAAGCCCGCAGGCAGGCCAATCAGCGGTCCAAGCACACAGCCGAGGGTTGCACCGATAAAGAAGGTGGGCACTATTTCGCCGCCCTTGAAGCCGAAGGCGATGGTGATAACCGTGAATATCAGCTTCCAGAAAAACGCCCAGTTCGGAGCAATTCCCTCATTTACGGCGCTTTCGATAATGTGGGTGCCGGCACCGTTATAGTCATTGGTGCCCACGGCAAGGGTAAGACCTATGAGAACAGCGCCGCCGATGATTGCCCTGATACAGCCGCTTTTTACGGCCTTGTTTGCAAACTCCTCCGTCTTATGAAGCAGCTCGCAGAACACCATGCTGACTATTGCGCAGGCAATGGCGAGGACCACTACCTTCAGAAGCGTCAGCGCCGCAAGTGGCTCAACGGTTACAACAAAGCGTGTGGGTGCAAGCTTGAAGGCAAGGGAAATTGCGTATGCAACAATTGAGGACACAAGGCAGGGTATGAGCGCCACATAGTAAAGTATGCCCACGGATATTACCTCAAGGGCAAAGATCGTTGCGGTTAGGGGCGTTCCGAAAAGCGCCGCGAAAACCGCGCTCATGCCGCAAAGCGTCACTATGCGCATATCCTTGTCGTCAAGGTGCAGCAGCCTGCCGATTTTCGAGCCGAGGCCGCCGCCTATCTGAAGCGCCGCGCCCTCTCGTCCCGCAGAGCCGCCCACCAAATGTGTGAGCACCGTTGCGACGAATACCACAGGCACCAGCATTACATGGAGCTTGTCGCCCTCGTGGATGGATTCAATAATGCGATTTGTGCCGACGCCCTTCATTTTTGTTATGCGATACATTCCCGCAATGAGGAAGCCTGCCACGGGCATGAGATATATGAGCCAGCCGTGGCCACCTCTGAAGGAGGTCGCCCAATCAACGGCAATGTGAAACAGCGAACCCACCAATCCGCATACCGCGCCAATCAGGCCTGCAACAAAAAGCCAGCGGTAAAATGTGCGGAAGTATTTGCCCGCATAAACGGCGGCATTTTTGAATTTTGACATGAGTTCGCCTCCCTTTTCAGATTTCAGCCTAAAATAATATATATCCACATCTGCCAAATGTCCAGCGTTATTAAACGGAAAACTGCGTAAACACTTGATTTTTGCGTCATAATTGGTTACAATTGATTTTACATTATTCTGAAGGAGCGATGGTCATGGCAAAGGTTTTGGCAAGCATCAAGGAATTGTGGCACGACAGAAAGAGATATTTCGGTCTGCCCTGGTCATTTACAAGATATGCCCTCAGCGAGGACCGTCTGTTCCTCCGCCGTGGCTTTCTGAACATCAAGCAGGATGAAATCGTGCTTTACCGAATCCGCGACCTGCGCGTTACACAGAATCTGTGGCAGCGCATTTTCGGCGTAGGCACCGTTCATGTGGTCTCCACTGACAAAAGCATCCCCCAGCTTGACATCAAAAATGTTAAGCAGCCCTTTGAGGTCAAGGAGCTCATCCACAAAACCGTTGAAGAGCTTAAAATCAAGCGCCGTATGCGTGTCGGTGAAATGAGTATGGATGTTGACGATGATTCCTTTGATTTTGAGGATAACAACTGAAAAATAACCGCCGCAAAGCGGCGGTTAATATATGCAGCGGTATCGAAGTGGTCATAACGGGGCTGACTCGAAATCAGTTTGCAGGTAACACTGCACGTGGGTTCGAATCCCACCCGCTGCGCCAAAAAGGTCCGTCAAACCTTTGTGTTTGACGGACCTTTTCTTTTTTCAGCAATTTAAGCAGTTACTTTTTCCACTGTGTTCTTTCTGCAATTGTCACAAGCGGCTCACCTTTGTATGTAAAGAAAGACGGACCTGCAATGCTTTTATAGCTTTTGATGGTTCTCATAATTGCGCTTAGTGATGTGAGTTCATTTTTATACAGAACTTTATGCTCGCCTTTAACAATTGCAACAACACTTGGGTCCTCTGTGCAGACAAGCTCGTCACCGTCTTTCAGACCGCATTTATAAAAATCAATCGGAGGTCTTCTGACAACCTGCGTATTTGCCGCAGAGGACAAGGCTTTTACCCTCTTCAGCTTGTCTTTAGAGCCGCTGATAGTTGCGATTGCCTCTAACAGTTCATAAGCATCTTCCGGAGCCATAACAAAAAATTCCCGGTTTTTTGACACTCGGAGGTCGGGGTTCAAATTGTCAATCATCTTATGCAGCTTCTTGTCTTCAAGATTTCCGCTTGTTTCATAAGTTGCATATACTTCATATTCATATGGCAGGGCGGTTGTACTAAGCTGCTGTCTACGCGCTTCGACATTTGTCGCATATCCTATTTTGACCATGTCCTGCAAAGCCGGATTTGTCATTATATAAATATATCCTTTTCCCATTGTTTCCTCCCTATTCAAGCGGCTGCCGCATTATCATTTGTTAACATCATTTTACACTATTTAGCAATATCATTCAATCAAAAAATCATCAAGGACAGAGAATCTTGTATCTTAACGCAAGAACACCTGAACGCTTATGCGCTCAGGTGTTCTTTTATTCTCTCTTCTGGCCCGTCAGCATTCATGCACTCCAGCAGAGATGCTCTGACGCGGGCGCCGATTTCCTCGGTTCTATGGGTTTTAACATAGTCCGCGGGAATTACATCGGTGACCTTTACGCTTATGCTTGTAGGCTTTAGCGGGAAGTTAATATGTACCTTCTCCGTGCCCTGAGTGCAGACCACCACAATGGGAACATTTGCATTCTTGGCGATTTTGAAAACTCCGTTATGGAAGGGCAAAAGCTCACAGCTTTGGCTTCGCGTGCCCTCGGGGTAAACACCCACGGATACCTCACCGCTTTTTATGAGTTCCGCCGCCTTGTACAGGGTTTTCAGCGAGCTTCTGGCATTTTCTCTGTCGATGGAAAGACAGCAGCAGCGGCGTATTATGGGACCGTAAAAGGGTATTTTGAAGTTTTCCGGCTTTGATATGAAGGCAAGCTGATTGTGCCGCAGGGCATACCACGTGACTATGGGATCGAATTTTGAACGGTGGTTGCCAACGAGAAGAAATCGCCCATGTGGTATGTTTTCAAAGCCCTCGTCATTGATTTTCAGCCTTGCAAACAGCTTCGCGCACCAAACACCGGAGTTCAGCAAGGCTCGGAAATAGGGACTGTCCGTTTCATACTCCCTCGTTATATCCACAAACAAGCCGTTGAGGATTAAAAACAGCACATACAAGCCTGCCGCGCTCACAGCTGCAAGCAGGCATATTGCCACAACCTTAATTATTATCATCATGCCTTCTCCTTGGATTTAATGTGCGTTTAAGCCATCAGGTAAAGCAGTCCGGAGGGCAGGCAGGCGGCGGCGCAGACCGCAAGGCCCAGGACATATTCCGCCTTTGTATGTCTTTCGGTGTAGACACTTGCCCACACGATTGCCATATAAAGGAGCAGGCAGATTGCAATGCTTGCAGCTCCGAAAAAGAAGCCGGAAACTATAATCGGCACAGTTACACAGCAGGCGTAGCTGCTTGTTCCCACATGCAGCAGTTCATTTGCTGCCGCAAGCAAAACAAATGTGAAAAAGTACACCGTGAGTATCAGCATGAGCTTATTGCCGAAGTCCTCTGCAAATCCGATGAGCCAGATTGCCGCGCAGCCTGTAAGGGACAGTATAATTTCCAGCTGCCGGCGGGTATTGTGACCGCTTTTCAGGATTTGCGGCCTTAAACGGCATATGGGATAGGAAAGGGCGGGTACAATTGCGAGACACACTATGGCAAGCACCAGCTCATAAGCCGAACTGAAAATCCCGCTATCCGAGTAGTACAGGGTAAACAGCACAATTGCCGTCAAGACCGGCGGCTGGCTTATTCTTCTTATGATTTCGGCAAACACAGCTTGTTTTTTCATATTTCGCACCTCGAAGCTCGTTTTAGCAGCTTTCTATTTTCGTCTTCGATACCTTTTGATTGTTTTTTGTATTGTGTTATCTGGTAACGAAAACAAGATAATCCATTTTTCTGTATTTGTCAATAGAATTTGTCAAATTATTTATTGTTATTTTTTGAATTATGTGTTAAAATGTCTATATCAACGAAAATCGGAGGGTTTACGGATGGACAAACAGGCCAGTGAAAGAATAATCGAAACCGTTGAGAGCATTGCAAAGCATACGCTCCCCAGGTGGAATGAGCTGCCGGACCTTGACATTTATATGGACCAGGTGCTTTCACTCATGTCACGCTACTTTGACGGATATCAGAGCAGCGACGACAAAGGTCTCACCTCCTCCATGGTGAACAACTATGTTAAGTTAGGTATCATGCCCGCGCCGAAAAGCAAGAAGTATAACCGGGAGCATCTTGCCCATCTCATAATCATTTGCGTTCTTAAAACCGTAATGCCCATCGGTCAAATCGGCCAGCTTATTTCCGAAAAGGTGGGAAACGATTCATCCTACGAAAAGCTGTATGACCGCTTCTGTGATTATTACGAAAGCTCGGTTTCAGCCATAACCCAGTCCACGGAGCGTCTTGCAGAGAAGGATTGCGACTGTGTCGACATTATCTTCAGCTCCGCCTTGAGAGCCCACGCCGAGCAGGCCGTTGCTCTTGGGCTTATGAAGCTTTCTCCCGAAGAGCAGCTCTAATATGTGTCAAAATGCTCGGTCTTTTGACCGAGCATTTTTCTTATAAAAAACCAACATCGTGCATGATATTTTGCCTGAAATATTGCAAATCTTATACAATGGTTTATAATTATTCTAATAGTATTAATAGTTTCGGGGGGAACTTACGGTATGAATATCAATCTTGGAATTTTATCTGCACAGCAGATATGGGGCAGCGACGGAGTTGCTCCGCTGGCAGTTTTCGAAAAATTCGGCAGAAAATGCCTCGCAACCGACCTTGCCCTTATTACAGGCTGCGACACACCTGTCTGGAGCTTCACCTCCACCTCCGGTGGGCGTTGGAGCGCTCTTGCCATGGGCAGCGACGGGGAAAAGGCCGAGTACTACCGAAAGCGTCACGACGGTGCTCTGCGTCCCTGCTTTGAGAGTGAGGAGCTTTTTGCACGCCTTGAACAGAAGGGCTGCTCTGCCTTTGAGGTGGAATACGGCGAATATCCCCAAAATGCCGCCGATGCCGTGACCTCCGCAAAGTTAGACAAGGCGCTTCGCAACAATAGCCTGCATCCCACAGGCAAGGTTTACACCTTCTGCGGCAATACCTTTAAGGAGAAGAAGAAGGATTACCGCTTCATTGAGAAAAACGAGCTCATATTCCAAAGCTTCACCACGGAAGAGCTTCCCGACATGATGGAAAGCGGCAGAACCTTCCAATCCTATGGTCAGCGCCTCATGCACGGTGCGGAGGATACGGCGGTGGCCTTTATCCCCGACGAATGCGAGGAATTCGCCTTTGAGGGGGAAAAATTTGTCTGCGTAAAATCAAGGCCCAAGGACCAGGGAGAAAAGTTCATCCTGTCAAACGGCATGATATACACCCCCGGCGATACGGTATGGCTTAAGGTTGAGCCCGTGGTATGGTATGTTGACGCGGTGGAAAGGCTTTTCATCTCCAAATACTGTCTTCTTTCGGGCGTAAGGCTTCAGAAGCAGGTGGCCGTCCCCGAATTCAGCTTTAAAGACACAGAGCTTGATGAATATCTTTCAAACTACATGACGCAGGACATTTTTTGCGTTTCGGAGCTTGGCAACACCTCCGAAGTCAGCTTCGGACAGGCACCGGGGCTCAACCCCTATGGCTTTGATTTCTCCGAGGTCAGTGAGGAGGATATTGTGCGCGGCTGCATTGAAAGCGGCGTTCCCGTTTTCCTCCACGGCGCATCCTCCGAGGGCAAGAGCGCAAGAGTGCGTCAGATCGACCCCGACTGTGTCATCATTTATATGCGCAATGCAACCCCCGACAGCTTAAACGGCAAGAGCATTGTGAATCAGACAACCGGAGAAATGACGGACATCAAGCCCACATGGCTGAAAAAGCTGGAGCTCATTTGCGAAAAAGAGCCGGGAAAATGCCATGTACTCTTCTTTGATGAACTCACAAACGCCCTGCCCAGTATTCAGGGCAGCGCCTTCAACATTGTGCTTGACCGTGAGGTCAACGGTATGTGGAGGCTCCCGGAAAACGCGCGCATCGTTGCCGCAGGCAACGAGCTTAACGATTCTCTTGCGGCATATCAGTTAGCGGAGCCTCTCTTTAACCGCTTTGCCCATGTTTACATTCAGACCGCCCTTGACGCATGGCTGAAATGGGCCGCGGACAACCGTCTGCACCCCTCAATATACGCCTTCATAGCCTGCAGCGACGGTCTGCCTCTGCGCAGCGAATATGACGGTCAGCTTCCCAACGCAGACCCGAGGAAATGGGAAATGGCGTCGAAAATTCTTTATGCCACTGGTAAGCCCGAAATGATTCGAAGCCTTGTGGGCGAAGCAATCACCGCTGACTTCTGCGAATTCTGCAAAAGGCGCATCATAACCTGCGCCGATGTTCTCGGCGGTTTGGAGGCGGAGTCTCTCGATTTCAGCAAGGATGAGCTGATTTCCAGCGCAATCTGCCTGTCACAGGTGGATGTGGAAAACCTTGAAAAAGTAAGAGCCTTTGTCAAGGCTCTCGGCGAGGAATACTGCCTGCTGTTTGACTCTGTATGGGCTCACAACGACTATTCGCGCCTTGAAATAATTGCGGCGCTGAAACGCGGAGACAGGAACAATGCGTAACAGGTTCTCGGCCTTTTTCTATCGGCTGTTCAGGTCATTTTACAAAAACCGCGATTTGTCCCGTGAGGCTGCTCCGGAGAGCACCGAGGACAGCGCCGATAAGTATTTCTCCCTCATGTTAGGTGATTTTTTCAGCAGGTTGGGAAACAGGGACAGCGAAAACAATGTCGACGGAGATCCCGATGCCGACGATCTTCAGGAGTTTGACTCCAATCCCCTGCTTGACCTGCTGAAGAATCACAAGGATGCGGAAACCCAGGATATGCACGAAAACCCCACAGGCGAGGTTCGCAGTATGTGGAGCGCTTCGGACAAGGGCGAAGCGCTGTCCGAAAACCTTGAGGGTGAAGACGGCGCCGCCGCCGAAAAATTCCAAGACGGTGACAGCATCAGCGGCAGCAGCAGCGAAAAGCTCGGCCGTCAAAGTCAGCAAAGCCGGATTTCCGCAAAGCTAAACTCCATTGTCAGCGAATCAGAGGTTCCGGAATGTGTGGTTTTCAGCGAAATCGGCAAGTCCACGAAAACATTCGACTGGCGAAGAATTCTGCGTCAGAACGGCAGCTTTGATGTGGACTGGTCATACAGAAACGCCGTTGTCGAGGACGGCATCGTGCGCCCCACGCTTGAAACCATTCCCGTGGCGGTGACGGAAATTCTCCTTGACACCAGCGGCTCTATCGACGAGCCACTGCTGATGCGCTTTTTGCAGGAATGCCGTAGTATTCTCCCCTATTCAAAGGTGCGCGTCGGCTGCTTTGACACGCAGTTTTACGGCTTTAAGGATATTAACACCTTCAGCGACCTTGAAAATATGGTTTTTGAGGGGCGCCACGGCACGAGCTTCTCCGCCGCGGTCAACGCCTTCTCCGGCCGCGCGGACAACCGCATAATATTCACCGACGGTGATGCGCCCATGCCCTCTCAAAGAATGGACATTATCTGGATCGTGTTCGGCGGAAAGCGCATCAGGCCCAACGGCGGCCGCGTCTTCTATGTTGATGATGATTTGCTGAAAAGACTTAAATCATAAAAAAACAGCAGGTGTAAACCTGCTGTTTTTTAATCTCTGCTCATCATGGATTTAATCTGCTCACCTATGCGCTCATCCTCAAGGTCTTCAAGGTCAATGACATCTATACCCAGCTCCAATGCGCGGTGGCGGGTAATATTGCGGCAGTGATGCGCCGTAACGATTGCTGCCTTTGCCGCCTTGCCGCCGAAGCGATCGCGAAGTATTGCAAGCTCGTTCAGTGCCTCCGTGCCGACCTCGCAGGTCTTGCAGCTTATGAACACGGGCACTATGCCCTGCATTGCCATGACATCGATCTCATTGGTAACATTGTCTCTGCCAAAATCGCCCTCCCAGTCAACAACGGCGCTGGTGCGAACATCGTTGAAGAGCCCCGTGTCAAGGCAGGCCTTATACACATAAAGCTCCAGCACACTGCCTATGTCGCGAAGCCATGTGCGAATCTGTCTGTCCTTAAAGCTGAAGCTGACTCTGTCACCTATGGTGACGCCGCTTATATAGCCCAGCTTTTCAAGATCGTACAGCACCTTTTCCGGGGCATTGATCCGGTTTCCGTGTTCGCAGATAACCGTGTAGGGTGCATTAACCTCAAGGGGGATAAACTCGCCCTTTTCCACCTGGGATGCGCGCTGAATATAGCTCACCGCACTTGTCCAATCGCTTCTGTTGCTCATATACAGGGCAAAAAATGCGTCAATTGAATCCAAATAGCGGTCAAGGATGGAGTTATCCACTCTGCCCTCACGCATAGCACCGCCGGCCATGACAAAGCAATCCTCAACCTCATGTCGAACATCGCATTTGAGCGCATCACAGAAATGCGCCTCATGAATACTGAAAAAGCTCTTTGATTTCCAGCTGTAGGTAAAGGCGGGAATGTTCGTTGCTGCGCAGAACTTTCCGCCGGCGAACAGAGCTGCATCTGTTCCGCCCGTAACATCAATCATACAATCGGGGTATTTCTCCGTTATGCTGTAAAGCTGTCTTTCAAGCTTTGCCGCATTGTAAAGACTGGATTCCATAAAATGCAGCTCGACTTCCACTCCGCGGCGAGCAAAATATTCACGCATTTTGTTCTGAATATTCTTGTTCTGCGCCACCTCGGGCGGACACAGAAATATTGTACGCTGCGGTTTGAACACCTCGGTTGCAAGCACATTTTCAATTGGTCTCTCGTCATAAAGCTCGATTAAAGTTTTCATTTATCTCATCATTACCTCAATAATAAACATCCCAGAGTGTGAGTCCGTTTGCCGGCGCGGTAAAGCCCGCTTTTGAACGGTCAAGGGATTTGAGTGCTTCCTCAACGGAGAAAATGCTTCTCTCCCCTGCTCCCACCTCAAGAAGTGTTCCCACGATTATCCGCACCATATTATACAAGAATCCGTTTCCCGTAAGGGCAAGACGGATTTCTCCGTTTTCCCGGGAAATATCGATGCTGTCAATACGGCGCACAGCGGATTTTTTCATGTGCTTTGCGGAGGTAAAGGCGGTGAAATCGTGCTCCCCGCAGAGCAGCTCTGCCGCTGTCTTCATGGCGTCAAGGTTAAGCTCTTTTGTATAGGTATATACATACCTGCGCTGAAAAACATTGGGCTCCTCGCTGTTATGCACGCGATAAACATAGGTCTTGCCCCTGCAATTCAGTCTTGCATGAAATCTCGGCTCCGCCTCGGAGAGGGACACCGCACCCATATCCTCGGGCAGGTATTTCCTGATTTCTGTCAAAAGCTCTCTGCAGCTCATTTCCGTTTCCGCCTTAAAGGAGCAGACCTGATTTCTTGCGTGAACTCCCGCATCGGTGCGTCCGCTGCCTGCCACCTCGATTTCCTGCTCCAGCAAGCGGGAAAGCAGCGTTTCCAGCTTATACTGTATGGTGTTTTCCGTATTACCCTGCTTCTGCCAGCCGCTGTAGCGCGTTCCGTCATAGCATAGGGTGAGCTTATAAGTTTTCATTTTCATTCCTCTGTAAGGTTATACAACAAATATACCACAAAGCCGCAAAATGAGCAACGCCGCAGTTTTCCGCATTTTTGATATTCCCACTATTTTACCCATTACTTACACACTTCTCCGTTTGCAATGTTCCCGGGAAAATGATAGAATATAATTTATTGTATTACGATTTTCGGGGGATAACATGAAAGGCAAGCTTGATATGACTCAGGGCGTCGGCTGGCGCCATGTTCTGATATTCTCTCTTCCGATTATGCTGGGCAATCTGCTCCAGCAGCTATATAACACCGTTGACGGCATAGTTGTGGGCAAATATGTCTCCGAGGCGGCCCTGGGTGCCGTAGGCAACTGTGCCAGTCTTACATTTCTGTTCATCGCCATCGCCTTCGGTTTAAGTAACGGCTCGGGCATTGTAGTGGCGCAGTTTTTCGGTGCAAAGCGCGAGGACGATGTACGTCGTGCCGCGTCCACCGCGATTCTTCTCCTCTGCGGCGTGGGCATTGCCGGTGTGGTCTTCGGTCTTGCAGGCTCGCAATGGCTCTTGGGCACGGTGCTCGGCATCAAGGACGAAGAGGTGCTGAAGGAAGCGGTGACCTATTTCAGAATCTACTCCGCAGGCCTGCTGTTTCAATTTCTCTACAATGTGGTGGCGGCGCTGCTCCGTGCTTTGGGTGACAGCAAGGCAACCCTGTATTTTCTTATCATATCAACCGCAATAAATCTCGGCCTTGACCTGCTGTTTGTTCTCTCCTTTAGCTGGGGCGTTGCAGGCGTTGCCGCGGCAACGGTGATTGCCCAGTGCATAAGCACCGTGTTTTCTCTTGTGTACATGAACCGCAGGTATCCCGTATTCCGCTTTAAGCTGAAGGAGCTCAAATATCACAGGGATATGGGCAAGCGGTGTCTGCAGATGGGTATTCCCTCCATGCTTCAGCAGAGCGTTGTCGCCATAGGCAGTATGTTCATGCAGAGACTTGTCAACACCTTCGGCAAGGCGCTTATGGCGGCCTTCACCGTGGGCAACCGTGTTGAAAACTACATCTTCATTCCCATTATGGCCCTCAACGCAGGTATGTCCACCTTCGCAGGACAGAACATGGGCGCAGGAAAGCCCCGGCGTGTCAAGGAATGCTGGAAGCGCGTTATGGTCATGTCTCTTGCCTTCTCCGCATTTATCGCGGTGCTTATCTACTCCTTTGCCACTCCCATCTCAACACTCTTCGGCGTTACGGGCAAAAGCCTCACCATGAGCGTGGAAATGATACGCTTTATGAGCTTCTTTGTTCTCCTCTTCTCCCTGTATCTCCCCACGGGCGGTCTGCTTCAGGGCGCAGGTGACGCGTTTTTCGCCATGCTCTGCTCCATGTCCACTCTGGGTGTACGCGTAATCTCCGCATACACCATGGTCTATGCCTTTGATGTTGACTACCACGCAGTTTGGTATGCGGTACCCATAGGCTGGGTTTGCTGCGTAATTCTCTCCTGGGCCCGCTATTTCAGCGGTGCATGGGAAAGGAAGGCACTTGTTAAAAAAGCATAATAAAAGCTCCCCCACAGGCATGAGCCTTCAGGGGAGCTATTTTATTTAAACATATACAAGTATTAGGCCCACAAGGGTACCGATGAGCATGAACAGCGCAGGTAGCTTTGAACGCCACATAAGGATTGCCTCAGGCAGAAGCTCACCGAAAACCACATAGAGCATTGCGCCTGCGGCAAAGCTCAGGGAAAGTGCCAGCCACAACGGACTTATGAGGCCCAGGGAATAGCCCAGCATTGCGCCGATTATCGTGGGTGCGCCCGACAGGGCGGTGATAATAACCGCCTTCCACTTGCCCATGCCGCCTGTTATAAGAGGTACGGAAACCGCCATGCCCTCAGGGATATTATGCAGGCCGATGACCACCGCAAGAATAAATCCGCTTCCGCCCACTATGGATCCGGCGTCGCCTGCGTAGGACGCACCGATTACCATGCCCTCGGGGAGATTATGAAGTGCTATGGCGCAGGCCATTACAACGCCCGCAATGAACAGCTCGGTATTTTTATTGCCGGACTTCTTGTGCATATGGAAGTGGTCGGCGTGAATAAGCTCATCAAGGTCGTCAGCAGTCTGGGGATGCTCTTCATCAATGTGGGAAATCTCGGGATTTGTATTGCGGTCAATGAGGTAGTTCAGCAGATATATGAGCAGATAGCCCACAAGAACTCCGCCCACAACAATCCAAAGGTTTGTTTGCTCCGTGGCGCCCTCCGGCAAAAATGCCTCCTGAATAAGGTCAAAGCAAACCACCGCCAGCATAACGCCGCCTGCAAAGCTCAGCAGCAGGCTTACGACCTTTGTGGAATCCCGTCGAAGCACCGCGCCCACAAGACCGCCGAGGCCCGTTCCGCCCACACCGGCAATGGTGGTTATTATTACAATCCATGCAAAAGTACTCATTAATTTTCTCCGTAAATTTTAACTGCTACTATTTTGCGATTTGCGGCCACGTTTGTCAATAGCTGTCGCTTAAAAAATATGTTTGTATTAAGGCGAAAATATTGTATAATATTGTAGATATAGACTAATTATTCAAAAGGAGCTTAACTATGGAAATTAAATATAAGATTTCTGACCGTGCAAAGGAGTTTCTTGCCGAGCATCTGCCCGAGGCTCTTGAGGCCGAAACCTGCTTTGCCGCTTTGAAAATGCTCTATGAGCTCATCGATGACAAAGGCTTTGAGGCGCCTAAATACGATAAGCTCAACGAGTTCGGAATTGAGGCCGACGAAATTTACGACGAAATCTATGAACTCAACTCTATGGAGGAATAATAATGAAGGATTTAAAGAACACCTGCCGCATCGCTTTAGTACAGGCTACCCCCGTAATGTTCGACAAGGCAAAGGGCCTTGAAAAAACTCTCGGTCTCATTGAGGACGCCGCAAAGCAGAATGCAGAGCTTATCGTCTTCCCCGAGCTTTTCATCCCCGGATATCCCTATGGCATGACCTTCGGCTTCACCGTGGGCAGCCGCAATGCCGACGGGCGCAAGGACTGGAAGGTTTACTACGATAATTCCATCCTTGTTCCCGGTCCCGAAACCGAGGCTCTTGGAAAGGCCGCAAAGGCAGCAAACGCCTACCTCAGCATCGGTGTTTCCGAGCGCGTTGAGGAAAGCGCCACTTTGTACAACACCAATATTATCTTCAACCCCCAGGGCGAGCTTGTATATGTTCACCGCAAGCTGAAACCCACAGGCGCAGAGCGCGTTGTATGGGGCGATGCGGACAAGCTCTACTTCCCCGTTGTTGATACCCCCTGGGGCAACATGGGCAGTCTTATCTGCTGGGAAAGCTATATGCCTCTTGCCCGCGTTGCTCTCTACGAAAAGGGCGTAAGCATTTACATTTCCCCTAACACCAATGACAACGACGAGTGGCTTGCCACCATTCGTCACATCGCTATTGAGGGCCACTGCTACTTCATTAACAGCGATATGTACTTTAAGCGCTCCGACTATCCCGCCGACCTGCATTGCCCCGAGGAGATTGCCCGTCTCAATGAAACCGTATGCCGCGGCGGCAGCTGCATTGTTGACCCCTACGGTCACTATGTCACCGAGCCCGTTTGGGATAAGGAAGAGATCATCTATGCAGACATCGATATGCAGGCAGTTCCCGCAAGCCGCATGGAGTTTGATGCCTGCGGTCACTATTCCCGCCCCGATGTTCTGAAGTTTGAGTTTCTTGACGAATGATGATTTATGAATGCGCCCCCATGGAGGGGGTTACGGACTACATATTCAGGCAGGTGCAAAGCCGTCTTTTTGCACCTGCTGACCGCTACTATACGCCCTTTATTTCTCCCACGGCGACTCATCTTTTCACCGCCCGTCAGCTTCGGGAATTGACACCCGAAAACAATGAGGGAATAAACCTCATCCCCCAGCTCATCGGCCACAATGCCGATGACTTTCTCTGGGCGGCCACGGAGCTGAAGGCCATGGGCTATGACGAGGTCAATTTCAATTTAGGTTGTCCCTCGGGCACGGTTGTGGGTAAAAAAAAGGGCTCCGGTCTTTTATCCGAGCTTAAGCTTTTAGAAGAATTCTTCGACGAAGTATTCGAAAAAGCCCCCGTGGAGATTTCCGTCAAAACCCGCATCGGCAAGGAAAATCCCGAGGAGTTTGCCGCAATTTTAGAGCTTTACAACCGCTACCCCATAAAGGAGCTTATCATCCATTCCCGTCTGCAGACGCAGCAATACAAGGGCACGCCGAATCTCGAGGCATGGCGCAGCGCTTCGGAATGCAGCCGCGCGCCCCTTTGCTATAACGGAGATATTTTTGACAGGAATTGCGCCGAAAGCTTTCTTTCCGCTTATCCCGACACAAAAAGCATTATGATTGGCCGCGGGCTTGTGGCCAATCCCAATCTCATAGGCGAATTAAAGGGCGCACCGCCCGTCACCAAGGCACAGCTTGAGGAATTTCACGCATCCGTGCTTCAGGGCTGTATCCGTCGCACACCCCAGGAAAAGCCGCTGCTTCTTCACCTCAAGGAATTCTGGTTTTACTTCTCCTGCAGCTTTGAGGATGCAGACAAGGCTCTGAAGGCAATCCGCAAATCCCAGCACCTCGGCGACTATAATGCCGCCGTAAGTTCACTTTTCCGCAGCTGCGAGCTTCGCGAGCCTGCGGGTTTCCGCGCAAAACCGTAAAGGAAGTAAAAAGATGTTAAGAAATAAAGGAAGATTCTTATCGTTTCTGCTGATTCTGTGCATTGTTCTGTCGCTCTTTGCCGGGATCGGAGTCAGCTCCTTTGCCGCAGGAGGCACAAAAAACAGCGGCACACGCCATGTGCTCTGCACCGCCTTAAGCAGTCAGGCAGAGGCTTATTACAAGGGCGAGTATTCATGGGACAGCATGAGCGAGTTAGAGGGTGTTGACACAGACAGCTCACTTGCCGCCATGAGTGGTGAGCTCTATGACGAGCTTCAGGAGCTTATGAGCAACACCATGACTGACTCCGTAAGCTACAAGAGTCTCACAAGCTATTGGCAGGATACCGATGCCTCCGGCGGCTCCGGTGATGCAATTCTCTTTTACAGTGACCATATAAGCTCAAGCTACAACCGCGAGCATGTCTGGCCCAAAAGCCGCGGCAGCTTCTATCAGAAGAACGCGGGAAGCGACCTGCACCATCTCCGTCCCACGGACAACGACATAAACTCCACCCGCGGCAATCACACCATGGGCGACGTTGTGGGCGTTCTTTCAAGCTACAGCACCGCCTCCAACGGCGGCAAAACCGTTCTTTACTACAATGCAGGACTTGACCTTGTGGAGGTCAATGACGACATCAAGGGCGATGTCGCCCGCATTCTGCTGTATGTATATGTCCGTTGGGGACAGCCTAACCTTTGCGAGGATATTGCCTCCTCAAAGCTTCCCGCCTTTGACTCCGATGACAGTGACAACAACGGTCAGGCAGTAATCGAGGACCTTGACACTCTCCTTGAGTGGTGCGCGGAGGATCCCGTGGACACCTGGGAAATGAGCCGCAACGACTGCGTGCAGAACATTCAGGGCAACCGCAATGTATTCATCGACTATCCCGAATACGCATGGCTTATCTTCGGGCGCGAGGTACCCGTAGACATGAGCACTCCCTCCGGTGAGAATCTCGATATGGTGTCCTATGACCTCAAGGCTGAATCGAACAACGAGGCATACGGCTCCGTCAGCGTTTCCGGCATGACCGTAAACGCCCTGCCCAAAGCAGGCTACATCGTCGCAGGCGCCGAGGTTTACCCCGAGGGCAGCGCCGTTCTCACGCAGAAGGGCAGCAGCTTCACCGTAAGTCGGCTCAAGAGCGACTGCACCGTAACAGTTATTTTTGAAAAGGCGCAGCAGGTGACGCTCTCCTACTCCGCGCCTGCCGATATTCCCTCCACAACGCTCATGGCAGGAAGCAGCGTAACGCTTCCCACCTGCTCCGCCGCTGTTGAGGGCTACAGCTTCCTGGGCTGGACGGAAAATACCACAGACGAAACCACCACCGAGCCTTCTTATTTTAAGGCCGGCAGCTCCTACACCGTTAGCAGCAGCAAAACACTCTATGCCCTGTACACCCGCACAGAGACCGGCGACAACCCCGGCGGGAACGCGGAGCTTGTGACAAGCGCCCCCGCAGACTGGAGCGGAAGCTATGTCTTCGGCGTTGCGGGCAAAGAGGTCATGATGACAAACGGCACCTCCGGCAAAACCTATCTCGGCGTCACCGATGCCGTCTTTGACGGAAACAGCATTACAAACGCAGGCGACAGCAATATTTTCACACTTGAGAAAGTGGGCGGCTACTACGCGATCCGTGATTGCAGCGGCGCATATCTCAAATGCGGCGGCGCAAAGAGCGTAACTCTCGATAGCAGCAAGAGCTCCGTCAGCAGTGCTGACACCGCATATCTGTGGAGCATCGGAGCAGGCAAGATTTCCTCCGCAGTCGCCTCCTACGGAAATCTGCAGTACAATTCCTCGGCACCGCGCTTCACCACCTACACCAGCAATCAGACCGCAATCGGTCTCTACCGCGTGGGTAATGCCGCCGTTTCCTATTACTCCACCTTCGGCACCGCAGCACACTCCCACAGCTACACCGTCACGGTTGTAGCTCCTACCTGCACAGAGCAGGGCTACACGGTTTACACCTGCACCTGCGGTGACAGCTATGTTGCCGATTACACCGACACCGTGGGGCACAGCTTCGGCGCTTGGAAAACCTTATCCGCCGCCACCTGCACCGAAGACGGAAGCGCGGCACGCTATTGCAGTGTCTGCGGCGCAGCCGAAAGCAAGGTAATTTCCGCGCAGGGCCACAGCTTCGGCGCCTGGAAAACCGTATCCGCCGCCACCTGCACCGAAGACGGAAGCGCGGCACGCTATTGCAGTGTCTGCGGCGCAGCCGAAAGCAAGGTAATTTCCGCGCAGGGCCACAGCTTCAAAAACGGTATCTGCACCATCTGCGGCTACGCGGACAATCCCTTCACCGATGTTATTGCGGGAACACCCTATTTTGAAGCAATTCTCTGGGCCTATCACCACGAGCCCAAGCAGATAAGCTCCGGCTTTACCGCCACGGAGTTCCGTCCGGGCGAAAGCTGCACGAGAGGTCAGGTCGTTACCTTCCTATGGCGTGCCGCCGGTGAGCCACAGCCCGAAAGCAGCGATTGTCCCTTCGTCGATGTCAGCGAAAGCAGCCCCTACCGCACAGCCATCATCTGGGCGGCGGAAAACAACATCACCACGGGCTTTGACGCCACCCACTTTGCTCCCTCACGGAGCGTAACACGCGCACAGTTTGTAACCTTCCTCTGGCGCTATCTCGGCACACCCACAGCCGAAGATGCAAGCAATCCCTTTGTCGATGTCAGCGAAAGCTCCGTCTACTATCCCGCCATTTTGTGGGCAGCTGAAAAGGGCGTAACCCAGGGCTACGGCAGCAATGACTTCCGTCCCGACACGGTTTGCACCCGCTGGAATGTTGTACTCTTCCTGCGAAGAGCTCTTGAGGAGGCAGCCGCATGAAAAGCATGATGACAACAAACATCTATATGCCGCGGGGTGTCGTGGCAGTGGTGGGCGCCTGCCTTCCCGAAGCACACCCCGAGGGCTTCAAAATCATCGCTGACATGGCAGACGAGGTTTACACCCTCTGTCTCGAAGAAACACATATCAACATGGCGGTCACAAAGATTGGCGCCATGTTGAGCACGGGGCGGGTAACAAAGCTCATTTTCGCCTCCGTTGACCGTTCTCCCCATTGCACGCAGCTTCACTACATTAAGCACGAAATTGAGCGCACCATGAAGCTTGAAATTGAGGTTTTGGACTATGTTGTCCCGGAGGACAAGCCCGTTTTAGTTTCTGACAAGGCCATTGATATGTCAAAGTCTTTAGCAAAGCTCGCCGAAATCTATTAAACGCACCGCAAATTGCGTTTTAAAATTCTCTTCCAACAGAGAAAGAAAAAAATCCGACAATGCATCTGCATTGTCGGATTTTTTTCGCAACAGGTTCGAAAGAAGCCGTGAAGCTCCGGAATTCATCACCCGCGGCTACCTAATGATACGAAATTATGCTTCGTAGCCGAATACCTTATCGAGCCATGCAAATTCATCAGCTGCATTGGACTCATTGGTGAGAATGAAGTAACGGATAACGCCGTAAACTGCCTTAAAGAATTCCATTGTTTTTCCTCCAAAAACATGTGTATTTGACTATTTCCACCATTATATTAGCATAAGCATTTGCTTATGTCAATATACTTTTTGTTTTATAACTTTAATAAATGGATTTATATTTCATTTTTGTAAGCGTTTTGTTACACACAAAATTTACAATACACATTTGAATTAATCTGTTGAATATATGCTGCAGTCAAATAGGAATTTGTTTTAGTTAATTTTCAATCAACATTTTTACTTATTTTATCAAAAGAAAAACACTGCTTTTTAAACTTTTTAACATTTTCGGAATGCGCACAAAATTTCAGGCAAAAAAACAGGCTTGCCGAAGCAAGCCTGTTTGAATATTAATTTGCTACACGGGGTATCAGCCGAAGAAGCCGGTGATCTGTGCGTACAGAACGAAGATCATGCCCAGAGGAGCAATGAACTTGTAGCAAATATTGAAGAAGCCCTTGCCCCAGAACTTGGAGCCGCACTGTTCGCATTCTTCGACAACAGTATCGATCTTCCACAGCCAGCCAATTGCAAAGGACATAACCATTGCACCAATAGGCATAAGAATACCTTCGGAGAGCAGGTCATAGAAGTCGAGCCAGCAGTCGTTCCAACCCTTCACGCCATTGATGTGGTGGGTGTAGTAGGTGGCAGCTGCATCATACTTAACTTCGTCCTTGTTGATAGTTGCAGAAGCATCCTCTGCGGTATAAACAGTGCCCAGATCAGCGAAGTCGTAACGATCTACATAGTATACTGCATTTGCATCGAATTCACCTTCAACAGCAACGAATTCACCATTGTCGTCCTTGGTGTAGTATGCAACACCGTCAGCAAACTCATCGATTGCTTCCTTGTCACCGTCTTTATTTATGACATATTCGCCATTATCCATCTTGTATGCAGGCTCATATGCGCTTACTTCATCGTAGCCGTAACCATTCAGAATCTCTGCGGGGCAGGCAATGGGTGCGCCATCGCGGGTGCCGGTGCCCAGTGCGTCGAGTGCAGTGGGAATGCAGAATACGAAGATGATAACTGCGAAGATAATTGCGGTCTTTCCGCGCTTGGGAGCCTTGCCCTTTTCTACGTTTGCGTCAACACGAGCAGCGGTAATTGCCTCGAGCAGGGACATGGAGGAGGAAATAGCTGCGATGAAGACGAGGAAGTAGAACAGGAAGCCCATAAGGTTGCCAACGAAGGCGGGCATGTGGGAGAATACAACCTGCATAGACTTGAAGAGGAGGCCGGGGCCAGCGCCGGTGTCTACGCCGAATGCGTGGCAAGCGGGAAGTACGATGCAGCCTGCCATGAGAGCTACCAGGGTATCCATGATAACAATGATAACTGCATTCTTCTGAATCTTTTCCTTCTTGGAGAGGTAAGAACCGTAGGTGATGATAGCGCCCATGCCGAGGGACAGGGAGAAGAACATCTGGCCTGCAGCGGTCTTCATAACGCCGAGGAAGTCCTCCTTCAGAGGATCGAGGTTCCACTTGAACATGAACTCGTAGCCTTTGCCTGCGCCGGGCTGGAATGCTACATAGATAATGCAGACGATAAGCAGAACGAAGAGGCAGGGCATACCGATGTTGCAGAACTTCTCGATGCCGCCGCCAATGCCGCGGGAAACGATGAAGGCGTTCAGAGCAATAAAGATTGCGGTCCAAATAACCATGCTCCAACCGTTGCAGAGGAATGCACCAAAGAAGCCCTTGATGTAAGGAACACCCATCCAGAAGTCTACACCGACCATAGCCAGCAGGTAGCCGATTGCGTAGCGCATGACCATGCCGCCGAGAACGAAGTAGAAGCAAAGTACGAGGAAGGGAACAGCAACTGCTATGTAGCCCATCCATGCGAACTTCTTGCTCATTGCGCGGTATGCTGCAATGGGGCTCTTGCCGGTCTTACGACCGATTGCAAGCTCGCCGACCATAACTGCGAGGCCAACGAAGAGTGCCAGTACGAGGTAAATGAGAAGGAAGGAGAAACCGCCGTTTCTACCCATTTTGTAGGGGAAGCCCCAGATGTTACCAAGACCTACTGCAGAACCGACAGCAGCCATGATAAAACCAAAGTTGGAGCCAAACCCATCGCGTTTAGTTTCCATAGTTTTCTCTCCTTTTATGAAATTAAACATTACCGCCGCGCGACCGGCGGTTAATCAAACCGGAGCTTGTTAAGTACTTATGAACAAGCTTCCAAATTTATAAGTTGACTTTACACTATATTCACAAATTACGCAATACTTTTTGCTGTTAAATATTAAATTAACAAACGAAGTCCGATGTCTTTTGTACATTTTAGCCAAACAGTGTGTTCAATAATTGTTGAAATGCCCTACTCGCTCTTGTTTGCCGCATTTTCCGACTTTCTCCCGTAGCCCGTATCTTGTGGTTACATAATTAACATACTCGTCTGCCCGTTTTATATGTTGATTTCTGATATAAACTTTTTTTGAAATTTGCTTTACAATGCTTGATTTTTTACATATATATTGTAAAATACTTCTGTTATATGATTTCGGCGCTCCGCTGCCGATAACTGCGGAGAAGTAAGGAGATAAATTATGTTTTACGAAATTGACATCGCCGGCTTAAAGCGCAGCCTTCCCGTATGCAAGGTTACCGATGATCTCTACATCGGCGCTTTCGTTATGTTTGGCGACGTTGAGCTCACCGTCCACTGCGCTACCGAGCTGCTGGAGCGCGCACCCGAGTATGACTACATCATCGCTCCCGAGGCGAAGTCCATTCCCCTTCTCTACGAAATGGCCCGTCAGAGCGGTGCCGAGAAATACCTCGTTGCCAGAAAAAGAGCAAAGGCATATATGCAGGGTACCTTCGAGGTCAATGTGAGGTCCATCACCACCGCAGGTGTTCAGACTCTCGTTCTTGACAAGGCCGATGCCGAGCTCATGAACGGCAAGCGCATCCTCATTCTTGACGATGTTATTTCCACCGGCGAATCACTTCGCGCAGTTGAAGAGCTTGTCAAGGCCGCAGGCGGCAATGTTGTCGGCAAAATGGCAGTTCTCGCAGAGGGAGATGCATATAATCGCGATGACATCATCGTTCTCGCAAAGCTTCCCCTCTTCAACGCCGACGGCACTCCCAAGGCATAATAAGACAAAGAAAACGCCCCGATCGAAGATCGGGGCGTTTTCTTTTTATCTTACTTCTTTAGAAAATCCTTAAAAGCCACTGCGACTGCAGCAAGGTCAATAACGGTGGCAGCAATGAGGACGACAAGTGCGCCGGTGCTGGATGCAATACTCATCATAATGTTTTCCTCCTTAAATCCAATCAAGGAATGCGCAAACGATAATCAGGATTGCGTCAAATCCCAGGATAATTCCGTCAACCTTAAGTGCGCTCTTCACAGTGGGCCTGTCATGTACATAGAAGGCCGTTGCGAAGAAGGGCAGGTAGCCGATAAGCCACAGAATCCAGGGGCAGCTTCTCTGCCAGAAGCTCCACTCCCAGGTGAGAATACCACAGTAGTTCAGGAAGCATTCAATGCATACTGCAGCGGTGGTGAGAACGATGCAGAAGAAAATACGGTTGTTCATGCCGAGAATCTTCTTTTTTCTGTCCTCGGGAAGCATGAGACACACGGAAATGCCCATGATGAGGAACATCATTGAGATTTCAATGTTGTAGCCAATCATGATGAGCAGAGAGGTGTCGCCTACGCCTACAGGTGTTCCCCATACGGGTGCGTAGCCGCTGATGAAGCAAATCATGGAGTTCCAGATTTCGTTGAAGATGTCCATACCCCACAGTGCAACACCGCCGAGAACTACCATGTAGTGCTTTTCATGGAGCTCCTTGGAAACGATGTACATGAGGATAAGGAAAAGGGGTACTGCGTACCAATGCATTGTGGACTGGGGGTCGCGCAGAATGGTTAGTGCAGATTCAGTAAATGCTGACATTGTTTTCCTCCTTGTTTAATTTTTGTCTATACAAACAATATATTCTTGTACAGTTGTATTGTCAAGGTAGGATTTGGCTTATCTGCGCTTTTCAAAAAAACTTTTCAGAAGCACTGCGCATTCGTCGGATTTTACCCCGCCGTAAACCGCAGGCTTGTGTCCGTAACGCTCCTCAAAAAGATTAATGACACTGCCGCAGGAGCCCGTGTTTTCGTCCTTTGCGCCGTAAACCACCGTGGGAATGCGTGAGTTAATTATGCCGCCTGCGCACATGGGGCAGGGCTCAAGAGTCACAAACATGGTACATTCGGAAAGACGCCAGTCCTCAAGGGCGGCGCAGGCCTCCCGTATGGCTTCCAGCTCCGCATGGGAGGATGCGTCATGGCTTTCCTCCCGGCGGTTTCGTCCGCGGCCTATTACCTTGCCTTCCTTATTAATAATAACGCAGCCCACGGGGACCTCCCCCGCTTCATAGGCCTCACGGGCATATTCCAGCGCCATATCCATGTAATGTTCTCTGTCCATAGCGTACCTCTCAAAAAAGGCAGGACTTGCGCCCTGCCTTTTAATTATTACTGTTTTTAATCGCTCAAGCCGCTTTGCGATTGCTTTTCATCACGCCCGCAGCGGAAAGGAATCGCAGGATGCGCACAGGCTCTGTGCGGATTTTCTCTGCACCTATTACGATGCTTCGCAATAGCAGCCTGCCGATGATTTTTCGTTGCGGGAAGGCGCTTTTCCGAAGGAATACAAAGGTATTTCAAGGGAAAGCAACGCGCCCGCAGCGGAAAGGAATCGCAGAATGCGCACAGGTTCTGTGCGGATTTTCTCTGCACCTATTACGGCGCTTCGCAATAGCAGCCTGCCGATGATTTTTCGTTGCGGGAAGGCGCTTTTCCGAAGGAATACAAAGGTATTTCAAGGGAAAGCAACGCGCCCGCAGCGGAAAGGAATCGCAGGATGCGCTTACTTAAGCGCGGCGGTGATGATAGACATCTGGTAAACTTCCTCTGCGTTGCAGCCGCGGCTCAGGTCGTTGATGGGAGCATTGAGGCCCTGAAGAATGGGGCCGTATGCTGCGAAACCGCCGAGACGGGCAGCGATTTTATAGCCGATGTTGCCGGACTGGATTTCGGGGAAGATGAAGGTGTTGGCATAGCCTGCAACGGGGCTGCCGGGGAACTTCAGCTGACCGACAACGGGAGAAACTGCTGCGTCAAACTGCATTTCGCCGTCAATCTTGAGCTCGGGAGCCAGCTTCTTTGCTTCCTCGGTGGCATTGCGGACGAGATCAACATTTGCACCCTTGCCGGAGCCCTTGGTGGAGTAGGACAGCATTGCAACTTTGGGGTCAACGCCGAAGACCTGTGCGGTCTTTGCGGTCTCGATAGCGACCTCTGCCAGCTTCTGTGCTGCGGTGAAGGTTACATTGCCTTCCTTGTCAACGGTATCCTGATAATCAATGTTGATTGCGCAGTCGCCCATTGCCAGAGTCTCTTCGCCGCGAATCATGATGAAGCAGGAGGATACGAGGTGTGCGCCCTTCTTGGTCTTAACGAGCTGAAGTGCGGGGCGTACGGTGTCAGCGGTGGAGTAGGTTGCGCCGCCCAGGAGGCAGTCAGCCTTGCCCATCTTGACGAGCATGGTGCCGAAGTAGTTACCCTTCATGAGGTTTGCACGGCAATCCTCGGGGCTCATCTTGCCCTTGCGGAGCTCAACCATGGTTGCTACCATTTCGTCCATGCCTTCGTAGGTCATGGGATCGAGAATTTCGAGACCTTCGATATCGAAGCCGCCCTTTGCAGCAGCTGCCTTGACTTCGTCAACATTGCCGATAAGGATGGGGGTAAGGAAACCCTCTGCCTTCAGGCGTGCGGCAGACTCGAGAATACGGGCATCGTTGCCTTCAGTATAGACTATCTTACGGGGATCGTTCTTAAGAACTTCAACCAGCTTTTCAAACATTTGAATTTCCTCCATAAATATACGGCTTTTTGCCGCAAAAAGTTACGAATATCACTTTAACACTCCTTTAAAAATTTTTCAAGTATTTAGGAAGATTTCTATTTACAAACTGTATTACGATATGTATAATATACAAACTGTAATCAATCAGTTTGGAGATTTACATGGATAACAAAAACACTTTTTCACAAACTCTTTCCGAGCTGCGCCACAGAAGCGGCTTGAGCCAGCGCAAGGCAGCGGCGGATTTGGGTATAAGTCAGGCTCTGCTGAGCCACTACGAAAACGGCGCCCGTGAGCCCGGTCTTAACTTTGTCTGCAAGGTCTGCGACTACTATAATGTCACCGCAGACTATCTTCTGGGCCGCAGCACCAATCCCACCGGAACCAGCAGCTCCTCCGAGGTTGCAAAGGCCTTCATCGGGGAGCTCCGCATTCTTGCCAACAAGGCCGAAGCCGCTTTGGAGGAACTGGGATGATAAATCAGGACCACATCAGGAATTTTTCCATCATCGCTCACATCGACCACGGAAAGAGCACGCTCTCTGACCGTCTTATTGAGCTTTGCGGTGCCGTTGAAAAGCGCATTATGGAGGATCAGATTCTCGACAATATGGATCTCGAGCGCGAGCGCGGTATCACCATCAAGGCCCGCGCCGTTGGTCTTAACTATCAAGCCGCAGACGGTGAGCTGTACACGCTGAATCTTATTGACACACCGGGACATGTGGACTTCAACTATGAGGTTTCCCGCTCACTTGCCGCCTGCGAAGGCGCAGTTTTGGTTGTTGACGCATCACAGGGTGTTGAGGCGCAGACCCTTGCAAACACCTATCTCGCCCTTGACGCCGATTTGGAAATTCTCCCCGTCATCAACAAAATCGACCTGCCCGCCGCAGACCCGCAGCGAGTAAAGCAGGAGATTGAGGACATCATCGGCATTTTGGCCATGGATGCTCCTGAGATTTCCGCCAAAAACGGTATCAATGTGGAGGCTGTGCTTGACGACATAGTAAACAATGTTCCCGCACCCACGGGTGATATTGGCGCGCCCCTCAAGGCCCTAATTTTCGACAGCCAGTACGACAGCTACCGCGGCGTCATAGTTTTCATGCGCATTTTCGACGGTCGCATTAAAAAAGGCACCGAAATTCTGCTGAAATCCACGGGCGCAAGATACTCCGTGCTGGAGGTGGGGCATATGCGTCCCATAGGTCTTGAACCCTGCGAAGAGCTCTGCGCCGGCGATGTCGGTTACTTTACCGCATCCATAAAGAATGTGGCGGACACACAGGTGGGTGACACCGTCACCACTGTGGCAAATCCCTGCGCCGACGCACTACCCGGCTACCGGCCCGCCCGTGCCATGGTCTATTGCGGCATTTACACCGAGGACGGCAGCAAGTACCCGGACCTGCGTGACGCACTGGAAAAGCTCCAGCTCAACGACGCTTCTCTGTCCTTTGAGCCGGAAAGCTCCGTGGCTTTAGGCTTCGGCTTCCGCTGCGGCTTTCTCGGAATGCTGCACATGGAGGTCATTCAGGAGCGACTGGAGCGTGAATTTGACCTTGAATTGGTCACTACTCTCCCCTCTGTTATTTATAAGGTTGTAAAAACCGACGGCAGCATCGTCATGGTTGACAACCCCCACAATTACCCCGACCCTGCGGTTATTGAGCATGCAGAGGAGCCCTATGTTAAGGTCAGCATTATCACCCCCAATGACTTTGTGGGCAACATCATGCCTCTGTGTCAGGACAGACGCGGCGAATACAAGGACATGCAGTATCTTGACTCCAATCTTGTGGAGCTGCGCTATGAGATGCCTCTTAACGAGATTATCTACGATTTCTTCGACACTTTGAAGGCACGCACCAAGGGCTATGCCTCTCTGGATTATGAGCTTTCCGAATATAAGCCTTCAGAGCTTGTTAAGGTGGATATGCTCCTCAACGGCGATCAGGTCGATGCATTAAGCTTCATCGCCCACAGAGAAAAGGCCTATGGGAGAGCAAGAAAGCTCTGCGAAAAGCTCAAGGATAATATTCCCCGTCAGATGTTTGAGGTCCCCATTCAGGCTGCAATCGGCGGAAAAATCATTGCCCGCGAAACCGTCAAGGCTATGCGTAAGGATGTTCTTGCCAAGTGCTACGGCGGTGACATCACCCGTAAGAAAAAGCTGCTGGAGAAGCAAAAAGAGGGCAAGAAGAAGATGCGGCAGCTGGGTACGGTATCCATACCCACCGAAGCCTTCCTTGCTGTCCTTAAACTCGATGAATGACAAAAACGCACCCGATAGGGTGCGTTTTTTGCGCTTATACGAAAACATGCTGTCATTGCGAGGCGCTTGCGCCGTGGCAATCCGTCTTTTCTCCACTTTTCTTTGTTTCGCCAAAGAAAAGTTGCAAAAGAAACGCGACCAAAGGAGAACCTTTGGAAACCCTTTGGGTCAGCGCATCCAAACCGCGCAGCAACCATATCCGCGCATAGTCTTTACGTTTCCTCCCCCGATGCAAACACTTTTTCTTGTCGTTACTGCTCTGCCACGCACATCTTTACGGCTACTGCGGAGAAAACTTTTCATAACCCTCGCGCCCCGCCCTGCTAATCCCTGTTCCCTAATCCCTATAATAAAAAAGACCGTTTCTTACGAAACGGTCTTTTTTATTATTATCAGTCGTCGAGAAGCTTAATGTCGCCGCCTGCGACGGAGATATTCAGATTCAGGCAGTTTGCTCTGCCGAGGCTGTGGTCATAGTGCGCAAAGCTTCCGTTTCCGCTTTCGTTTACGAAGCTGCGGTCAAAGCCCACGCTGATGTCGCCGCCCTCAACGGCGTAGTTCATAACGAAGGCATCGTCCTCGTCGAGCTCAACAAATACGTCGCCGCCGGAAGCTGTCACGCTGATTCTTTCCGCATCATCGGGATTCACTCTCACGTCACCGCCGGAGGAAACCACGCTTATCTCACGGAAATTCTCCTCATCCACCAGCACCTTGCCGCCGCTGGTTACGATATTCAGCGACTGAAGCTGAATTACGTCCTCGGGAAGGTAAACCTTCAGGTCGGACTTGCCGGCATAGTTTTCAACGGTCTCGATGTACAGGGTGCCGTCCTTAAGCTGGTACTCAAAAGCATCGTCCTTGCCCGACTTAACGGCAAACTCTCTGCCCTCGGACTCCAGAATACCAACGTCTCCGCAGCTCCACACTATATCAATGGCGCTGACCTCGTTTGCACCGAAGCTTGCATCACCGCCTGAAATCCAGCCGTCATTTAGCTCAAGACGCTGCTCAATTTTGTCTTCAATCTCATCAACTATTCCGCTTTCCTCAACGCGGTCAACCATAAAGAGGATAAACAGTGCCGCGACAATCAGGATAATTGCTCCCAGCGCAATGCCGATCCAGCCAAGCACGCCGATTTTCTTTTTCTTTGCCATCTGCTCGGGTGTAGCTTCGCTGAGAATCTTTGCGGCAACACCCTGAACGGTGCCCATGCGCTCAACGGCGGCTTCCTCGCTAAGTCCTTCGTCAATCCGGTCATTTATCATTTCTTCGTAATAGTCAAGCTGTCTCCGTCTTTCTTCATTATTCAGCTTGGAAAGCTTCTTTTCAAGACTTGCTAAAAACTGTCGCTTATTCATCTCTCTGCCTCCTTACAAATTTATAAATTCCAAGTATCTCATCCTCATTGGCAAGGAATTCGTCCAGATGCGCCTTTCCGAGATATGTGATGGAATACATCTTTCTTAATCTACCGTTATACTCCACAGAGTGTACATTCAGCATTCCGGCGGTCTCCAGCCTGCGAAGCACGGGATAAAGCGTGGACTCTGAAACCTCCATGCAGGCTGAAAGGTCCTTGATTATCTTGTATCCGTGGGATTCGCCCCGGCACAGTACGCTGAGCACACAGGCATCTATCATTCCGCGTTTCATTTGCGGATCCAGCATGTTGAATACCCCCTTTCGCATAATACTATACATTACACAGTATTGTTTGTCAATAGATTTTGTTAAATTTTAATTATTTTTCAAAAACAATTAAAAAGGACACTTTCTTTCGAAAGTGTCCTTTAATCTGTTGCAAATTACTTGGTGCCGAAGATGCGGTCGCCTGCATCGCCCAGGCCGGGAACGATGTAGCCGTGCTCGTTGAGGTGGGAGTCCTGTGCGGCAACATAAATGTCAACATCGGGATGGTCCTCCTGCATACGGGCAATGCCTTCAGGGGCACCGATGATGCACATGAGCTTAATGTTCTTCACGCCGTCTTCCTTAAGGAACTTGATTGCCGCGGAGGCAGAGCCGCCGGTAGCCAGCATGGGATCAACAACGATGATTTCGCGCTCCTCGATATCGGGGGGCATCTTGTAGTAGTACTTTACGGGCTCCAGAGTCTCGGGATCGCGGAAGAGGCCGATGTGGCCCACCTTTGCGCTGGGAATCATGCTTACCATACCGTCAACCATACCCAGACCTGCGCGGAGGATGGGAACGATTGCAACCTTCTTACCTGCAAGGCGCTTTACTGTTGCCTTTGCAACGGGAGTCTCAATTTCGACTTCCTCAACGGGCATATCGCGGGTAGCTTCGAAGCACATCAGCATTGCGATTTCGGAAATCAGCTCGCGGAATTCCTTGACAGAGGTGTTCTTGTCGCGGAGGATGGACAGCTTATGCTGGATAAGGGGATGGTCAAATACGCATACTTTACTCATGTTGTTTCTCCTTATATATATAATTTTTTGACTTATTTCATGCGCTCCTGACGCTCACGCTCGGCCTGGGAAAGGCGGAGGTAAACGGGGAGCAGGTCGTCAGCTGTGCCGGGCTCATGCTGCCGGGCCGCCATGGCAACACCGTAGGCGCTTTGCAGCACAAGGTTTGCAGGAGCAATTTCGCACTCTATACCCGCATTTTTCAGGTAATCATATGTAAGTGACGCGCCGTCACCCACCAAAAGAGGTATTTTGCCGCAGGCTTCAAGCTCATTTTTAAGCTCCTCAAGGGAAATTGCCCTGTCCGGCGTAAGGCGTTGTGGCTTGCCGTCGACTATTTCGAAGAGAGCATTATAGACCTGGGAGCGACGGGCATCCATAACGGGGCAGATAAGACCGCCGCGCATAGCGCCGTGCCATGCCATGGCCTCAAGGGTGGAAACGCCCACGCACTTTTTCTCTGATGCCCAGGCAAGTCCCTTCAGCGTTGAAACGCCGATGCGGATTCCGGTGAAGGAGCCGGGACCGTGGGCAACTGCCATAAGGTCAATGTCGGCAATTTTTGTGCCTGTGTTTTTCAGCATATCCTCCACCATGGGGAGCAGTGTGCAGCTGTGGGTAAGTCCGCAGCACTGGCTGTACTGTGCAACGACCTCATTATCCCGCACAAGAGCAACAGATGCAGCCTTCGCGGAGGATTCAAGGGCAAGAATCAGCATTATGCTTCTCCCTCCTCAATTGTAATCTTTCGGTCGGTGTCGGAGAGCTTTTCAATGGTGAGCTTTATCTCATCGCCGAAAAAAGCGTCGTCAACATTTTCGCTCCATTCCACGGCGCAGACAGCGCCTCTGGCAAGGTAATCCTCCCAGCCGATGTCAAAAAGCTCATCAGAGCTGCCCAAACGGTACATGTCAAAATGAATGAGCTCCCGTTCACCGAGATATTCATTGACTATGGTAAAGGTGGGACTGGACACACGGCAGTCAAGGCCCATACCCTTTGCCATACCGCGGACAAATGCGGTTTTTCCCGCACCCAAATCGCCGTACATTGCGATGACGCTACCGTCAGGCAGCTTTGCGGCAAATTCTCTGCCTATGGCTTCGGTCTCTGCCTCGCAATGGCTAATGAAGGTCTGCATGCCTGTCCCTCCTTTCAAAAAGTTCATGGAATGTTTACTCTAAAAAAGGATTATACCACAGTCTGTGGCATTGCGTAAAGATGAAAAGTGTGCTAAAATATGTTCTGCTTGTATTTAATTTTTGTCAGATTTGAAAGGCGGTCAGCCCATGCACAAGCGACATTCCCGCTTATCGACTTTAGTAAGCTTTTTTAAGCGCGCAGACCTGTTTCTGCTGATTATCTGCACTCTGCTGACTATGTTCGGCATTGTTGCTATCGCCAGCGTCACAGACGGCGGCACAAAATATATAATAGTACAGACTGTATCCATGTTCATCGGCATTGCCGCATTTCTGGTTTTCACCGTTATTGACCCCGACCTCATCGCCGACAAGTGGGTATATCTTGTAGCCTTCAGCACCGTGTTCATTCTCGGTCTCATCCCCTTCGGCCACGATGACGGCACCGGCAACAACGCATGGTACCGATTCTTCGGCATCGGCGTTCAGCCCTCGGAGATAGTCAAGGTTATCTTCATTGTCCTCATGTCAAAGCAGATTTCCAATTACAAGGAACGCCGTGAGCTGGACAAGCCGAAAAATGTGGCATTAATGCTCGGTCACTGGCTTTTCGTCTTCGGTCTGCTCTTCGTTGTTACCAGCGACCTGGGCTCCGCTCTGATATTCATGGCAATTTTCATTGTCCTTATGGTTGCAGGCGGTGTTGCCTGGTATTGGCTGGGTGCAGGAGCAGCAGTGGGTGCCGCAATGATTCCTCTGGCATGGAATATAGTTCTTAAGGAATACCAGCGCGAGCGAATTCTCGCCCCCTATGATCCCACCATTGATCCTAAAAGCGAAGGTATACGCTGGCAAACCACCCGCACCATGACCGCCATGAAAAGCGGACGCCTCAACGGAGTAGGTCTCGGGAATGGTAAGCTGAACATTGATGCAAAGCACACAGACTGCATTTTCGCCTCCATCGGCGAGGAAATGGGCATGATTGCCTGCGCAATTATTCTCATCGTCCTTATGATAATCATTATCCGCTGCTGCATCGTAGGTATTCGCTCCGGCAGTACTTTCGGTATGCTCATCTGCTTCGGCGTTGCCGCAGCAATTGCCTTCCAGACCTTCATCAATGTGGGTATGTGCATGGGCATTTCCCCTGTTATCGGCATAACACTTCCCTTTGTAAGCTACGGAGGCTCATCCATTGTTGCCCTTTACTCCGCCGTGGGACTTGTTTCCGGCGTCAAATACAGGCCAAAGCCCGTGCGGCACAGCATTGCAATTCAGTGAAAATCAAAAAGCAGGTCAAAGACCTGCTTTTTTCATATTCGTGCTGCCCAGCTTTTTCTTGACAGGTTTCTATAATCTAATGTATATTTTAATTAACAAATCATTGGAGGCTTTACTATGTCTATCCCCACTTGGCTGCAGATTGTTCTTTGCGTAGTTATCGCAATTTTGGTTGTAAGCTGGATGATAAACAGCGGCACAAAGAAGGCTTACGAAAAAAAGAAAGCCGAAGAACGCAAAGCAAGAAAGGCCGCCGCAAAAAAGAGCAAAAAAAAGAAATAAAAAATCGGCAAAAACTGTTGACAATTTCTTTGTTATCTGTTATATTAATCAAGCCGTGGCCGAGTGGTTCAGTCGGTTAGAACGCCGGCCTGTCACGCCGGAGGTCGAGGGTTCAAGTCCCTTCTCGGTCGCCACAGATGCCCCTTTCACGAGGGGCATCAACTTTGCTGCTGTAGCTCAGTAGGTAGAGCGCATCCTTGGTAAGGATGAGGTCGGCA
>JAUMWD010000033.1 GCA_030529825.1 Bacillota bacterium
AAGTGACCGAAGTGTTTCCGACTGCTGCAATGCCTCGGATTCCTGCTGCAACAACTACAACAAAAGATTTTTCCCGTATCAAGGTACGCTATTTATGCCCCAACCGCCATGTTTTTGACGGCACCGAAAACGACACCGTATGCCGAACCTGCGGAGCGCCTCTGCCCAAGGGCGGCTACATACAGATGTACCGTATGGGTAACTATATGGGTGTTGCAGTGGGCATGGGCATTTACATTAACGATGTACCCTGCGGACACATCGGCAATAAACAGAGCCTCAGAATAAATGTTCCCTTTGGCTCTCACAAGGTTCATGTCACCCATACCACCACCCGCAAGTGCAATGACCCCGTTTTCACAGTAACTCCCGAAGCGCCCGTTGTGTGGTGCAAGGCGCATTTCTCAAAGGCAGGCTTTGCCATAACCGTTGAGCCCGCAGCTCCCGACACAATGCCCGAGGTATGATGCGCCTATGGAGACAATTGTAAGGTAATAAAAGTATTAAAAGCAATAATTATTGCTTGAATAAATGCAGTAAACACAGCGTTTTGCAAGCTGTTAAGCAAATTTAAGACAAATAACCAGAGAGGTGGATACAATGAAGAGAAAAATGATAAGCTTTCTTCTGGTTTTCGTTATGCTTCTGAGCCTGTTCCCCATGGCGGCTCTTGCATATGAAACGGAAGAAAATGAGGAACCTGTCACCGTATCGGAAGAAGCAGCCGTCCCCGAAGAGACAATTGTTGTTCTTCAAAGTGACGCAGAAGCAGCCAACGGTGAAACCCCCGAAATTGTTACAAGTAGCAAGGGCGAAAATGTTGCCGTAATGGTATACGGCAAGGCCATTTCCGAGGCAGTTTTTAAGAGCAATTACAACTTTGATAATTTCTTAAGCGCTCTTGAGTCAGAGCTTCAGGGCGTTCTTGCGAACGAAAAAATTCCTCATGTTGAGCTTTACCTTGTGAGCGACAGCGGGGCAGAGTATAAGCTTACCGAAAACGCAGTTAAGGATGCCGCGTTCCTTTCCTCCTTTAAATATGAAGCAGACGGCATACTGGGCTGGTCCGACGATGTGTTCAAATTCCTTCAGGATGTTTTCGGCTGGATGATCAGCGGCGTTGATACCATTGGCGAGCTGTACAGAATTTACGGTGCCACCAATGTTCCCGAGGGCAGCTACACTCTTGAGGTACGCCAGATAGACGGCGAAGGCTATACCCTCTGGCAGCCTGAAAGCGGCCAGATCAGAGTCAAGGTCGGCGATGACCATGTAAACTATGTGGGCTATAATCGCAAAATCGGTGAATACGATCTGGAAATATTCGGTATTGACCTTTCGACAGTAAAGTTCAGCATGCCCGGCGTTTTCCTCAACGCGGTTGATCCCGGCTTTTCGTTCAGGTCCGCTGACCTCGGCGGAAACGGCCTTGCAGGCACTGAATTTGTGCTTGTAAACCGCGACGAGGTTGAAAAGATAGTCAAGGCGTCCCTTAAGCTCGGCAAGGAAACCTTCACAAACGCCATGGATCTTGTGGGTACCGAGGGATTTACCTGGGATGAGCTTAACATACTTGACAAGGATCTGCTGAAGTGGGATGAAGCGGCACAGCAGATCAGCTTCAATGAAGATGCGGCCTACAAGCTTCTTGTAACCTACTGGTCACTTGTTGAAGCCTCCGCAAGAATGCCCATGACGGATTTCCTGAGCGATGAAACCGATCTCCGCCTGCCCGCAATTCTGAAGGCCACCTCGGATGCGGAAGGATATGTTAAATTCACAGAAGACTCCAATGTAACATTGCTCTGGTCACTGCAGATTCTGCTTAAGATGGGCAATATCATTCTGACTGAAGCTGACAATATGGACCTTGCTGACGGTGTGTTCAAGGATACCGAAACCGAAGCAATTGTAGAGTTTGTTATCACCCTTGCAAAATATGCCGCAGAAGAGGGCATAGAATTCTGGGATGAAAACGGCAAACTGATAAATGGCATTATTAACGACTGGGTATATCCTGTACTTCAGAACGATAATATTGCCAAGGCCGCAAAGAATGTCCTCGTAAGATATCTCGGCAATGACCTTCCCGAATCAATTCAGGAAATCATCGCAATGCTTCCCACCCATGCGCTCCTCACCGCAAAGATGCCCGCCGGCCACTATATCATGATGGAAACCGCTGTTCCCGACGGATATCTCCGAAGCCCGATTTTCTACACCATGAATATGGAGTGGCGCACTGAAAGTCCCAATATTCAGGATTGGTGCTATGTAACAGTGGGCAACATAGGAACTGTTCTTCCTTACTATGCCGAGGACTTTTACACTTATTTCCGTGAATTCAGTGCTGCAGGCACCGCCGATGAAATCCTTAATAAGATTACCGACGGCAAAACCGGCACCATTATTGAGGACACCATTAACGGCAACAACGACATCACCGCGCTGAGCATTGCGTACAACGCAGATCTCATCTATAACTACATGGGCGGAGATAAGGTTTACGGCTCCGAGGAAGAGCTTGCAAATGAGCTCACCAATTATCTTTACACCTACGGCCGCACATCACAGAACCTGATGATGTTTGCCAACAAGGTTGTAAAGGAAGCAAAGAGCGTTATTACAAGCGAAATAGACGATGACTGGACCTTCTACACCGCATCCACCAGCATTCGCACAAATCTTGCCCTTAAGACCAAGGCACTTATCAAGGGCATTGCCGATTGCATCGATACCTCCGGCAACAGCAAGCTCAATGCCAATGTAAAGGACGCGCTTATCAAGGCTACTGACAACATCGACACCTCCAACCGCATAATTGAGCAGACGACCGCAATCAAGAATGCGATTGAGAATACTGCAAAGTCTGTTGCCGCTGACATAGGCAATGCCGTTCTGAAAATCGGCTTGGGCGTTACCAAGACTATTCTCAAATGGGCCATGAAATGATAATATAATTAAAACAGGCATGCTTTGCATGCCTGTTTTTGCTTAAATAACCCGTTATTCCTTACTTGTAATTCAGAATTACATCCATTATAATTTAAACATAACTGCTTTATTACAGCTTATGGAGGATGAAATGATGAGTAAAAAGCTTATCAGTCTGCTGCTCTGTGCAGCCATGGTGTTCAGCCTTGGTGTGTCGGCGTTTGCCGCAGAACCTAAATATGACATTGTGTCAGGGGAGTATACCTATTGTCCGTCTCTTGGATTCCTTGATCCCATAGGAAATCAAACGGGAACATTTACTTACGATGATGAGTATTTCACACATTCCGGCTATGAGTATAACCACGAGCTGGCAATCATGACCATGGTTATGAATCAGACCTGCTTTGCCAGCGCAAGCAGCTCCGCGGAGGGGTGGGAAACTGCAAACTCCAACTTCAACGAACTAATGGCAAAGTGCGGCTTTACCGACATTGACTGCAATGACGACGCCATAAGCCATCCCGGCGGAGAAACCATTGCCGCCTATGCCGCCTCAAAGAAGATTTACGATGACGGTATAAACTATACTCTTATTGCCGTGGGCGTGCGCGGTCATAACTACGGCGGTGAATGGTACAGCAACTTTGACCTGGGCTATTCCGGTGACCATGCAGGCTTTGCCGATGCCCGCGACAAGGTTTTAGCCTTCATGAAGGACTATGTTGCAGAATATAGCATCACCGGGCCTGTGAAAATCTGGCTCACCGGCTACAGCCGCGGCGCTATCACTGCGAATATGGTGGGCGGCTGCCTTGACCAAGGCTGCAAGCTCGGCAAGGGCATAAGCTTTGATACCCGCGACCTTTACTGCTATACCTTTGAAACTCCTCAGGGCACCGCCGATGAGCATTGCCGTGACGCAGTATACGCAAACATTCATAATATCCTCAACTATAACGACTTTGTTCCTCTGGTGAGCTTCACCGAATGGGGCCATTCCCGCTACGGCGTGGATTACTATCTGCCCTGCAGACAGTATGATGCCTGTTATGAGGAGCTCAAGCCCCAGGTTGACGCTCAACTCAAGAAAATGGGCTGGATGAGCGTTCTCGGCTTTACGCTGGATACCATTGATGATTTCCACTACCTGTCCCTTAACCCGGCAGTAACCATCAGCAAGAGCGACACTACCCAGATTGAGTTCTATGATGAGGCTTTGGATGCCCTGTTTGACACCATGGCACCCTCGCGGGAATACTATGTGGATAATCTTCAGGCGGACATTCAGGAGCTCAGCAAGACTCTTCTGGGTGTTGATACAAACCGTCTGATGCAGGCACTGGCGATTTTCGGTGAGAAGTTCGTGGCTCAGGATAATATCTCCGACCTGCTCAACTCCCTTACCGTCAAAGGTATGCTTGCCAACGGCACCGCCGTTGATGTCACCGTTGACCTCTTTATGGAGGCTATGAGGGAGGCAGAGTGCGCAGACTATGACGGCGATCAGGTTCGGGCAATGCTGAAAAACCTTGTGCCAAAGCTTCTGGTTTTTGCCAAGGAGTATCCCGACACTGCACTGACTCTTGTGGGCAATCTCGTTCAGATTATCAATGCTCATTTCCCCGAAATCGGTCTTACATGGATGCGCGTTGCGCCTTCGGAGTTCTTTGAAGCACAGAATCACAGCTATGTAAACGGTGTGTTTGCCTATAACGGCGATAAGCTGCCCGACCTCTTCAGCGATGTGAAGGCAGGGAACTGGTGCTATGATACCGTTAAGTGGGCAGTAAACAAGGGCATCACCACCGGCGTTGACGCAGACCGTTTTGCCCCGGATTCCGCTTGCACCCGCGGTCAGGCCGTAACCCTTCTGTGGCGTGCCGCAGGCTCCCCCGAGCCCACACTGAAGATAAGCCCCTTCAAGGACATTGAATCCTCAAGCCCCTATTACAAGGCGGTGCTGTGGGCAGTGGAAAAGGGCATCACCGTTGGCACTGACCTTACTCACTTCAGCCCCAATCAAAGCTGCACCCGCGCCCAGATCGTAACCTTCCTCTGGCGCTATGAGGGCAGAAGTCTTGTAAACGCAAAATGCCCCTTCGAGGATGTTTCCGCTTTGAGCCCCTATTATACGGCGATTCTGTGGGCGGTTAACAAGGGCATCACCACCGGTGTCGACGCAAAGCATTTTGCACCCGATACCACCTGTACCCGGGCCCAGATTGTAACCTTCCTCTATCGCGATATGGCATAAGCATTTTTTAAGCCCCGTAAAGTGTAACTTTACGGGGCTTTCTTTTTTGACAAAAAATTTTTATATTAAATAAAGTAGGAAGCGTTTGACAAAGTCATATTTTATGATATATTATACAAACTTATGAGAGAAGAATATATTACCTCCAGAAAAAACAGAATAATAAGCCATCTGCGTTCCGTTGCCTCGGACAAGGCTTATCGCGAGGAGTGCCGCGAATTTATCTGCGACGGCGAAAAGACTCTCCGCGAGGCGCTGTCCTTCGGCGCAGAGATAAAATGTGTGCTTTGGAAGGACAAAAAGGGCGATGTCGAGGTTGACGCGCCCGAGTATGTCGCGCCTGCGGACTTGTTTGAATACGCATCTCCGCTGAAGTCCAGCCCCGGACCTGTGTTTACGGTGAAAATGGCGGAGCGGGATGAAAGCACTCTCGTTGAAAGAGCCGTCGTCCTTGAAAATCTGCAGGATCCGGGCAATGTGGGAACGGTAATCCGTACCGCCAATGCCTTCAATATTGATGCCGTGGTTTTGGTGGGTGCCTGCGCGGATTTGTACAATCCCAAAACCGTTCGTGCAAGCATGGGAG
>JAUMWD010000005.1 GCA_030529825.1 Bacillota bacterium
AGACTGCTGCAATACTCAAATGCGGAGTCGCCAATGGTGGTGACGCCGTCGGGGATGGTGATGCTTGTCAGGCTGTCGCAACCCTCAAATGCATAGGAGCCAATGGTGGTGACGCCGTCTTTAATTATGACACTTAATATGTTGGACCTGCTACCGTTCCAAGGTGAGGAAGCGAACTCACCATAATCGTACATTTCCCCCGTACCGCTGATTGTGAGTGTGTCTTTGGTGTCGAGTGTCCAGGTGAGATTGTTGCCGCACTTGCCGCTGCGAACGACAGTTGCTGCAAAAGCGGACATGGGCAGCAGCGTGCAAATCATGATTAGAGCTAAGATTATCGATATTATGCGTTTCTTCATCTGTTTCTCCTCCTTGTGTAATTGTAAATATTATACTGTAATTTTCAAGTTTTTGCAATAACAGCCCAAAAAGGACCGCCTTACGGCGGCCCTTTTTTATCCTATGGCAAATATTATGGCTACGAGGAAGCAGGTCTGACCTATGGAATTTACGATCTCCGCCACCCAGTTGGTTTTGGCATCATACTTGTCGAATTTGTTCTTCTTATACCACACCATGACGCCCATGAATATAATCCAGAGAATGAAGAAAATGAGCTGCGGCATACCTGTGACGGCGGTAAGAACTGCACTCCAGCTGATTTTGCAGATGTTCAGAATGACTGCCAGCAGCATTATGAGCCAGCCGCCTGCCTGCAGAGGAAGAAAGGACTTGTTAAGCCACTTTACATCCTTTTTGACGGTGCCGAGGATCAGCTTCCACAGCACCTTGAAAACGCCGGCCAGCAGACTTGCAATGGCACCGATTAAGAAAAGGGGACTGTTGAAAACCGAGGCTAATAGAATGATAGCCACGCCAAAGGCAATAACCGGGATAAAATCAACAAGGGCAAGGGCCAATGTGAATTCGGACATACAAATATCTCCTTAATGGTTTTTAAACAGTATATTATAAATTGACGGAAAATGCAATTCGTGTTAGATTAAAAGCACTATGTATAAAGAGGGGATTATATGAATAATAAACAGCTTAAGGCCGACAGAGTAAAGCTATTCCGCGACGCGGCCTGCTTTAAGCCCACGGAGAGAATACCCCATTTCTCCGCCGCGGTAACATGGAAGATATTCGACGCGGGCCACACGCTGGATGAAGCCATGACGGATTTTAAGGTCATGGAGGAGTGCGTGCGCCATTTCCTTGATACATATCCCGTTGACGGAGTGCTGGATACGGGTATCCGAAACCAGTTCAATGTAACCGAGGCCTTTGGTGTGGGCGGCTATTATTACTATACTCCCGACATGGTGGGTATCCACGACCATGCCCACTGCACCGTGGACACTCTCGATGAGTATCTGGAAAATCCCGAGAAGTATATCTGGGAAACCGTCCTGCCCAAGAAATACGGCGAGGAATGGGGCAAAAAAACCAAAGAGGTGTGGAAAAAGACCTTTAAGGAATACATGGCCTACACCAAGTTCGTAATCCACATGGCCAATGTCACAGGCAAGGAATACGGCATTCCCGGTCTTGCCCCCAACAATCCCATGAAGGGCGCGATCCAGTTCGGCATTGAGGAGCTGGAGGCGAATCTTTTGGGTATCAAGCAGCTCTCTATCGCCATGCGCCGCAACGCAGACCTTGTTGAAAGCTTCTGCAAAAAATGGGACGAGCAGCATATCGATCCCCTGATTGAACAGATTAAAAACGGCGACGGCCCCAATTATAAATACTGCTTTGACGCGTCTGTTATGATGCTGGCCCATAACATCATGGGACCCAAGCAGTTTGAACGCTTCTACTGGCCGAGCCTTAAGAGATTGCTTGATGCCTATGCAGAAAAGGGCATGAATGTCCGCATCTTCGCCGAGGGCAGCATTGCCCGCTATGCGGACTATTTCAAGGACTATCCCAAGGGCGTCATCACCCTGCATCTTGAGCAGGATGACCCCTTTGAAATTCGTGAGAAGCTCCCCAATGCGGCAATCATGGGCGGCATGACAACGGATATGCTGGCAAACGGCACCCCCGAGGAGTGCGTTGCCTATGCAAAGCGACTGTGCGATGAGCTGGGCAAAAACGGCGGCTACATCTTCAGCGAAAATAAGATGCTTTCCTACCGCAATGACGCAACGGCGGAGAATATGGCGGCGGTGTGCAAGTTTGTAAGCGAGTACCGCCCCTGCAGAGAGGAGAATTGAGATGGAAAATAAATATACATCCTATCCCGAAGGCTACAACCGCCTCGTCAGGGACATAGTACCTTTCTATATGCGCCCTGCAAAGAAAATGCTTATGAGACTTCTGCTGACCATTCTTACTGACGGCTGATAATTATTAAGGAGAAATATTATGAATTTTGAAGATATCAAAAACGCAATGCAGGATTTAGATGAGGACGCCCTGCTTGAGCTCATGCAGGAGGTTGTGGACAGCGGCGCCGATGCCATGGAGGCCGTAAAGGCCTGCCAGGAAGGCATGGAGGGCGTGGGCAAGCTGTTTGAGGAAGGCGAATATTTTGTAGGCGACCTCATTTACGCAGGCGAAATCCTCACCGGTGCCATTGAAATAATCAAGCCTGCCCTTTCCGAGGGCGAGGGTGGAAATTTAGGAAGAATAATTCTCTGCACCGTCAAGGACGACCTCCACGACATCGGCAAGAATATTGTAAAATCTCTCCTTGAGGCCGGCGGCTTTGAGGTGCTGGATTTGGGAATTGATACTCCCGCAGAGAAAATTGTTGAAACAGCAAAGACGGAGAATATAAAAATCATCGCCCTCAGCGGCGTTCTTACTCTCGCCCTTGATTCCATGAAGGCAACCGTGCAGGCATTTACCGACGCCGGTATGCGTGACGATGTTAAAATTATCGTAGGCGGCGCTCCCGTAAACGAGGTCTCCGCAAGGAACATCGGCGCCGACGCATGGACAAGCAGCCCCCAGAAGACGGTTTCCATCTGCCGCGGCTGGGCATTGGGAGAATAAGCCTCCCGAAGCAAGAGGAATAAACAAAGGAGATAAACAGGCTCCCGTGAATTCTTTTCAGATAAGGGTGCATTGCGGTGAGGAATGCTTCACCCTCTGCGCCGACGGAGAAAAAAGCATATTGCAGTCCCTTGGCACCACCCACGGCCCGAATGCTCCCTGCGGAGGCAGGGGCGTCTGCGGCAAATGCCGTGTGGAGCTTAAGGGACTTTTGCGCTCTCTTGACAGCGGAGAAATTACGGAGACAGAGGGGGAAATCCTTGCCTGCCGCTATGCTCCCACGGGTGATTGTGAGCTGTGGCTCCCACCTGAAAATGAAGCAATAATTGCCGTTGCAGAGAATGTGAAAATCAGCGGCGGCAGAGAAGGCCTCGGCCTTGCCGTAGACATAGGCACCACCACAATCGTCTCGGCGCTTTACGACCTCAAAACGGGGGAATGTGTGGCCGAAAAAAGTGAGCTCAACGCCCAGCGTGTCTTCGGCGCTGATGTGGTAAGCCGCATGGAGCATTGCCGCAAGGGCAGCTTCGACGAGCTTTACGCCTGCATGGAGAAGCAGCTTTCGGCGCTTGCGGAGGACAAGGACAAAATCAGCCGTGTCTCCATAGTGGGCAATACCGTCATGCAGCATTTTGCGGCAGGGCTTGATCCCTCGGACATGGCGGTGCCGCCCTTTGAGGTAAAAAGCCTTTTCGGTGCGCAAAGAAGTCTGAATGTGTGGCCCGACGCCGATGTGTATTTTGCCCGCTGCATATCCGCCTACGTGGGCGGCGATGTGGTGGCAGGTATGCTCGCCTGCGGCCTGCAGGATGCGGAGGAGCCTTGCCTGTATGTGGATATCGGCACCAACGGTGAGCTTGCCATAGGCGATAAGCGCGGCTATAAAACCTGTGCCACGGCGGCAGGCCCTGCCTTTGAGGGTGCGGAAATCTCCTGTGGAATGAATGCAGCAGAGGGCGCCATTGACAGAGTGTGGACGGAAAAGGGTGAAATCCGCACCCATGTACTCGGCGGCGTCAGGGCAAGAGGTATCTGCGGAAGCGGAATTATTGACGCTGTGGCGGTGCTGCTGGATTTGGGACTCATAAGCCGCAGTGGTCGGCTTGTTGCCCGGGATAAAGCACCTGCGGAGCTCCGAAGCAGGTTTGTTGAAAAAAACGGAACAAGAGCGTTTTCACTGTGCGACGGTGTGTATTTAAGCCTCCGCGATATTCACAAGGTGCAGCTTGCAAAGGCGGCAATCCGCGGCGGGATTGAGCTGCTTCTCAAGGGAAAAGCCGTGAAGGAAATCATCGTTGCCGGCGGCTTCGGAAAGTATATGAATGTGATCAGCGCCATAAAAATCGGTCTGCTTCCCCCGGTCTCCGAGAGCATTGTCCGTCAGGCGGGAAATGCGGCGGCAAAGGGTGCGGCAATGCTTTTAGACAGGGCCGCAGAGGAAAAGCTCCGGGCGTTGGCGGATAAATGCACATATGTGGACCTGTCCTCCTCGGAGGAGTTTTCGGAAAGCTATATTTCATATTTGAATTTTTAATGAGCAAAGTTTTAAAGCTCCGCAATGCTTCGGCTTGCGGAGCTTTTTTGTCGGGTAATTGCAAAAATGTTATAAAGTGCTTGTATATTGTGTTCAAAATATGTATAATTAGCACAATGAGTAGAATAAGAACAAAAAAGCAAATTGCACAAAATACGAGCAGATTAACTGTGCAACAGCAACAATAAATGCGGGCTTGAGGAGGAAAATCGTTGAAAAAGAAGATAATCATTGGGGCAATAGTAGCCCTTTGTCTTGCAGCTGGCCTGTTTTTTATATTTAACAGGGACATCGAGATAGACAATTCCAACATAGATTTTTCAACCTCTGTATACAAGCACATAACCAACGGAGGTATTACGGAGGATGAGAAGATGCCCTATAATGTGGACGCCATCACGGGCGCCACGCTGACGGTGGAGGGACCGGGCGTTGTCACGAGTATTCCTCTTTCCATCCGTGAGCTTGAAAACCGCGATGACGGTCTGTACAGAGGCGTTTATAAGGACTCCCGGGGCAAGATGGTTTATGAGGGCATCGACCTTTGGTATATGCTCAACAGTATGACCGATGGCGACAACGGAATTTTCCTCACGGATACCGCCTACAAGGTTCAGCTCAAAAACAGCAACCGCGCCACCGTTGCGGAGCTCACCATTGAGGATATTACCGCGGCTCACGAGGCGGGGAAGCCCGTGATTATTGCCTACGGCATAGGTAACCTTGACCAGGATAGCGTGGCTCCCTTTGTTTTTGACGCGAAAAACGGCGATGAGCATTCCCCGGGCTATGTGGATGAGCTGGAAAATGACGACGGCTGTCTGAAGCTCGTCTATGACCTGAAGGAGTATGACAGCAGCGTTGATTACGACACCTTCTCCAATGTGGCCTATGTATATGTCTGCGAGGAAACCGAGCCGGGCTTTAAGCACACCACCGCACAGGATGAGGCCTATTCATCTCCGGATTATACCGACTATATTATCACTTTCCGAGGCGAGGCCATAGGCAATGAGATTAACCTCACCGTGAAGCAGCTTGAAAATCTGGTGAAAACCGATGATGACGGCAATCTCGTTGAGGGCGGCATGGGCTACTGCGATTCCTACAGCCTTGCAAACAATGCTTACTGGTATGTGAACACCTACGAGGGACTTGACCTCTATAAGCTGCTTTGCTACTTGGGCATGGATACGGTTGAGGATATGGGCAGAGCAGAAGCTCGCACCACAATCATCAGCTTCAACGCCGCCGACGGCAGACAGTCCTCCGAATCCTTCTCCGCAGAGGCACTGTCCTATCCCGATGCCTTCGGCTTCTATAATAAGAATGCCGCCGACCAGAATGACGGCACCTATGTTTCCACCAACGCCGACCTGGTGAAGACGGGCTACCCCGTGCTTCTGGCCTACGGTGTGAATAACTATCCCTATACCATTACCAATATTGACGACGGATACCTGTCCGGACTGTCCAATAACGGAGGCCCCATGCGTGTTGTCTTCGGCAAAACCCAGTACAATCACGCCAACGGCTCCAATCAGGTGCAGTACCTCAGCGAGGTTGTCGTAGGTGATGACCTGCTTTACAATACCCATAAATATACCGACAACAAGGCCCAGCACAAGCTTGCCGACAGCGAGCTTGCCATTTCGGTAAACAACGAAAAGGGCGAAAACCTCATTGATACCAGAATGACTGTGGGCGAGCTTGAGGATGTGGTATACGGCAGCGAGGTTGCGGGCAATGACAAGGCCGCGGCAAAGGTCAAGGCTGTGTACAGCATTGACGGCAACAGCGCGGTATATGAGGGCGTTGACCTTGAGTACTATCTCATGAAGGTGGTGGGCATCCCCGGCACCGTGGGAACCGTAACCTTCTCCAACGGCACGGACAGCGTCACCGTAAGCCTTGACGAGCTCTTTGCCGAGGGCTACAACTGCGACAGCGGAAAGAACGGACTCAGCGCGATTCTTGCATACGCAAAGAACGGCGCGCCTCTGGTGAAGAGCAGTAAGTCCGACGGCTATGTGGCCTCCGTAAAGCTCAATCCCTTTGCCGATACCGATCCCGAAAAATATACTGTCAAGAACAGCGGCGGTCCTCTCATGCTGGTGGTACCCTCCACCGACAGCAAGAGCGACAACGCCTATGTGCTGAAAAATATTACAAGCATCACCGTTGATATTGAGCCTGACGCCTATGCCCATCTTGAGGGCGATGCCGCAGCACTGTCAAGCAGCACCGTGCGCTTCTGCGGCGCAGGACTTCAGAAGGAGCATACCTTCACCGTTTCCGAGCTTGAGAGCCGCCAGGTTCAGGCAAAAACACTGGATTTCAGCATCTTAAACAGCAAGGGCTCCATGTCCGAGCAGCGCTATCGCGGCATACCCGTTTACGAGCTTTTTGCGGAGCTGGGCATCTGCAACAATGCGGGCGAGGTAACGGTTTATGCCTCTGACGGCAGCAGCGTAACAGTTCCGCTGTCAAGGCTGAAGGGACAGAATTATACCAATTTCGTTTCACCCGATAAAAAGCCGCTTTGTGCAATTTTGGCCTACGGTGCAGGTGAGGTGGGAGGTGCCGTCACCGACGGAAAGCCCCTTATGACTGCCGACGGCGGTCCGCTGAAGCTCATCGTTCCCATGACTGACAAGGACGATGTCAATGCAAAATACTGCGTCAAGAATGTTGTGGCAATCGAGGTCTCTGCCAACGAGGTCACCACATGGAGCCATAGCATGAGCGATGTTTACAGCGAATTTCTTGACTACGAAATGTCTGTCGTCGTGCGAAACGATGACCATGAGTGGGAATATAAGCTCACAGCAAAGGACCTTGAAGCTCTGACGGGGCTGGTTGTCCGCGAGGATTACTCCGTGCTGGAAATCGGCACCTGCGAGGGTATAGACCTGTGGAAATTTGCAAATCTCATTGTGGACGGGCAGGCGGATATCTCCAATCCCGTTGCCGTAACGGTTTATGCCGATGACGGCTATAAGAATGACCTCTTAAGCGTCGTCTACATGGACGGCCTTGAAAACGGCGTTCTGGACGCCGCAGGCAACAGAAAGCCCGTAATCATCTGCTACGCGGTCAACGGCGCACCCTGTGTTGACAGCGAAAAGCATGAGGGCTACACGGGACTTGCAGGCAATATGGGTGGTCCCCTGCGCATAGTGGTTGAAAATGTTCAGGGAGCCTCCGTCAAGTATTTCAACAAGCTGGTAATCACCATTCCCGGCTCCGGTGAAATCAAAATTAATGTTGACAAAAGCATCTTTGATTCGAAATGAGGAAAGATAAATGAAGCGGTTTATTGCACTCATGCTGTGCCTGTGCATGGCGTTTTCTCTGGGCGCCTGCTCTGTGGGAAGCAGCAACGAAATAAGCGGTCCATGCGTCACCGATGCCGCAGGCAGGCAGGTAGCCATTCCCGAAAACAGCGATGAAATAAGAATTGCCTCGGTTTACGGCACGGCGGTACCCTTCATTGTGGCGCTGCAGCTTACGGATCAGGTAACAGCAATAAACTGCAAATCGAACTTCTGGAAGGATGCCGACGAAAATCTTGCAGCCGCGGGAACCGTGGGCAAGGGCGTTGTTGACCTTGAAGCACTGGCGGCATCCGGCGCAACGGTTCTGGTGCATCGTGCCAACGATGCGGAAACCGTGGAGGCCGTGGAGAAGCTGGGCGTTGATGTGCTGTGCATTCAGGCAGAGGATATGGAGGGAATCTATTCCACCCTCGTGCTGATGGGCGACTATTTCGACAGGGTTGACCGCGCCAATGAAATTATTGCATGGATGGATGCCAAGTTTGACAAAATCGACTCCATCGTGGCGCAGATTCCCCAAGATGAGCGCCATACTGCCCTTTGCATGGGCGGTGAGCTGGGAAGAATCGCCGGCGGCGATATGATTCAGACATGGATGATTGAAAAAGCGGGAGGAATCCCCGTTGCCGCCGAAACCGAAAACGACTGCAACTGGATGAACATCGGTGTGGAAACCGTTTTTGCATGGGACCCCGAATACATCTTCTGCACAAGCTCCGCATCCCTCGACTATACCGTGGAGGAGATAATGGAGGATGATGCCTGGAGTGCCATGCAGAGCGTTAAAAACGGCAATGTATCCATAATCCCCAGCAAGCTGGATACATGGGATATGCCCGGTATCGCGGATGTAATCTGCACCTTCTGGATGCTGCATCAAATGTACCCCGAGTACTTCAGCCTGCAGGAGCTGGAGGCTGAAATCGCCGAATATTATGAATTCATGTTCGGCAGAACCTTTGATTCCGACTATTTAGGATACGAACTGACATGATTAAAAGAAAAAACGGTCTGAACGCCGTAACGCTGGGCATTCTTCTTGCCATACTTCAGCTTGCGGCGGCGGTGTTCACCGTGTGTGTGGGAAAATATGATATAAAGCCTTTGGCGGTTTTGAAAATCCTCTGGTGCGGCATATGGGGAACGGACAGCGGCTATCCTCTGATGACGGTGAATGTTGTTCTGCACCTGCGCATCCCGAGAATACTTGCCAGTGTGCTGGTGGGTGCCGCATTGGCTCTTTCCGGCGCAACATATCAGGGAATATTCTGCAATCCGCTGATTTCTCCGGACTTTCTCGGAGTGTCAAGCGGAGCCTGTGTTGGCGCGGCATTGGCAATTCTGCTGTCCCTTCAGTCTGGCTTTATACAGCTTTTCGCCTTTGCAGGCGGCATAATTGCGGTGGCTCTGGCACTTACGCTGCCGGTGCTTTTCCGCAATAATTCAAACATCATGCTGGTGCTGGCAGGTATCATCGTGGGCTCGGCCATGTCCTCAATTATGGGATTTATAAAGTATGTTGCCGACCCCGAAACCCAGCTTGCCGCCATTACCTACTGGACCATGGGCAGCTTCAGCTATATAAGCCTTGAGGACCTTCTGCCCACTCTGCCCCTTATCATCATTCCCGCAGTTATACTCCAGCTTATGTCCTGGCGCATTGATGTCCTTTCCCTCGGAGAGCAGGAGGCCCAGGCACTGGGTGTGAATGTGCGTCTCGTGCGCGGAATAGTTATTCTCTGTTCAACTCTTCTCACCGCAAGCTCCGTGTGCATTGCCGGCACAATAAGCTGGGTGGGCCTTGTAATACCCCATTTGGGAAGAATGCTTGTGGGGCCGAATAACTCTAAGCTGCTGCCCGTAACGGCGCTTTTGGGCGGCCTTTTCATGCTGGTGGTCGATACCCTAACACGCACCGTAGGTGCGGCGGAAATGCCCATCAGCATTCTTACGGGAATAGTAGGCGCCCCCTTCTACGCATGGTTGCTTTGGAGACAAAGGAGGGTGGCCCATGATATATGAGATAAAGGATCTCCGCTTCGCTTATCCCGGAAGCAGCAGACAGGTTTTAAACGGCGTTTCTTTGAGCATTGAGCAAGGCGATGTGCTGTCAATCCTCGGCCCCAACGGCGCGGGAAAGAGCACGCTTCTCACCTGCATGATGGCGCTGAATAAGCCCCAGACGGGAAAAATCCTCGTTGACGGAAAAGGCCTTGAGGAAATGACCGCCCAGGAGCTTGCTAAAAAGGTGAGCTTCGTGCCGCAGAATTTAAAGCCCGTTTTCGGATACACGGTGCTGGAATTTGTGCTCATGGGAAGAGCACCTCTGATTTCAGCCTTAGGCAGACCGGGAAAAGAGGACAGATACGCGGCCTTTGAGGCCCTTGAAAAAATGGGACTCAAGGACCTTGCGGACAGGCCCTACACGGAAATTTCCGGCGGCGAAATGCAGCAGGCGTCCATCGCACGAGCCATTGTAAGAAAACCCGAGGTTATTTTGTTCGATGAGCCTACGGCGCATTTGGACTTCGGCAATCAATTGAGAACTCTTAAGGTAATAAAGGAGCTGTCCGGGGAGGGCTATACCACGGTGATCACCACCCACAATCCCGACCATGCCATAATGTTAGGCGGCAGGGCAGCGATTCTGAATAAAGAGGGAAAGCTCATGGCAGGCAGCACGGAGGAGCTTGTCACCGAGGAAAACCTGCGCACGGTATATAATTCCGAGCTGAAAATCCGTTACATTGAGGAATTGGGCAGAAATGTCTGCCTTTATCCAAATATTTAATGCAGTACGCAAAAACCGAAAGGAGAAAAAATAATGAAAAAGTATGTATCCCTTCTTCTCGCACTTCTGCTGGTGTTCGCTCTGGCAGCATGCGGAGAAACCGCAGAACCCGAAGCAAGTGAAGCTCCCGATGAAGGAAGCGCACTCAAGGAAGCCGTCGGCGTGACCATCCCCGAATTTGTCATTTATGTCAATGGTGTTAAGGTCACCGATGCAGACATGGCTGACTACCCCGCATACGAGGTTCAGACCACTACCGTTAACAGCAGCGGTACCGAGTCCACCGATACCTTCGTGGGCTTCTCTCTGAAGGATGTATTCGAGGTTGCAGGCGTAACCGAATTCAAGACCGTAACCGCAGTTGCAGACGACGGCTACGAGGTTGAAGTCGACAAGGACATGGCAATGGATCCCACCACCCTCATTGCAATCACCAAGAACGGTGAGCAGTTTAAGTCCTCTCCCTGGTTCGCACCCTGCTCCAGCGGCACCACCGGCGACTACATCAAGGGCATGGTAGCAATTGCACTTGACGGCGCAAAGGTTGACCTTGAGAATCTTGACAAGGGCGTAAGCGAAAACACCCTTCCCGAGCTGGCAGACAAGACCGACAAGGTTCAGTTCGCAGACTTCAGCTTCATGGTAAACGGCGTTGAAATCACCAACGAAACCCTGAAGGACCTCCACATCTACAAGATGGAAGTAACCACCGTCAACAAGAAGGGCAACGAGTCCACCGAGACCTACACCGGCTACAAGCTCTCCGACGTTCTGGAAGCCTGCGGCGTTAAGGACTTCACCAAGGTCGTGGTTGTTGCAAGTGACGGCTACGAGGTAGAGCTCAGCCAGGACTTCATCAACAGCGACCTTACCCTCATCGCAATCGAGAAGGATAAGGCAGTTGGCGAAGGCGGCACCGTCTGGGTTGCACCCGGTATGTCCACCTCTTCCAGCGACTACTGCAAGCTGGTTGTTGAAATCGTCGCAAAATAATGTTACCTTAATCAGTGGAGGGAGAAATCCCTCCACTGATTTCTGAACAAAGCAGACAGGAGCCTGCCTGCTTTGTTGAGAAAAGTACGGAGGTTAGAGATGAAAAGAATAATTCCGCTTTTGCTTGTGCTGATTCTGCTTCTGTGCGCCTGCGCACCTGCGGAAGCACCCGACACCGAGCCTGCGCAGACTCTGCTGCCTGCCCCTGTGGTGGATACGGAAAGCCAATTCGGTGTGGATAAGAATATAAATATGAGTACCATTGACAGCTATCTTGGCCGCGATGATGTTGTTTACCGCGATGTGCGTATGCTGTTTGACCCTGCCGATTATGCCGCCATCGGCGGCGATGCGGACTTGAGCAAGACCATTGAGGGCTTCAAGGTGGTGCCTTACCCATATATTGCGACACTCGGCGCCCTGCCCGTTGCAAATGCCTATGAGGGAAACACACTTTTTGCCGTGGAGTGGAATGCCGACGGCACAATTGCCTCCGTAAGCGAGAATTATAAGGAATCCATGATGATTCTTCAGGAGCTTTTCCCCAAGGATAAGCCCATTTTTCTCATGTGCGGCGGCGGCGGCTACGCGGGAATGATGAAATCCCTGCTGATGTATCTTGGCTGGGATGAAAATCTGTTGTACAATATCGGCGGCAACTGGGAGTACACGGGCGATAATTCGCTGGAGCTTGTGGTTTACCCCGAGAATGCCGAGGACGACAACATCTATGCCACATGGCGCGCTGACTATGCCTACATAGATTTCGGCAGACTCCATGAAAAGTGATAACATGAAGAAAGAAAAAGCCATTATATTTTTGCTTGCGCTTATTCTGCTGCTTTGCGGCTGCACCGCGCCCGCGGAGGAGCCTGCCCCCGAGGAAACTGCGACCGCGGAGCTTGAAGAAAGCGAGCAATATCCCACCTTTACCTTTACCCACTATTCCTCCGGCGGAACACGGGAGGAATACACGGCGGTGATACTCTTTGAGCAGTCAAACTCCACCTTCACCTCCTATCAGGTGGCCTTTTCCTCCTGCACCTGCAGGGATTCCAGCGTCAACTACTATTCCGTGTGCTATGTGGAGCTTTTAAACAATAAGGACTCCGCAGAGGACGCGGCAATCCGCACCATCACCTTCGGTGACAACAAGGGCCTCTGGGGTGACAGCAACCCCAATTACTATATCTCCGAGTACACTCAGGAGTACATGGACGAAAACTTCGTGCAGAGCCTTGTGCAGGCCACCAAGAGCGATATAGATGCCTGGGACGGCTACGGAACGCAGGTGTCCTGCGTGGATGCGGATGCCGTTACGGGAGCAACCGTTTCCACCAGCAATATAACCTCCATGCTTCAGGGACTGTTCGAATATCACGCAGAACATTACTACACTTAAAAAAGCACCGCTTTGCGGTGCTTTTTTTGTGGCAATTTGCGGAATGTTAAGCTATACTAAAATCAGAATAATCCAAGGAGAAAGACCATGAAGCTAATTCATCTGTCCGACCTTCATTTAGGCAAAAGACTCCGTGAGTACAGCCTTTTAGAGGACCAGGAGTATATTCTCGCGGAAATACTGAATATTATCGACGGAGAGAAGCCCGATGGCGTCATAATTGCAGGGGATATCTATGACAAGGCTGTACCCTCCGCCGAGGCTGTGCGGCTTTTTGACGAGTTCGTATTCCGCCTTTCAAAGCGGGGCCTGAAGGTTTTTGTCATAAGCGGAAATCACGACTCCGCAGAGAGAGTTGCCTATTTAGGCCGCGTTGTGGAAAATGCGGGCGTGTATTTTTCGCCCGTTTACAGCGGAGAAATTCTCCCTGTGCAGCTTGAGGATGAGTTCGGCGGCGTGAATGTTTATCTCCTGCCCTTTATTAAGCCTGCGCAGGTGAAGCATTTCTTCCCCCAGGAGGAAATCAAAAGCTATACGGATGCGGTAAGCTGCGCCGTAAAGCACATGAATATTGACACAGCACAGCGCAATGTTCTCGTAACCCACCAGTTCATAACCAATTCCGTCACCTGCGAATCCGAGGAGGTCTCCGTGGGCGGTGCTGACAATGTGGATGCCTCTGCCGTGGCGGAGTTTGACTATGTCGCTTTGGGCCACCTACATGTACCCCAAAGCTGCGGAAACGAGCATATACGATATTGCGGAACACCCCTTAAATATTCCTTCTCCGAGGCGAAGGTCAGCAAGTCCGTTACAGTTGTGGAGTTGGGGGAAAAGGGCAGCGTCAGCGTCCGCACAATACCCCTTGTGCCAAAGCGTGACATGGTGGATATACGGGGCAGCTTCGAGGAAATCATGCAGAAGGAGTTTTACGAGGGAACAAGCTGGCAGGAGGACTATGTGCGCATAACCCTCACGGACGAGGAAACCGTGGCTGATGCCTACTCCCGTCTGCGCTGTATTTACCGCAAGCTCATGCTGATTCAGTACGACAACAAACGAACAAGGACACGGCAATGCATAACGACGGCGGAAAATGTCCGTCAGAAAAGCGAGCTTGAGCTCTTTGCGGAGCTTTTTGAAAAGCAGAATAATATGCCCATGAGCGATGAGCAGCTTGAATATATGCAGCGGATCATTGCGGAGATAAAGGAGGTGCAGGCGTGAGACCCATAAAGCTGACCATGTCGGCCTTCGGCCCCTATTCCGGGGAAACCGTGGTGGACTTTGAAAAACTGGGCCACAGCGGCCTGTATCTTGTTACAGGCGACACGGGCGCAGGCAAGACCACCATTTTTGACGGAATAACCTATGCCCTTTACGGTGAGCCCAACACCGCCGGGAGGAAAAATTCCCTGCGCTCAAAGTATGCGGATATTACCACGCCCACCTTTGTGGAGCTTTCCTTTGAGTATGACGGCAAGGTGTATAAAATAAGGCGCAACCCCGAATATGAGCGCCTGACGAAAAACGGCAAGGGTACGACCACCCAAAAATCGGATGCAACGCTGTGGCTTCCTGACGGTGCGCCTATCACAAAGGTCACGGATGTAAACGCTGCCGTTGAGGGAATAATGCGTATAAGCCGCGAGCAATTTCTCAGAGTAGCCATGATCGCCCAGGGAGAATTCCGCAAGCTGTTAGAGGCCACAACCTCCGATCGCAAGGAGATATTCCGCAATATCTTTAAGACACATTCTGCCGAGGCGGTGCAGAAGCGCATTAAGGATGATGTGAGAGCGCTCGACAACCGTTGTAAGAGCACGCGGGAAAACCTGCACCGCAGTGTTGACGGTGTGCTGTGGGATGAGGAGGATGTGCTGGCCCTTGAACTGAAAAGAGCAAAGGACGATGCCATGTCCACGGCAGAGGTGCTTGAGCTTGTGGAAAAGCTGATAGCCTCGGATGAGGCGCTCTGCGAAAAGCTCAAGGGAGAGCTTGAGGAGACGGAAAAGCGTCTGAAAGAGCTGGATTACGCCTTGGATACGCTGGATAGGCAAAACAAAGCGAGGACCGAGCGGGAAAGATTTGCAAAGGCTCTTGAAGGAAAGAGCGCAGAGCTTGAGGACCTGAAGAAGGAGTATGACCGCAGCACGGAGAGAAAGCCCCGGCTTGAAAAGCTGACGGATGAGATTGCCGCAAACAGAAAAAATCTTGTGCGCTTTGACGAGCTTGAAAGGCATATAAAGGCACGGAAAGCCGCCGAAGCAGCGGAGAAAAATGCCGCAGAGGAAAAGCTGATTACGGAGGAAAAGCTTCGTGACGAAAGAGCCTCCGCGGGAAAATTAGAGGCAGAGCTTAAGAGCCTTGCCAATGCGGGGGAGCAAAAGGAGCGCCTCGCTGCGGAACTGGAAAAAACCGAGGGCAGAATTGCCTCTGCCGAGGCACTTGTCGCCGAGGTGAGGGACAGAGAAGCCCAAAAGAAAATCCTTGCGGCTGAAAGGAAAAAGTACCTTGTGCTGTCAGCGGAGGCGGATGCGGCAAGGTCGGTGCTTGAGGAAAAGACGAGGCTGTTTCTTGATGGTCAGGCTGGTGTGCTGGCGCTGCGCCTTGCCGAGGGTGAAAAGTGTCCCGTATGCGGCTCACTGCACCATCCCGAGCCTGCCTGCAGGGTTCATGATGTGCCGCGGGAAGAGGATATTAAAATCGCCAAGGAAAAGGCGGGGCTTGCCGCTGACAAGATGAAGAATGCAAGTGAGCTTTGCCACAGCCTTGACGGCAGGATTACCGCCGCAGGTGAGAGCATAGTCAAAAAGCTCACCGAATTTACGGATAACGGTGATGCGGATAATTGCCTTGAAGCTCTTAAGACCGCAATTGAAAATGAAAAAGCGTTAAAGGAAAAAATAAGCGCAGAGCTCAACACGGAGAGGAAGAGAATAAACCGCAGAGAAGCGGCAGAAAGAGAGATTTCAGACTGCAGAGAAGGCGTAAGCACCCTTGAAGGAAAAATCTCCGAGCTTAAGCAGGCAATAGCCGCTGCTGCGGCAACAGCCGAGACGGAGAGAAAAACCGGGGATAAGCTGAAGTCCGAGCTGGACTTCGAGAGCAGAGCCCTGGCGGAAATCCACATCAAAAAGCTGGAGGAGAATAAAAACGATCTTTCACGGGAAATTGAAAAGGCAGAGGAGGCCTATAAGGCCTGCCGCGAGGAAATCATCAAGCTGAAGGAGCGTGTCAAGAGCCTTGATGAGCAGCTTGAGAATGTCTGTGAGCTTGACGGCGAAGCGGCAGCGGAGGAAAAGCTCCTGTTAGAGGGAAAGAAAAATGAGAGCAGAGGCCTTGAAAACAAGGTGAATATGCGCCTTGCGGTGAATAGAGGAAATCTCAAGAGCATCAAAGCCCAATCGGAGGAAATGCTCTCCCTTGACGAGGAGTACAGATGGAAAAACGCCCTGTGCGAAACCGCTTCGGGAGAGATTAAGGGCAAGAGCAAAATCATGTTTGAGACCTATATGCAGATGGCGTATTTTGACCGCATAATCGGTCTTGCAAATCTGCGGCTTGCCACCATGAGCGGCGGACAGTATGAGCTGAAGCGCCACGAGGAGAGCGATAATTTCCAGTCCCAGGTGGGCCTGGAGCTGGATGTTGTGGACTACTTCAACGGCTCCCGACGCCCTGTGGGCTCGCTGTCCGGCGGCGAAAGCTTCCTTGCCTCTTTGTCGCTTGCCTTGGGACTTGCGGACGAGATCCAAAGCTCCGCAGGGGGCGTGAAGCTCGACAGCATGTTCGTTGACGAGGGCTTCGGCTCTCTTGACGGCGACACTCTCAATCAGGCCATGAAATCTTTAGGAAGCTTGAGCGAGGGCAACCGACTTGTGGGCATCATTTCCCATGTCTCCGAGCTGAAAAACCGCATTGAAAAACAGATAGTCGTCACCAAAAACGGTGCCGACGGCAGCAAAGTTAATATCATAAGCTGAAACAAACGCCCCACGGGGCGTTTGTTTTGTGTAGACATATTGTGCATTATCTGTTATAACAAAAGCAGAATATTGTGAAAGGACGGTGCCTGTGAACCTCCGGGAAGACTGCGATTATATAGTGAAAAACGCCATAAGCCGCGTGCTGCCCCATGAGGCGGTGAAGCGTGCGCTGGAGGGAAAGAAATTTTCCGACGGCAGGCTGCTGCTTGTATCCGTGGGCAAGGCGGCATGGAGCATGGCAAGCGCCGCCTATGAAATTCTCGGCGAGGCGATTGATGAGGGCATGGTCATTACAAAGCACGGCTATTCCCGGGGCGAAATCGGCAAGCTGAAAATTTTCGAGGCGGGGCATCCCGTGCCCGATGATGACAGCTTTTCCGCCACATCAAAAGTGCTTGAAATGACGGAGAAACTCAAGGAAAATGACACGGTGGTTTTCCTGCTTTCCGGCGGCGGAAGCGCACTTTTTGAAGCACCTGCGGTGAGCTCCGCCGAGCTTCAGGATATAACGGGGCAGCTCCTCGCCTGCGGTGCGGATATAGTAGAGATAAACACGATTCGCAAGCGCCTTTCAAAGGTTAAGGGCGGACGCTTTGCCGTCCACTGCGCACCGGCGAAAATGTTCACCGTGGTGCTGTCGGACATCATCGGCGATCCTCTTGATATGATTGCCTCCGGCCCTGCCTATCCCGACAGCAGCACGAGCGGAGAGGCATTGGAGATTGCAGAAAAGTACGGATTGCGGCTTTCGTCCGACGCAATTGAGTGTCTTAAAACCGAAACTCCCAAGTCAATAGATAATGTGGAAACAGTCATTACGGGCAGCGTGCGGGAGCTGTGTGCCGCCGCAGCCGATGCCTGCAGGACTTTGGGATATGAACCGCATATTCTAACCGACTGCCTTAACTGTGAGGCCCGTGACGCAGGAAAAATGCTTGCCGAAAAGGCCGTGGAAAACGCAGATTGCGAAAAGCCCGCAGCCTTTATTGCAGGCGGCGAAACCGTGGTTCACATTAAGGGCAAGGGAATGGGCGGACGCAATCAGGAAATCGCTCTGGCTGCCGCAGAGGGTATAGACGGAATGGAAAATGTGGCTGTGTTCTCCGTGGGCTCTGACGGCACAGACGGCCCCACAGATGCCGCAGGCGGCTATGCCGACGGCAATACAAGGAAAGCCCTATCCCGAATGGGCATTGACATAGGCAAGGTGCTTGAGAACAACGACTCCTACAATGCGCTCAAGACCTGCGGAGGACTTATATTCACCGGTGCCACGGGTACAAATGTAAACGATGTAGCTGTGGTGCTGATAAAATAAAACCGGGAGGAAAAAATGGATACTAAAATCATTCTTCTGTGCGTGCTGGGCATGCTGATTCAGGCGGCGTTCATCGCCGTTGAGCACAAGGAAAAATATGTGGGCGCGGTTTGCCTTAAGGGCAGTGCCTCCGTGGTGTTTGTCATCATCGGCGCCATTGCCTACGGCGCGGCAACGAACACGGCCTTCGCAAAGCTCGTTTTCATCGGCCTCATTCTGGGTGCTGTGGGCGATATTCTTCTGAACCTCCGTTTCGTCTTTGAGAAGATCGGACAGAAGATTTTCCTGTTAGGCATTGCGGCCTTCCTGGCAGGCCACATTCTCTACCTTGCCGCGCTGATTCCCCAGAGCGAAAGCCTGTGGCTGTGCGTCGTCATCGGTGCAGTCATCGCTGCCGCAATTCTCACCTACATCTTCAAGACCATGGAGGTCAAGACATCCTTCAAAATCTTCGGCATTTTCTACATCGGCGCTGTGGTCATCATGACCGCCATTGCCATCGGAAACCTCATTGCAGCTCCGGCAACTGCCACCTGGCTCTACGCCATCGGCGCCGTGCTCTTCACCGTTTCCGACATCGTGCTTATCTTCAACACCTTCAGCGGTACATCGAAATTCTCCTTGAGAATTACAAACCTTTCGCTGTACTACATCGGACAGCTGCTCATTGCCTGCAGCCTGTTCTTCATCTGAAAAAAGAGCAAAAAAGAGCGATACTTATGTATCGCTCTTTTTTGCTTCCAGTATGCTGTTTACATAGTCACAGGCGGTGCCCAGAATTTCGAGGATTAATCTGTCAGCGGCTGTGGCATTGCGGTTTGAAAGTGCCACCGTAAGCTGGGAATAGGCGGGGAGGCATTTGCGCTTTTCGTCCGCGTTGGAATAGTGTACCCGTATGGCATTGATTATCATGAACTCAAAGCTCTGAAAAACGAGAAGATATCCCACATTGCGCCCTATTCGCACGAGATTGCGGTGATAGCTGTAGAGGGCGGAAATCAGCTCCTCACCCTCCGAGGAGTATATTTTTGAGGTGAACTCGTGGAGCCTGTCCATATCCTCCGGGGTGATTCTTTCGCAGGCGAGACGCACCGACTCCCGCTCCACCAGTATGCGCATATCCGCCAGATCGCGGAACAGGGGAGCATCGATGCGGTCGGAGTCATAGTTCATTATGGCGGTGAGAGTCTGGGGCGTTCCGTTATCAAGATAGTCCGCCACAAAAGTGCCTCTACGGGGAACAACACGGAGAAAGCCCATGCGCTCAAGGTCCAGAATTCCCTGATTCACGGAGCCGCGGCTGATGCCTAATTCCGCGGCAAGCTCACGCTCCGGAGGCAGCTTGTCACCGGGCTTCAGCTCACCCGAAAGTATGCGCCCCTGCATTATGTCCTTAAAGCCGTTTTTTATCATTACACCTACCGCCGTTCATAAGTTTCATACGAAAATTATAAGCAATTGCTCTGTAAAAATCAAGACGGAGCAAAGAACAAGTAATAAACCGCAAATAACGCCTTTCTATTGACTTTTTTTGCAAATTTTAATAAAATTTAATAAACATACAGCGCGCTCTGCTTAAACAGAAAATAACATATGAAAGGAAAGCCAGTTATGTATTGCCCAAACTGCGGTTACTCCAATAGCGACAATTCGAAATTCTGCTTAAAATGCGGAACCCAACTTGCAGCGTTTGTTCAGGCCGAGGCACCCGTGTACAATCCCGCTGAACAGCCTGCATACAATCCTTATGCACAGCCCGAGACACCCATGTACAATTCCCCTGAACAGCCTGTGTATAATCCTTATGCACAGCCCGAGACACCTATGTACAATTCCCCCGAACAGCCTGCATACAATCCTTATGCACAGCCCGGAATGCGGATGGATGCACCTCTTGCTGCACAGTCAAAAAGGAAAGGTGCTGGCATAGGCGCCGCTGTTACCGCAATTATTGCCTTCCTGATGTTCTTCCTGCCCTGGCTAGGTGCATGGGGCTTTTCTATGAACTACATTGATATGATGGATGTTTCCGGCGATCTGGGTTGGATTGTCGATGAAGCAGAAACGGTCAGCGCAATTCTGATTATTTGCATGGTAGTCTTTTCCGTGCTTGCAATTATTACAATTGTCAAGGGCTTTATGGGCAAAACCAGCGGCTGCGGTATTGCGGCGGGTATTATCGGCATAATCATGGTGCTTGCGCTTGCCATCGCCATGGAATTTGAACTCGAGTATATGGGCATCGGTGCATATCTGTTTTTTGCAGCTTCCGTTACTCTACTCGTTTTGTCATGTAAAAAGTAAACATAAAAAGGTTCCGCAGCTTGTCTGCGGAACCTTTTTCTTTTCCACAAAACTGCGGAAAAAGAAAGCAAATTTTACTTGCTTTTCAAATCTGCGCGGATGTGGCGGGAATATAATGGCCACAGCGCTTTCGGCTTTGACAGATTTGCACAAAACGCCGCAGTTTGTTTCGTCAAGCATTTAACGAAAAATGCTTGTTATTACACCGATTGTGGAGTAAAATAAAACCGTGGTATAGCCACAGAGAAATTGAAAAACAAAAATTATTATATTCTGACAGGAGGAAAACACATGGCCAAATATGACGTAGTAGTCGTCGGTGCCGGCAACGGCGGTCTTTCCGCTGCCTGCTATCTTGCCACAGAGGGCAAGAAGGTGCTCGTGCTTGAAAAGCACAACCTGCCCGGCGGCTGTGCAACCAGTATCAGAAGAGGCAATTATGAATTCGAGGCTACCCTGCATGAGCTGTGCCAGTTCGGCACCGGCGAAGGCGAGGGCAAGCGCGGTGCAGTCCGCCAGCTCATCGAGGACAAATATCACCTTGATGTAGAGTGGATGTGCGCAAAGGAGACCTTCGGCTCCATCGCCACAGACCCCGAGAAGGGCTTTAATGTTTCCATGCCCGCAGGCGTTCAGGCCTTCATCGACGAAATGGAGCGTCAGGTTCCCGGCTCCCGTGAGAGCATGACCACCGTTATGGAGCTTGGCCGTATGCTGGTAGACGGTGTTGAATGGCTGTCCGAGCATCACAATGAGCCCGAGGGCCTTGAAAAGGTCGAAATGATGCTCAAGTACTACGACCTTATGCGTACCGTTCCCGTTCCCTGTGACGAGATGCTTCGCAGAATCGGTGTTCCCGAAAAGGCAAGACATATCTTCGAGTCCTACTGGACCTATGTCGCCTGCGACTCCACCGAAATGAGCTTCGCTCCCTACACCTTCATGACCTATGTATATGTAACCCAGCTGCCCTGGTTTGCAAAGAACCGCAGCCATGAGGTCAGCCTCGCCTTCGACGCAAAGATCCGTGAGCTGGGCGGCGACCTCTGGTACAACACCGAGGTCAAGAAGATTGACATCAAGGGCGGCGAGGTCAAGGGCGTTGAGCTCACCACCGGTGAGTACATCGAGTGTGACCGCGTCATCTCCAACCTCATGCCTCATGTGGTATTTGACCGCATGGTGGATAAGAACGAGGTTCCCGAAATCTGCAAGAAGAGAATGAACGCACAGAAGCTGGCACAGGCTCCCTTCACCGTATATCTCGGTCTGGACGCCTCTGCAGACGAAATCGGACTCAAGAATTACGACACCTTCCTGCGCTACAATCCCGACAACCACGAGCAGTTCCTCTCCTCCAACAGCATTGATACCCACAAGGATATCACCGTCACAAACCTCTGTGCCGCAAATCCCGACGCAGCAGGCGAGGGCAGAGCATTCCTTCAGTTCTCCAAGTTCTATGACGGCGACGCATTTGAGAATGTCACCGAGGAAGAGTACTTCAAGATTAAGGACCGCATTGCCCGTGAGTGTGTTGACCGCTATGAGGAAGTCACCGGCTGCGACCTGAAGAGCCACATCGAGGAAATCGTTGTTGCATCCCCCATGACCTGGGCACGCTATCTCGGCACCCCCAAGGGCGATGTCTACGGCTACTATCCCAGACTCTGGGACGGCATGTTCCCCCGTGTACAGTGCGGCCATAAGGAAGATTACAATATCAAGGGCCTCCGCTTCGTCGGTGCTCACGGCACCCAGATGGACGGTTATTCCCAGGCATGGCTGTCCGGCGCAGAGCAGGCAAGATATATGCTTCTCGATATGAAGGAGGGCAAGTAAGATGGCAAAATATAAGTATGATAAAAAAGGTCTCAAGGGCCTGACTCCCTTCCCCTTCCTGGGTGAGGTCAAGACCCGTATGAAGGAAATTGAAAAGGCACCCGCAACCATTCCCCAGTCCATTTTCAATCCCAATATTTTGAGCAAGCGTCTGCACCCCGCAGTGCAGCACTGCATCATTGCAAAGGTCGTTGACCACGGCGATGCAAAGAGCTTTACCCTCGTTCCCAATGAAGCAAAGGGCACCAAGGAAATGGCATACTTCCGCGCAAGCCAGTATGTTTCCGTTTCTCTGAACATTGACGGCGCACCCGTAAACAAGCCCTATACCATCCGTTCCAACCCCAAGGATGCACTGGGCACCGAAAACACCAGCTACACCCTCACCATTAAGCTCACAAATCCCTCCTATGCCTCCAAGCATATCCTCACCACCTGGAAGGAAGGCGACGAGGTTGATATCTCCGGACCTCTCGGTGATTTCTACTATCAGGACCTGCGTGATGCAAAGAACGTAGTCGCCCTTGCAGGCGGCAGCGGCATCACTCCCTTCTACTCCATGGCAGCCGCCATCGTTGACGGCATTGAAGACTTTAACCTCACCATTCTCTACGGCAGCCGCACCGCCGACGGCATCCTTCTCAAGGATGAAATCGAAGAGCTGGCAGCAAAGTCCAACGGCAAGGTAAAGGTCGTTCACGTTCTGTCCCATGAGGAGAAGGAAGGCTTTGAGCACGGCTTCCTCACCGCAGAGCTCATTAAGAAGTACGCTCCCGAGGGCGACTACTCCGTCTTCATGTGCGGCCCCAAGGTCATGTACACCTTCGGCGAAGCCGAGTGCAAGAAGCTGGGCCTGCCCAAGCGCCGCTACCGCATGGAAATGAGCGGTGACTACATGGGTGCTGTGAATAACGCAGACTTCCCCGAGGATAAGAAGGATGCCGAGTTTAAGCTCACCGTTGACATCCGCGGCAAGAAGCAGACCGTTCCCTGCAAGTCAAGCGAAACTCTGCTGTGGGCCATGGAAAAAGCGGGCATCAAGGCTCCCTCCCACTGCCGCAGCGGCGAGTGCGGCTGGTGCCACTCCAAGCTGGTTTCCGGTCAGTACTACTGCCCCAAGGAGGCCGATGGCCGCCGTCTGGCAGACAAGAAGTTTGAGTGGATTCACCCCTGCTGCACCTATCCCATGAGCGACATGGAAATCCTCGTTTTCCCCACTGCTGAATAATCAAAAATAAAAAAGACGGTATCGAAAGATACCGTCTTTTTTTATGGCTTTTATGGCCTTGTGTGTCTGTATTCCGTGTTCTGCCATTTACCGCCGTTATAGCGGTGCATTTCCTCCGTGAGATGGTCCCAGCGGAGAACGTCATTTGCATCGGGGTAGAACTCAATGAATCTTCCCTCAACAAAGGTGTAGAAGCGGGTAATGTCGGTACACATTCCGAAGGTGGGAACCTGCTCGGTGGAGAGGTCAAAGCTGAAGGGCTCGTCCTTCAAAATGCCGTCAAAGTGCAGACCGTCTTTGTCAAGCGTGAGCGTTCCCTCACCGCAGATGATGGAGGTTTTGTCGCCGGTGAGCACCTTGTAGTCGGGGAGCACGCCCACCTTCACATGGCCAGAATAGCTGAAACCGGGCTTGCGTACATCCTCGGCGGCCCTTTTGCGCTGGGCAATAGTCCAATCGGTGACAAGCTCGGGGCATAGGGAGTCACCCACGGGCTTGAGATTGTACTTTTCGTCAAGCTCAACGGTGTTGCCGCAGGAGAGACACTTCATGGTGTTTCCGCTGCATTCCATGTTGTACATGGTGCCGCACTTGGGACACATATAGAGAAGAGTGTCAAGATTCTTTGCCATCTGACCTTTTCCCTTGAAGGAAACCTGCTGCTCCTTGTTCCAGATGTAATCATCGTGGGCGAGCAGACGGTTCATGGTGTCCTCAATCTCCTCAAGACTCATGGTCTTGAGCTGCTCGGCGGTGAACATCTGATTCACGGAGACATCGACACGGCCCACTCGTTCGTCAAGGCAATGCTTGGTGTAGGTCATGTAGCCGCCGGAAATTTTTGAGTAGTAAACGGGAAGCCCCAGCTTCTTAAGAAGCTTGGCGCCGCCGGGAATAACCGGCTGGGCCATGCCCGTAATGGAGCTCATGCCCTCGGGCATGATGCAGATGCTGCCGCCCGCTTTAGTAACGCGGAGAATCTGACGGATGGTGTAGGTGTCGGGGGTAAAATTCTTCTTGGGGATTACATTCATCAGCTTGAGAAGCAGACAGTTGGGGAAGCGGAAAAACTCATTGTAGCCTACAACATAGTTGAGCCTTTTGGGATAGCAGGCGGGCGCGGTGAACTGATAGTCCACGCGGGAGGCGTGGTTTGCAATGTAAACAATGGGGCCGTCCTCCTTGCCCGGATAGGCATTAAATGTGAAACTCGTTTTTGTTTTTTTGTTTAGTATCCACATTACAAGCCTGAGGATGGTGTAAACAAATCTGTTGGGAAGCCCAAGCTGACGGGTATGGAGCTTTTCATCAAGGGTGGGTTTCTTTTTCATAATTATATAGACCTTTCCATTTTGATTGCGAAGTATTCACCGTTTACGGCTTCCTCGCCCGTGGGCTCAAAGCCCTGAGCCCGCCAGAAGGCAATTGCCTCGGTGTTTTCTTTTGCGCAGCACAGGGACAGATAGTCGTAGCCCTGGGCCTTCATGGCGGCGCGCACATCGGCAAAAATGCGAGAGCCGATGCCCTTGCCCTGCAGCTGGGCATCCACCATGAACCAGCCGATGAAAGCGTCGTCGTTTTCGGGATATCCCGTAATGAGATCCATTACGGCCACGAGAGCCCCGTTTTCGTAGAAACCCACGAAGAACTTGTCGGTATCCTCTTTGCCCTCGGGCAGCTCGCTGATGACATCGGTAAGACTTTCGACGGTGGGAATACTGCGCATATACTCGTAATATTTTGTGTTGGACATACAGAGCTTGTATACATCTGAAATGTCCGATGCGGTGATTTTTTGAACATTGTAGTCCGTGGCAAGAGCCTGAATATTCAGCGCACCCTCACCATGCTCGCTCTCGTAGTCGATGGCCTGCCGGAACTGGGTTTCATACAGCTCACGGTAGGTGCCGCCGAGAGCCAGCAGCTCCTCATGTGTGCCCTGCTCGGCAATGGTACCGTTTTTGACAACGAGAATGCGGTCAGCCTTGAGAATGGTTGAAAGCCTGTGAGCGATGACAATGCTGGTGCGCCCCTCCATAATCTTTTCCAAAGCGTCCTGAATGGCGTTTTCGGATATGGAGTCAAGGGCGCTTGTGGCCTCGTCGAGAATGAGAATTTTCGGATTCTTAAGAATTACACGGGCGATGGAGATTCGCTGCTTCTCACCGCCGGAAAGCTTCAGACCGCGGTTGCCCACGGGAGTGTTGTAGCCCTCGGGCTGTGACACGATGAAGTCGTGAATGCTGGCAATTTTACAGGCTGCCTCAATTTCCTCCATAGTGGCATCCTCTTTGGCATAGCGGAGGTTTTCGAGAATAGTTCCGTTAAAGAGATAGGTTTCCTGGGTTACTACGCCTATGCACTGACGGAGATACTTAAGATCGAAATCACGGACATCCACGCCGGCAATCTTTACGCTGCCGCCCACGACATCGTAAAGTCTGGGGATGAGGTTTACCACCGTGGATTTGCCGGAGCCGGAGGGCCCCACAACGGCGTACATCTGACCGCCGGGAACGGTAAAGCTGATGTCGGTAAGCAAGGGAGTTTCCTTGTCATAGCTGAAGGCCACATGGTCGTAAACAATGTCCATGCTGTCCAGGTCGGGCTTTTTTCCGTTTTCGGGAGAAACAATGGTGTTCTCGCGGTCAAAGTAATCGAAGATACGGGTGAACAGCGCCAGAGAACGGGTAAAGTCCACCTGAATGTTCATGAGAGATTCCACAGGGCGGTAAAGACGGTTAATAAGCGCTACCGTGGCGGTGATAGTACCTACGGTAAGGGCGGTATCGCTGTTTTTTATGATGAGGTAGCCGCCTGCAAAGTAAATGAGCAGAGGGCCGATTTGGGTGAACATACCCATGACAACGCTGAACCATTTGCCGCTGCGCCGTTCCTTCAGGGCAATCTCCGTTGCTTCGCCGTTGACCTTAACGAAGTTGTCGTATTCCTTCTCCTCGCGGGTGAAAATCTTCACCAGCATGGCTCCGCTGACGGAGAGAGTTTCGTTAATTACCTGGTTGAGCTCGTCGGTTTTCTCCTGACTTTCGGAGAGCAGCTTCCAGCGGGTTTTGCCTGCGCTCTTGGTGGGGATAATAAGCAGGGGAATAACCACAATGCCCACAAGTGCAAGCTGCCAGCTCATGGAGAAAAGTGCGACTAAAGTAGTGACAACGGTGGCAATGTTGCTGACGATACTGGAAAGCGTTCCGCTGATGACGGTGCTTACGCCGCTGATGTCGGTGTTCATGCGGGTGATGATGTCGCCCTGCTTTTCCGTGGTGAAAAAGCTGTGGGGCATATACTGCAGATGGTGGTACATCTGGTTCTTCATGTCGAAGATGATGCGCTGGGAAATCCAGGCGTTTATGTAGCTTTCCAGAACACCGATTACCTGACTCACGGTAAGAGCACAAAATGCCAAGATGAGAAGCCTTATGAGCAGGGCAAGGTCTGTGCCTACCAGCGCCTCGTCAACGATACGGCCTGTTATGATCGAGGGAAACAGTCCAACCGTTGCGGAAAGCAAAATTGCTATGAAGACGAACAAAAACTGAAGCCAGTAGGGCTTCAGATAGGAAAGAATGCGGGAAAGCAGTTCCTTCGTAACCTTTGGCATATTGGCTTTTTCCTCATCAGTGAGAAAGCCTCTGGGGCCGAGGGAGCTTCGTCCTCCTCCACCGGGCATAAAACCACATCCTTGTGTTAGTGTAATGTATAAATTTTATAGGAAAATATGCTGTTTGTAAACCGAGAAAACGACTTTTTTCAACAATATGAACGATATTTTTTCGGAAAAATTTATTAAAAGGACATGATTTTTTGAGATGAATGTTGTATTATAAAATAAGATAACAGATTAAAGGAGGATGAGCCATGGCGAATGTGCTGGATTATATTGACTGGCGCGGAGATTTGAGCTTTGAGGCGTCACCGGTCAATGAGATAGATAAATATATTTTCGCCGTTATAGGCAAGCCTGATTATACGGGAATTATCCCGGCTGACTGCACAAGCGTCAGCATCCGCGCTGCGGTTGGCGGTTATTTTGAGCGTTACCCCGATGCGGAAAAGCTGGGACTTATTGCCTCTGCCTTTACGCTTCCCGTGCTTAAAAAGCTTGCGCTGTCACCCCGCTACAGAAGTGTGAGACTCTCAAATTTCATAAATAAGGTCATCGCTGAGGACACGGAGCAGTTTTCCGCCCTGACGGTGCACGTGGAGGGTGTTAATTACATATCCTTCCGCGGCACCGACGACTCCATTGTGGGTTGGAAGGAAAACTGTGAGCTGGCGGTGAAGGACAGCGTTCCCGCACAGCGCGATGCTCTGGCCTATCTTGTGGAGACCGCAGGCTGCTGCGAGGGGCCGATTGTGGTCTGCGGCCACTCAAAGGGCGGCAATTTGGCAATCTATGCCGCAAGCAATGCGCCTGTGGAGATTCAGGACAGAATAACCGAGGTCTACAGCTACGACGGACCGGGCTTTATGGCGGATTTCCTTGACAGCGAGGGTTACCTGCGCATGGAAAGCAGAATAACCACAATGGTGCCCTATAAATCGATTGTGGGCGTTCTGCTTAATCAGGCGGGCGACCTGCAGGTAATTCAGGCCGAGGAGGCAGGCGTGGTGGGCCATGACGGACTCACATGGAATGTCACCCGTGACGGCTTTGTCCGCGCTCCCGAGCTCAGCGATGTAAGCAAGTTCTTCCGTACCTCCATGGCGGAAACCCTGAATGAAATGGGAACTGAGGATAAGGGTGAGCTTGTTGAGGAAATATTTGAGGCATTGACCTCCACCGGTGCGGTTAATCTTTCGGAATTTCCCGACCAGACTCTCCGCCAGATGCTCGAGGTTGCAAACAATTTCCGCAAGTCCGATGAGGTGCGCTCTTTTGTGGGAAAAATGGCGGAGAAATCCATAAAGCAGGCGAAAAGTACCTTTGAGGCATTCTTGGACTTGAACAAAAAGGATTCAGCTGCCGCAGATGCGCCTGACGAAGAAAAAGAAGAAAAAGGAGATGCTTAAGCATCTCCTTTTTCTTCTTCCTTGCTTCTTCCGTATATCTCGGTAATACGGGCAATTTTTTCGGCAAGGGCGTGGCTTGCCTCGCCCTCAAGAAGCCGCCATTGCCAGTTAAGCCCTAAAGTCCCGGGAGTGTTCATCCTGCTCTCTGCGCCCAGCTCCAGATAATCCTGCAGCTGCGCCACAAACAGCACCGCAACACTTCTCATGCCGCCGCGTATTATGCTCCAGCACAAATCCCCGTCATCCTGACCGAGGTATTCTTCGGCGAAGCCGATTTCCTCGGGGGATGCCTCCTCCAGCCATTGGACGAGGGGGGCATTGTCGTGGGTGCCTGTGTAGCAAATGCAGTTAATGCCGTATGTGTGGGGAAGATAGCTGCTTGGCTCCGAGGGATCAAAGGCGAACTCCAGCACCTTCATACCCGGAAGGCCCGATTCCTTGAGCATTTCCCGTACCTGTGGAGTGAGAATTCCCAAATCCTCGGCTATGAACCGGACATTGCTGAACCAGCTTGTGAGTCTGCCCACAAGATCCATGCCCGGGCCCTTCAGCCAGCGGCCCTTTACGGCGTTCTTTTCCCCGTAGGGTACGGCCCAGAAGCTCTCGAAGCCGCGGAAGTGGTCGATGCGAAGAGCATCGAAGAGCCTTGCGCTGCCGTCAACACGGCGAATCCACCAGCCGTAGCCGTCCTTTTTCATGGCATCCCAGTCGTACAGAGGATTACCCCAAAGCTGGCCCTCTTCGCTGAAATAATCGGGGGGTACGCCGGCAACATCCGTGGGTATGCTGTTTTCGTCTAACAAAAAATATTCGGGGGCTGCCCACACATCTGCGGAGTCCATGGCAACATATATGGGCAGGTCACCTATGATGCCGATACCCTTTTTGCGGGCGTATTCCCGAAGCTCGTGCCATTGGGAGAAAAAGAGGTACTGAATAAATTCGAGCTGCTCGATGCAGTCCCTGTATTTGAGCGCATATTTTTCCACGGCCTCGGGCCTGTGAAGCCGGATTGCCTCCTCGGGCCATTCCGACCATGCTTTCATGCCGAAGTGCTTTTTCACCGCCATAAACAGGGCATAGTCTGGAAGCCAGCTGCTGTTTTCCGAAAGAAAAGCTCTGAATTCGGCACTGTACTTTTTCAGACCGCGCTCTGCCGCAAGGTGCAGCAGTTCAAAGCGTGAAGCGTACATTTTTTCGTAGTCCACATAGCGACGGCTTTTGCCCCAGTCGATTCCCGTGAGCTCGCTTTTTTCAAGAAGCCCCTGCTCCACCAGAGTGTCAAGGTCTATGAAATAGGGATTTCCCGCAAAGGTGGAAAAGCTCTGATAGGGGGAGTCTCCGTAGCTCGTGGGGCCTACGGGGAGAATCTGCCACCAGCTTTGCTGTGCCTCCGCAAGAAAATCGATGAAATTGTATGCCGCCTTACCCAGTGTTCCTATACCGTGCGGTGAAGGCAGGGCGGATATGGGCAGAAGAATGCCGCTGCTGCGTTTCAGTTCCATGATTTGTGTCCTTATGCGTTGTGATATACCCAATAATACCAAAATTTCGCGGATAGTCAATTGGCGAAATAATAGACATCTGAAAAAACTATGATATAATACTTTATTAAAGAAATATTTTCAGGGGGTAGAGAAATGCACCCGTATCTTCTGCTTGCAATTGCAGCACTGCTGCCTGTTGCGGCATCCGTAATACTGTATCTGCTCAATAAGAATACCGCCTTCGGAAAGCTTTCCCGCAATCTGCGCCAGATTGTTTACGGCATAGTCTTCGGCCTGATTGCGATTTTCGGCACGGAGCATGGTGTAAAGCTTGACGGAGTCGTCATGAATGTGCGCGATGCGGCGCCCGTGTGCGCGGGCCTGATTTTCGGCGCGCCTGCAGGTGTCATCGCCGGCCTCATCGGCGGCATTGAGCGCTTCATTGCCGCGCCCTGGGTAGGCGAGTACACAAAATACGCCTGCTCCATCGGAACCGTGTTTGCAGGCTTCTTTGCCGGCACTCTGCGCATCTATCTGTTTGACAATAAAAAGCCCGCATGGTACTACGGACTTGCCACAGGTGTTATCGCAGAGGTAATCCACATGCTGCTCATCTTCCTGTGGAACATCAAGGATGCCCGCGGCGGCTTTGCCGTTGTCCATGCCTGCGCAATTCCCATGATTGCCTTCTGCGGTGCCTCTGTCATGCTGGCAAATATGGCGGTTGCATATTTGGGAAGGGAAAAATACAAAAAGCCGCAGGAGAAGACCTCTATTACCCAGACCTTCCAGCGTAAGCTGCTGTGGTGCGTGCTGACAGCATTCGTCATCACCGGTGCATTCACATATCTTGTTCAGAATTCAGCCTCCAAAAATCAGGTTGACAGCATAATGAGAATTAACCTCGCGGATGTAAAGTCAGATGTTTCCGATGCAACGGACATTAGTCTTCTGAATATTGCGAAAATTATGGCGGAGGAGCTCGATGACATGGAGGTCATTGACTCTGCAGGAGTAACGAACCTTGCACATCGCCATGATATCGTTGAGATAAATGTTATCGGCACAGACGGAATCATTTATGCCTCCACGGATAAAAACAATGTGGGCTTTGATATGAGCTCAGGCGAGCAGGCGGCGGAATTTTTGCAGCTGCTTGACGACGATGTGAACGAGTTCGTTCAGGCCTATTCACCCCTCTCCCGCGACAGCAGCATCATGCGCAAATACGCAGGCGTGTCACTGAAAAACGGCGACTTTGTTCAGGTTGCCTATGACGGTGAGGATATCCACCGCGATGCGGAAAAGCAGGTTGCCGACAGCGTGGTTAACCGTCATGCTGGCGAAAGCGGCTTCTTCATCATTTGCGATGAAAACTTCAATATCGTAACCGACCCGCAGAATCTCACGGGACAGAATCTCGGCGCCACGGGCATCTCCACAGAGGACAAGAAAGTAGATGAATACACCCGCTTCGAGGCGGAAATCTACGGCGAGGAATGCTACTGCATGTTCACAACCACGGAGGGGTACTATATAATCGTGGCTATGCCCGTTTCCGAGGCAATCTTCTCCCGCGACTCCTCCCTGTATTTCTCTATCTTCATGGAAGTGCTCATCTTCACCGCACTGTTCATTCTGGTTTACTACCTCATTAAAAAGCTGGTTGTAAACAATATCCGCAAGGTGAACGATTCTCTGGCGGAAATCACCGGCGGCAATCTTGATGTCACCGTTGATGTGCGTACTAACGAGGAGTTTGCCTCCCTTTCCGATGACATAAACTCCACGGTTACAACTTTGAAGCACTATATTGACGAGGCGGCGGCGAGAATCGACAAGGAGCTTGAATTTGCAAAGACAATTCAGGAATCCGCCCTGCCCAGAATTTTTCCGCCCTATCCCAACCGCAAGGACTTTGACATCTGGGCGGATATGGACCCGGCGAAGGAGGTCGGCGGAGACTTCTACGACTTCTACTTCGTGGGGGAGAATAAATTTGCCTTCCTTGTTGCGGATGTTTCCGGCAAGGGAATTCCCGCGGCAATGTTCATGATGACGGCAAAAACTCTTATTAAGAGCCTTGCGGAAACCGGTGCCGAGGTAAACGAGATACTGACTCACGCAAATCAGGAGCTGTGCGAGAGTAACGAGGCTGGTATGTTTGTAACCGCATGGATCGGAATAATCGACCTGAAGACGGGGCTCGTGAGCTTCTCCAATGCGGGCCACAATCCACCCCTTGTTCGCAAAAAGAACGGAGAGTTTACTTACCTCAGGTCAAAGCCCGGCTTTGTTCTGGCGGGCATGGAGGGTGTGCGCTATCGCAAAAACGAGGTCTGCCTCGAGCCCGGCGATGTGATTTTCCTCTATACCGACGGTGTGACCGAGGCAACAAATGCAAGCAGCGAGCTGTACGGTGAGGAGCGACTGGAGAAAAAACTTAATTCCCTGTATACAGCAGATGTTGAGGTCCTGTGCCGTGGAGTGAAATCCGACATCGATGTCTTTGTAGGCGAAGCACCGCAGTTTGATGATATAACCATGCTGTGCTTTTCGTATAAGGGTGAAGACGAGGGAAAAACCATGAAAGAGTTAACTGTAGAAGCTACTATTGAAAATATTGAAACCGTAACGGAATTTGTGGATGGACAGCTTGAGGCACTGGGCTGCGGCATGAAGGCGGAGACCCAGATAAACATCGCCATTGACGAGCTTTTCAGCAATATCGCGCGCTATGCCTACAACCCTGATGTGGGAAGCGCCACGGTGCGCGTTGAGGTGGAGGAGGATCCCATGGCGGTCATCATCACCTTCATCGACAATGGTATGCCCTATGACCCCCTGAAGAGCATGGATCCCGACACAAATCTGCCTGCGGAGGATCGGGAGGTCGGCGGCCTCGGCATATTCATAGTCAAGAAGACTATGGATGAGGTCACCTATGAATATAAGGACGGCAAAAATATACTTAAAATCAAGAAAGAAATTTGAGGTAAAGCAAATGACAAGAGAAGAACTTGCGGCACAGGCCGTGGAATACAAGCATGCGGACTGCAACTGCTGCCAGGCGGTTGTAAAAGCCCTCACTGCGGACATGGATGTTGATGCGGAAGCACTGTACAACATAGGTGCTGCCTTCGGCAGAGGCATGGGCTGCATGGAGGGAACCTGCGGCGCACTTGTGGGCGCAAATATTGTGGCAGGCCTCATGGGCAAGGACAAGGCAGCGAAAGATATTCTGAAGCGCTTTAAAGAGCTGAGTGGAGCCACCATATGCGGAGACCTTAAGGGCAAGGGCTGGAAAAAGAGCCGCTGCTCCTGCGATGACTGCGTGAGAAACGCAATTACCGCCGCGACGGAAATTTTGTACATCTGACCGCATTTAGACAGAACCTACAAAACTGTTGACTTTTTCCCGAATTCAAGTAAACTATACATAGCTACATACGGCAATAAATATGAAAGGAAATAAAAACATGAAGTTTTTAAGCGAAGAATGGTTTGAAAAGCATCAGGCAAAGATAAAGGAAGAGCTTACCCCGGGCAAGGCCTGCACCGCAATGACCGAGCTCTATCTGGACTGCCCCGACGGCACCGACAAGTGGATTTACTACCGCATCGAAAACGGTCTGCTGGCAGAAATCAAGATGGGTGTAGGCAAGGATACCCTGCCCGAAGCAACCTTCGGCGGCTCCGGCAAGTACACCAGCTATGTTATGTCCGCAAAGGGCGAGCTTGACCCCGTTAAGTCCATTACCCAGGGCCACTTCAAGTTTGACGGCAAACTCATGAAGGCACTTCCCATGCTGGGCATCTACAATAAGGTAAATGCCGCAAAGGTTTTCCCCGAAAACGAGTATTAATCCGAAATAAAAAATCCCCGACCTATGTCGGGGATTTTTTTGTTTTGCTTATTCGTTTTTTTATGCCATTACTGATTCCTGTTCTGCCTCGTCAATTATGTCAGCTATGCGAGCGGCCTTTTCCTCAGGGGATATCTCATCCCAAGCAAAGCAATAACCGTCGGCTCTCATCTGCTGAACCTCGGCAACTATTTCGGCTATGCGAGCTTTTTTCAGCTCGGCGGCTTCTTCGGCACGCATTTCATCGGCTGTGGCTTTTGCGGCCTCAGCCTCGGCTTCCTTGGCAGCCTTTTTCTTTGCAATGTCGTTGGTGTCCTTGCTGTCGCGGTAAACAACGAAGTTGTCCCACAGATATTCAAGGGAAAGATTCAGCGCCATGTTGATGGCGAGAACAATATATTCATTCCAGCCGTTCACATCGGCGAGAATATGCTCAAGCCAGATGGTGAAGGGTGCGAAGGGAATATAGAACAGGAACACCAGTGCCATGGCCTTGGGGACATTTGCAGCGGATTGGAAGGTGAACTTTCTGTTGAAGGTGAAGTTCCACAGAATGCTGAGAACAAGCGCGATGGTGTAGCAGACATAGTGCCCGGGAATCTTGATGACCTCTTCGCAGAGAACCATTGCCAGGGTTTCGATTATGCCTGCGGATGCGGAGAAAAGAATAAACTTGAGTGTACGGGCTAATTCTTTGTTCTTCATGGTTTTACCCCTTTATGCTCTTGTAGAGCTCTTTGTTGGCATTGTAAAGCTTTTTGAAGGTTTCGAAATAGGGAGTATACTGTTTGTGCTTTTCCATGTCGGGTTTGAAGATCTTCGCGGCGGGAATGAATTCCTGCACGCATTCCAAAGCGGGAATAACACCGAGACCGACTGCGACAATAGCCGCGGCACCCACGGAGCCCACATTCTGGGGAGAATCAACGGTTTCGACGGTGCGGCCTAATATGTCGGCAAGTATCTGACAGGACACATCGGAGAGTGCGCCGCCGCCTACGAAGCGGATGACATCGGCGGTTTTCAGCTTCTTGTCCTGACACTCCAGCATCCAGCGCAGGTGATAGAACACACCCTCAAGAACTGCGCGGATGAGGTCGGTCTTTCCTGTCTCCAGCTTGATGCCGAAGAACATACCCGTAGAATCGGGGTCCTCAAAGGGACAGCGATTTCCGTGGAGCCAGGGGGTGAAGATAACGCCGTTTGCTCCTGGAGGAACATCCTTTACGACGGAGGTCATGTAATCATAGAGACTGGTGTAGGTGCTTTCAAAGCCCTCGGTTACATTCTTCTTTTCAAGATACACTCCGATTTCGTCCAGCGCAAGATGATCTTTTACCCATTCAAGGCATTTTCCGGCAGTTTCCATCTCGGCAAAGTAGTTGTACTTTCCACTTTGGGCGCCGGTAATGGCGGCGATCATGGCGGTTACATCGACCATCTGCTTGTCGGTGACGGTGATAACCCAGCCGGAGGTGCCGCTGTAGATGTGGGTGTCGCCCACATTGACGCAGCCTGCGCCCACGCCTATGAGGCTGGAGTCGCCGCCGCCGCCGAATACGGGTGTGCCGGCTGCAAGGCCGAGCTCGGCTGCGGCCTTTTCCGTGAGACCGCCCACCATGTCGGTGGACTTGATAATTTCGGGCAGAAGCTCGGTTTTAATGTCAAACATGGAGCACATCTTTTTGCTCCAGCCCTCTTTGCCCTTGCGGGTGTCGTAAATGAGCGTTGCAAAGGCGGAGTCCTCGGTCATGGTGAACTCGCCGGTGCAGCGGCAGATGAGATAATCCTTTACATCCAGCCATTTGTAGGCACGGGCAAAGTTCTCGGGCTCATGGGCCTCAACCCATTTGTACTTCCATACGGGGTCCTTGACGCTGCTGGAAACGGCGCCGGTGATCATGAGGCTGGGAATGAGCTTGAAGATGTTGGCACCGGCAATCTGAATGCCGTTGGCAATGCCTGCCTTGATTTCTTCCTTGGCACGCTGGTCCATGTAGCTCATGGGGCGGTGTACGGGAACGCCGTTCTCGTCTACGAGAACAAGGCCCTGCATCTGTGAGCAGAAGGAGATACCCGCCACCTGCTGGGGACGGATGTCGGATTTGGAGAACAGCTCGGCGGTGGATTCGCACATTGCCCTCCACCAATCGTCGCCGTCCTGCTCGGCGCCGCCGTCATCCATTATATACAGAGGATAGCCGCGGCTGGCTGATGATAAAAGCTTGATTGTTTTTTCGACACCGAAAAGGCAGGTTTTAACGCCGGTGGTGCCGATGTCGTATGCGAGGATATATGTCATATTTGTTCCTCTTTTCTGTGAGGGATATCCGCACTTTCCAAAGTGAAGGCGGATTCCATGAATTTCAGGAGCTGCCGGGTGACATATTCGTCGTTTTCCAGAACATCGCTGCCGCCGTAGAGCTTGATTCGCTCCATGTAATAGGGACAGGCGTAGGAAAACTGCATCATCATAAGAAGGTTGTCAAAGAAAAATGCGAAAAGACCGGGATCGATATCACGGCGTATATCGCCGCTTTCCTGAGCTTTTGCAAGAAATTCGGAATAAAGCTTTGAGGTGAAGCCCTCAATCTCCCGGGCAAGCTCTGCGGAGCATTCGTTCATCTGGGTTATGCGGTGATACATACGGATGTAATCTCCGTGCTCGCGGGAATAGTACAGCAGAGTTCCAATCATGCTGCGTACATAGTTGAGAGGCTTGTCCTCCGTGGCGGTCATGTCCGTAAGGAAGCTCTCAAGGCCATCGAGACAGCGCCTTACACAGGCCATGATGAAGGCATCCTTATCGGCATAATATTTATAGAGCACGCCTACGGAAATCTCCGCCTTTTGAGCAATGCTTTTCATGCTTGCGCTTTCAAAGCCGTGCTCGGCGAATTCACTTATTCCGCATTCAAGAATCTCAGAGAGCTTTTCCTCTGTGAGTTTCTTAAGCATATTACTTATCCTTCTGCTTGGAGTATTTCTTGAGATAAACCACGCGCTGAAGAAGTGCGTCCGCCTTGCTCAGAGGCTTTGCATTCTCACAATAGAGCGCGGCAGCGGCATTCTTGCTGACGATGAGGGAAATTGCCTCAAGGTCATCCTCCACGTCGCTGACGCAGAGTGCGCCCATGCCGTTGAGAAGAACTGCGTTGCGGTTCTTAAGACCTGCCTTGTAGCCCTTGGTGGTGCGGCACTTTGCATCCGGGCCGACTATCTGGGCAAAATCGTCGAGATAGGCGGGCAGAGTCTTTGCGCGGTAGCTGTAGGTGCGTGTCATGGGATCGCTGTCGAAGAGAACATAGGGATAATCCTTGATGCCGGAGGTGTCAAATTTGGGGTCAGCCACCTTGAGCTCAACCTTGTTGTGGAAAAGCTCATTGCACTTGCGTTCCAAGTCTGCGGCAACCTCAAAGGCATCGTCAAAATCCTTGCCCAGGCACAGAGCACCGTGCTTTTCCATGAGGAAAGCCTTGCTCTGGGGATTTGCGGCAATGCACTTTGTAACCTCATCCTTCAGCTTGCCCGTGCCGGGAAGACCGTAGCCTGCGCAGGGAGCAAAGGGAAGGTCCTTTCCTTCCGCGCCCACGGCGGAGGCGTAGTACTGATGGGTGTGGATGACAAAGTCTATGTCCTTGCGGAGAATATATGCCCGTGCATGAATACCCTTTTCACTGCTGGGCTTTATGCTGCCCGCGTATTTCAGAGTTTCCATATTGACCTTCACAAGCTCTTCGGGCTTGAGCGTGTCATAGGCGCGTCCGCTGGGAGTGATAACAAACTCCGTGTCGGAAATACGGGCGCTGATATTGCCCCAGGTGCGGGCAATCAGCTTGTATTTCATAAGTCTGTGGCCTGCTTCGATAACTAAATCGCGGGCTTCTTTTTCAGTGTACATATTATTCCTCCGTAAATAACGTCGGTTTTAATTACTTCTTGGGCAGCTTGCCGCAGTTTGCGAATACGCGGTCGAAGCGGCGGAGAACCTCATCGATATCCTCTTCGGTGTAGGCTGCGCTGGTGTACAGACGGGAGCCTGCCAGAGTTACGAGGCCCTCTGCCATGTAGGCTGCGCCGATGTGCTGCATCTCTGCCTTGCGCTTGGAGGTTTCGGAAAGAACATTGGGAATGAGCCAGGGCTTCATCCAGTCGATTTCGTAGTGCATGGTTGCTGCATTGTCGAGGTGGCAGACGCTGCCCTGGTTGAAGGCTACGAAGGGAAGGTCATACTTCTTGATGAGCTCCTGCAGACCCTTGGTGAGTCTGTCGCCCATGCGGCCTGCAACTTCACAGGCATTGCGCTTTTCGATTTCGCAGATTGCGGTGTAGCCTGCAACGCAGGAAATGGGGGTTGCAGCCATGGTGCCGCCGCACATTGCCTTGGTGACCTTCTTGCCGCCGGCGTCAAGACCTGCGCCCAGATGAGCCATGCAGTCCTCGTGACCGCCGATGCCGCCTGCACCGGGATAGCCGCCGGCTATGATTTTGCCGAAGATGGTGAGGTCGGGGTCAACGCCGTAGTAGCCCTGTGCACCGCTGAGACCGATACGGAAGCCGGATACGACCTCGTCGCAGATGAAGAGAGCGCCGTACTTGTGAGCCAGCTCCTGGCAGCCCAGAACGAATTCCTTGGAAACGGGACGGGTGCCGCTTTCGGGGCCGATGGGCTCAATGTAAACTGCTGCGGTGCCGCCGTGGAGTCTGTTCTTCATGAGCTTGCGCTCCAGGTCCTCAAGGTCATTGGGGAAGAACTCGTCGGTGTGCTTGAAAACAAAGTTGGGAACGCCGGGGCTCTGGAGACCCTTGGTGCCGGGAATACGCATGCCGTAGGCCATCTGATCGGACCAGCCGTGGTATGCGCCGCCCATTTTCAGAACGTTCTTGTTGCCGGTCTTGAGGCGTGCAACACGCAGAGCGCACATGCAGGACTCGGTGCCGGAGCCCAGCATACGGAACTTGTCAACAGAGGGAACACAGTCGGCGATCTTCTTTGCCAGCTTGTATTCGTACTCGTGGAAAAGACCGGTGGAGGGACCGCAGGTGTTCAGCAGGTCGATAACAGCTTCCTTGACGACAGGGTCATTGCTGCCCAGAATGGTGGGGCCGCCTGCCTGAAGCAGGTCGTAGTACCAGTTGCCGTCGATGTCGTAGAGCTTGTTGCCCTCGGCCTTGGTGATAACGATGGGGAAGGGGTGGTTGAAGGCAAGGTTGTGCTGAACGCCGCCGGGGATGTAGTTCTTTGCCTCGGTGATCATTTCCTTGCTCTTTGCGCACTTCTTCTCGAAGTATTCTTCCTCATACTCCTTGAGCTTGTCGGGCATGATGGAATAGATGGGTTTTCTCTTGAGCTCTTCAAGCTGCGCATTAACAGCTTCGGCATCAAGATATTCGTCGATTGCAAAACCGTTGTATGCCATAATAAAAAATCCTCCTTGTCGTGAATTGAAATTCACATCTGATAAAAACCTACCACCATTATAAATAAAAGTCAAGAAAAGCGGGGCAAATTCAAGCGGTTTTTTCAAAATTGATTGTACATTCGCATGAAATGTGTTATATTTTATTTCAGAAATAGAAAACACTTACTATTAAATCAGGAGGCTTTAAATATGAAAAAATTCGTAGTTCCCATGGTTTTGGCGGCGGGTGCGGCTGTTGCCGTTATGGCAATGGGTAAGAAAAAGCCTGCGGCAAAGGGCGCAGCTCCCGCAGCAAAGGGCGCAAAGAAGCCTGAAATGAAGAACCCCAAGACCGAGGTTTACAGCTTCGTTTCCGGCTATCAGAATCCTGCCACCATCGAGGTTTCCATGAAGTTCGACGCTGACAAGGTTGACCTCAATGTAATCGAAGAGGGATTTATGGTCGCATCCAGCAATCCTCAGGTCGTAACCGCACTCAGCGGCCAGTTTAATCTTCAGCTGGAGCCCACAAACTTCTACACCGGCGAAACCTTTGACAGCATGAGCGCAGAGGCCAAGGAAAAGTTCACCGGCTTCGGCGAGGTTTGCTACGGTGCAATGAAGGGCATCAAGTACAACGCAGGCGACGGCGTTATCTTCTGCTTCCCCGCCGATGAGGCAAGCTATCTCATGGTAAACACCTTTAAGGGCCCCGATAATGATGACGAGGTTGCCGACCTCCCCGAAAATGCGGAGCTGGGTTTCTTCTTTGAGAATGTTTCCATCGAAAAGAAAGCTTAAAAAGCATAAAACTTTTATTAATCCCGGGGCTGTGCGCCCCGGGATTTTCATACGGAGAATAATGGTAAATTTTGCCTGCGATTGTCGCATAAGGGAAAAGCCTGCAGAAGCCAATATAATGAACGAATTTTAAAAAAGTTTACATAAATTAGTCATAATTAAAGAATTTGTATAAAATATACTATACACATAATGTGAGTTTGTCTATATTGCGAAGTTGACTATGTATAGACAAAGAGGTACAATCTTACCAAGGAGAAATTCCAAATTTTATAAAATTTTTTAAGGAGAAAAACCATGACTGATCTCATTACTTCCATCAAGGAACTGCTCGCAAGCTTCGACATTGACTTCGATTTTGACTTTGCTCCCATTCTGAAGGTTCTCGATGCACTCAAGGGCATCTTCGGCTAATAGAGAAATATAATGGAATTTAAAACGGCAGGCTTTTTGCCTGCCGTTTTTGTTAACCGGAATATAAAATCGCTTTAGAATCAATGTATCAGGATTAGGAACGGAAACGCCATGAAAAGAAATGCCTTCAATGTAATAGTAAGCATCCTGCTCATTCTTGTCTGTCTTGGGGCGCTTGCCTCCGCAGGCTGGGGAGGTATGGAATGCTATGCTCTGATAAAACTGAAAAACGAGCTCCCCGATACGGATTCCATAGATAAGCTGGAGGAGGCAATAACACTTCTCGGAGATAATGAGGACAGCTATCTTGAGGGTGTCGACCTGTGCTATCAGGGGGACTCAAAGCTTCTTGAGGGCCGCATGACAATTAGCTCGGGCAAGGCTCAGCTTGCCGAAGGAAATGAGGCGTTTGCCGAGGCTGAGGCCCGGTATGAGGATGCGGCGGCTCAACTTGAAGAGGGCAAGGCGGAGCTTGCCGATGCCCGGGCAAAAATGGAGGAAGCCAGACCTGAATATGAGGAGGGCAAGACACAGCTTGGCAGGCTGGAGATGCTTCAGCCCATGCTCCACACCTATGTTAACTTCAAAAACGGCGTTTTAGCGGAATTACCCGGCTTCGATAACCTGAATACATGGTACAGAACGGCTGTTGTTCCTTACGCCGCAGGCTTGGGAATAAGCCTGCCCTATGATGTGGATAATTTTGTGGCATCCATGGATGAGCAGATTGCCGAAGGCAATGCAATGCTGGCGGAGTATGAGGCGGCGGAGGCGCAGCTGAATGAGGCGCAAACGCAGATTGATGAGGCGGAGGCACGGCTGAATGAGGCAAAGCAGGTGCTGGACAGCAAGCATCAGGAGCTTGATAATGCCGCCGATGAGCTGAAGAATGCGGAAAATCAACTGGACTATGCCACGGGCCAGCTCGCAGAGGGAAAAGCGACTCTCGGCGAGTTTGAGGAGGCCGTAACAACGGTGGAAACCGCCGTGGCTGCACTCATGCAGACGGAGTCCGTCTGTGACCGTCTGGGCAATGTTGCCGTTGAGGGCATAGGCGCAAGACTCGGCAAGGATTTCGATATCTATAAGCATAATGAGGATGGAGAAATCATGAGCCTCACCAACGGAAATCCCAGACTTGATTATGACTGCTGCATGGATGTGTGCAGCGCCTACCGCGGCTATATAAAGGACTACGGCGCGGATTTGGGCAGGGAAATTGTCCTGCGCATTGTGCTGAATTCACTCATTGCCATAGAGGCTGTGCTCGGCATCATCGCCGCCATAGCCGCCCTGCGTGGAAAGGCTCGCGCGCCTAAGCTGGGCATAGCGCTTGTGGCTCTGCTTGCTTTGACCAATGTCTACGGAATCGCCATAGGCTTCACCTCCTTTGCCCACCCCGACGGGCAGACCGAATATACGGGACTTCTTCCGTTTTTGGGATTGGGTCTGCTGACAGTAGTATCATTGCTGTTTATGGTGGCGTGCCTGCTTGGCAGACGCAGACTCCTTCATCCCAAGGAAAAGAAGGAGAAACCTCCCAAAGAGCCGAAGAAGCCCAAAGAACCCAAGGTACCCAAAGCGGTCAATGCGCCAAAGGAGAAAAAGCCGCAGGAGAGCGAGCTTGTAAGACCTGAACCCGTAACTGTTCCTTCGGAGGAGAGAAAGCTTTCCCAGGAGGAGCTTGACGAGCTGAATAAATCAAAAATGGAATATGAGGAGGCTCTGCAGAAATATGTGGAGCTGCGTAAGAAATTCAAGGACTGATTAAAAAACCGTCTGCATTAAGCAGACGGTTTTTGTTAATTGCCCCTTTTATGGGACAGTTGATTGTGGTATAATCGGTTCATAAGGAGTGATGAATATGCCTAAATCCGCCAATCAGAAGCTGAAGCTGCTGTATCTGATGAAGTACCTGCTGGAAAAATCCGACGAGCTGCACCCCTTGAGTGTTGCGGACATGATTTCGGAGCTGGAGCGCTATGGCGTTAAGGCAGAGCGCAAGAGCATTTACGACGACCTTGAGGCTCTGCGCGTTTTCGGACTTGATGTTGTGCAGGTCAGGGGAAAGACTACCGGATATTATGTGGGAGCAAGGGATTTTGAGCTTGCGGAGCTGAAACTTCTTGTGGACAGCGTTCAGTCCTCCAAGTTTATCACCCACAAGAAGACTCTTGCACTTATCAAGAAAATCGAGAGCCTTGCCAGCGTATATGATGCCCAGCTTCTTCAGCGCCAGGTCTTCGTGCGAAACCGCGTGAAGAGCATGAACGAAAGCGTTTATTACAACGTGGACAAAATCTCCAATGCCATTACCGCGGATAAGGTGATTAAGTTCCGCTATTTCGATTATTCCGTCACCAAGGAGCGCCGCTTCCGCAAGGACGGTGAATGGTATGAAATAAGCCCCTTTGCGCTGCTGTGGGACGATGAAAATTATTACATGCTGGGCTTTGATTCCGCCATGGGTATTATGAAGCACTACCGTGTGGATAAGATGACGGAAATTGAGTCCCTTGAGCGCTTCCGTGACGGAAAGAAGGATTTTGAAAAGGTGGATATGTCCGAATATTCCAAGAAGGTCTTCGGAATGTTCACGGGGGAAATGCAGACGGTGAAGCTGCGCTTTTCAAACCATCTTGTGGGTGCGGTCATCGACCGCTTCGGACGGGATACCATGATTGTGGCAAGCGATGAGGAGCATTTCACCGTCAGCGTCAACGTGGCGGTGTCACCGAAGTTCTATGCCTGGCTCTTCGGCTTCGGGACGGATGTGGAGATTATAGGGCCTGCATCTGCCCGTGAGGAAATGAAAAAAGCCGCCGAGGAAATCGCAGGACTGTACTGAAGCATAAAGGCGAAAAATGCGGCCTTTGCAGGTGAATCAGCCTATTGCTCTGCTTGATAGCGGGGTAAAAATGTGTTATAATAATCATTTGTACATGAAAAAAATTTTTGGAGGTAATCCGAATTGACAAAGATTGATATTTTTTCCGGCTTCCTGGGAGCAGGTAAAACAACCCTTATCCGTAAGCTCATTAAAGAGGGCTACAAAAACGAAAAGCTGGTTCTCATTGAGAACGAGTTCGGCGAAATCGCCATTGACGGCGGCTTCCTAAAGGACGCAGGCGTCCAGATAACCGAAATGAATTCCGGCTGCATCTGCTGCACTTTAGTGGGCGACTTCACCGAGGCTCTTAAGAAGGTTATTGCCGAGTATAACCCCGACCGCATCATCATCGAACCCTCCGGCGTCGGCAAGCTCTCCGATGTTGCCCGTGCCGTTGACAGCGTTGAGGGTGTGGAAATCGGTGCGAAGGTCACCGTCGTTGACGCCGGCAAGTGCCGTATGTACATCCGCAACTTCGGCGAATTCTTCAACGATCAGGTTCAGCACGCCGATGTAATCGTATTGAGCCGCACCGATTCCGTCTCCGACGGCAAGGTAGTCATTGCCTCCGCAATGCTTGCCCAGCAGAACGGCAACGCCACCATCATCACCACACCCTGGGATGAAATCAGCGGCGAGCAGATTGTAAAGACCATGGAAAATGTGGATTCTCTTTCCACCGCCATGCGTGACCTTGAGCATTATCATGAGAAGTACCACCTTCATGAGGGTGAGCATCATCACGAGCATGATGAGCATTGCGGCTGCGGCCATGACCATCATGACCACGACCATCACCATGCTGATGAGATCTTCACCAGCTGGGGCGTCGAAACTCCCAAGAAATTCAGTGCAGAGGAAATTGAAAATTGCCTGAAGTCTCTTCAGAATGAGGAAAAGTATGGCATGATTCTTCGTGCCAAAGGCTTTGTTGATGCAGCCGACGGCGAGTGGATTTACTTCGACTATGTTCCCGGTGAGAGCGACATCCGCCGCGGCGGTGCCGAGGTAACCGGCAGAATCTGCGTAATCGGCTCGAAGATAAACGAGCAGGCAATTAAGGAGCTGTTTAACATTGGCTGATAGAATTAAAGATGTACCCGTATATCTCTTTACGGGCTTTTTGGAAGCAGGCAAAACCAAGTTCATACAGGAGACTTTAGAGGACAAGCGCTTTAATAACGGCGAGCGCACCTTGCTCATCGTCTGTGAAGAGGGCGAGGAGGAGTACGATGTAAGCACTTTCTCTGCACCCAATGTGTTCATCCGTGTTCTTGACGGTCTTGAGGAGCTCACCATGGGCAACCTCCGTGAGTGGCTTGCAAAGGACGACTGCGAGCGCGTTGTCATTGAGTATAACGGTATGTGGCTTCTTGACGAGCTTTACAGCCGCCTTCCCGAGTACTGGATGGTTTATCAGGAATTCATGTTCGCTGATGCAAACACCTTTGAAAGCTACAACAGCAATATGCGCCAGCTGGTTTATGACAAGCTGAAGAGCGCCGAGCTCGTGGTCTTCAATCGCTACAGCGACAAGCTTGACCAGATGACTCTTCACAAAATCGTACGCGGCGTATCCCGCCGCTGTGACATCGCCTATGAATATACCGACGGCACCGTGAAGTATGACGAAATCGAGGATCCGCTGCCCTTTGATGTCAACGCACCCGTCATTGAGATCGGCGATCAGGACTATGCTCTTTGGTACCGCGATATGAGCGAGGAGCCCGAAAAATATGAGGACAAGACCGTGCGCTTCAAGTGCCGCTATCTCAAGCGCAAGAAGGTGCCTGCGGGCAACTTCATCGTGGGCCGCCATATTATGACCTGCTGCGCGGATGACATTCAGTTTGCGGGACTCATCTGCAAGTGGGAGGATTCCGACAGCATTGTGGGCGACTCCTGGCATATTCTCACGGCGAAGATTAACCACAAGTTCAGCCGCGCCTACGGCAAAAAAGGTCCGGTGCTCACCCTGATTTCACAGGAGGACTGCGAGGTTCCCGAGCAGCCCGTAGCCAGCTTCTACTAAAAAAGGAAAATTATGAATAAAAACTCCGTATTTCCCACGGGAAATGCGGAGTTTTTTTGCGGTATTTGAACATTTGGTAACGATAATAAATTGACAATCTGTCTATTTGGTGATATAAATAACATAGTATATTCTCGTACAAAAACAATAATTTACATAAGGGAGAATAATTATGGCAAAAAGACCGAACATTCTCAAGCTGTGTACCAAGATCAGCCTTGAGAGCCTGACCTACACAGGCATCACCTACAAGGATTGCGAATACCGCATCCTTGACCCCATTGTGGACGACGACATGTGCGAATGCATGATGCACATGAAGTTAGACACTCCCCGTACCGTAGAAGATATTGCAAAGCGCTGCAAGAAGGATGTCAAGTGGACTCAGGAGCAGATTGACAAGCTCAATATTGCCGGTGTTGTCCGCCTTATGCAGGCAAAGGGCGACAAGCCCGCAGGCTGGTACTACCCCATCTGGGTTCCCGGCATCATGGAAGGCGTTCTCGCAAACCGCGAGCAGTGCGACCGCTACCCCGACCTGGGCAAGTGCTTCGAAGAATACACCCGCCTGAGAATTGCTCCTCTGGCTCCCACTCTCCAGCACGGCACCCGCGGCATGGCATTCATGCGCGTTATGCCCGTTATGAGCGCAATTGAAAACGACTCCAAGGCAGCTACCTATGACGAGGTTGCAGGCATCATCGAGAGAGCATTCGCTATCTCCGTCGGCCCCTGCTCCTGCCGTCGTTCCCGCCGCCTCATCGGTGAAGGCTGCGGCCACCTTGAAGAGGATATGTGCATGTATGTCAACGACAACGCAATCAACATGTCCAACATCGGCCTGCACCGCCTCATCACCAAGGAAGAAGCATACGAAGTTCTCCAGCGCGCAGAGGACAACGGCCTCGTTCACGAAGTCAACCAGACTCCCGGCTTCGATGAAGTTACCGCAATCTGCAACTGCTGCGGCTGCTCCTGCTACGGCCTCCGTATTGCAAACTACTTCCGCGCAAACCAGGCAATTCACTCCAACTACGTTGCAAAGGTTGACTCCTCCAAGTGCGTAGCCTGCGGCCAGTGTGTTGAAAACTGCCAGGCAAATGCTCTTAAGCTGGGCCAGAAGTGCAGCAAGGTTGACCCCGATATCAGCAAGGCATACCACAACGACCTGGAGATCCCCTGGGATAAGAAGTCCTTCAACGTTGATTACCGTATCAACCGTTCCGACGTTATGCCCAGCGGCACCTCTCCCTGCAAGGCAGCCTGCCCCGCACACATCCCCGTACAGGGCTACCTGCGTCTGGCAGCTGAAGGCCGTTACACCGAAGCTCTCGAGCTCATCAAGAAGGAAAATCCCTTCCCCGCAGTCTGCGGCCGTATCTGCAACAAGAAGTGCGAAGAGGCTTGCTCCCGCGCATCCATCGACGAGGCAGTTGCAATCGACGATATCAAGAAGTTCATCGCAGAGAAGGATCTCAACGAGAAGACCCGCTTTGTTCCCAAGATGCTCAACCAGATCGGCAAGCCCTATCCCGAAAAGATCGCTGTCATCGGTGCAGGCCCTGCAGGTCTCTCCTGCGCATACTACCTGGCAGTTAAGGGTTACCCCGTAACCGTATTTGAGAAGGAAAAGGAACTGGGCGGTATGCTCACTCTGGGTATCCCCTCCTTCCGTCTGGATAAGAAGGTTGTTAAGGCAGAAATCGACATCCTCAAGAAGCTGGGCGTTAAGTTCAAGACCGGCGTTGAAATCGGTAAGGACAAGACTCTTGACCAGCTCCGCAAGGACGGCTTCAAGGCATTCTTCCTGGCAATCGGCGCCTCCAAGGGCACCAAGGTCGGCTGCCCCGGCGACGACATGGAAGGCGTATTCACCGGTCTTGACTTCCTGAAGGCAGTCAACATGGGTGAGAAGCCCGCAATCGGCAAGAATGTTGCAGTCATCGGCGGCGGCAATGTTGCTATCGATGTTGCACGCGCAGCAGTTCGTCTCGGCGCAAAGACCACCATCGTCTACCGTCGTGATAAGGACGCAATGCCCGCAGCAGAGGACGAAGTTGCAGAAGCAATCGAAGAAGGCGTTAAGATTAAGTTCCTGGCCGCTCCCGCAGAAATCCTCGGCGAAGGCAAGGTCGCAGAGCTCAAGGTCGAGATCATGGAGCTCAAGGACGGCAAGCCCGTGGGCACCGGCGAGTTTGAGACCATGGCAGTTTCCGCAGTCATCTCCGCAATCGGTCAGAAGATCGATATGACCGGCATTGACGGCATCGCAGCAGGCGACAAGGGCAATGTAAAGGTTGACAGATTCCTGCAGACCAGCGTAGCTGACGTATTCGCAGGCGGCGACGTTGTAACCGGCCCCAAGTTCGCAATTGACGCAATTGCAGCAGGTAAGGAAGCAGCTGTTTCCATCCACCGTTATGTACATCCCGGTCAGACTCAGGATCTGGGCCGCGACAACCGCGACTACAAGGCACTGGATGTTAAGACTCTGGCTATCTCCGCAGAAGGCTTTGACTGCGCACCTCGTCAGAAGGTCGCTGCTGTTTCCGGCAAGGAAGCAAAGAAGACCATGGACGACCTCCGCGGCACCCTCACCGAAGAGCAGATCAAGAAGGAAGCTGCACGCTGCCTGGGCTGCGGCTCCGTTGTTCTCGACGAAGACATGTGCTTCGGCTGCGGCATCTGCACCACCAAGTGCAAGTTCGGCGCAATCACTCTGGAAAAGTACATGGATACCAAGTGCAAGAGCTACCACAACACTCTGCTCACCGCAGTATCCAATGCTCCCAAGGCAATTGCACGCCTGGCTGTAAAGAAGGTTTCCAAGAAGTAATGCACGAAATCGGCGTAGTCAGACAGGTTATCCGCACCGTTGAGGATTTTGCCAAGGAAAACGATATCAAGGAGGTTTCCGGTATCGTTCTTGACATTGGCGAGCTTTCTCTGGTCGTTCCCAAGTACATTGACGAGATTTATAAAATCACCGTTGAGGGCACCATTCTTGAGGGCGCAGAGCTCACCATGAATGTCATTCCCGGTATGGCGGAGTGCGAAGAGTGCGATGAAATTTTCAATGTGATTGAGCATGAGGGCTATTGCCCCAATTGCGGCAGCTTTGAAAAGGAGATCCTTTCGGGCAAGGATTTCATGATTAAAGAAATTCATGTCCCCGAGGATGAAGAATAAAACAAAAAAAGAACTCATCGAAAGATGAGTTCTTTTTTTATGCTTATTTATACTTAAATGTATTAAAGCTTCACGCGGACCTCTCCTGCATGGAGAGTTTTTCTTTCGCCGTTATCATAGCGGACAATGAGACCGAAGTCCTCGGAAATGTCCTCTGCCACAACGGTGTCGGTGCCTTCGGCGGAGAAAATATCAACCTCGTGACCGAGCATTTTGCAGCGGCGGCGATATTCGTCGAGATACACACGGGGATTTTCCTTCCAGGCGGCATACATACTGTCAAGCTCCTCCACAATGGCCATAATGAGCTTGCCCCGCTCAACGATTTCGCCTGTCTGGGAGTAAATTGAGCCGGCGATTTTCAGAAGCTCGGGAGGAAAATCCTCGGGGCGTGTGATGACATTCAGACCGATGCCCACAATTACATAGTCAAGCTTGTGGTCGGTGATGCTGCTTTCGCAGAGAATACCGCAGATTTTTTTGCCCCGGAGAAAGAGGTCGTTAATCCATTTGATGTCAGGGCTGAAGGGGCAAACCCTTTCAATTGCCCTGCATACTGCTACGGCCGCGTTTGCCGTTAGCGTGGCGGCGGTGAGGGGAGCGCAGTCCGGCTTAAGAAGCATGGACATATAAATGCCCATGGAGGGGGGAGAAACAAATTTTCTGCCCATTCTGCCCTTGCCGGAGGTTTGCTGATTCGCAATAACTACCGAGCCCTCGGCAAGCTTGTCAGCCTCTCGCTTAATGTAATCATTGGTGGAGTCCAGAGAGTCAAAAACCATAAGTCTGCTCATGCCTTAACCTTCTTTCTGACTTTGTAATAATGCACTGCCATGAGTATGATGAATACGCTGCTGAGGTATCCGAATATGGGGTAGATAACCCCGATGAGGTCGCCGAAGCCGAAGAGACTTCCGAAGAAAACCAGTACAGCGCAGCCGATAACGAGCGCAATGCGGTTTGCTTCGAGCTTCTTTGATTTGAGACACAGAAGATTTGTAAATGCCACGAGGCTTGAAAGTGCCGTGCCGAACATTGCCAGCAGAAGCAGCAATGCATATATGTAACCGAGATATTCGTTGAGGCTGCTTGCCAAGGCCAGCATGGGAAGCTCTGCCGATACTGCATCGGGGTAAGCACCCATGGAAATGAGAACGCTGACGGCAATAGTGAACAGCAGTGCCGCACCGAGACCAAGACCGAAATAGGTGTGGCTCTTGCTTTTTACATGTCCGCCTAAAGGAGCCACAATGGCAATGCTGCCGAAAACATTATAGCAGGCAAAGCTTATCGCAGCAATAAGCCATGAGCTCATGAGAGGATTGGAGCCGTGGGAAGCACTGTCAGGCATTGAGAAGCCGCCCTTGATGAGAGACAGAACGCCGAAGAGCAGAGTCACACCCACCAAAACGGGGACAGTGAGAGAAAACGCGGAGACCATACCCGACAGACCTGCAAGAGAAATCGCGGAAACTACTATTATAAATACAAGGGAGCCTACCCACAGGGGAAGACCGAAAAGCTGGTTTGACAGAGCGCCCACGCCGGCGGACATAATGACCGCCACGCCGAACAGAAATACGGATTCTAAAGCAACAACGGCTGCCCGCAGAGGCGCTGAGTCCCGGTACACAACGAGCTTGTCGGCATCAGCAAAGCCCGTAAGCTGATTCAGACGGGTCATCATGACACCCATGACAAACAGCAGAGCAATGGCTGCGCAAAGCCCGGCTATACCATTTTTGCCGAAGGAGCCGAAGAATTGCCACAGCTCCTGCCCCGAAACATAGCCGGCACCGAGAAAGCTTCCTGCAAAGGCAAGTCCTAATTTTCCGAAACCGATTTTTTTCATACCCTGATTCCCCTGAAAACTGATAACAAGCTAATAATAAACCTACGAAAAAGCAAGTCAATAGACAAATATGTATAAATAGTAAAATAATACTCACTATGTTGATTTTCGAACGAATTTGTAGTATATTGATAACATAGAATCAAAATAGTGAAGGTGAATATAATGAAAGACAAAAAAATAGACAGAAGAGTTCGCTACACAAAAAAGGCAATACGCGAGAGCTTCCTTGAGCTTTTGGAAAATAAGCCTCTTGAGAAAATCAGCGTAACCGAAATCTGCAAGAATGCCGACATTAACAGAGGTACCTTTTATTCTCACTACTCTGATCCCTTCGAGCTTAAGCACAGCCTTGAGCAGGAGCTGGTGGACGCTTTTATTGAGGGTGCAAAAAGTGTGCCCAGCGGCCGCCTTACTTCCCTCAATGCCCTGACTATTCTTAAGGAGAACAAGGATCTCTGCCGCCTGTTCTGCGGTCCTAACGGCGATATGGAGGCCTTTATTAAAATCATCATGGACCATTCCGAAAGCTACTTTAACGGCGTGATGCAGGGCGGAGACAACATCCCCGAAGCTCACAGAAAATGCCTGCATGTCATGCTGGTTTCCGCGGTAAGCGCACTGATAAAGTTCTGGTATGAAAATGATATGAAGGACGACCCGGCTCTTGTTGCGGACTGTCTGGATAATTTCTGCATAGGCGGAAGCCAGCGCTTCTTCGAGAGAGTAAATATGAGCTTTACATAATTATGTTTAAAACTCTGTTGAAAGTGTTTAAAACCTTGATTTAGCGGAGTTTGTCTGCTAAAATTCTGATTACATAATTTTGGCGCATAAGCGCATGGAGGAATATATGAAAAAGGCAGCGGCCATTATTCTTATTCTGGCAATGGTTTTTGCTTTGTACGGTTGCCACGATTTTAATGACTCTTCGGAGGATGCACCCGTTCCGGATTATGATGTCTGCATCAACTTTTCCGATGTGGACAAGGATGAGGTATGGGACAGCGGCAGCGGTGAGCTTATCTTTACACAGGCTATTTGTGTGCCCCATGTCATAGCGGCAGGCAAGGATGATGCCGTTGAGGCAATTAATGAAGATATCGGCCGCCGATGTGAGCTCTTCAGAGAAGGTGCAGAGGCAATAAAAAATGCGGCGTTGAGCCTTGCGGATGAAAATGCCATGCCCAACGGCGGACAGGGTGAAGCGGATGACAGCGACCGTGCCGAAGCCTGCACCTGCGTGTTCAGAACCAACGCCGAGCTCAATCGCGGTGATGTGGGAGTAATAAGCATCAGCTATGATGTCTACACATACAGCGGCGGTGTTCACGGCTATGTATCCCGCGTTAGCGACACCTATGACGCGAAAACCGGCGAAAAGCTCAGTCTTGAGACCGTTTCCGATGAGCCCGAGCTGCTGAATCAGCTTGTATATGGCTATATACTGAATATCTCTGCAGGAGAAAAGTATAAGGATGATTCGGGAGAAAGCATTTTCTTCAATCCCGACCTTACGGAATCCATATCGGATATTATTGCAGGTGACAACTGGTATTTCAACGATGAAGGCCTTGTTTTCTATGCAAATCCCTATGAGCTTGCTGCCTATAGCTATGGGCGTGTGGATTTTGTCGTGCCCTATGCTGCCATGGACGGACTGCTCAAGGAGAAGTATGTCCCGGCAGCGCTGGAGGGTGAAAACGGCATGATGCTGGCGCAGAGTGGTGACGGCGAAGACGCCGCGGCACCGGAGCTCCTGGATACGGTTACTCTTGATGCCGAGGGCCAGAGCGTTATCCTCACGGCTGAGGAAACCGTGTATGCCGTTCAGCTCGTACTGAGAAATAATGAAACGATGAGCGATAATTTCCTGTGGTACCGCAATTATATGACAACGGATGAGGCGGTGGAGCTTTTGAGCTTCATTCCCGATGTTCAGCCTAATGTGATTTTGCGATACACTTTGGCCGACGGAACGGTCATTGAGCGCGGCATATCCCAGAGCGGCGAGGACGGCTCGATCATTCTCATCGAGCTTGCGGCTGGTTAAGCTGAAAGGCGAAATGATGAAGCATATCTTAAAAAACAGAGTTATCATGGCTGCGCTGACCGCTGCGATGTGCCTGACTTTGCTCTGCGGCTGCGGCAGCCGGAATTTTGACGCGGCAGCCTATGTCAAGGGCGGACTTGATGTCCTGTATTTAGGCGAGGTTTCCGATGAATACCTCAAGCTTGTGGTGGATAGCCGCGAGGATTGCCTTGCCATGTATGAGGAAAATGCCGTCAACGAGGCGGAAAACTTCGGCAAGATGTTTTATGTCGATGTAAACAATGAGCCCGAGGAAGCACTGATACAGCTATATAAGGACATTTTCGCCAAGAGTAAGTATGAGGTGGGCGAGGCTGCGGAGGAAAACGGCGGATATACCGTGGAGGTTACTGTGTATCCCATTGACCTGTTCCGAACAAGCTATGAGGCACTGGATATGTATGACCGTGAATTTACCCAGCGCTTTGCCGACGGCGAGTTTGAAGGTGCTGCAGGAAGTGATATCGAGAAGGATTATCTTCAGGGAATGATCGATATTCTGCGAAGCGGTCTTGACAGCCTGGGATATCTGGATGCCGTTACGGTAACTCTTCATCTTACCGATGACGGCGACGGCGTATATACTATAAACGACGATGATTACGCCGAGCTCCATAGAAACATAATCGCATATTAATTTCAAGCGTAAAAAAACGGACATCCACCGGATGTCCGTTTTTTGCTTTCTTAATTATGCTTCGCCGCGCTCGCGGAGTGCGTCCTTGCGGCTCAGGTCGATGCGGCCGCGGTCATCAACGTTCATAACCTTAACCCAGGTCATGTCGCCGATGTTCAGAACGTCTTCGACCTTTTCGGTGCGCTTGAACTCAAGATCCTTGATCTTTACAAGGCCGTCCTTGCCGGGAGCAAGCTCAACCCATGCGCCGAACTCGGAGCGAATGTTGGAAACCTTACCGTAGTAAAGGGCGCCCACAACAGGCTCAAAAACGATGTTCTCGATGATGGTGCGTGCTGCGCGGCAGGCCTCGATATCCTCGGAGGCGATGAAGATGTTGCCGTCGTCGTCAATGTCGATCTTGCAGCCGGTGTCAGCGGTGATCTTCTGAATGACCTTGCCGCCGGAGCCGATAACCTCGCGGATCTTGTCGGGGTTGATCTTCATCTGAATCATCTTGGGAGCAGTCTTTGCAAGCTCCTTGCGAGGCTCGGAGATAACGGGGAGCATAATCTCGTCGAGAATCTGGAAGCGTGCTTCGCGGGTAATCTGGAATGCTTCCTTGACGATTTCGTGCTTCAGACCGTCGTTCTTAAGGTCCATCTGAATTGCGGTGATACCGTTCTTGGTGCCTGCAACCTTGAAGTCCATCTCGCCGTGGAAGTCCTCAACACCCTGAATGTCGATGAAGGTGGTGAAGTCGTCGCCGTCCTGAATGAGACCGCAGGAGATGCCTGCAACGGGAGCCTTGATGGGGACGCCTGCGTCCATAAGTGCCAGGGTGGTGCCGCAGATGGAGCCCTGGGAGGTGGAGCCGTTGGAGGAGAGAATTTCGGAAACTACACGGATAGTGTAGGGGAAGTCTTCGACAGAGGGAATAACGGATTCCAGTGCCTTTTCTACCAGTGCGCCGTGGCCGTATTCGCGGCGTCCGGTGCTGCGGCTGGCACGAGCTTCGCCGGTGGAGTAGGAAGGCATATTGTAGTGGTGCATGAAGCGCTTTTCTTCCTCTTCCCAGATGGTGTCCAGCTTCTGGCTCATGGACATGGTTGCCAGAGTTGCAATGGAGAGAACCTGAGTCTGACCGCGGGTGAAGAGACCGGAGCCGTGAACAACGGGAAGAACGCCGACCTCGGAGCCCAGAGGACGGATTTCGTTCATCTGACGGCCGTCAACGCGCTTGCCTGCCAGCAGCCACTTCTTGACAACCTTCTTCTGCAGCTTGTAGAGGATTTCGTCCATGAACTGCATCATGTCGGGATGCTCTTCCTCGTACTTTTCCTGCATTGCGGTAATCCAGTCGTTAACGCGTGCCTCGCGGACATTCTTGTCGTCGGTGTCCATGCAGTATTCCATGCCCTCGAACTCGTTTTCAACGAGCTTTGCAAAGAGCTCTTCGTCGAAGGAGGCGTGCTCATACTCGAACTTGGGCTTGCCGATTTCCTGAACCATCTGGTCGATGAGGTCCAGAACGGGCTGCAGATGCTCGTGAGCCTGAACGATGCCCTCGTACATAACCTCGTCGGGAACCTGATCAGCCTCGGACTCGATCATGACGATCTTCTTGTGTGTTGCTGCGATGGTGGTGGTCATGCGGTTGGTCTTCTTTTCCTCTGCGGTGGGGTTGAAGAGATACTTCTCGCCGTCCCAGCCCAGAACGATGCCGGCAATAGGACCGTTGAAGGGAACATCGGAAATGGAAACGGCAGCGGATGCGCCGATCATTGCGGTAATTTCGGGGCTGCAGTCGCGGTCAACGGAGAGAACCTCGCAGGCGATGACAACGTCATTGCGGAGGTCGGTGGGGAAGAGAGGACGCATGGGACGGTCGATAAGGCGGGAAGCCAGAACTGCGGGGAGGCTGGGCTTGCCTTCGCGGCGCATGAAGCTGCCGGGAATGCGGCCCACTGCGTAGAGCTTTTCGTTGAAGTCAACTGCGAGGGGGAAGTAGTCGATGCCGTCCTTGGGGCGGGCGGATGCGGTGCAGGTAACGAGAACGGTGGTTTCGCCGTACTTTACGAGAACTGCCGCGTTGCAGAGCTCTGCCATCTTGCCGACTTCCATGGAAAGGGGACGGCCTTCGTAGGTCATCTCAAACTTGCGGTAGTTGGGAAACTGCTTGTGAGTGATAATCATTTGTTTTACTCCTTTTCTTTTTTTTCTTCGAACGCAGGAGCATAGCACTTGAAAATAAGCCCCTTTGGGCACATTTTCAAATACTAAGCTACCCTGCGCTCATTTGTTTGATGAACTGTGATTTGGTACGCGAGTGCACCGAGATAATTGGCGCCTCTACCGGTCGGGCTGACGCAAAACCGAAAAAATAAGGCGGAGTTGCGTCGCTGAAAGGAAAAAGTCAGGACAATATTAAATTGTCCTGACTTCAAAAACCTTCATACCCTTCGGATTGCCGGACTTACTTGCGGATGCCCAGCTTTGCAATGATTGCACGGTAACGCTCGATGTCCTTCTTTGCGAGGTAGTCGAGCAGACGGCGGCGCTTACCGACCATCTTGTACATGCCCAGACGGCTGTGCTTGTCGTTGGGATGAACCTTCAGGTGAGCGGTGAGCTCGCGGATGCGCTGAGTGAGGATTGCGATCTGAACCTCGGGAGAACCGGTGTCGGTCTCATGGGTTCTGTTTTCTGCGATAACCTGAGTCTTGGTTTCTTTGGTAATCATAATGATACCCCTTTCAAAAATATTTTATACCCAATGACTAAGCAGAGGGAGGAAAGGTCTCCCAAGTGCTGAGTTCACGGGCTTAAGCCACAATATATTACCACTATACAATATATTTGTAAAGCTTTTTTTGCCTTTTTCGGGAAATTATTCTCCTGAATATACAAGCTGATACATTTCCGCAAGGGCTTCGGGGGCTGCGCCCTCACACATGGAGATGGAATAGCTGTAGCCGTTGTCAAACCACGTTGCAGCGCCCATGCTTCCGTTTTCGTCAACGTTTACGGTCAGGGCAGGAGTGGAGCTGTAGTCAATTTCGGTCATGCTGCCCGACGTAATATACATACCGCTGATGTCCTGAAATTCAGCGGTTTTCTGCACGCGGTAGCTGTATTCCAACCCGTCATACATAAACTGTACCTCACCAAGCTCACCATTTATGACGAAATAATTTACATCCTCGGCGCCTTCGGGGGGAACAAGAGCAACGCCGATGGTGCTTTCAAGCTCCTCGGGCGTAACCTCAACCATTGGATTTACCATCTGTGCATTACCTCCGTTGCCGTCTGCTTCTTCGGGTTCGTCGTTCACCGATTCTCCGCAGGCGCAGAGTGCGAAAACCATCATAAGCACAAGGGTGAGAGCAACAAGCTTTTTCATGTCAATTCTCCTTTTGCTTTATTTGTTTCAACATACCATATGACGGTCAAAAAGGCAAATTGTTTCATGCTTATTTAACATTTGAGTATATTGACGGCAATTGTATGCTATGATATACTGATTTTCACTTTATATTTATAAAGATATTGAATTTGTTGGGAGAGTGTTAATCCGAAATGGATGAAGGCAGTCGATTGTCGCTGATAATCGTTATTGTTCTTTTGTTCTGCGCGGCTTTCTTTGCCGTTGCGGAAACAGCTTTCGCCTCCGTGTCACGCATAAAGATTAAAACTGCGGCAGACAGAGGCGATACCCGGGCGAAAAAGGCACTTTTCGTGCTGGATAACTTTGACCGTGCCATTACCACAATTCTCATTTGCACAAATATCATTCACATTGCGGCAGCAACCATTGTCACTGTTACCGTTATTAATCAGTGGGGCAAGGGCGCCGTCGCTTTGAGTACGATTATAACCACGGTTGTGGTGTTCTTCGTGGGCGAAATGCTTCCGAAGAGTATAGCGAAAAAATACAGTGAGCGGTTGTCTTTGACAATGGCGGGATCACTGTGCTTTTTTATGTCCGTTTTGAAGCCGCTTTCGGCGGTTTTATCCGCCATCGGAAACTTCGCGGCAAGGTTTGTCAAGGCAGATCCGGAGATAACCGTCACCGAGGATGAGATTTTCGACATCATCGAGGATATGACGGAGGAGGGAAGCCTTGACGAGGAGCAGAGCGAGCTTATTTCCTCTGCCCTGCAGTTCGGCGACACAACTGTTGAAAGCGTGCTGACCTCCCGAGTTGACCTTGCGGCCATAGATGTTGAGGACTCCATGGAGGAAACTCTGAAATTCATCCGCGAGTCAACCCACTCACGCCTTCCCGTCTACGAGGGAAGCATAGATAATATCATCGGCATTCTGCAGATACGCAAGTATATCAAGGCCTATCTCCATGAGGGCAGTAAGCTCAATATCCGTGAGCTTTTGGACGAGCCCTATTTCGTGCATCAGAGCACCAATATCGACGACCTGCTGCCCGTAATGAGCAAGCACCGCCTCAATATGGCCGTTGTCACGGATAACTACGGCGGCACTCTGGGAATCGTCACCGTTGAGGATATCCTCGAGGAGCTTGTGGGCGAAATCTGGGACGAGGACGATGTCATTGAGGAGCCCTATAAGGACATGGGCGACGGCGTATGGGATGTGGACTCTGAAATGACGGTGTCCGATGTCTTCGAGCTCCTGGAATTTGACGACCCCGAGGAAAACGAGGGCTTTGCCAATAAGCTCATGGGCGAATGGGCCTATGAGCAGTTTGCCTCGATTCCCAAGGTGGGAGCAGGCTTTAAATATTATAATGTATCCGTTACCGTTGCGGAAATGGTGCATAATCGCATAATGCGCCTTACCGCCGTTCTAAAGCAGGGAGGTGAGGAGGAATGACAGCCTATCTCTGCATGGCAGGCATTATTGTCTGCGTTTTCTTCTCAAACTATTTCTCCTCATCCGAAATGGCCTATTCCTCCTGCAATAAGATGCGTCTGGAAAATGCCATGGAGGAGGGCTCAAGGCGAGCTGCCGTTGCCGTTAAGATAACCGAGCGCTTTGACGATACCCTTTCTGCAATCCTCATCGGCAACAACCTTGTAAATATCGCGGCTTCTTCTCTGGGCTCATTGACCATGATTGAGCTTCTTGATGAAGCAAAGGGCACGGAATATGCCTGGGTTTCAACCCTTGTCATCACCCTGCTGGTCATCATTTTCGGCGAGACCATGCCCAAGATTATCGCGAAAAACAGCGCAAACCGCATAGCCTTAAGCCATGCCTACTTTGTCCGAGGACTTACAATTGTTCTCAAGCCCGTAATATGGATTGTGGTGGGGCTTGTCCGCCTTGTCACCGTGGGCATGAAGGGTGAGACGGACGAGGACGAGGATGCCGCAGTGGAGGAGCTTTCCTCTATTATTGAAACCGCTGAGGACGAGGATGTCCTTGACGAGGACCAGTCCGAGCTTGTTCAGGCGGCAATAGACTTTGCCGATGTTTCCGCCTCCGAGGTCATGACAGCCCGAGTTGACGTGGAGGCCCTTGACATTGACGATGACTGGGAGGAGATTCTCCGGTTCATCGATGAATGCTCCTACTCACGCATCCCCGTATATGAGGACAGCGTGGATAATGTCATCGGTGTTCTGTATCTCAACCACCTGCTGAAGGCCATGACCGATGAGGAAAAGCCTGATTTGCGCAGCCTGCTCATGCAGCCCTGCTATGTCTATAAGACCATGAAGCTGCCCGCAGTATTAAGCGAGCTCAAGCGGGCAAAGCAGCACCTTGCCATTGTCACAGATGAATATGCAGGCACTTTGGGCGTGGTGTCCATGGAGGATGTTTTAGAGCAGCTCGTGGGGGAAATCTGGGACGAAACCGACGAGGTGGAGGAAGAGGTCGTGGAGCGCTCCGACGGCTTGTATGAGCTTGACGGCGACATGGTGATCTCCGACTTCCTTGAGCTTCTGGGCATTCCCGAGGAAAGCTTTGAGGCGGAAAGCGAAACTGTGGGCGGCTGGACGATTGAAATGTTCGGCAGATTCCCCAGAGCAAACGATGGCTTCCGGTATGAAAACCTCTCCGTAACTGTCATGGAAATGGACGGCAGGAGAGTTGAAAAAATCCTCGTCAAGCAGGATGAGCCTGAAGAGGACGAGGAGTGAAAATGAAATGCACGCATCATTGATGCGTGCATTTTTGCTGCTTATAAAACAGTATGCGGCTTGGCGTTACGACACATTGCGAGGAAATGTACAACAAATCGATGTGGAAATTACCGGAATTTTTGCTTTTTTTAATGGCAATATGCAACAAAATACATTATGAATAGTCGACACATTTCACAAGCTTTGTTGCCAACAGACAAAACTTCCTTGCTAAAGTCAATTTAAATTGTTATAATGCAGTTTGATAAATCGTTTGCAAACTACTGTGAGAGGATGCGAAACCATGACTCTGCGAAACCTCCAGATTTTTGTTGCCGTCGCCGACTGCCTTAATATGACAATGGCCGCAAAAAAATTGTATATTTCCCAACCCTCTGTCAGCATGGCTGTTTCCGAAATTGAAAAGGAATACGGCGTTGCTCTTTTTGAGCGAATCTCCGGCAAGCTCAAGCTCACACCCATGGGTAAGACACTCCGTGCCTATGCACAGAATGTGCTTGAGCTCATAGAAAAGATGGAGAGCCTGACGCGGGAGGAGTCAACCGCCTGTATAAAAATCGGCGTTACGGTTACTATAGGCTCTACCATCATGGGCCCCATAATTGCGAAGATGAAGGAGTCCATGCCCAAGGTCGATTATCATGTCACGGTTGCCAATACGAGGATAATCGAAAAAATGCTCATGAATTCCGAGGTGGATATTGCCTTTGTAGAGGGGCAGGTATCCAACCCGAATCTTGAGGTCTACGAGGTCCTTTCCGATGAGCTTATTGCCATAAGCGGTCCGCAGTATTGCTGCTGCGGCAAGGACAGCGTTACATTAAAGGAAATCTCAAAGGAGCCGCTTATACTGCGTGAGCCCGAAAGCGGCACAAGAGCGTTCTTTGAGGAGGCCATGCAGAAGGCCGGCCTTGATTATACCGTGCGTTGGACAAGCTACAGCTACGGCGCAATTATTCAGGCGGTTAAAAACAACCTGGGTGTCGGCATAATCTCTCGCAAGCTCGTTGAAAAACATCTTGAAGACGGCTCGCTGTGCGGCTGCAGAATCAAGGACGCAAACCTCAGCAGAAGCTTCCGCCTTGTTTATGTAGAGAACAAGTACATCACGGATATGATGCTGAAGTTCTCCGAAATCGTGGGAAACCTTGCTGCAATTGAAATGAGTAAATAGTTTGTTTTGGCACGATGCCCCTGAAATATTGATCGTTAATTCAGCAACAAACCATAAGTAAAATTTATGTCAAAGATAAAATATTATTAGTGTCTTTTTTATAACATAGGTGCTAAAATATTAACAAGCGTAAAAAACGAAAAAAATATACGGAGGATACCATGACAAACTACAATCTGTGGGATATGTCGGTGTGGGAGTTTTTCTTCACGCTGACTATTCTGTTTGCTGCAATGATTGTAGCAAACGCACTCATCCGCGGCATTAAGCCTCTGCGCAAGATGCTTATTCCCGCGTCCGTTCTCGGCGGATTCCTTCTGTTGATTGTTTTCACAGTCTACAGAAAAGTTACCGGTGAAGCTATGGTCAGCTCGTTCACTTTGGAAATGCTGACTTACCACGGCCTCGGCATCGGCTGTACCGCACTTGCACTCAAGGGCGGCGCAAAGGAGAAGAATAAGCATGCGCAGAGAGATATTTTCAACTCTGCACTTGTTACCACCTCCAGCTACTGCCTCCAGGCCTTTATCGGCCTCGCCATCACCTTTGCTCTTGCACTCGTAATCAAGAGCGTTTATGCTCCTTCCGGCATGCTCGTTCCCATGGGCTACGGCCAGGGCCCCGGGCAGGCTTACAACTGGGGCCACACCTATGAACAGAGCTGGGGCTTCGCAAACGGCACGAGCTTCGGTCTTACTGTTTCTTCCGTCGGCTTCATTGCCTGCTCCATCGGCGGTGTCATTTTCCTTAATGTTATGCGCAAAAAGGGAAATAGAAAAGCTACCTCCCGAATCGGCGATGATGTTGTCGAGGAAATCAAGGTTGAAGATTTTGCAGGACGCAATGATGTTCCCATGTCCGACTCTCTGGACAAGCTGACCATTGAGTGTGCAGTTGTATTCATCACCTACGCAATCGCCTTTGGATTTACATTTATATTGAGCAAGCTGTGCGATATGTCCGGCGTAAATCTGCTTATCAGCACTGTTAAGCCGTTGCTTTGGGGCTTTAACTTCATCTTTGCTGCTCTCGGTGCAGTTGTAACCAAGAAATTCATCGGCGGCCTTGAGAAAAAACAGGTTATCAAAAAGAAGTACATAAACGATCTTTTCATGGATCGCGTTTCCGGTGTCTTCTTCGACCTCATGATTGTTGCATCCATCAGCGCAATCAATCTCGAGGCTTTCAAGCGCCCCGAATTCGTTCTGCCTATTACCGTTACCTGCCTTGCTGCCGGTATCGGCACCTACTTCTTTGTTCAGCACGCAACCAAGAAGCTCTTCCCCACCTACAGCGAAGAGTCCTTCCTCGTTATGTACGGTATGCTCACCGGCGTTGTGGGTACCGGTATCATTCTGCTCCGTCAGATTGACCCGAAGTTCGAAACTCCTGCCAGCAACAATGTTGTTTTCCAGACTCTGTGGGCTTGCCTCACCGGCTTCCCCCTCTTGCTCCTCATGGGGTTTGTACCTCGTCCCGGCTGGGTTCCCATCGCTCTCGGCATTCTGCTTGCAGGCTTCCTTGCCTTCTATCTCTGGATAAGACTTGCCGCAAAGAAAGTCGCAAAGGATATGTAATAACCAAAAATCAATTTATCCCGCACCTTTTACGGTGCGGGATTTTTTTGTTTTTTACACCTAAAGTACATTGACAGAGCATATAGGTCGGCAGGGAAGAGACGGTAAGCTGTGCATACATCTATAATTATTATTAATGTACATAAGCTGTTTCTTATGCGGAAGATAGAAAAATTCGTATTTTACAGTTAGAGCATATGATACTACAATACAATTGTTAAATCGCAAACTATATCGATTTTAATTAAAAACAAAAATACAGAAATTATGGAGGAAAGTGTAATGACACTTACTGGCAAATGGAAAATTAGCGCAAAAATCCCCCTCGGCAAGATGAACCTTACCGCTGACTTCGTAGCAAACGAAGAAGAAGGTACCTTCACCGGCACTGCAACCAACGATGCAGACGGCGCAGTATACCAGGTTGCAAACGGCAAGCTCGACGGCAACCACATCGAATACGATATGATTATCCGTTTCGGCATCATCCCCTTCAACTTCCATCTCCGCGGCGAGTTCTTCGAAGACGGCACCTGCAAGGGCATTGGCTCTGCAGCAAAGATGCAGGGTACCTACGAAGGCTACAAGATCTAATCCCTATTCATTAAAGCATCAAACATAACCGAATATCTGAACTAATAGGAGATTTAAAATGGAAAAGAAAAAAATGACTGCTTCCGAAGCAATATGCGAAACTCTCGTCGCTGAAGGCATCGACCACGTCAGCGGTATTGTCGGTTCCGCATTCATGGACCTGCTGGACCTGTTCCCCGCAGCAGGCATCAGATTCATCCCCGTACGCCATGAGCAGAATGCAGGCCACATGGAAGACGCATTCTCCAGAATCAGCGGCAAGGCCGGCGTTATCATCGGCCAGAACGGCCCCGGTATCACCAACATGGTTACCTCCGTTGCAGCTGCAAACATGGGCCACACCCCCATGGTAGTTATCTGCCCCTCCGCAGGCTCCAAGACTGTGGGCTGGGACGGCTTCCAGGAATGTGACACCGTCGGCGTTTTCAAGCCCGTCACCAAGGCTGCTATCCGTATTCCTCATCCCAGCAGAGCTGCTGACTGCACCAGAACCGCATTCAGAATGGCTTATGCACTTCGCGGCCCCGTTCTCCTCGATGTTCCCAGAGATTACTTCTACGGCGAAGTCGAAGACTACATCCTCGAGCCCCATCAGTACCGCGTTGACGACAGAGGCTGCGGCTCCCCCGAGGCACTCGACCGCGCAGCAGAGCTCATCGCTTCCGCAAAGAAGCCCGTCATCATCTCCGGCCGCGGCGTAGTTGACACCAACTGCCAGGACGTAGTTGCACAGCTGGCAGAGCTCCTCACCGCACCTGTTGCCTGCACCTACCTGCACAACGACGCATTCCCCGCAGATCATCCCCTGTGGATGGGTCCCATCGGCTACATGGGCTCCAAGGCTGCAATGAATACCGTTGCAGAGGCTGACGTTATGCTGGCAATCGGCACCAGACTCTCCGTATTCGGCACCACTCCCCAGTACGATATTGACTACTTCCCCGAAACCGCAAAGATCATCCAGATCGATGTCAACCCCCTGAACATCGCACGTACCCACCCCGTTGAAGTCGGCATCATCGGCGACGCAAAGGCTGCTTCCGTTGAACTGCTCGCACGCGTTAAGGCTATCGTAGGCGACCGCGCACCCAAGCAGGATGTTCTTGACATGGTCAAGGAGCGCGTAGGCGCATTCAATAAGGAAATCGAAGAGCTGGCAATGGTTCCCGGCAATCCCATGAACCCCCGCCGCGTTCTTTACGAAATCGCAAAGGTTCTCCCCCGCAACGCTATCGTCTGCACCGACATCGGCAACGTTGCATCCACCGAGAACAGCTACCTCAAGTGCTACGAAGGTCGCAAGCATGTTGCTGCTCTTACCTTCGGTAACACCGGCTTCTCTTACCCCGCAGGTCTCGGCGCAAAGCTGGCACGTCCTGACTGCCCTGTTATCAACATCGTTGGTGACGGCGCATGGGGCATGAGCCTCCACGAGGTTCCCACCGCTGTTCAGGAAAACATCCCCACCATCTGCTGCGTATTCCACAATACCGCATGGTGCGCAGAGAAGAAGAACCAGATCGACTTCTACGACAACCGCTTCATCGGTGTTGACATCCAGGCTCCCGACTTCGCAGAAGTTGCAAGAGCAATGGGCGCACACGGTGTTCGCATTGACAAGCCTGAAGATGTAGGTCCCGAGCTCCTCAAGGCAATTGAGCTCAACGTACCCACCGTTCTCCAGTTTGACGTTGACGGCACTCAGCTTGCACCTCCTTTCCGCAAGGACGCACTGAATCTGCCCGTACGCCATCTTGAGAAGTACGCACACCTGGATTACCACAACTTCGGCAAATAATCTGCAATTCTCTGTCTCCCCGGATTTCATCGGGGAGACAGCTTCGAATAGTTACCAGATAATTATTTAACAAAAATAAAAAATAAAAAGGAGATTTTACTATGGCTAAAGTTAACGGCGGTCAGTTAATTGAAAAGGTCTTCGAAAAAGAAGGCGTAAAGTACATTTTCGGTATCCCCGGCGGTCATATCTATCCCATGATGGAAGCTTGCGACGAAGCAGGCATCAAGTTCATCGGCACCCGTAACGAAATGAATGCAGCTTTCATGGCAGAAGGCTGGGCATTCACAACCGGTAAGCCCGGCGTCTGCACCGGTACTGCAGGCCCCGGCGCAACCAATCTCCTCACCGGTGTTGCAAACGCATATGTCAATCAGGCTCCTCTGATTGCTGTCGGCGGCAAAGCAAGAGTTTGCGAGTACGAGAGCAACCAGCTTCAGGACTTCAACACCATGGACGTTTTCAAGGCAACCACCAAGTATGCCCGTCAGATTCCCGACGGTAACCGTATTCCCGAGTACTTCGGCAGAGCATTTGCAGAAGCACGCAGAAATACCCCCGGCCCCGTATACATGGAAGTTCCCCGCGACAAGATGGAAGCATGCGAGTACGAAGAAGAGACCGTATACCTCCAGAACACCTGGCAGTGCGAGACTCGTCCCGCAGCAGCTGCAGCAGACATTGCAGCAGCAGTTGAGATGATCAACGAAGCAAAGATGCCCATCTGCATTGTCGGCTCCGGCGCATTCTGGTCCGACGCAGCAAAGGAAGTTACCGAATTCATCGAGAAGGCTGACATCCCCGTATTCACCAGAAACGCAGCACGCGGCCTCGTTCCCGATTACCATCCCCTGGCAATGTGCATCGGCTCCAACAAGCACCCCGTATGCGCAGCTGCAATTCAGGCTGCTGACCTTATCATCATTGTCGGCACCCGCACCGGCTACACTCTGGGCAAGGATGCATTCCCCGCAGGCAAGAAGATTCTCCGCATCGACATCAACGGCGCTGCAATCTCCGACCAGCTCGACATCACCCTCGGCCTCGTTGGCGACGCAAAGGCAATCCTCGGTCAGCTGATTCCCGAAATCAAGGAAGCAAAGCACACCGAGTGGATCAAGATGCTCGTTGACTCCAGAGACCAGATGGTAGCATTCATGGGTCAGGCATTCACCTCCAACCAGACTCCCATCAATCCTCTCCGCCTCTGCTACGAACTCAAGAAGCACATCGACAAGGACACCATCCTCGTAATCGACGGCGGCGACACTGCTTCCTGGGGCAATATGCTGCTTCCCGCAATGGGCCCCGGCCAGCTGCTCACCATCGCAACCGGCAGCTTCGGACCTCTCGGCGTAGGTATGCCTTACGCAATGGCAGCAAAGCTCGCACATCCCGAGAAGAAGGTCATCCTTCTCACCGGTGACGGCGCATTCGGCTACGGCGCAATGGAATATGATACCTGCATGAGATACGGCATCAACATCACCACCGTTATCCTCAACGACGCATGCTGGGGCATGATCAAGAACTCCGAGGCAAAGCGCGCAGGCGACGACAAGGAATTCGTTGGCCTGTACCTGCGTGAGACTCATTACGAGAAGATCGCTGAGGCAGTTGGCGGCTACGGCGAGTATGTAACCGATCCTAACGAGATCGACGGCGCAATCACCCGCGCACTTGCACAGGATAAGCCCTCCATCGTCAATGTTATGACCGACGTTAAGATCGGCTTCGCATTCTGATTCCACACTGAGCACTTTATAATCACTTAGGATTTTGCCGCTTGTCGCATAACCTGCGGCAAGCGGCTTCTTCCTTTTTTCTTACTATTAAATAAATAAAAATGTAAAGGACGAATAAAATGCGTAATTTCAATAAAATCGCTGTTATCGGCGCAGGTACCATGGGACATGGTATTGCACAGGTTTTCGCATCCTTCGGCTACACCACCGTAGTTCTCGCTCGTAAAGAGTCCTCTCTGAAGAAGGCAGAGGAAATGGTCGGTGCAAACCTCAAGGTTATGCTCGCAAACGATTTCATCACCAACGAGCAGGCTGAAAACACGGTTAAGTTCCTCAGCTACAGCACAGACTACACCACTCTTAAGGACGCAGACCTCATCATCGAGGCAGTTCCCGAGGACAAGAAGGCAAAGGCTGACTGCATTGCAACCATCGAAGCAAACTGCAGCGATACCGCAGTCATCGCTTCCACCACCTCCGCAATGAATGTTTTCAAGGTTGCCAAGATGAAGCACCCCGAGCGCATGGTTATCGCTCACTTCAACAATCCTCCCCACATCGTTCCTCTGGTAGAGCTCATTGCAGGTCCCGATACTCCCGAAGACCTCATGGCAGATATGAAGGAGCTCCTCACCGGTATCGGCAAGCAGGTTGCAGTTCTGAACAAGTACGTTCCCGGCTTCATCGTAAACCGCCTCACCGCAGCTCTGCTTCGTGAGTGCAGCTACCTCGTAGACAAGGGCTACTGCACCGCAGAAGACGTTGACACCGCATTCAAGGCAAACCAGGGCCTGAAGGCAAGCTTCGAAGGTCCTCTGGAGCTTCTTGACTACATCGGCTGGGATGTTGCAAGCAATGTCGGCCGTCTGCTCTATCCCTTCCTCTGCTCCAGAATCACTCCCAGCCCCATGGCAAAGAGAATGGTTAAGGCCGGCAGACTGGGCATCAAGTCCGGCAAGGGCCTGAAGGATTACAGCGGCAAGACTCGTGAAGAGCTGCAGGCCGTCCGCACCGAAAAGGTTATCAAGATTCTCAATACCATCAGAAAGTTCGACTGATTTCAGCACTTTCAGGGGATGCGCGCATACTGTCGCATCCCCTTGATATAAGTACATACTTAAGGCTTTTATCATTATTTTGGTATTGTACAATAAACATTTTTTCTGCTATTGTATTATAGCAGATAAATATTGTTTTCTTAATTAACCAAATAATTCAGAAGGAGTAAAGCTAATGAAAATACTGGTAGTTGGCGGCGTTGCAGCCGGCACTAAGGCAGCAGCCAAGCTCAAGAGAGAAATGGGCAACGAGGCAGACGTAACCGTCATCACCCTCGGCAAGTACATTTCCTACGCAGCCTGCGGTCTTCCTTACTACATCGGTCAGGTAATCAAAGAGAAGGAAACCCTTCTTGAGAACACTCCCGAGAGCTTTACCGAGCTCACCGGTGTCCCCGTGCTCACCGGCATTGAGGCAACCAAGCTTGACAGAGCTGCAAAGACTGTTTTCGCAAAGAATATTCACACCGGCGAAGAGCTGACTTACGACTACGACAAGCTCGTTATCGCAACCGGCGCCCGTCCCGTAAAGCCCAATCTTCCCGGCATCGAGCTGAAGAATATCTTCACTCTCCGCGATCCCGATGATGCAGATGCAATTAAGGCAGCAGTAGCAAGCGGCGAAGTAAAGCGCGCAGTTATCGTAGGTGGCGGCGCAATCGGCCTGGAAATGGCTGAAAACCTCACCGGTCTCGGCGTACGCGCCAGCATCATTGATATGGCTCCCCATATTCTTCCCGGCTTTGACGGCGACTTCGCTGCATTTGCAGAGGATCAGCTGGCAGAGCACGGCATTCCCACCCTGCTGGGTGACAGCGTTGTGGGCTTTGAGGGTGAAGGCAGAGTTCAGAAGCTGCGCACCGCAAAGCGCGCAATCAAGACCGATATGGTCATCATGTCCGTTGGCGTTCGTCCCAACACCGAGTGGCTTGCAGATTCCGGCCTGAACTTCGTTGAAGGCACCCGCATCCTTGATGTTGACGATCATATGCGTACCAATGACGAGGACATCTATGCTGTGGGCGACTGCGCAATGGTCAAGAGCCTCGTAACCGGCAACAACAGCTGGACTCCCATGGGCTCCACCGCAAATATTGCAGCGCGTCTGTGCGCAAAGGCAATTGCAGGCACCACCACTCACGGCTTCCGCGGCGTTCTCGGCACCAATGTGCTTCAGCTTCCCGGCGTTAATGTGGGTAAGGCAGGTCTCGGCATCGAGGCTGCAAAGGCTGCAGGCATTGACATTGACCATGTAACCATCACCTGCTACGACAAGGCAAAGTTCTACCCCGACATGGAGCACTTCTCCATCCGCCTCGTTGCTGAAAAGGCAACCCGCAAGCTCATCGGCGTTCAGGTATTCGGTAAGGGCACCGTTGACAAGATCGTTGACATCGGCGTAACCGCAATTTCCCTGGGTGCAACCATCGACAAGTTCGATGATATGGACTTCGCATATTCTCCTCCCTTCTCCTCTGTTATTCATCCCTTCGCCATTGCAGCTGAGGCTCTTGAAAACAAGATGAACGGCAATCTGGAGGGTGACACCTTCGAGGCCCTTATGGTCAACGAGGATTGGGTTCTTCTCGACGTGGGCAAGACCCCTGTTCTCCCCGCACTCAGACATGTTGCAGTAGGCAGCATCAACGGCGAAATCAGCGGCGTTCCTACTGACAAGAAGGTAGCTCTCTTCTGCCTCGAGGGCAAGAACAGCTACATGGCTCAGAACCGTATGAAGCGCTACGGCTATGAGAATGTCAGCGTAGTTGAAGGCGGCACTATGTTCAACTTCAAGACAAAGGACGAGCTTGGTATCTAAGAATCTACTGAATAAGCAGATATATATATTTGGAGGAAAAATAAATGCTTAACATCACAGATGCAGAAAAGAAAGCCCTCAAAGCAAGAGGCATTATCCTTACTAACGACGGTGAACACTTCATCGAGCGTGTTCTCTCTTCCAACGGTGTTTTCACCAACGAGCAGATGCAGATCATCACTGACTGCGCAAAGAAGTACGGCAACGGCAAGGTCGCTCTGACCACCCGTCTGACCATGGAAATTCAGGGCATTCCCTTTGAGAATGTTGAGGCTTGCTTCGAAGAGATTCAGGCAGAAGGCCATATGTACATCGGCGGCACCAGCTCCCTCGTACGCCCCGTTGTTGCCTGCAAGGGCACCGTTTGCGTACACGGCCTCATGGACACCCAGGGCTTCAGTGATCGCGTATTCAACGAGTTCTACCTCAAGTGGCACACCGTTCGTCTGCCCCATAAGTTCAAAATCGGCATCGGCGGCTGCCCCAACAACTGCGTAAAGCCCGGCTTCCATGACTTCGGCATCATGGGCCAGAGCGTTCCCGATTACGATCCCGACCTCTGCAATGCTTGCAGCAAGTGCTCCGTCATCGGCACCTGCCTCGTAAAGGCTGCAACTCAGGATGAAGACGGCAACCTCGTTATCGACGCAGATAAGTGCACCAACTGCGGCAAGTGCATCGGCGCCTGCAACTTCGACAGCATCGAAGAGAAGGAACGCGGCTACAAGGTCACCATCGGCGGCATCTGGGGCAAGACCCAGCGTATGGCAACTCCCGTTCCCGGCATCTACTCCGAGGACGAGGTTATGAAGCTCATCGAGAAGGCAATTCTTCTCTACCGTGAGCAGGGTATCACCGGCGAACGCTTCGGCCGTACCATCGACCGCATCGGTCCCGATAACTTCATCGCACAGCTGCTTGCTGACGATGTTCTGGACCGCAAACAGGAAATCCTGGATGCAAAGCTGCACCTCGTCGGCGGCGCAACCTGCTGATTTCACAGCACATTTATACCAACTCAAAGCAGTCGGGGCTCTATGCCCCGACTGTTTGGGTATTAAAAATAGTTAATTTATTATTTAACAAGGAGCCAACATGAAAAAGATTTTTGCACTTTTGCTGACATTTGTCATGATGCTCGGCATCACTGCCTGTTCAAATCCCCAGCAGGATGCAGAGCCTACCGAGCCTGTAGAAGCCGCTTTTACCGCCATCACCTTTACCGATGATCTGGGCAGGGAAGTGTGCATTGAAAAGCAGCCCGCCCGCGTTGCAACTCTCATCGGAAGCTTTGCCGATATTTGGTGTCTTGCAGGCGGCAAGGACACTCTCGTTGCTACCGCTGACGATAGCTGGACATCCTTTGACCTGGGCCTCTCCGACGATGTTGTAAACACCGGCGGAATCAAGGAGCCTAACTTCGAGATGCTCATGTCTGCAGAGCCTGACTTTGTAATTGCAAGCTGCAATACCGAAGCTGATGTTGAGCTTCAGGGAAGGTTTGAAGAGCTGGGCATTGATGTTGCATACTTCGATATTCAGAACTTTGACGATTATCTCAATATGCTGAAGATATGCACCGAGCTTACGGGCTGTCCCGAAAATTACAAGCAGTACGGTGAAGATGTTGCCGAAGTCGTTGATGCTGCTATTGCAAGAAAAGACGGCAGCGCACCGACCGTCCTCTGCATCAGAGCCACCGGCTCAAGCTGCAAGGTGAAGGGCAGTGTTGATAATGTTCTCGGCGAAATGCTTGCAGATCTCGGCTGCGTGAATGTTGCCGACAACGATAATTCCCTATTGGAAAATCTGAGCATTGAAGCTATAATAGAAGCAGATCCCGACTACATATTCGCTGTTCTGCAGGGCTCAGATTCAAGCGACGCACAGAAGGTACTTGAGGACACTCTGCTCTCCAATCCCGCATGGGGAACTCTCACTGCAGTTAAGGAGAACCGTTTCATCGTACTGGATAACTCCCTCTATAACCTGAAGCCTAATTCTCGCTGGGGAATTGCCTATGAAAATCTCGCCGACATCCTCTTCGGAAAATAAAAATTCTCTTATATTTGCGGCTCTTGGCGCATTGCTCATAGTATCACTGGTTTTGAGCATTTGCGTGGGCTCCGTTTCCATCAGCCTGAATGAGATTTTCTCATTCTTCACCGGTGGAGATGTCAGCACCGCACATAAAGCAATCATCATGTTTTCACGCTTGCCCAGAACAGCGGGCTGCCTTTTTGCAGGCATGGCTCTTGCTGTTTCGGGCGCCGTTATCCAGAGTGTGCTTGCCAATCCTCTTGCGGCTCCCAATATCATTGGCGTGAACTCCGGTGCCGGTATGATGGTTGCTCTTTGGAGCATCTTTTTCCCGGGACTTATCGCACTTACGCCCGTTGCCGCCTTCTTCGGCGCATTTCTGAGCGTTATGATTGTCCTTCTCATAGCTAAAAAAAGCGGTGCTTCAAAGATTACTTTGATTCTGGCCGGTGTGGCCGTCTCCGGCATATTCGCCGCAGGCATCGATGCCGCAATCAGCTTTTCACCTGATGCACTGACCGCGTATTCCGATTTCAAAATCGGCGGTCTTGCAAATGTGTCCTTCGAGCGCATACTTCCGGCAGCTGTTATAATTCTTGTTTCGTTCATTGCCATCCTCTCTCTTTGCAATGAGCTGGATGTTATGATGCTCGGAAGCGATACAGCACGCAGCCTCGGATTGAATGTTCGTTTTATCCGTCCGCTGTTTCTCGCGCTTGCCGCCGCACTTGCAGGTGCAGCGGTAAGCTTCGCGGGACTTCTCGGTTTTATCGGCCTCATTGTTCCCCACATAATGCGGCGCTTGTTCGGTGAACAAAGCCGTGTTCTCGTTGCTTCAAGCGCCATAGGCGGCGCCGTCATGCTTTTGCTGTGTGACATTCTTGCCAGAGTGCTGGTTGCTCCCTATGAGCTTTCAGTGGGCATTGTACTGTCCTTCCTGGGCGGTCCCTTCTTCATCTGGCTTCTCCTTCGACAGAGAGGAGGCAGAAACCGTGATTAAAATCGAAAATCTCACCTGCGCCTATAACGGAAAGCAGGTGCTTGATGACATCAGCCTTTCCATTCCCGATGGCAGGTTAACCATTTTGCTGGGCCTCAACGGCAGCGGCAAAAGCACTCTGCTGAAGACCGTGCTGGGCCTTAACGAAAAGGCCGCGGGAAAGGTGTATATAGACGGCGAGGACGCCGACGCCATGTCATCAAAGCAGTTAGCACAAAAAATCGCATACATGTCCCAATCCCGCAGCACCCCCAGCATACAGGCATCCCGCATGGTGCTTCACGGACGGTTTCCCTGGCTGTCCTACCCGAGAAGATACTCGGAAAAGGACTACGAAATCGTTGACAACGCCCTGCGCTATGTTGACGCCGAAAGCATCAGAAACGAGATGCTCACCGAGCTCAGCGGGGGACAGGTGCAGAAAATATACATCGCCATGGCACTGGCGCAGGATACGCCCGTGCTGTTTATGGACGAGCCCACCACCTTCCTTGATGTGCCTCACCAGCTTAAGCTGATGAGCCTTGCAAGAAGTCTTGCCGATGACGGCAAAGCCGTTGTACTCATCCTTCATGACCTTTGTCTTGCGCTTAAGTGTGCCGATGAGATAATCCTTCTTGATAAAGGGAAGCTTGCCGCCCATGCCTCACCGGAGGAGATTTTCCGAAGCGGCATGATAGAAAAAGTATTCAATGTGAAAATTAACCGAACCCTTACCGGAAAAGGGTATCAGTATTACTACGAACAGGAGTAAGAGCCCGTGGCGTATTTTCCCATGTTTGTTGAGCTTGAAGGCCGCAGAGTCCTCATTGTGGGCGGCGGCAGGGTTGCCCTTCGCAAGGCAGAAAAGCTTATGCCCTACGGCGCGGAAATCACCGTTGCGGCGCCTGAAATCTGCAATGAGCTGGCGACCATGCAGGGTGTCCGCACCATCGCCGAAAGCTTTTCTGAGGAAATGCTTCATAATGCGGATGTGATAATTGCGGCAACCGATGACAGAGAACTGAATAAGCGCATTTCCGAGCTTTGCAGAGAGGAGAAAATCCCCGTCAACACGGTTGACGACAGTGAGCTGTGCAGCTTTATCTTCCCCTGCCTTATAAAAAAGGGCAGTCTTTCCATCGGCATATCCACGGGCGGAGCCTCGCCCACTGCCGCAATCAGTTTTAAGAACAAAATCAACGAGCTGATTCCCCATAATACGGAGGCAATTTTAGATTATCTGAATGCTCTCCGATCCCCCGTAAAAGAAAGATTTCCCGAGGAAAAAACCAGAAGCCGCATATTCAAGGAGCTTTTTGAGCTTTGCATAAACAGCGGCGGACCCCTTACCGAAGCAGAAACAGAGGAGTTTTTGAAGAATGTCAGATAAGTTTGTATCCATAGTCGGAGCCGGCTGCGGTGAAAAGGACCTTATAACCCTCCGCGGTCTTAACAGAATACGCAGCTGTGAGGTTCTCATCTATGATGACCTTATCGACGAAGCATTGCTGAATGAGCTTCCCGAGAGTGCCGAGAGAATATATATGGGCAAGCGCCTTAATAAACACTCGGCAAAGCAGGAGGAGATTAATGCCTGCATAGTCAGTAAAGCTCTTGAGGGCAAAAGAGTAGTGCGTCTTAAGGGCGGCGACCCCTTTGTTTTCGGTCGCGGCGGTGAGGAATGTCAGGCGCTTATTGACTCGGGCATTGACTTTGAGCTTGTACCCGGTCTTTCCTCCTCCATCGCAATTCCCGAGCTGTCGGGCATCCCCGTAACCCATCGCGGATTAAGCCGCGGCTTCCATGTTGTAACCGCCCATACCGCCGATACAGAGGACGGACTTCCTGAATATATCGACAAGATGGCATGCCTTGATGTGACCTTGGTCTTCCTCATGGGACTCAGCCGTCTTGATAAAATCTGCAAAAGGCTTATTACCTCGGGCATGAGGGAAACCATGCCCGCCGCCGTTGTTTCCGGCGGCAACTCTCCCAATCCCGCAACCGTTCGCGGAAATCTTCTGACTATTTCAGAAAAGGTCAAGGAAGCGCAGGTAAAGGCGCCTGCCGTAATAATCGTGGGCGAAACCGCGGCTTTGGATTTTTCCTCGAGGGAAATCAAGCCTCTGAACGGCGCAGTTGTTGCCCTGACAGGCACGGAATCCGTTACCTCAAAGCTGCAGGGAATCCTCTCGGGCATGGGTGCAAGTGTTTTCACCGCCCAGTCTGCCTCTCTTGTGGAGCTTCCCTTTGAATTTGACCTTGCTTCTCTTTCAGATAACAAGCCCAAAACACTGGTGTTCACCAGCGCAAACGGCGTAAATGTGTTCTTTAAGCGCCTCAAGGAACAGAAATTCGACCTGCGCAGGCTGAATTCCTGCGGCTTTGCCGTCATCGGCAAGGCAACCGCCGCAGCTTTAGAGGGATACGGCATCTATGCCGACATCTGCCCCGAGGTATATACCAGCGAGGCACTTGCGGAAAAGCTCATAAGCACGGTATCTCCTGACAACGAGATATTCCTTTTCCGTTCCGCCGAGGGCTCCGAGCCTCTGTACAACAAGCTCAGCGCATTTGCAAAAACCGTGGATGTGCCCACCTACACCGTCAAGGCGGAAGCCGACATTCCCGAGGCTCTGCGGGAGCGCCTTAACACCGCGGACTATCTTCTGTTCTCGAGCTCCGGCGGCGTGAAAAGCTTCTTTAATGAGTTTGAGGGCATTCCCGAGGGCATTCGCTGCGCCTGCATAGGTGAGGTCACCGCAAAAACCCTCGCCGGAAAATATGACAAGCCCTTTATCACCGCGGAGGCTGCCACCGCGCAAAGCCTTGCGGAAGCGATTAAGAACGACTTTAAATTGAAATAAAAAGCATTTAGGAGGTTCATATGAGTAACGAAAGATTTGCCTATGTACAGATCGGCGCAAAGAATGTTGATGCTCTCGCAGACTTCTATTCCAAGGCCCTTGACTTTGTTCCCGCTGACAAGGATGAGTGGCTTTGCGGCAAAAAGGGCAAGACCTTTTACTGCCCCGGCTATGAAGACGGTCTTGCACCCGTGTTCGGCTTTGTTGAAGCGGAAAACGGCGCAGCATCTAAAATCAACGATGTGGGCTTTGCTCATCTGTGCTTTGAAACCCGCAATGTTAAGGCTGCCCTCAAGCGCTTCGTAAAGTGCGGCGGCACCTTCGTTTCCACCCTGAAATGCCCCTTGGTCAATCCCTGCGTTTACTGCGCCGACCCCGAGGGCAATATTGTCGAGTTCCATATTCCCTTCCCCGCAGAGGGCACCGGCAAGGAAAAGGCCGTTATGGCAGGCAGTCTGCTGGGCCTTATGGCTGACAAGAGCCTTCGCTTCATCCATGTAAACATCATCAGCGAGGATTGGAAAAAGTCCATAGGCTTCTACGGCGACATCTGCGACAGCGAATGGTTCGGTGGAATGAAGGACCACAGCGGCGGCTACAAGTCCAAGGTCATCGGCATTGACGGAGTTCATGTGGTAGGTCAGCATCTGTGGCTCAAGGGTCTGGGCAAGGGCTTCCCCACACTGGAGATTTTCACCTATTCCATTCCCGGCAATCCCAAGGCCTGCAATGAAACCGAGCTCGGTATCAATGCAATCGGCTTCAAGGCAGTAGATCCCGCAAAGCTTGCCGAGGACATAGTCAAGGCCGGCGGCAGAATTATCGAAACCTCTGCTGACTGCATTCTTGCTGCCGACAATCAGGACGGCCGCATTTACATCAGATAACAAAGGCACACCTCTCCTTTTTTAACAGAACCATCAAATAAAAATTCCGGTAATGCAATGCATTACCGGAATTTTTATTCGCATTATGGCAAAAGTCTGAAGATGCGTGCGTTTGTGTTCAGTCTAAATCAATGTCAACGGCAAATAGTCCGCCTGCACCGCCGGAGTAGAGGAAAAGAACATTGTCCGTGGGTTTGAAGGCGCCCTCCTTTGCAAGCCTGATAAGACCTGCAAAGGCCTTGCCCGTGTAAACGGGGTCAAGGAAAAGTCCCTCGTTTTCCGCCATCATGCGTATTGCCGCATTACCCTCCTCCGAGGCAATGGCATAGCCGGGGCCGCACATGTTGAGAAGATGCACATCGGCGGGCGTGATGTCCATATCAAGCTCAAGAAGCTGTGCCGCCTCACGCATAATGCCCGAGGTGATGAGGTCAAAGGGGTCATCGTCCACCATCATGCCCATGGTTTTCGTTTCGGGCATATATAGCTTTGCACCCAAGGCCACACCGGCGTGAGTGCCGCCGCTGCCCTCTGCGCAGATAACATGGTCAAAGTGAATGCCGCTGTCGGCAATTTCCTTCATGCAGGCGATGTAGCCCAGCGCGCCGATGGCGTTTGAACCGCCGCAGGGGATTTTATAATAGGGCTTGCCCGATTCCATGCCAACTCTGTCCATTTCCGCGTAGATATCATCATAGCTGTCCGTATCCATGAAGCGCACATCCGTATCCATGAGATACTCAAGCAGCTGATTGCCCTTTCTGTCCGTAACGCCCCGCTTCTTGAGAATGAGGATGGGAGTCATGCCCAGCTTTTTCACGCAGGCCGCGGTGAGCATGGCGTGGTTTGACTGCGCGCCGCCCGTGGTGAAAATGATTTCCGCGCCCTTCTTCTTCGCGTCGGCAAGAAGAAATTCAAGCTTTCTGACCTTGTTGCCGCCGAGACCGATGCCCGTAAGGTCATCGCGCTTTATCCATACATTTGTGCCGAGAATGCGGCTGATGTTTTCAAGCTTGTGCAGGGGAGTGGGGAGAAGCGCAAGGGGAATTCTGTCAAATTCGTTGAGTCCTTTCATGTGACACCTCCGTGCTGTTTGATTTAAGTATATCAAAAATACGAGAAGATTCAACACAATTGATGACAGCTTAAGAAAAATAGACTATAATTAAAGAGCTATTATGATTTTAGGATTGAGAATATGAAAAATGTAAAAATCAGAAATACCTTATCACTGCTTATGAACATCGCCACGGCTGTGCTTGTGTTCATATCCATCATGTGGTTTTTCGGAACCGAGGGCTCAAAAACCGGCTCCGGCAACATGGCATTCGGCAGAACGGGCTGCTTTGTGTTTTTCACAAATGACTCCAACATTTTGGCGGCCTTGTGCTGCCTTGTGCTTGCTCCCTTCAATATCAAGTCCATAATCAGCGGCAGAGATGAAATTCCCCAATGGGTGCTGCTTCTGAAGTTTGTGGGCACCGTGGCGGTTACGCTTACCATGATGGTGGTTTTGCTTTTCCTGGGTCCCACTCAGGGCTACGGAAAAATGTTTACAGGCGTTACCCTTGAGCTGCATCTCATTTGCCCTCTGCTTGCCATAATCTCCTTCTGCTTTTTTGAGCGGGGCATTGTGCTGTCCAAAAAGCAGATGCTGTGGGGGCTTGTGCCTACAATAGTTTACGGCACCGTGTATCTCATCATGGTCGTTTTCACGGAAAAATGGCCCGATTTCTACGGCTTCAACATGGGCGGCTTCTGGTACATAAGCTACATTGCTCTGCCTGCGGTGACCTGCGTCTTTGCCCTTGCGCTCCGCGCCCTGCACAATAAATCCGAAAAAGTCAAAGCATAAAAAAGCATAATAATGCATAATAAAAAAGACCGCGAAAGCGGTCTTTTTTATTTATCTCCCTTTTCCTCTGTGGCAGTGCGGGCGTTTTCGATTATTTTTATAAGGAATTTCGGCAGAGGAGCGCCTAACTTATCCGCGTTTTCCATTATGCTGCCCAGCTCCGTAAATATATACCACAGGGCAACAACGGGTGTGATAACGCAGCTGTATTCAAAGGGAAGCAGTCCGTCGCCAAACTGCTCTGTGACTACGCCCAAAGCAATGTCGCAGAGGGCCGCCACAAGCACGGCGGCGATACTGCCTAACTTGTGCCACAGGCCCTTTCGGGCAATGCTGCTGCTCCACATACCCGTGCTTACGGCGGCAAGCGTGCCTGTAAGGTAATCCAGCACCGTGGCAATGAGCCAGATGATGATTACCCAGCCAACCCAGCCGAAAAGGGCGGTGCCGAAGGCAATCATCGCCGTGATGGCCGCCCTTATTTCCAAGGCCTTATCAGGTGTATCCAACTGTTATTCCTCCTCGAAATAGCGGCGCATGATCTCCATTACGCGCAGCATATCCTCCGTTATATCAAGGCTTCCGTCGGCCTTGCCCTTGAGCGCGCCCTTGTCGATATAGCGCTGCGCAATTGAGCGGTAGCCCCGGGGAATATCCTCAAGCTTCTGCCATCTGACCATATTGTCGTCCTCCGCAATATAATCTCTGCCTGCGGCCTTGCAGATGCCGCGGCATATTGCCTCGCCCAGCTCGTGGGTGTTGTCGATAATCCATCGGGCGAGCTGTGCGCTGTCGTGGAACTCACACTCTACATAGATGCAGGGCGCCTTCGCAGCGTTGGTTTCGTAAAAGCTCTGGGCGCGCACGCCGTAAACCGAGCGATACAGCGTGATAGCGTCAATGGCATTGAAAATCGCCCTTGCGAAGTTGTATTTTTCGCCGTTTAGCTGTGAAATGAATACAACGCAGCCCCGTCCGCCGCCGGCATTGGTGTGAATGGGAATGTGGAAATCGGCGCCCCAGGCGTTGGATTCGGCCACATTTTCCTCAGCACTTTGCCCTATGGGTGCTCTTTTTACCTCAAAGCCGTTGCGGCGCAGAGCAATTTCCGCGCTTTCCGCAATGCGGCTGCACTGACGCATTTCCGTAGTGTTGCCCGCTGCGTAGCGGTTGTAATCCTGCATGGATGGAGAAAGATAAATTTTCATTTTACCACCCCGTATAGTTTATTCTTATTCTTATTCGGATGCCCCTCCGTATATAGTCTCCAATGCAGGATTTTTTGCATATTTTGATGCAAGAAAATTTTTTTGTACAAGAAATTCAACAAATTGTGCTATTTTTTAATTGACAAATATTGCGTTGGGGAGTATTCTTTAATATATCATTTACTTATTTAAATGAGTAAAGAATGACTTTCTTATGAGGAGAAAATGAAATGGAAAACAAAATGGAGAAGCGCTACGGCCTTGCTACCGCCATTTCCATGGTTATCGGTATCGTAATCGGCTCCGGCGTTTTCATCAAGGGCGGCAAGGTCCTGTCCCTTACCAACGGCAACCTGCTTCAGGGCATCGCCGTCGTCGGTATTGTAGGCCTTATCTGCATTATCTGCTCTTTGGTTTTTGCAACTCTCGGCAGCAAGTATGAAAAGGTCAACGGTGTTGTTGACTATGCAGAGCTTGCATTGGGAGAAAAGTTTGCATATTATGTGGGCTGGTTTATGACCACTATCTATACACCTGCAATCGCATCCATGCTGGCATTCTTCTCTGCAATGATGTTCCTGCAGCTGTTCAACATTCCTGCTATCGACTTTTCCACCGGTCAGGTCAACTTTGTTGCCATCGGTGTTGGTGCAGGCTTCCTGATGATTGACTGCGGCATCAATATCCTCAGCCCCAAGCTTGCAGGCAAGCTGCAGGTCGGCATGACCGTAATTAAGCTTATCCCCCTGATTCTCATGGGTGTTGTAGGTACCATTGTAGGTCTAAAGAACGGAACAACTCTGGAGGTCCTGAATTTCGGCGCCATTGCCGGAAATCAGGCTGACGGTGCCGGCTTCTTCAAGGCAATTGTCGGCTTTGCCTTTGCTTACGAAGGCTGGATTCTCGCCACCTCCATCAACGCAGAGCTGAAGGACTCCAAGAAGAATCTTCCCCGCGCACTTATCATCGGCTCCGTTGTTACCATCGTAATCTATGCTCTTTACATCTGGGCAATGAGCTCCGTGGGCGATGTTGATAAAATCATCAGCACCTGGCCCTTTGGTGAGTCCCTGCCCCGCATTGCCTTTGCCAATCTCTTCGGCGGTCCCATTGGCACCATCGTTTATGTATTCATCACCATTTCCTGCCTGGGTACCATGAACGGACTTATCATGGCTGAGAGCCGCAATCTCTACGCTCTGTCCGCCCGCGGCATGGGCCCCAAGCCCGAGTTCTACGGCAAGCTCGACGAGCAGTCCAACTTCCCTGTTAAGTCTGCAGTTATCGGCATGATGCTGGTGGGCTTCTGGTACGCATGGACCGTTATGATGTGGATGGGCGGCCCCGGGCTCTTCGGTTCTGTTCACGGCTTTGAGTGGCTGGCATGGGAACCCGATGAAATCGGTATCATCTGCCTGTATCTCATGTACATACCCATGATGATCGGCCTCATGGTCAAGGCAAAGGAGCTCGGCTTCTTCAAGCGCTTTGTGCTCCCCGCACTGGGCGTAATCTGCTGCCTGTTCTTCTGCTACGCAATCTGGGTAGGCTACGGCTGGAAGCAGTGCGTCGGCTTCCTTATCGTCTTCACATTCGTAATGTTCATCGGCTGGCTGTATGAATTCCTTCGCAAAAAGAAAACCGCAAAGGTTCAGTAATCAGATTTGAATAATAAAAAGACCGCTTCGTGAGAAGCGGTCTTTTTCGTATAAAAAATGCACCGACTGTGTCGGTGCATTTTTTATATTCAGCAGAGCTGGAAGCCTGCGGGAACGGAATCGTCAAGCATGAGGAGATGGAGCTCTTCCTTGCCGTTTTCCTCGTGAACGGCGGAAAGCAGCATGCCGTTGGACTCCTGCCCCATCATCTTGCGGGAGGGCAGATTCAGGATTGCAACCACGGTCTTGCCCACAAGCTGCTCGGGCTCGTAGAACTTGTGAATACCGGAGAGAATCTGACGGGGAGTGCCGCTGCCGTCATCAAGCTGGAACTTCAGGAGCTTTTCGCTCTTCTTCACAGCCTCGCAGGAAATAACCTTGCATACGCGCATGTCGCACTTTGCAAACTCATCAATGGTAACATTGGGGAGAACAGGGGGGAACTTGGGACCCTCGGCCTTTTTCTTTGCGGCCTCAAGCTCCTCGAGAGCCTTTGCCATGTCAACACGGGGGAAGAGAGTCTCACCCTTGTGAACGGAAACGGTCTCGGGCAGAACGCCGTAGAGAGAAACGTTTTCCCAGGTTGCAGCCTCGGTGCCGCCAATCTGCTCAAGTGCCTTGTCGCAGCTTGCGGGAATGAAGGGCTTCAGCAGGGTGAGGGAAACGCGCAGTGCCTCCAGAAGATTGTACATAACACTTGCAAGTCTGGGCTTCTTTGCCTCGTCCTTTGCGAGAACCCAGGGTGCGGTTTCGTCAATATACTTGTTGGCGCGCTGGATGAGCTTGAATACTTCCTCGAGAGCCAGATGAAGCTGGAATTTCTCCATCTGCTCTGCGTATTTCGCAGACACGGACTTAATCATGCCCAGCAGCTCATCGTCAATTGCGTCAGCCTCGCGCTCTGCTATGAGAGTGCCGCCGAAGTATTTTTCCACCATGGCGGTGGTGCGGGATACCAGATTGCCCAGATCGTTGGCAAGGTCAACATTGATGGTGTTTATGAGCAGCTCGTTGGAGAAGTTGCCGTCGGAGCCGAAGGGGAAGGTGCGCAGCAGGAAGAAACGCAGAGCGTCAACGCCGAACATATCAGCCAGCAGATAGGGGTCAACAACATTGCCCTTGGATTTGGACATCTTGCCGCCGTCGATTACAAGCCAGCCGTGACCGTAAACCTTCTTGGGAAGGGGAAGCTCCATGCTCATGAGCATTGCGGGCCAGATGATGGAATGGAAGCGGACGATTTCCTTGCCCACAATGTGATGTGCGGGCCAGTACTTTTCAAAATCGTCATACTTGTCATTGAGATAGCCCATGGCGGTGCAGTAGTTGAAGAGAGCGTCAACCCAAACATAAACTACATGGCCCGGATCAAAGTCAACGGGGATGCCCCAGCTGAAGCTGGTGCGGGATACGCACAGGTCCTCGAGACCGGGCTTGATAAAGTTGTTTATCATTTCGTTTACACGGGATGCAGGCTGAAGGAATTCGCCGGTTTCAAGCAGGTCCTGAACCGGCTTTGCGTACTTGGAAAGCTTGAAGAAGTAGGCCTCCTCCTCCGCGTAGTGAACCTCGCGGCCACAGTCGGGGCATTTGCCGTCAACAAGCTGGCTCTCGGTCCAGAAGCTCTCACAGGGTGTGCAGTACATACCCTGGTATGCACCCTTGTAGATGTCGCCCTTGTCGTACATCTTCTTGAAGATGCGCTGAATGGACTCCACATGGTAATCGTCGGTGGTGCGGATGAAACGGTCATTGGAGATGTTCATGAGCTTCCACAGGTCGGTGATGCCGTTTTCTCCGGTGACGATTTTGTCCACAAATTCCTGAGGGGTAACACCTGCGGCCTTTGCCTTTTCTTCAATCTTCTGGCCATGTTCGTCAGTGCCGGTGAGGAACATTACGTCATAGCCGCACAGTCTCTTGTAGCGGGCGATGGCGTCGGTGGCAACGGTGCAGTAGGTGTGGCCGATGTGGAGCTTGTCGGAGGGATAGTAGATAGGCGTTGTGATGTAAAAGGTTTCTTTACTCATGATTTATCTCCATTCTTTAGTATGTAAATTCGGGATTACGGATCCACAGAGTCAGTCGGCTCGTCGGGGATTTCGGTGGGTACGGGATCCTCGGTGGGAGTGGGACTATCGCTGGGTGTGGGGTCCGAAGAGGGAGTAGGTGTGGGGCTGGGATTATCAGAGGAGCCTTCGGAGTGATTGTGGTAGAAGCTGTTTGCCTCCAATGTGCGGCTGATGAGATTTCCGTCTTTGTCATATACACAGCGGTAGGTGGTGGCACTGATGCCTGATGCGGTGCTTCCGGAGCTGGAGGTAATCTCAACATAGCTGCCGTCAATATCGGTGCCCCAGATTTCAACCGTGAGCTGCTTGTTCTCACAGTGGGTGACAATCTTAATGGGGAAGTCGCGGCTGTTCTGGAATTTGAACTCGGGGCCGCCCCAGGAAACCGTGGCATCCATGCCATAGGGCAGATAGGATACGGGGAAGTGGTGGCAGTCACGGGCGGTTATCTTAAGGTTTGCGTAGAGAGCCGCGCAGTACAGGGTGGAGGAGGTCTGGCAGATGCCGCCGCCTATTTCCTGAACTACCTTGCCGCCGGCGTAAGCGGCGGCGGTTTTGAAGCCTGCCTCGGAGGTGCGCTTGCCCACAACATCGTTGTAGGAGAAGGTTTCACCGGGGTTGAGGATGACTCCGTTTATCTTGGAGGCGGAAAGCTCCACATTTGTGCAGCGTCCTGCGCCGCTGGTGGAATAGCTGGTGGTCTGCTTGCCGAGGCAGTCGCGGAAGAGAAGCTCGTCAAGCTGGTCAGAGGTGTATTTGGGCATGGTGATCTTCAGAGGAATTTCCACGAGATCGCCCATTTTTGCTGCGTTAAATATTTTCTCGGCAGCCTTAATGTCAAGGTCAATACCTATGCTGCTTTCGGTTGCCCTATGTGTTTCCTTGTCGTATTCGGCGTCAAGGGGCTCTGCATATATTTCGTCGCGGATTTTTTCAAAATCGCAGTCTGCGTCGCCCTCTGCCTCAAAGGGATATGTGACCTGGGTTTCGCCGTTTTTGAAGGCGTTGAGAATTAAATCGTAAACTATGTCAGGATCCACCTGAACGGAGTCGGCACCCTTGACAACATAGAGGAGCTCTTTCTCAACATCCACAACATAGCCATCCTTGAGCTTTTCGTTGAGCTCTGTTACAGCGCCGTCGATTCGCTCCATGACCAGGTCGGAATTCATTGTCCCGAGAATGTCGGCGGTGCCTGCCTTGCCGGCAATGCACTTAAAGTAGGCTTTGATGTCACGGAGAAGATTGCCGCTGTGGCCGTAGGCATAGGCAGCCTCCGCTGCCTCGCGGCAGTTCATGGTAAGGCCTGCTTCCTCGGCAGTGACGGTGAACTCATAGCCTGCGGGAAGCTTCACAAGAACGGAGCCTCCGTCCTGCGCCTCCCAGCCGCCATCCTGCAGGGCTTTTTCTGCCTCATCCACGGTCATACCCCCAACGGCGATGCCGTTGAGCTCAAGATTAGGATGAATAGTGCTGCTTCGACCGGCAATAAAGCCTGTTGCCGCAGCCGCAGCGACCAAAAGCACCAAAATAAGTGCTATTATTGCAGCGGGGTTCTTTTTGCTGCCGGTTGTTTTCTTGCTTGTAGAGGTCTTTTTGGCGGTTGAGGTTCTCTTTTTTGTCTGCGGCTTTTTCGCTGTGGATTTCTTTGCCGCGGAGCTCTTCTTTACCTCATGCTTACCCTTTGCCATTTACTGCTCCTTTCGGCCGTCCTCGGCCAGCTTGCGGTAAAATTCCTCAAACCACTGGTTGTCGCCCTGCGGCAGAGTCTGTTTATCTTCGGCCTCGAAGGCTGACTTCATCCAGGGGTTAAATTCCACCTTGGCACCGGTCTGGGCCTCGAGCATAACATTGATTAGTGAATTGGAAATGAGCATACCTGCGGGAGTAAGACTCCAGCGGTCACCGTTTTTCTTTGCCCAGCCCTTTTCTGCAAAGTCGGCAAAGGTTTTCTCTAAAGGTGTCCAGTCGCTGAGGTATATTCTGTGGTATTCGTCCGCCGATATACCGCGGTTTGTGCGCATACCGAGCATTATATAATACGCTGCGTTCTGAACGGGAATGATTTTCTCATATTGGTCGATGATCTGTGAATCTCCGTTTACTGCGGAGATGTATTGGCCGAGATCACGGACATAGCTGTAACGCACGCCGTTTACAAATGAATGAGCACCGGGACCGAAGCCCATGTAATCCTCCAGTGTCCAGTATTTCATGTTGTGCTTCGACTCAAAGCCGGGAACGGCAAAATTCGAAATCTCATACTGGGGAAGTCCGTAGCGTTCCAGGGTTTCAACGGTGTAGAGATACATATCTGCCTGGTCATCGTCACTGGGGATAAGGGGAGAGCCGAAGTAATCGGCATACATGGGAGTACCTTCCTCTAATGTGAGAGCATAGCAGGAGAGATGCTCGGGATGCAGCTCAAGAGCTCGCGAAAGCGTTTGCGCCCAGTCGCCCTTGCGCTGGCTGGGAAGACCGTAGATCAGGTCGAGACTGACATTTTCAAAGCCTGCTTTTCTGGCCGTGTCCACAGCAGCCTGCGCCTGCCTGAAATTGTGGCGGCGTCCGATTATCTTAAGAAGGTCGTTGTCGGCAGACTGCACACCTATGGATATGCGGTTGACACCCTCACGGCGCAGGAGCCTGAGCTCGTCGAGCTTTACGGAATCAGGGTTTACCTCCACGGTGATTTCCGAATCAAGGCGAACATTGCCCTGCCGCTTCAGCTCGTCCAGTATCTCCACTATGCGCCCGGCACCGTAGTAGCTGGGTGTGCCGCCGCCGAAGTAGATGCTGTCAATCTCAAAGGATTTCATAGACTCCTCGGACTCGGAAATGTGAGACAGCAGCGCGGACTGATAATCCGGCATCTTTTTGTCACAGCCTGCCAGCGAATAGAAGTCGCAGTAGCTGCACTTACTGGCACAGAACGGTATGTGTATATATATTCCCAATCGCTTACCCATTGCGACCTCCGTGTTTTTCTTTGCGCAGCTCTTCCCCGTGGTGAGGAAGAGCCGCGGTGTCTTTTCAGAAGAGCTTGGTTACAAGCTCGGTGTAGCTTGCGATGTCTTCGATTTCAAGACCGGCAAGAAGCTCGGCCTGAACATAGAGAATCTTTGAAAGCTCTGCGGCCTTTTCCTTGTCGTCAGCATCATAGGCTTCCTGAATTGCCTTGAAGGCGCGGTGCTCGCCGTTGACCTCGAGAATGCGGTTTGCGCGGAGCTTGCGCATTTCTTCGTTGGGAGCATTGCGGAAGTATTTTTCCATCTCAAGTGTCATGCCGCCGGGTGCGCTGGTGAGGCAGCAGGCGGAGGAAACGAGCTTGGAGGAGAACATGACGATTTTCAGATTCTCATCAGCAATGCTGTCACGCATGAACTCAAAGATTTCCTTGGATTCTGCGGATTTTTCCTGTGCTTCCTTCTTTTCCTCATCGGTCATGAAGCCCAGATCGTCAGTGACTATGTTTACGAAGGGCTTGCCGTCGATGCTCTTAACGGTGGTAAGCACGGTTTCGTCGATGGGGGAGGTGAGGTAGAGAATCTCGTAGCCGCGGTTGCGTACATCCTCGCACTGGGGAAGATCCATGGCGTGCTTGATGGTGTCAGCGGAGCAGAAGTAAATTGCAGGCTGACTTTCGGGCATGTTGTCGGCATACTCCTTCAGGGATACCATGCTTTCCTCGCCGGTGCTGAAAATCAGCAGGTCCTTGAGGAAATCGGTATAGCGGCCGTATTCGTCGCAGACACCGCACTTGATGTGTATGCCGAAGTTCTTCCAGAACTCCTCATATTTGGGACGGTCGTCACGCATCATGGTTTCGAGCTCGCCCTTGATTTTCTTTTCAAGGTTCTGGCCGATGACCTTCAGCTGACGGTTGTGCTGGAGAATTTCACGGGAGATGTTCAGAGAGAGGTCGGGGGAGTCAACAACGCCGCGGACAAACTCGAAGTAGTCATGGAGCAGCTTTTCACATTCGTCCATGATGAGAACGCCGTTGCAGTAGAGCTTGAGACCCTTGTGCTTGGTGGCGCCGCTGATGCCGCTGTCGATTTCCTTCTGGGGAACAAAGAGCAGTGCCTTGTAGGAGATGCTGCCCTCTGCGTTGATACGCAGGGTTACGGCAGGGTCGTTCTGGTCGCGGTTGGTTTCCTTGTACCATTCGGCGCAGTCGGCGTCGGAAACGTCCGCCTTGCTGCGCTGCCAGATGGGAATCATGGAGTTGACGGTTTCGGGAGCGGTGACGGTGACATTCTGCATGACGTGATTTCCGTCCTTATCCTTCTCCTCGGTGGGCTGCTTTTCCGTGCGGGTGATGTCCATGACAATGGGCCAGCGAACATAGTCGGAATACTTCTTGATGAGAGCCTTCAGCTTCCATACCTCCAGGTAGGAGCCGTAGATTTCCTCGTCGGTGTCTTCCTTAATGTGCATGATGACATCGGTGCCGCTGCGGTACTTTTCGGCTTCCTCCACGGTGTAGCCGTCAACGCCCTTGCTTTCCCACTTGACGCCCTTCTCCTCGCCGAACTTCTTTGTGAGAACGGTTACCTTGTCGGCAACCATGAAGGCGGAGTAGAAGCCGACGCCGAACTGACCGATAATGGAAACATCCTCGGCCTGGGCAGAGTCAATTTCGCTCTTGAACTTATTGGAGCCGCTCTTTGCGATAACACCGAGATTGGATTCTGCCTCGGCCATGGTCATGCCTATGCCGTTATCGCTGACGGTTATGGTGCGCTCATCCTTGTTGATGTAGATGCGGATGCGGTACTCATCGCGGTCAAGACCTACGGAATCATCGGTGAGAGACTGATACCACAGCTTGTCAATGGCATCGGATGCGTTGGAAATAATCTCACGCAGGAAGATTTCCTTGTTGGTGTAAATGGAATTGATCATGAGGTCGAGAAGACGCTTGCTCTCGGCCTTAAACTGTTTCTTTCCCATATTTTTAAATACCTCCGTATTATACTTACAAAATTTACAAACAATTATCGCATTATAATTGAATTAATATTATACCACAATATTCGCATTTTTCAACTTTAGCGGCAAAAAAAGCCGGGGATTTCCCCGGCTTTTTCAGGACATTTTGTTAAAGAGCTTCGGCAAACTTGTTCAGAAGCTTTTCCATGGTGGGAAGGACACCCTCGAGCGCTATTTCGGGACCGCGCTTCGTGGTGCGTGCGTAGACCGGCTCGTTCATCTTGGTGGAGTAGAAGGCAAGCTGAACACGGCAGGTTTCTATTGCGGTGCGTGCAAAGAAAACTGCGGAGGAGCATATTGCCGCGGTGCAGGGGCAGAGCTTGTCTGCAATACCGTCGAGGATGTCAACGATTTTGATTACATCGAAGACGATATCGTCCACGATGGTGCAGGCGGTGCGGTAGCCGCCCTCAATCTCGTTTTCGGGAGCACCGGACTCAAGACGCTTTTCAAGGGGAACCTTTGCCTTGTTTTCCTCGTCAATAAGATGAATGAAGTATTCACGCATGATTTCAAGGTCTTTTTGAGCTTTTTCCAGAGCGGGATCCTCGGAGCAGGTCTTGCCGATGGCGAGGAGCATCATTGCGGCACTGGTTGCACCCGCCTCGGCGGCAGCGGAGCCGATGCCCAGCTTGGAGGAGGGATCAGCCAGCTCCTTGCTGAAGCTCTTTACACTTTTACCTGCGAAGAGAACCTGTTTCAGTTCGGAAATATCGAGTTTTTCAGCCATTTTATTTCGTTCCTTTCAAGGATAAATTGACAAGTTAAAAAATTGATTTATACTGATAATACTGACATTCTACAACATTAGCCGAGGCTAATCAAGTATGTTTGAGGCGATTGGGGGTATTATTTTGAAATTTCTCATTTGCGGAGATATTAATGCGGGGAAAAGCACACTCATAAAAAAGCTTGAGCCGCTGACGGGAAAGGAGCCGAAGGGTTATATAACCGTTCGTATGCCCGATGATGAAAAGGGCTGCTCCTATGTCTATCTCTATGACCGCACTTCACCTCCGGAGGATATCCGCACTGCCGCCGTGATCATGAGGTTTGCACCGGACAGAAGCGGGGAAAAGCACCCCGAGCTTCTGGACACTCTGGGTGTACAGTATCTTGAAAATATTCCCGAGGGAAGCCTTGTAATTCTTGACGAAATCGGAACTTTGGAAAGCGCCTCACCGAAATTTCAGCAGGCGGTCATGAAAATCCTTTCGGGCAACTATGATGTCCTCGCCTCCGTTAAAGCGCAGAATACGGATTTCCTGCGGCAGGTGAGGAGCCATCCCGACTGCGAGCTTTTCATAATAACCCCCGGAAACAGGGATGAGCTTTTTGAGCAGCTCAAGGCACGCATGGGAGTATGAAATATAAATCTGCGTCAAGATGTGATTTTATACAAAAATCAGGCGATAATTTCTCCGATAAATCTTCCATAAAAATTGAATTATTATGTTGATTGACGGCGAATATGTGGTATGATTTATAAAGTAATATTTAAAGCTGTGTTTCAGTTTTGATTTTTCGGAGTGAGAAGATGAAGAGAGTAATTTGCGTGCTGCTGGCACTGACAATGATGTTTGTCCTGTGTGCCTGCGGCGGTAATTCCGGAGATTCCGGCACGGTTCTGGAAACCTCTGTTAAAGATTTTATTGCTGCCGTTCAGCAGAATAGCGGAGCAAAAGCGGCTGATAAGCTTGTGGGCATGGAGGATGATGATTTTGCGGTAATGCTGAATATGTATCTCGGCATTGACGCGGGAATTCTTTCCGACGGCGCCATGGCAATTCCTACCTCAACTGCTGCAAACGAGATTATAGTTCTCTGCGTTGAGGACTCTGACGATGTTGCCACCGTGAAGAAGGCCTATGAAGACCATGTAAATCAGACCATCATGTCCGATGAGCGCTACTTCCCCGAAAATGTGGCACTTCTTGAGCAGGCTGTTATATATGAAAACGGCAACTATGTAATGCTGATTGTTGATGAAAATATGGCCCTTGTAAAGAGCGCCATGGATCAGCTCTTCTCCGCCCAGGATCTTATTCCCAGTCTTGCGGAGGACTTCTACACCGCAGAGCCCGTGGCAAATGACTATGACTATGATAAGCCCGTACCCGGCAGAGAAACCGTCGGCAGCGACTGGTTCAGTGATGCAATGTTCATCGGTGACTCCCGTATGAAGGGAATTATGAACAACGCCGAATCAAACGGCTGGTTTACCCCCGGCGCAGACCTGTCTCTCGTAGGACTTACCGTAAGCAATATTTACACCGAGTATGTCACCGTAAACGGACAGAGCATGACCGTGGCTGACGGCATCAAGCAATCCGGCAAGTTCACCAAGTGCTATATCCTCCTCGGCATCAACGAGCTGGGCTGGGGCTCCTCCGAACGCTTCATTGAGTGCTATAAGGAGCTTGTCGGGCTGGTAAAGTCTGCTCATCCCGAAGCCCAGATTTACATCATCGGCAATATGCCTCTGGGCGATAAGGCCGTGGAAAGCGGCGATTGGCTCACCAACGACAATGTCGTGCGCTTCAATGAGTATATTAAGCAGGTAGCGTCAGAGGAAGAGGTTTACTACATCGACGCCTATAATCTCCTTCAGGTAGACGGCAGGCTTCCCGCTGATGCCGCAAACGACGGCATCCATGTTCAGCCCGAAGTTTCCAAGCAGCTTGTGGAATACCTCATGTCCCACACCGTAGGCTGATAAAAAGATAAGAATAAACCACCGCAGGACAGTTAATGCTCCCTGCGGTGGTTTTTTGCCGTTTTTTGCCTGGTATCATTTCCCTTGAGGCGGGAAATAATAGCATCACCATAAACAGGAGTGTGATGCTATGCAAGGCAAGGTGGAGTTGTGCGGAGTGAACACCTCCAAGCTGCCGCTGCTGAAGGGCAGCGAGGTGCGGGAGCTTATTTACAAGGCCCAGCACGGCGACAGTGAGGCGCGGGAAAAGCTCATTTCGGGAAATCTGCGGTTGGTGCTGTCGGTGATTCAGAAGTTCACAAACCGCGGCGAAAGCATGGATGACCTGTTTCAGGTAGGGGTTGTGGGACTGATAAAGGCCATAGACTGCTTTGACCTGAATCAGAATGTGCAGTTTTCCACCTACGGAGTACCCATGATTTCGGGGGAGCTTCGCAGATATCTCCGTGACCACAGCGCAGTGCGGGTTTCGCGCTCCATGCGTGATACGGCATACAAGGTGCTGCAGGTAAAGGAACAGCTTACGAATGAATTAGGTCGGGAGCCGGATGTGGAGCAGATTGCGAAAAAGTTAGGCATTGAACGGCGTGATGTAGTGTTCGCCCTGGACGCCATAAGCGAGCCGGTGTCCCTCTATGAGCCGGTTTACAGCGATTCCGGGGAAAGCGTGTGCGTCATGGATCAGATAGGCGATACGAGAAATACGGATGAGCACTGGCTTGAGCATATAGCGATTGGCGAGGCTGTTTCCCGGTTGAGTCAGCGGGAGAAGAAAATTCTTTCCCTGCGGTTTTATGAGGGCAGAACACAGATGGAGGTAGCAAAGGAAATCGGCATAAGTCAGGCCCAGGTTTCACGCCTGGAAAAGAACGCAATAAACAGAATAAAGAAGGAAATTCAGTAGCCTATGATAAGAAAAAGCACCGCGAAGCGGTGCTTTTTCTTATTCGTCAATTTCCTTGAAAACGGTGATGCCGTTTCTCTTGTGGGCGCTGTTGCGATGGAAGCGCTCAATGATTTTCTTGTCGCGCTCGCTGGCCTCACCCGTGGTGATGTAGGTGTCAATGGCCTTGTAGGTGACGCCCATTTCGTCCTCATCGGTCTGTCCCTCGAAAAGACCTGCGGAGGGTGCCTTGTTGATGATGGCGGCAGGTGCGGTGAGCCACTTGAGGAATTCGATGATCTCCGTGGCGGTGAGGTCAGAAATGGGGTTAAAGTCGCAGGAGCCGTCGCCCCACTTGGTGTAGTAGCCCATGTAACGCTCGCTGCGGTTGCCGGTGCCTGCCACAAGGCGATATTCGGAGGCGGCAACTGCGTAGAGAGTGGTCATGCGCAGACGGGGAGCAATGTTGTTCACCGCCGCATTGGTGAGGGTGGTAATTGCCTGCAGGCGGTCAATCTCCGCCTGACGCACATCGGTAAGGTCAATGACACGGGTTTCAATGCCGAAATGCTCTGCAAGCTCCTTCGCGTCCTGCATGTCGGACTCAAAATTGCGCTTGGAGGCGCAGGGCATCATAATGCCCACGGTGTTCTCGCAGGCGAATTTGCAAAGGATACCCACAAGGGCGGAATCCTTGCCGCCGGAGTTGCCGAAAACAATACCGTCAACGCCGCTGTTTTCCACAAGGCTTCTTATAAACTGAACTCTTTCAGCGAATTCTTTACCGTAATCGCGCATGATTTTTCCTCCGTTTATTTTCAGATGATAATGAATTCTATATTATCTGCAGGTAGATGTCAAGCATCCCGGATTATTGCAAATCAGAAAATAATATGCAGAATAAACGCATAATTACGCAAAAAAGTTCGAATAATCTGTAAATTTTTGCGTTTCAGGTCACTTTTCCTACACTTTAGACGCGTTTGACTTGAATAAAAGTGCATTCTGTGTTATAATTCCTGATAAATTGCATCCGAATACATAATTTACATGAGTTTCACAAGACAAGGAGACGTTCTTAATGAAACGATATATATCCTGCCTTCTGGTGCTTGTACTGCTTATGACACTTGTTCCCTTTAGTGCTTTTGCTGAAAGCAGCAAGGATATTACCATGCAGGCGAGTCCGGAAATTCGGGACTTGATAAAGAAATACGAAGGCTGTATGCTCACAGCGTATCAGGATGTCTACGGCATCTGGACAATTGGCTACGGGCATACGGGCTATGTGCCATGCAGAGGTCAGAATGTATGCGCCGGCATGACGCTGACAAAGCAGGAGGCGGAGGATTTGCTCCTCAACGACCTTAACGAGATTTATGCTCCCTCTGTGAATAAATTCGTCAACAGCCACAGAAATCTGTATCCCAACGGCTTTACCCAGTATGAGTTTGACGTGCTTGTGAGCCTTGCTTTCGGCTTCGGTGCATACTGGATTGATTACTACAAGGATCAGTATCGTCTTGCAAAATACCTCCTCAACGGCATACATAACTACTCCGATGCGGAAATCGCAGATGCAATCGTGTGCCTGTGGAGCGGCCTCAACGGCTTGCTCACCCGCAGAATGGAGGAGGCAAGAATCTTCCTTTACGGTGACTACAAGGGCACCGGACCAAATCAGCTCATATATCTTAAATTTGACGGAGCAGCTACTGTGTTCTCCGAAGACGGTCGAAGCGGCAATAAAGTTGCCTGCTACATAAAGGGCGCTCCCTACGGCGAGCTTCCCACTGCAAAGGATTCCTCAAGCGGATACTTTGCCGGCTGGAAAACCTCCGGCGGCAAGGTACTCAAAAATACGGACATTGCCACGGAGAGCCAGACCGTATCTGCCACATGGAGCAGCACAAAGCCCAATACCCCCACAACATATAAATTAAGCGTAATTAACGGCAGCGGCAGCGGAATGTACTCCGCAGGCACCGTCGTCAAGCTGACTCCCGATACCAAGTCGGGTCTGGAATTTACGGGCTGGAGTGGGGATGTTACTCCCGTTAAAAAGTCCGACGGCTACTATGTTACCATGCCGTCAAAGAACATTACGGTTACCGCAAACTTTGCCGCAAGTAAGTGTAAGTACGGCACAAGCTGTCCCTCAAAGAGCTTTGCCGATGTTCCCTCCACATTCTGGGCTCACGCACAGATTGATAATGTGGTGAGCATGAAGCTGTTTAACGGCACCTCAACCACAAGCTTTGCCCCCGATATGGAAATGAATCGCGGTATGCTTGTAACGGTGTTGTACCGACTCGCAGGCTCACCCAGCGTTTCGGAACTTACAAACGACTTCCCCGATGTTGCAAAGAACAGCTACTACAACGCAATTTTGTGGGCGCACGCCAATAACATTGCCCACGGCTTCAGCGACGGTACCTTCCGCCCGGATGAGCCCATAAGCCGCGAGCAGTTTGCAACCTTCCTCCAGCGCTTCGCGGCAAACATATATAAAATGGACACCGAATCGGCCAATTACGCAAATTTGAGCAAATTCACGGATGCCAATGAGGTGGACCAAGCATACCGCGAGTCCATGAGCTGGGCGGTGGGCGAGGGTATAATTAACGGTACCTCCGCTACTACCTTGAGCCCCAATGACGGCGCAACCCGCGCCCAGGTAGCGGTAATACTTACAAGATTTACCTCAAACACATAAAATGCGAAACGCTCTGTACTTTTGTACAGAGCGTTTTCTTTATATTTCGTTAAATACCGTAAACCGTAACCAAAACGGCTATATATGCCGCGTAGCAGAGCAGCATGAGAACACCCTGCCAGCGGTGGGTTTTGCCGGTGAGCAGCGGAGGCAGAATCGCTAACATCGCTATGCCGAAGCATACGGGCATATCAAGGTTGTAGGATTGCGGAGCAATTTCAAGATTGCCGCCGGAAACCGCAGAGCATATGGGGAGAATCAGCGCAAGGTCGATTACATTGGCGCCCACGATATTGCCGATGGACATGGAGGCTTCCTTCTTGCGGATGGCGGTGATAGTGGTGATAAGCTCGGGGAGGGAAGTGCCGATGGCGACCATGGTGACGCCGACGATGGCGGCGGGAACGCCCATGAGTAAGGCCAGCTTGCTGCCGTAATTTATGAGCAGATTTGAGCCGAAAACGATTGCGGCAATGCCGACTACAAACAGAATAAGATTTTTGGGCAGATCCTTTTTGTCCACATCTCCTCTTGCCTCCGAACCGAGGCTGTTCTTTCCGTCACGGATGCTGTCCCAAATGTAGATTGCGAAGAGAACAAAGAGAATGAGACTGGGAAGAAGCAAAAGCTCTCCGTTAAGGCAAAGAAGCCACAGGAGAAGTGATGCACCGGCCATGAGTGTCGCCTTCAGCCAGAACTGCTTTCGGTTAATGATGCCGGGGATGCACACCAGGGAAATGCCCATGATGAGGCCGAGATTGGCGGTTACGGAGCCTACGGCATTGCCTACGGCCATGTCAAGCTCGCCGTCGATAACGCCTGTGACGGAGACAGTGAGCTCGGGGAGTGTGGTCGCAACGCTCACTATGGTGGCACCGATTATGAACTTGGGGATGCCCGTGAGATTTGCAAACCAGACTGCCGCGTCAACAAACCAGTCGCCGCCCTTGATAATCAGTACAAGACCTGCGATAAACAGTAAAATAGTAAGTGCTATGTCCATATAAAATCTTTTTCCTTTTCAAAGCCACAGCGATGGCATTACACCATCGCTGTATAGTTTAATCTTCAGGCTCGACATCGGGAATGTCGGGGGTGGGCTCCGGAGTGGGCTCCGGAATCTTATCAAAGGTGACCATTATGGTATGGTTAGAGGTGATATAGGACAGCGTGTAGCTGTTGAGTGCGCCCATATCGTTGCCGTCAACCACAACGGACTGAATTTCGTAGCCGTCGTTGGGGGTGAAGCTTACGGTGATGCTGCCCCAGGCATCTACGGAAACTCTGCCGCTGGGGTTGGCTGTACCACCGTTACCTTCGGATATGAATACGGTGTATTCATCGGCGTCGGGCTCACTGTTGCCTCCCTTGTCTATGGCGTCGGTGCTGACAACCGGATCGTTGTCATTGGGAGTAATAACGCCGCCGGACTTGAAGGAAAACATACCTTCAGAGACGCAAACAACCACAAGGATTGCAGCGAGCAGAAGGAGCACAAGTGTGATTTTCCATTTTGTGCCGTAGCTCATGGTGCGTCTTTCTTTTTTCTCTTTTTTGCTCATTACAGATACTCCTTGCAGTGATTACTGCTTTGCATTGCCGCCCTGCTTGGGCTTGGGCTTGCCGTGGTGGTAATAGCGGCGGCGGTGATTGCTGCTGCTCTTTTTCTCTCCGCCTTCGGAATTTCCACCCTGCGCCTGCTGGGGTTTAGCCTGTTGCGGCTTTACCTGCTGCGGATTTTCCTTCGCCTGCGGGCTTGCCTTCACCGACTTGCTTGGGCTTATCCGTCTTTTGCTGGTTGGACTTGCTGTGGCCCTTGCCGCCGCGATGATGCTTGGAGTTTGCGTTGGCAGGCTTGGGCTCTGTCTTGGGCTCTGCGGGAGAGGCCTGCTTTGCCTCGACCTTTTGCTCCTTGTGCTGACCGCCGTGGCCCTTGCCGCCTCTGTGGGATCTGCGGTTGCGGTTCTTCTTGGGCTGCTCGGGCTTGGGAGCTTCAGCTTCGGACTCCACGTTGATGAGCCTCTCGGGGATTGCCCATTCGTCCTCGACCTCTTCCTCTTCCTCCTCGGGAACGGGAATGTACTTGAGAACGGAGGGAGGCGTTTCACCGTCCTTGGGCCTGCCGCCGGGAACGGTGGCGACCTCAACGGCGCGGTAAGTCTTTATTGTATCGTCGCCCTCGCCGTCAAGCTTGACCTTTACAAGCTGGCGAAGGAGATTAATCTGGGTAACTGTGCCGTAGCCGGCAGGTGTTTCCACGAAGGCGCCCTGTTTGGGAACATTCTTCACAAGCTCCTCATAAGCCTCCTGCTCGTAGCGCAGACAGCACATAAGTCTGCCGCAGGAGCCGGAAATCTTGCTGGGATTCAGGGACATGGACTGAACCTTTGCCATCTTTGTGGATACGGGCTGAAACTCGTCAAGGAACTTGCTGCAGCAGAAGGGCCTGCCGCAGATGCCGAGACCGCCAAGCATTTTAGCCTCGTCTCGCACGCCGATCTGGCGCAGCTCAATGCGGTTGCGGAAGATGCCCGCCAAATCCTTTACCAGCTCGCGGAAATCAACTCTTCCGTCGGAGGTAAAGAAGAACATGGTCTTGTTGCCCTCGAAATTGCATTCCACATCAACCAGCTTCATGTCAAGACCGTGCTCGGCAATCTTCTGCTGGCAGATATCAAAGGCTTCCTTCTCACGCTTTTTGTTGTATTCCGCCACACGGAGGTCGTCCTCCGTGGCAATGCGAACAACGGGGCGGAGAGGCTGCACCACGGCGGTGTCCTCAACCATGTGGTTGCCGTGGCAGCAATCGGCGATTTCCATGCCCTTTGAGGTCTCGACAATGACCTGCTGACCGCTTTTCACGGTTTTACCCTCGGGGGAAAAGAAATAGCTCTTGCCTCGGTTTTTGAATTTTACGCTAATAACTTCAATCAATTTATTTCCTCGTTTCCTTTGCCGGCATGCTTCTCACAGCCAGCAATCCGAATATGCTTTTTACACCTGTGTTGACTTTGAGGTACTCAAGACATCTGTCCATGAGCCCGATGCAGTCCATAATCCGCTTTTTCTCCTGCCATATGCTGTCACGCCTTCCGCACAGCATATCCGTCAGACGGAGCTTCACGCCGTTTATAAACTCGCCGGCGGCTTTGAAATCCATGCTTTCGTGAGCGCCGCACCACACCATGAGCTCAGGGTCGCTGCCCTTGGCAAGACAGGCGATGTACTCCTCCGCCATGGCGGCGATTTCCTCGCTTTCGCTTTCATCCTCGGCGTTTTTGCGGAGCATGGCACAGCGGGAGCGCACGGTGACTAACAGCTTCTCGGGATTTGCCGTGGAGAGAATGAAGCTGACATTCTTCGGCGGCTCCTCAAAGAGCTTCAGCGCGGCATTCTGGGCGTTCACATTCATTGTGTCCGCCTCTTCAATGATGTAGACCTTTGCGGCGGCCTCATTGGGGAGAATATAGGCATCGGCGGACATTTCCCTTATCTGGTCGATGAGGATTTCCCGCTTTTCCTTACCCTTGTCGTCAACAAGATGCCTGATTACCGTAAGATCGGGGTGTACGCCTGCGGAAACCTTCCTGCAGTCGCGGCAGACTCCGCAGGGCTTTTCCCCTGTGCCGGAGCAGAGCATCTTTGCCGCAAGCTCCAGGGAGAGCCTTGAACGCACCGTCTCGGAGGCGGATGAAACAATATACGCATGAGACAGCTTTTCCACGGACGCACTCCTTTACATACCTAATCAGTTTATTTTACTATCAACAGTCAATTAAGTCAAATGTTTATTGCATGAAAAGTGCTTCGTGCCTTTCGCAGCAAAGAAAATTTATTAAAAGAGCAGATAGGCATAATGCCTATCTGCTCAAATTTTTAATTAGTCAATCCAATTTCCTGGGCAAGCGGTTTTTAGCGATTAACCGACAGACATATTACACAGTGAAAATGCAGTTTTTCCGTTTAATAAAACTGCTCAACAACCTTTGTTTCGCCCGTGGTATCATCTTCAAATAGATATTCCACACGGTCTCCGTCCTGCTTTTGAGAAACGAATTTCATGGGGCATCCATTTGACATGGGCCATTCGGACTCCTGCGCCCATCTGGGATATTTTGCGGGCTTAATGAAAAACGCTTCCTTTAGAATCCTCTTTTTCTCCCTCAAAGGCTTGTCCGCGCAGGTGCACAGAATGCTTCTGATATAATCCTCAGTTTCTTCGCTGCTTATGTAATCAAGTTTCATGCGTTCGATTTCGTCATACATGGAGTTCTCAGGCGGCTTCATGGGAACAATTTCGGGATAGCTGTTCTGCACAAGAACGCTGAACAGAGTATGGGGGTCAACAACCTTGTTAAAGCCAAATGATAACACAGTAGGCTTCACCTTGAAGCAATTCGCCTCAAATGCTTTCTCATTATATTTGCAGTCATAGCGTTTACGAAATTCGCTTTTCGGGTCTTCAATATCCTGCGGCACAAGGGCCTGTACCCAATCCCACAGCTCAGGGTTTATGTATAGCTCTGCTTCAATTTCTTCATATGACAGTCTGCCTTCTACAAAATCGATTATTTCTTTCATAATTTCTCCTTATATATTCAATGCATAGCTAATGAAATCTCCATTTGCACCGATGTTTTCAACATTATCCGCATTGATAAATCGGCAGTTTGCGGGGTCATAATATCTGCTCTGCAGGTAGTAGAACTCCGTTTCTGTGTCGTATCAGTACCTACAACACCAATTTACCATCAATTTGGCAAGCGGTCAATGGAATATGAGGGCACAGGCACAATAAAAAAAGACCGCCGAAGCGGTCTTTTAAAACTAAATGTATTACTGGTTTGCCTCGATGTACTCAACGAGCTTGCCCACGGTGGTGAGCTCGGCAGCATCTTCATCGGAGATGGAGAGACCGAATTCGTCCTCAACGGACATGATGAGCTCCACAACATCAAGGGAGTCAGCACCAAGATCCTCAACGATATTGGTTTCTGCTGCAATGCTTTCTGCGGGAACATCGAGCTGCTCCGCAAGAATGTTCTGAATCTTTTCAAGTATCATAATTATACCTCCTAACTAACGGGGCTTATGCCCACTCACGGCTCTTGGGCTTGTTGCTTTCAGGCTGCGGTCTGTCATAGGAAACCACAACGCGGCGGTTGGGCTCGGTGCCGGTAGAGCTTGTAGTTACGCCTTCATAATCCTGAAGTGCGGTGTGAATAATGTGACGCTCATAAGAATTCATGGGCTCGAGAGCCATGCTGCGCTTGTACTTAATGACCTTTGCCGCCATCTTTTCAGCAAGGCGGACAAGGGATTCCTCGCGCTTTGCACGGTAGCTCTCTGCATCAACGCTGATGTGCATGTGCTTATCGCTTCCGCGATTTACGACATAGTTGGTGAGATGCTGGATTGCATCCAGAGTCTCGCCACGACGGCCGATAACCGCGCCCATATTGGCACCGGACAGATTTACATTCACACCCTTGTTCTCTCTGGGGGTGATTTCAATGTCAGCCTCGGTACCCATGCGCTGGAGAAGACCGGTGAGGAAGCTTCTGATTTCGGCATATTCTTCGCATTCGTCAACAACTGCCTTCTTGGCTGCCGTTTCCTCTGCAGAGGGAAGCTCTTCGGGCTCGTCAGGTGCTTCATACTGCACGCGTACGATGGCCGGAGAAGCTCCGATGCCTAAAAAACCGGACTTTGCGCGCTCGACGATTTCAACGGAAACGTCGTCGCGGTCAAGGCCCAGCTCTTCAAGCGCTGCCTGAAGGGCTTCATCCTCGGTGCGGCCGGATTTTTCCAAAGACTTAATCATAATTCAATTTCTCCTGTAATCATTCCTCCGCGGAGGCTTCTTCCATCTCGGGAATTTCGCTTTCTGCGGGAACGACATATTCGGCATCAAAACGCTTGGGATCGTAGCTGCGGCCTCTTGCATAGCGACGGTTGCCAACCTGGGAAGCGGGGATTTCCTGCTTCTCTATGCCGAGACGCTCACGGCGAGCCTCACGCTCCGCCTTCTCGGCGGCAGCCTTGCGGGCATCGCTTTCCTGCTTTTCTTTTGCCTGAATCTTTTTCTTGCTGGTATTGTTGTTGCGGACGGTGGCGTCCTCTGCGCGCAGACGCTCGGTTTCCTCGCGCTTGCGCTGAAGCTCCTGCTCGCGGAGCTTTGCGGCGGTAATGCGCTCGGCATCCTCTTTGTCAAGCTGGCGCTTGAAAATCTTGGTGAGGATATATTCACGGGCGATACCGCAAAGGCTGTTTGCAATCCAGTAAACGCCCAGTGCTGCAGGCATTACGAAGCAAATCCAGACGGACATGAGAGGCATCATGAGGTTCATGATCTTCATGGACTGGGCTGCCTGTGCGCCGTTAGGACCTGTGGGCTGGGGGTTAGACTTCTGGCTGATCTTCATGGAAGCCCAGGACAGGAATGCCGCGATAATGGGAATCATGAACAGACCAAAGGCCTGACCAACGGTGAGACCTTCAGAAGGAGCCCAGAACTTAACTTCGGGGATTTTGCCGAGGTTCAGTCCAAGGAAGCTGTAGTCCAGATTCATGAGCTTGTCTGCAAAGTCGCTCAAACCATCAATGGCTTTATCCCAATTCTGATGAATGAAGTCAGTCAGACTGATTTCATCGTAGGTGCCCTGCCTGCCGGAACTGGCTACCCAGCCAATATTCTCCTTGGCCCACTTCTTAATCACTTTAACAGATTCCGCATCAATGCCCATCATGCGCTGCAGAGGCTGGCGGATTACGCCGTACAGAGCGATGAGAATGGGGAAGGGGAGCAGGGACCAGAGGCAGCCGCCGGTGGGGCTTGCGTTATTTTCTTTATAGAGCTGTCTGACAGCAACCTGATATTTCTGGGGGTTGCCGTTAAACTTCTTTTCCAGCTCCTTCAGCTGAGGCTGAAGTCTGGTGGTGCGCATCATACCCTTCTTGCTCTTTGCCATGAAGGGCAGAAGCACGATGTTAACCACAAGTGCAAACAGGATTACGGATACACCGTAGTTGAGAGTCCGGGTATACAGGAACTCCATCAGTCGGGCGAATGGCCAGACTATATAATCCCATAATGACATATTTTTCTCCTTTGCCCCCGCTATGGAACGGGGTCATAAAAATCGTGCTTGCTTGAGTGAAAAGGATGACACCGCAGCAAGCGCTTGAGAGTAAGCCAGCCACCCTTGAGAGCACCGTATTTCTCCAGTGCCTCAACGGCGTATTGTGAACAGGTGGGAACGAAACAGCAGCGCCTCGGAAAGGCCGGTGAAATATATTTCTGATAAAATCTCACCATGGCTATCAGCACCTTTTTCATTCCTGCGTCTCCTTTATGAGCTTGAGCTCACCGCAGGCCTGAAGAAAAGCCTTTTCAATCCTCTGATAATCCGCACCCACGGATTTTCCGCGGGCAACGATTATCATGTCGATACCGCTTATCAGCTTGTCCGCATTGAGACGGTAAATCTCACGCAGACGGCGGCGTACGCGATTACGGACAACAGCCTTGCCCAGCTTGGTGGACACGGTGTAGCCCACGCGTCGGGTACCGTGATTGTTCTTGAGGCAGTAGACAACCAAATAGGGCGTAACGGCGGTTTTGCCTTTGCTGTAAAGCCGCCTGAATTCATAGTTTTTCTTCAGTGTTACCCGAAAATCCAATGAAATTACCCTTTCTTAACCGTTTTGCCGATTTCAATGCAAACACCTAAAGGGCGGATAGAACCCGCCCTTAAAAATATTCACATTTCCGTGCCGTTCAATATGCCTAATATCAGGCGCTGAGCTTTGCTCTGCCCTTTGCTCTACGGCGAGCCAGGACCTTGCGGCCGTTTGCGGTGGACATTCTCTTGCGGAAGCCGTGCTCTTTCTTGCGCTGACGCTTCTTGGGCTGGTAAGTACGCAGCATATTTCTGCACTCCTTTCAATGTGTGATACTCAACATCGGCTTGCGCCGAAGTAGTTGACAAAAAACTATCCGATGCACACGCATCGGATAGTTATTATATACTATTATAATTTTAATTGTCAACAGTTATTTTGCCTTTTGTGCCATCAGGTCCTCGCCGCGGATGTATTTGCCCATGGGCTTAAAGAGTATTGCACATACTGCAAGGCAAAGCAGCATGTCGATGAGCATGAAGCTTCCGTTATAAAGTGCGGAGTAGAACCAGGGGGTAGTCATGGTCATGCCGAAGAACTCGGGAGGCATATACTCTGCCCACACGGTGGCACCCACCACATAGTGTACAAGGAAACGAGCGACGCTGCCGACTACCGTGCCTATGAAAAGACCGTATTTGTTTTTGTGGAAAAGACCGGCAACGCCGAGAACGGAGAAGGCAACGATGTAGTCGCCGACCATGCTCTGCCAGCCCCAGGCGTATGCGCCGTCAAGGAGAAGCTGGAGTACGCTGAATACGATACTTGCAAGCATACCGGGACCAAAGCCCCAGCGGGCGCAGTAAATGAATATGGGCAGCATACTCAAGGTGATGGAGCCGCCCTGAGGCAGTTCAAACAGCTTGAGATAACCGATTGCCTGTGCCAGTGCAACAAAAAGCGCGCCCTCGCACAGTGCTCTGAGCTTGAGATGAGATTTCGAGTTCATATTTTCCTCCTAAATGAAAAACCGCATTGCTTTTGCAATGCGGTCATAGAAAACGATAGTATAGAGATTTCGTTTCCTACGCCGGCATTACCCGTATCAGGTTCAAGGGTTTCGGAAATTCAATTCTCTCCGTCTCAGCCGGGTAAAACCCAGCACCCCTAAAATCTATTGTACTCTAATTCTATTCTATTATCTGAACTTTGTCAACTGCTCGGTGAAGAATTTTTGCTTTGGAAGATATCGCATAAGCGGCAGTGCTATTGCGTACATGACCACAAGCTCGCCCAATGCCACATCTCCGGCATAAACCAAAAAGGGAACGAGATTGTTCCAGGGCATAAGGTCGGTGAGTGCGTAGCAGAGAACAGCACCTACTATGATGCCGTTCCAGACTACGGGCATGAAGCAGGCCAACAGCTCGGTCTTTAAAGATGCACCCTTTTTACCCAGCTTCGCCATGGAGAGGCAGGCAAGCAGCGTTGCAAGTGAGCCGAAAACGATGTCAAGAATGCCGGCGGCACTTACGAGATTTGCAATAACGCAGCCGAAGAATAGCCCCCATGCGGTATAGGGCAGGAAAAAGGGGAGAATGCACAGCACCTCGGAAACACGGAATTGCAGAGGTCCGTAGCTTATGGGTGACAGCAGCATGGTGAGAACGGCATAAAGCGCGCCGATTACCGCGGCGGTTATGAGCTTTTGGGATTTAATGTTCATTCGCCCTTACCTCCCATGGAAAACACGCAGCCGCAGTATTCCTGACGGTAAAGCCCGTACTTTTCGGAAAGAATTATGGAACGGTGATTTCCCTCACGCTTGCGAAATTCCGAGGGCAGCCACTTGACGCCGTATTTCTCCGCAAACTCTCTTCCGATGGCGTTTATGACAACGGCATCCTTTCGGGAGGAGACGGTGAGAGTGGTGCAAAACCACCGGAAGCCCTTTTCTGCGGCGATTTTTGCGGTTTCCTCAAGGCGGATACGGAAGCATTCAATGCAGCGCTTTCCCTCCTCGGGCTCGTTTTCAAGCCCCTTCACTCTGGGGAAATAGTCATCGCAGCGCCACTCGCATTCCATGAGCTTTGCCTTTGAGCCGTCCTTCTCAAGGCATTCAATGAGCTGCTTCTGGGTTTCAAGGCGCTTCTCAAACTCCTCCCGGGGGTAGAGATTGGGATTATACCACAGTACGGTCACATCAAAGTATTTTGCAAGAAGCTCAATCACCGCACTGGAGCAGGGACCGCAGCAGCTGTGAAGAAGAATAGAGGGCTTTTCCTCTCCGAACTCCGCAATGAGCTTATCAAATTTTCGCATGAACTGCTCTCGATTTGCCATTTTTGCTCCGCTTTCCCGTTAAATAACTTTCTGCTGCAAGAATATTGCCTATTGATTATATTGTTTTCTCCCCCTGCTGTCAACTGCACAGGATAATGAAAAAAGACCGTTCCGAAGAACGGTCTTTTAAAATTATTGGAATGTTCTGTAAAGGAAAACTGCCACATGGGCACGGGTGCAGGGGTTGTTGGGGCAGAAGGTGCCGTTGCCGTAACCGTTGACGATTCCGCAGGAGCTTGCCCAGATAATTGCGTTTGCGTAAACGCTGCTGTCGGAAACGTCGGAGAAATTATTATCCGCATCGATGGTTTCCTCTCCGCAAAGCCGCCAGAGGAAGGTGACAAACTGTGCGCGGGTAACGGTGGCCTTGGGAGCGAAGGTCGTTTCCGTTGTGCCCATGGTGATACCGTTTTCGTATGCCCAGAGTATAGCTTTATAAAAAACACTGCTTTCGCTGACGTCTGTAAATGGGTTTTTGGCGGTTTCGGGCTCGGGACTGCCGCAAAGCCGCCACAGGAAAGTAACAACTTCGGCACGGGTGCAGGGCTTGTTCGGCTCAAAGGTTGTTGCGGTGGTGCCGCTTGTTATTCCGTTAAGATATGCCCACAGTACGCCGCACCTGAATTCGGTGCTGAGAGAGCCTATGTCAGTAAAGGGATTATTGATTTTCGCACCGCAAAATATACATGTGAGGGTTTCGGCATTATACATATGACTTGCGGGCAGAATTGCCGTGTACTCCGCACCGCAGTTACAGCGATATTTGATATATCCGTCTTCAAAGCAGGTTGCGGGCTTTGAACTGGCCTCATAATAGTCGTGCACGTGACACGCGGGACATATGTTGGTGCCGTTGAGTCTGCCGTCCTTGTCGGGCGCAATAAGCCCGTTTTCATAAGCCCAGGCGATTGATGCCGAATAGACAGTATAATAGAAAGTATTAGGGACTACGTCAACAAAGGGAGTATCATAGGATGAGGGCTCGGGACTTCCGTTGTAGCGCCAGATGAAAATAATCAGCTCCTGTAAGGTGAATCTGACTTCGGGGCGGAAAGTCGCATCGACGTAGCCTACAATAATATTGTTTTCAGAGCACCACAGAACAGCATCGATATGTTCATAATTTTCGTCAATGTCAGAGTATGGATTATCATAGCTGGGTTTCGGAGAGCCTGCGTCAAGCCAGATAAGATAAGCCAGATTTCCTCTGGTGCAGTCGCCGACATCTAGAAAATGCCCATCGGCATCTTGAGAGAAATTTACTCCTGCGGGAATTCTTATTTCATTGTCGGCGAATGCCATAGGAGCAAGGCTTGTCAGCATACACAGAACGAGAATAATGCTGAAAATACGCTTTTTCATAATGTGTCCTCCTTATTTGATGTTGTTTATAAAAATCCAAAATCTGTATATCTACTGCTGATTATACATACTCAATAGCTAATTGTCAACTCAATTGAGGTAAGTTTGCCAACTCAAAACGGTTAATATCATTGTAGCCGATATTTGAAAGGGTGTTTTGAGTGACAATAGGCTCCGCAGTCAGACAACGCATAATCGATATATGTGAAACCAGAGGAATAACAATTAACATGCTGTGCACCGTCAGCGGTGTTACGCAGTCAACTTTGAGCAATATAATAAGCGGGCGCAACAACAGCACAACTGTTTCCACCATCAAAAAAATCTGCGACGGGCTGGACATTTCCATTATTGAGTTTTTTAATGACGAGCTTTTTCAGAATCTTGAGCAGGAGATAAAATAAAAAAGACCGCCCAAAGGCGGTCTTTATTTTTGAATATCAGTCGGTTACATAAGGCAGGAGAGCGATAACGCGTGCTCTCTTGATAGCCTCGGTAAGCTGACGCTGATGCATTGCGCAGGTACCGGTGGTACGGCGAGGCAGAATCTTGCTGCGCTCGGACATGTAGCGGCGAAGCTTTGCAACATCTTTGTAGTCGATGAAGGTAGCCTTATCTACGCAAAACTGGCAGACTTTTCTGCGCTTGCGGTTCTTGGGATTGTTCTTATCAAAAGCCAAAGCTGTATCCTCCTATAATTATTTTAGAACGGCAGCTCACTCTCATCCTCGCCGATTTCAGAGAAAGCGGAGACGCCCATGGAGGGGCTTACGCTCTCGTAGCTGTTATAGGCGGGGCGGGTATCGCTGCGTGAATCTGCGCCATCGCGGCGCTTGCTTTCGCCGAAGTAGATGTTGTCAACAACAACCTCTGCGTTGCGGCGCTTGCTGCCGTTGTTGTCGGTCCAGTCGCGAATCTGAAGGCGACCGGAAACAACAGCCATGCTGCCCTTTGCAAAGTACTTGTTGACGAATTCGGCTGTCTGACGCCATGCGACGCAGTCGATGAAATCGGTCTGCTTCTCACCGCCGTCGCGGCCGCCGAAATCGCGGTCGACAGCCAGGGTGAAGGATGCCACAGGTGTCTGGGACTGGGTGTATCTGAGCTCAGGATCTCTGGTCAGACGGCCCATAATTGTGATGTGATTAAGCATTGTTGTCGCTCCTTACTCTGCACGCAGGGTAATCAGGCGACGCATGATGCCGTCGGTGATACCGAGGATACGATCCAGCTCTGCAGGGAAGTCTGCACCGCTGGTGAACTTCATGAGAACATAGTAGCCTTCGGAAATGTAGTTGATTTCGTAAGCGAGCTTGCGCTTGCCCATTTCCTCCAGCTCATCGAGAGTTCCGTTCGCCTCAACGAGTGCCTTGAACTTCTCGACAACAGCTGCGGTCTGCTCTTCAGTGAAGTTGGGGTTAATGATGTACATTACCTCATACTTTTCGCTTGCTTTTGCCATTTAGTTGCACCTCCTTCTGGTCTTTTGGCCTCCGGTCACTGCCGGAAGCAAGGAAATAGCACTGTCCATACTGACAGGCCATATCATTATACCCTTTTTTCCGTCAAAGTCAAGTGCTTTTGCAACTGAAATGTAATAAAAAGCACGATTTCGGATTATTATTCCGAAATCGTGCTAATAGCTTATGCGTTTACGGTGGCGATGGATTCAGCGATGATATGCTCAATGTCCTCGCCGCTGTACTGGCCGTGGTAGTACCAATCCACGGAAATGGGGATGTTGACGGTGGAGCCGGCTTCTGCGGGAACGGTTACGGTAACAGTGGTAATCTGTGTCTTCTGAAGATTGTTGTTATCGGTATGGGTAATGGGAGAGCTTCTGAAGCTGTAGCCATTGCCGTTTACATAGATGGTGCTTCCGGCGCGGCTGCCGATTTCCAGACTGTAGCTCTGAACATAAACATTAACGGTTACGGAAAGGTTGTGCTCATCTATGGAAACAGCTTTCCATTCGATAATAGTGTTCAGCTTTGTGCCGGTGTCAGAACGGAAGCTGCCACTCTGATTGACGCGCCCGTCACCCTGAGGAGTGGGCGCGGGAGTTGCAGTGGGCTGAGGAGCAGCGGTTTCGGGAACTGCGGTGGGAGCTGCGGGGGAAGAAGTTTCCAGAGGCTCGGCGGTGGTAACTATTACCTCGGAAGAGTTTTCGGGTGCGGCGGTGTTATCGGGGTCAGACTCCTGTGCCTTGTCGTGCGTAATCCAAGCTGTAACAGCGGCAATGATAAGAAGAACAAGCACAAGTGTTATAAAGATATTTGTTTTCTGCTTTGCCATGATGGACCTCCTTTTTCATTATGTGTGATTATACATCATAATAGCATAGATTTCCACACTTTATTTGCGAATACCCTAAATTTGTTGACAAAACTGCATGATGATGGGTATAATACAATCTGCAGTATTATGTAAAGGAGTGATATGCGTGGCAAAAGGCGGCAAGCATGCTCTGCCCGGTGGCAGCAAGCTGAAAAAGTCAGCGAAGAAATCAGCCGGTGCCCATGTCATATCGCGAAAAGACACCGAAAGAGCTTCCGAGGGAAACACTGCAAAGAGAAAGCCGAAAAAGCATAAGCTGACTTTTTCGGTGAGCAATATTTTAAGGGCGCTGCTTCTGCTGCTTATCTGCTTCGTGATGATTTCGCCCATGAAGGGCTGCCTTCTCACAGACTCCGATTACATAGGAATTGCTGCTGCGCAGAGGATTGCCATTGATGATTCCGGTATCCCCGCCGATAAGGCCGGCGATATTAAGGCTGATATTGTAAAAATTGACGGCGATGTTTTTTACAAGATTCAGTTTACGGGTACCGTTACTGACTACCGATACATAATAGATGCTGACAACGGAGCCGTTGTTGCCCGTGCCTTCTATCATATTGACGGAGAAGAATAAACAATATCATATGTGCTTTAGGGCTGTGGACTATTTGATCCACAGCCCTTTATTCATGAGGATAATAAAAAACCCGCAGGGTAAAAACCCTGCGGGTTAACAGCCTTCAGAGCATCACGTGCTGCTCTTAAACCGGAGCACGATCTGATTATCAGCTCCAACGGTTATGGGCTGTAAAGTTTGGAATCAGTCCTTAACGGTGGCTGCGTCTGCTGCCATCTCTGCGACCATTGCCTTGAGCTCTGCATTCTCTGCCTCGAGCTTTGCAACGCGCTCTGCGTCTGCTGCGCCTGCAACTGCTGCGTCGGAAGCTTCAGCTGCAACTGCTTCCTTGGATGCCTTTTCCTTTGCTGCCTTCTTTGCGATTGCTGCTGCAATTACGAAGAGAATGGTTGCAATAACCATGGCGAGGAAGATGGGCTTCTGCTCTTCACCGGAGTAGATGACCTTGTTGCCCATTTCGGTTGCGTATGCACCTGCATCGTCAACTCTGATGCCGTAAACAAAGTCAGTGTAGTGGGAAATGATTGCTGCAACGAAGCCGCCGACAGCCATGATTGCTGCTGCAATGCCGAGGCCCTTGCCGGTCTTCTTGCCGCCGGTGATGCCTGCAACGAGGCCCATGAGGCCGGCGATTGCGCCGAGAACTGCTGCGATTGCAACGAGTGCATAGCTTGCAATACGGGGAATAACTTCACCGTAGGTGTCAGCTTCGGATTCTTCCAGATATTCCTTTGCGTTGCTGACAACGAGATCACACTTATCAAGATCAATGAGAGTCAGGACCTTGCCGTCACGCTTTGCGCAAACATAGTCACCGTTCTCGTCGGTCTGGAGGAGCTTTTCAAGAACTGCATTGCAAAGATCTGCGTATGCTTCCTGATTGATGCAGTTATCGTAGTTGATGGGGTCATTGCCGGCGTTTGCATCGCAATCCTCGACATAGAGGTCGGGAATTTCAATGCCGAATTCGCCTGCGAGACGCTCTGCCAGAGAGTCGGTAACCTGCTCGTGGCTATAAGGATGGAAGGAGGGCTGCATACCCATCATGAGCTGCATAATGCCGTCAGTGAGAGTTGCTTCGCCTTCTTCAAACATGGTAAGCTGTGCATTACCGTCTGCCAGCTGTGCTTCGCCGGCTGCGAGCTGCTGACGACCTGCTGCTTGCCGTCTGCCAGCTGTGCAAGACCGTCTTCATACTGCTTGAGCTGTGCAAGACCGTCATAGTACATATTGACAACATTGCCGAGGATGGAGGTGTCGGTGGGGTTGGAAGCAAGGATGCCGCCGATGTCCATGCCGACTACTTCGCTGAGTGCTGCAATTGCCTGACCGTTTGCGAGGGCGTTGAGAACATTTGCTCTCAGCTGGCCGAGATACTGGTCAGCTTCACCGCCGATGATGCCGGCGTTGAAGTCACGGACCTTCTGAATGGAGCTGGCAAGGGATTCGATGGTGGGCATGAGGCTTTCCATCTTGCCGATGAGTTCTTTGCCTTCCAGGTATGCCTGGGTGTTAGCGTCGATCATTGCCTGACCTTCAGCAAGCTGCTGTTCGCCTGCTGCCAGCTGCTGGCGGCCTGCGGCGAGCTGTGCTTCGCCGTCAACATAAGTGTCAACGCCGTCGAGGTAGGTCTGCTCATTTTCCTTGAGCTGTGCGATACCGTCTTCGAGCTGTGCAACGCCTGCATTTGCAAAGTCGGAGTCAACCTGCTTGTAGTCCTTGATGTTCAGAACATCCTGAACGCCGGGAACAACGCGCATAAGGCTGAATACGCAAGCAAGTACGAGGACGATGCTTAAGATCATAAGTAATACTCTTTTCATGAATAATCCTCCCTGTGTAAAATTTGGTATAAAAAGATTACTTAAGAAACAAGATTGTTTTACTTTTGTCAGTATAGCATATGGTTACAAAATAGTAAAGAAAAAGTTACAGCATTTAAGTCATTTCTGAACTATTTTTCGCAAATACTGCAAAATTACTGAATAATCCATGGGATTTGGCAGGGATTATCAGACAAAACCTTACACTTTGAGCATAAATGTCAAGATACCTTGTTAAAATATTATACATAAATTACAGCACATATTGTGAACAAACTGTGAACATTACGAATTAATTATCAAATTTTACTAATGAAAAAGAGACGCCGGGATGGCGTCTCTTCATATTATAAAATATGTTACTTTTTGTGGAAAAGCTTCTTTGCCTGATACTTGGGCTCGTAGGTGATGTTGACGCCTAACTTCTGGAACAGGCTCTCATCAACTCTGGAAAGAATGACTGATGAATGAGCTTCGCAGCCGCGGAGCTTGTTCAGCTGGTCGATGGCCAGCTCTGCCATGGGATTGGTTACTGCGCAGATGGAAAGAGCGATGAGCAGCTCGTCGGTATGGAGACGGGGATTGTGGTTGCCCAGATGCTCGACCTTGAGATGCTGAATAGGGGCAATGACACTGGGAGCGATGAGAAGCAGCTCCTGGTCGATGCCGGCGAGTCTCTTAAGTGCGTTCATGAGGCAGGCAGAGCTTGCGCCCAGAAGGGAAGAGGTCTTACCGGTGACGACGGTGCCGTCGGGAAGCTCAATGGATACTGCGGGAGCTCCGGTTTCCTCTGCACGGACACGGGCAGCCTCCACAACGGGGCGGTCTGCAACGGTGAGCTCCAGGGACTTCATTATAAGCTCAATCTTGCGGACCTCTGCAGCGGTACCGAGTCCCTGACGCAGGGAGCAGGCGGCAGTAAAGTAGCGGCGGATGATTTCCTGGTTGGATGCCTCGCGGCAGGCGTCATCGTCGCAGATGCAGTAGCCGGCCATGTTTACACCCATATCTGTGGGGCTCTTATAGCGGCACTCGCCGTAAATGCGGGAGAGAATTGCGTTGAGAACGGGGAAAATTTCCACATCGCGGTTGTAGTTTACGGTGGTTTCGCCATAGGCCTCGAGATGGAAGGGGTCAATCATGTTGACATCGTCAAGGTCGGCGGTGGCGGCCTCGTATGCCAAATTGATGGGATGCTTCAGAGGAATGTTCCAGATGGGGAAGGTCTCAAACTTCGCGTAGCCTGCGCTGACACCGCGAAGATGCTCGTGATAAAGCTGGCTGAGGCAGGTGGCCATTTTTCCGCTGCCGGGACCGGGTGCGGTTACAACCACGAGGCTTCTTTCTGTTTCAATATAATCATTTCTGCCGAAGCCGTCCTCGGAAACGATGAGCTCGACATTAGATGGGTAATCGGGGATGATATAGTGACGGTAGACCTTGATGCCCAGAGCTTCAAGGCGCTTCTGGAACTGGTCTGCAGCGCGCTGACTGCGGTAATGGGTGATAACCACGCTGCCCACATAGAGGCCGATACCCCGGAAAGCGTCAATCAGGCGGAGAGTGTCCTCGTCGTATGTAATGCCGAGGTCGCCGCGCCGTTTGTTGCGTTCAATGTCATCAGCAGAGATGGCAATGACGATTTCCGCATCGTCCTTCATCTCCAACAGCATTTTAACCTTGCTGTCGGGCTCAAAACCGGGGAGAACACGGGATGCGTGGAAGTCATCAAAGAGCTTGCCGCCGAATTCCAGGTACAGCTTGCCGCCAAACTGATTGATTCTGTCGCGAATATTCTGGGACTGAAGTGCTACATATTTTGCGTTGTCAAAGCCTGTCCGATTCATTGTTTATCCCTCTCTTTTTTATCAAATACAAAGAGAAATTATATACCGTAGAGCAGGTTTTTGTCAAATACTTTGCATGCCGAAAGATACTTGATAACACAACGGATTTTTGTGCTTTTTACCACATAGTTTTCCTTGCTGGTGCTGAAAAACAGAGTCTGGGGGCCCAAAACGGACATACCGCGAAGCTCCTTGACGGGAACGGTGCTTCCGTCGGGGAGAATAAGCCTGTCGCGGAAGAGCTTGAGCTCGCCTGCGGAGATGAACTGGGTGCTCTCACCGGTTTTAATCTTGTAAAGCAGCATGTCCGTGTCGGAGAAGATTTCCTCCTCACCTGCGGAAAGGCATTTTTCCTTTATGCGCTCATTCTGCCATATGTTCCAGTCAAGAACGGTGTCGAAAATGACATCGCTGCCGGCAAAGTAGCCCTCGGGGGTGTAGCGGTGTCTTGCGCCGCAGGAGGTGCAGTAAAAGTCATTGCCTTTGCTGCGCATATATCCCTCTGCCTTGCAGTTGGGGCAGATAAAGAGCATGGTTTCCAGGTTTTCCGCCAGCTTTCTTCCGCGGAACTTTGTGCGAACCTCCCTCTGACGGGCGTAAGCGTCCTCGTGAAGGTCGGTTTCGATGAGCTCCTGCACTGCGCCTGCGGTGAGAGATTTCAGATATTCGGGCTCATAAACACCAACTACATGACCACTGGCCTTGCCGCGGCGGAGAGAGCCGCCGCTCCAACGGGGATTTGAGAAATAAATACCCTCTGTGCGGTAGGTGATGAGCTTTGCTCCCGTCATACGGGCCATCTTGCCTGTGGCGGGAGTTATGGGAGAGGTGACACCGTCCCAGGATCGGTTTCCCTCGGGGAAGATGCAAACATTGTTGCCTTCGCCCAGATTGCGGACGATGTTTCTTACGGTGGGGGAGGCATTGCCGCCCTTCTGACGGGGAATTATTCTTGTGCCCCAGCGGAGAAAGTCGGAAACGAAGCCCTTACGGAGAATGTGCTCGCTGGCGACAAAATAAAGAGGCTCCGTGAAACTGCAGGCCAGGAGCATGGGGTCAAGATCGGCGTTGTGATTTGCCATGACGAGATAAGGCCCTTTTCCGCGGTATACCTCGGCGTCATAATTAAAAATGATTTTTGAGCCGACAATGCAAATTGGGTGTACAATGCTCCACAGCAGCTTGTGGCGTTTGCGTTCTTCCATAAAAAACACCTCCTATATCTTATACATTTTACATTAATTTAATAGTTGTATCAAGTATAAAGGCTTTTTTTCTAATAAATTTTATGTTATATTATAATATGTAGAATAATCTCACGAAATATTATTCCCGGGAAAGGCAAGAATTACTATGGGTTTGTTTGGTAAACTGTTCGGAAGTCATACTGACCACGAGCTTAAAAAGATTTATCCTATTGTTGATAGAATAGAGGCGCTGGAGCCCGAAATGCAGAAGCTCAGCGATGCAGAGCTTCGGGGAAAAACCGAGGAGTTCAAGGAACGCTTCAATAATGGCGAGGACCTTGACAGCATTCTGCCCGAGGCATTTGCCGCGGTGCGTGAGGCTGCATGGCGTGTTCTGGGCATGAAGCCCTTCCGCGTTCAGCTCATCGGCGGCATTGTCCTGCATCAGGGGCGTATTGCGGAAATGAAGACCGGCGAAGGCAAAACGCTGGTTGCCGTTCTTCCCTCATATCTTAACGCCATTGCCGGCGAGGGTGTTCATGTTGTCACCGTCAATGACTATCTGGCTCGCCGAGACAGCGAGTGGATGGGCAAGGTCCACCGCTTCATGGGCCTGTCAGTAGGCCTCATTGTCCACGGACTCACAAACAAGGAGCGTCAGGAGGCATATGCCGCCGACATTACCTACGGTACCAATAACGAGATGGGCTTTGACTATCTCCGTGACAATATGGCTCTCTACAAAGAGAATATGGTTCAGCGCGGCCATTCCTTCGCCATTGTCGACGAGGTTGACTCTATTCTCATTGACGAAGCGAGAACTCCCCTTATCATTTCCGGTCAGGGCGATGAAAGCACCGATCTTTACCGCAAGGCGGATGATTTCGTCTGCTCACTGAAGAGAAAGGTCTATACCTCCATTGATACCAAGGAGGAGGAAGATGAGAATATAGATGCCGACTATGTGGTGGACGAAAAGGCACGCACCGCCGTTCTCACTGCCCAGGGCATCAAGAAGGCCGAACGGGTGTTCGGACTGGAAAACTATGCTGATGTGGAAAACGGCACTTTAAGCCACCATATTAATCAGGCTCTCCGCGCCCACGGCATCATGAAGCGCGATGTGGACTATCTTGTCAAGGACGGCGAGGTACTCATTATTGACGAGTTCACGGGCCGCATTATGCTGGGCCGCCGCTACAGTGAGGGCCTGCATCAGGCGATTGAGGCCAAGGAGCATGTGGATGTTCAGAACGAAAACAAGACTTTGGCCACAATCACCTTCCAGAATTATTTCCGCCTTTATGATAAGCTCTCCGGCATGACGGGTACAGCTCTCACCGAGGAAGAGGAATTCGGAACTATCTACAAGCTGGATATCGTTGAAATCCCCACCAACAAGCCTGTTCAGAGAATTGACCATCCCGATGTAATCTATAAGAATGATAACGGTAAGAATAATGCCATTATTAATCAGATCGTGGCTTGCCACGAAAAGGGACAGCCCGTGCTGGTGGGTACAATCTCCGTTGAAAAGAGCGAATATCTCTCCAATCTGCTTAAGCGCAAGGGAATAAAGCACAATGTCCTCAACGCAAAGCATCATGAGAAGGAAGCGGAAATAGTTGCCCAGGCAGGTAAGCTGGGTGCGGTCACCATCGCCACCAATATGGCAGGCCGCGGCACCGATATCATGCTGGGCGGCAATGCGGAGTATCTTGCGAAGATTGACCTGCGCAAGGCCGGCTTTGCCGATGAGGTCATTGCAGAGGCTACGGGCTTTGCCGATACCGATGACGAGGATATCATCAATGCGCGCCAAATGTTCCATGAGCGCATGGAAGCCCATAAGGAGGTCTGCTCCGCCGAAGCGGAAAAAGTTAAAGAGGCAGGAGGCTTGTTCATTCTCGGTACCGAGCGCCATGAATCCCGCCGAATAGACAATCAGCTCCGCGGCCGTGCGGGACGTCAGGGCGACCCCGGTGAAAGCCGCTTCTATATTGCCGCCACTGACGACATTATGCGTTTGTTCGGCAGCGACAGATTCAAAAATATCATGGACACCTTTAAGATGGATGAGGACGAGGCTCTTGACGCAAAAATGCTGTCCGATGCCGTGGAACGCGCCCAGAAAACCGTGGAAAGCAAGAACTTCCAGCGTCGTAAGAACGTCCTTGAATATGACGATGTAATGAACCAGCAGCGCAACATCATCTATGATGAGCGCCGCAAGGTGCTTGACGGCGAAGAGCTGCGCGAGCACATTAACGGAATGGTTAAGGAATTCATTTCCTCCACCGTAACTGACGGACTGGGCGGTGCGGCTGCCGAAAATCAGGAGATGCTGGATGAAGCTGTTGCGCCCTTTGAGAAATACTTCCTGCCCAAGCATGCCATTAAGCTTGAGGACTTCAAGGGCAGAGTAAGCCCCGAAAAGGTTACCGATGCCGTATATGAAACCGCCATGAAGGTTTATGACGGACGGGAAAAGCTCATGGGCGAGCAGCTCAT
>JAUMWD010000006.1:0-22709 GCA_030529825.1 Bacillota bacterium
CCGGCAGTTATCACACAGTCGGTCTTAAATCCGACGGCACCGTGGCGGCAGCCGGCCATAACGATGACGGCACGTTTGATGTTTCAGGCTGGACTGATGTCGTAGCGGTCAGCGCCGGTAAATCGCACACAGTCGGTCTTAAATCCGACGGCACCCTGATGGCAGTCGGCAATAACGACGACGGTCAGTGTGATGTTTCAGGCTGGACTGATATCATAGCGGTCAGCGCCGGCAGTTATTACACAGTCGGTCTTAAATCCGACGGCACCCTGATGGCAGTCGGCAACAAAAAAGTTGGAAATAATCCTGTTTTGCGGTGAAAACCATGGATATAACATACTACAAAAAATATGAGCCCATATTCGGCGAATGGCACATCGTGCGGGAAATCGGCGAGGGCAGTTTCGGCAAGGTCTTCGAGATAGAGCGCGAGGACTTCGGCTACACCTACAAGGCGGCACTGAAGGCAATTACCATTCCCCAGAGTCAATCCGAGCTTGACGGCATTCTGGCTTCCGGCATGGATATGGGCAGCGCCACCGAATACTGTCAAGGCATCGTAAAAGAGCTGAATGAGGAATTTCATCTCATGTCAAAGCTCAAGGGCAACAGCAATGTGGTGAGCTATGAGGACCATGTGGTCATTGAGCACAGTGACGGCATCGGTTGGGATGTTCTCATCCGCATGGAGCTTCTGACTCCTCTGATGAGGTACATCAGAAACAATCCCCTTAACAGGGACAGCGTTGTCCGGCTGGGCATTGACATCTGCAAGGCACTGGAGCTCTGCCGCAAGCACGACATAGTTCACCGTGACATAAAGCCCGATAACATCTTTGTGTCCGATGACGGTCGGTTCAAATTAGGTGACTTCGGCATAGCCAAAACCATGGAGCACACCACGGGCAGCATCGGCAAAAAGGGTACATATAACTATATGGCGCCCGAGGTTTACAAGGGTGAGCCTTACGGCTCAAGAGTTGATATTTACTCTCTGGGCATAATGCTGTACCGTTATATGAATGGCGGCAGACTTCCCTTCCATCCGCTCGCGCCAACACCGCTGAAGTCATCTGACAACGAAAGGGCAATCTCCAGGCGCATCAGCGGGGAGCCGATGCCTGCGCCCATTAACGCGGATGCGGAGCTTGCAAAGGTTATACTCAAGGCCTGCGCCTACCGTCCCGAGGACAGATTTATGAGTCCCACGGAGATGCGTGAGGCTTTAAAGGCTATTGCCGGACTTGAGATTGAGGGCAATGATGATAAAACTGTATCCATTTTTAATCCAGAAATCTCCGTTCCCCATGTTCCGAAGGCAAGCGCAAGCGAAGTACTCACAAAAGAAGAGCCCACGAAAATCGACCCCTATGTTCCCTCTAACTATAAATATCCACATGGTGAGGATCCAGCGCCCCCCCTGCCAGAAAAAAGCATAAAATCCAAAAACAAAATCGCATTCATTTTCGCAGCACTTATAATTGCGCTTTTCGTTGTTGTCATAGTGCTGCACACAATCTCAGCTAAAGACCAGCAAGAGTACGGCAGGCACGAAAACAGCTTTGTCTTCACAAAAACTTCCGTATCTGATACTGACGAAGGGAACAACGATCAAGCAGCCGTGCCGACCGTTATTGCCGCCAATATTGCAGGCGTTTCCGCTTCTTCTTACTTGGTGGAATCAGAATATAACTTCTATCATTTGCCCGAAAACCTCATAGACGGAAGCCTTGAAAAAGCATGGGTTGAGGCCGCCGATGGAGTCGGCATCGGAGAAACGATTACCATACACCTCAACAGCACCTGCAAGGTTTCCGGCTTTATCATCAACGCAGGATATCAAAAGAACGAAAGTATTTATGCGAAAAATTCAAGACCTGCTTCGCTGAAAGTAACATTTTCCGATGGAAAATCCCAGATTGTAAAACTTGATGATGTGCTCGGTCCGCAGACGATAACATTTGATACTGCGGTTGAAACTTCAAGCCTATCCTTTACAATAGAGTCAGTATTTGCCGGAACGGAATACATGGATACCGCAATTTCCGAAATCAGGCTGTTCTGATGCCTGTCAATATAGCGATTGCGTCAACTTCCGCTTGACTGCATATAGAGCATCTTAATACTGCGTAACCAAAATGAACGCTATGGTTTGCCATGTATATTCAGGTGTGCTGCAGAAGGCACTTATCATTCTCGCAATCGCAGCAGCTGTTGCAAAGGATACGCAAAGGAAGCATCCGGCGCAGCAGAGCCTTGGCAGAACCGTCTGACACGGCACTTGAGCCTTCAAAGCAAAACAATATCAAATAAACACGTGGAGGAACACAATGGCCACGACTGAATTTAACTCAACCATGACAAAAGTCGGCGCAAACAATAACGGAAAGCTGCCCGCAGATAGTTTGGACGCTTCGGATAGCACAGACGCCAGCATGCAGATTACTCTGCTATCTGACACCGGCACAATCAAAAGCATGAGACTGCCCTATATTCCGGAGGGCAAATATCGCTTCGAGGGTGACGGCGAGCAGGGCGTCAGCAGCTCCGTGTACATTGAATCCAAAGCCGGCAGATGGCATGCCTGCTGCACCCCTCCCATTTATTTCATAGTTCCCGACGGTGCAGGATGTCATGATGTAGAGCTTCATGACCGTCACCTTATTCCCTTGGGGAACACAGGCAGCGAATGTGTGCTTTATGTGGAGAAGATCAATCGAGAAAGCTCCGTTTTTCACAATTATATTGTAACGAAAAGCTCTCCCATCAGTATAGGTCGTGCCGATGACAACGACATTGTATATCCCAACGGTCTTGTGTCAAGGCATCACGCTCTGCTGAGCTGGAGCGACAACTCATGGCATATCCTCGACTGCAACAGCGTAAACGGAGTTTTTGTAAACGACAAAAAGGTCTTTGATACTACGCTGTGTACGGGAGATGTGGTATATATTCTCGGTCTGCGTCTGATTATCGGAACTGACTTTATCGCCATAAACGACGGAAACAACAGAGTTTCCATAGCCTCCGGCAAGCTGAAGTTTGTGGACTCCACCTTCGGCATCGGCACAAGGCCTCCCGAAGGTGCTATGGAAAACAGCGGCAGGCTGTTCAATCGTCTGCCCCGTCACAAAACAGCTCTGTCGCCTGCGGAAATCGTCATAGAGGCCCCTCCCATGTCCCTGAATTCAAGCAAGATTCCGCTTCTTCTCCGCATGGGCGGTTCCATGGTCACCAGCGGTGTTTCCGCCATCTCCGGTCACTATGCATCACTATTCAGCGCAATTCTGTTCCCTGTTCTCAATCAGAAATACACCGAAAAAGAGAAGAAGGAATACGAGGCCCTCCGTCTTGAAAAATACGGAGCATACCTCGACAGTAAGAAAGAAGAAATCATAAGAGAAGTATACAGCGAGCAGGAAATCCTCAACCAAAATTATCCCGCCTTGATGTATGTACTTAACTACCCCTTCACAAAGACGCAGCTTTGGGAACGCCGAAAAATCGACAACGACTTTTTAAGTATGCGGTTAGGCTCCGGAAGCATTCCCCTTCTCGCAGATGTAAACTATCCGAAGCAGCGCTTCGATATGAACGACGATGAGCTTGAAGACCGGATGTATGATCTGGCAGAAACTCCTGTTTTCCTCGAAAATGTACCCATCATATCCTCTCTGCTGGATAACACCGTCAGCGGTGTCACGGGAGACAAAGAGGCCGTTGACGAATTTGCCCACAGGCTTATTATGCAGATGGCCATTCTCCACAGCTATGACGAGGTCAAAATGGTTTTCCTTCTGGAGCAGGAGGACCTCAACGCCTTTGAATACATAAAGTATCTTCCTCACACTTGGGACGACCAGCGCACGACGCGTTTTGTTGCAACCAAGTCCAGCGAGGCTTATCAGATAGGAGAATATCTCAAGCGAGAAATTGAGGATTCCCTTAACGAAAAGTGTGTTCTGAAGGACATTCTCAATCGGCGACCCTACTATGTGATTTTCGCCATGAGCAAGCGAATATTTGACAACCTCGAAATTCTGAAGGATGTTATGCAGAACGAGGACAACTGCGGAGTGTCGGTTATCGCGCTGTTTGATGACCTTCCAAAGGAATGCTCCCTGCTGTTCAATGTTGTTTCCGACGGCGAGTGCTCGGTTATGTATCTCAATCAGCCCGAGCGCAGCAGCGAAACCTTTATAATGGATCCATATGACCCCGAGCTTGCCAGAGAAAGCATGCGCGTGCTGGCAAACACAGACCTGAAAATCGTTACTCAGGCATATTCGCTTCCCAAGATGCTCACCTTCCTCGAAATGTTCGGAGTAGGCCGCCTTGAGCATCTCAATCCCCTGAAGCGCTGGCATGACAACAACCCTGTCAAATCACTTTCCGCCCCTGTGGGCATAGCTACCGACGGTTCGCCCTTCTGCCTTGACCTGCACCAGAAATACCAGGGGCCTCACGGTCTTGTGGCCGGCATGACAGGCTCCGGCAAGAGCGAATTTCTGCTCACCTATATACTGTCAATGGCCGTCAACTACCACCCCGACGAGGTGGCCTTCGTCCTCATCGACTATAAGGGCGGCGGTCTTGCGGGCGCCTTTGACGACCCTACGCGGGGAATACACCTTCCCCATCTTGTGGGAACGATTACCAACCTTGACGGCTCAACAATTCAGCGCTCTATCATGTCAATTCAGAGCGAGCTTATCCGCCGTCAGCGCATATTTAACGAGGTAAAAAACATCTCCGACGAAGGCACCATGGACATATACAAGTACCAGCGCCTTTACCGCAACAAGGTCGTGGATGAGCCCATGCCCCATCTTTTCATCATCTCCGACGAGTTTGCCGAGCTCAAACAGCAGCAGCCGGAGTTCATGGAAAACCTCATAAGCATCGCGCGAATTGGTCGAAGCCTGGGTGTTCACCTCATTCTTGCAACGCAGAAGCCTACAGGCGTCGTAAACGACCAAATCCGAAGCAACACCAAATTCAGAGTTTGTCTTAAGGTTCAGGACAAGTCCGACAGTATGGATATGCTTCAGAGGCCTGAAGCCGCCGAGCTCAAGGAAACCGGACGCTTCTACCTGCAGGTGGGCTATAACGAGCTGTTCGCTCTCGGTCAGTCGGCATGGAGCGGCGCGGACTACTTCCCTCAGGACGAGGTCGTTGTTCAGCTGGACGACAGCGTACAGTTCATCGACTCCGTGGGGGCAAGTACGGTTGAGGTCAAGCCTCAGGTCGACCGCGGCGCAGCCTGCGGAGCGCAGCTCGTAACAACTGTTAAGCTGCTCTCTGATATCGCCGAGGAAAACGGAATCAAATGCAGGCCCTTGTGGAAGCCGGCGCTTCCGGCAAAATTGGATATTGCAAAAATTTACAAATTGCGCGATAATAAGGATAATAAAGTTCACGCTAATATCGGTCTCCTTGACGATCCGAACAATCAGGATCAGTTCACCCTGGACTTTGACTTTTCACATTGCCGCAACCTAATGATTATCGGCGACAAGGGCAGCGGAAAAACAGCATTGATTCAGAGCGCTCTTTATTCTCTTGCAACAAACTACTCCCCAGAAGAGCTTAACTTCTACATTCTGGACTATTCCAGCAGAATGCTGAAGGTTTTCAGCGACCTGCCTCACTGCGGCGGTGTTTATTTTGAAGAGGATACGGACTTGCTCGAAAACTTCTTCAATCTGATAAATTCCATCGTCGCTGAACGCAAGAGACTTTTCACCGCGCTTGAGGTCGACAGCTTTGATGCTGCTTGTTCCATCAAGAAGCTTCCTTTGGTTCTCGTTGTGATCGACAATTATGCAGGACTTGTCTCTTCCAAAAAGGGCGAGTCCATCGGATACAAGCTCCAGGGCTACATTAAGGACAGCGTAAACTATGGCGTAAAGTACATCATATCCTGCAGCCACACAAACGAAGTCAACGCCAAGGTTAAGCAGGAGCTTGGCAACCGCATCTGCCTCCACATGAAGGATAAATACGATTACGGCGACGCCCTCGGCTGCAAGGTAACCTATGTTCCCACAGAAATGCCCGGCAGAGGCATATACAACCACGAAGGAGCTCCTTTGGAGTTTCATGCGGCAATGTATCAGGTACTTGCGGATGACAAGCAGAGAATTCAACTGCTGAAGGAGGAGCTCACCTCCGCAGCGGAGCACTTTGACTCCTTCTCCAAGGCAAGGCGTCTGCCTGTTGTTTCCGAGACTGCAGAGTATACGGAATTTGCCGATCAGTTTAAATCTGAGAGAATCCCTCTTGGCTATTCAAAGGCTGATGCCAAGCCCGTTGCAATGCCGTTGAGGCAGTTATCCAACCTCAGCGTCTACCTCGGCAACCCGGAAGGAAACCTTCCCATCACGAAGAATTTCCTCTATGCAGCAATTCGTGACCACATGGAAATCATAGTTGTAAAGCGAAGCACAAACAGTCTGTTTGATACCGAGGAAATCTCCGACACCGTCAGACGCTATAAGAATATCAGCTACATAAACTGTGAGCAGGCCGAGCTTGGCAAGCTTCAAAATGATATAATGGCCACGGTGGCCGAACGGCAGAAGCTGCGCGAGAAATACTGTCAGGAAAAGGGTATTGATGAAAAGGCTCCCGAAAACGAGGACGAGCTCGACAGATTCATCCGCATGAACACGAAGCCCGTCATTATCCTGTTTGAAAAGCTTGCCGATGTGTCTGAAAATCTCGATATGCTCACGGGAATGCTGTTTGACCAAACCTTGAAGGTCACCGGACGATATAACATCTACTCCATTGCCTTCTTTGAACCTGTGGACTTTGAAAATCCCATGCACGGTCTGTTCTTCGGCGGCTACAACATGGACGGCGATGCTATTCTGTTCGGCGGACAGTTTGACAAGCAGACAATATGTCATATTCCCTCAGACGGTAAGCAGCTTTCCGCTATGCTTCAGTATAATATCGGTATGATGAAATACCGTGAGGGATATTATCTGCTGCTCATGCCCTGCGGAGAGATTACCGTTGAAATACCGGATGAGGATAAGGCCAATATTTTCAGTAATTAATTCAGACATTGGAGAGTGATATTCTATGGGTGATACAGGGGAAGCTCTGTTCCATTTGGATAAATTGCTGGCGTATATGGAGGATGACCGTCTTCAGATCGGCAGCTGTGTCGAAGGCGAGTTCCTCGATGACTATAAGAAAACGCTTGCGATTGAAATTGACGATCTCAACGAAGTAATAAGAGTCATAAGAAATTATTAAATATAAAGGAGAAAGAGTTTATGGAAAAAATTTCTTTGGACGAAGCTCGTGCTCTAATTTGGCACGAGGAAGTCGACAACGAGCTTAAGCAGGTAAGCGAGCTTAACAAGCAGGTTGCAATCTGCGTAAAGGAGCTTCAGGATGATGACGATCCCCTGGTTCATGTTCTCAAGGGCGTAGGTGAAAAAATTGAGAGCTACGGCAATGCTCTCGGCAAGAATTTCGCCATTGCAATGGAAAGCTTAAAGGCCGGCATCCAGAAGTATAAAGAGGTTCATGAGAACCTTACTCAGGAAGCCGAAACACTCAAGTCCAACATAGGAGGTTAATGAGTCATGCTTAAATATTCACAGGGTTTTTATAAGGGAAAGATCACCGAGCTTGAGGGTTATGCCAGTGTTCTGACGGAGCACATTGAGACTCTGAAAAACTACAAGAGCCAGCTTCCCGAATTCTGGGATGACGAAAACGGTCTCAGCACCGCAAGAGCTCTGGAGTCCGCAATCGTCGGCACTAACCATGCTCTGACCCAGATTAAGATGCAGCTCGCACAGTACGGCAGACTCGTGGACGAATATGAAGGTGCATCTCAGGATGTTCAGCAGAAGATTGAGAACGCACTTTCCGCTCTCGACTCTCTGGCATCTCTCGCACCGGCAGTTGCAGGCGCTGCTTTATAATTAGGCATGCCCTTTGTTATTGACAGAAGCAGACTTTCACAGCACCGGCAGCTTCTGCGGGACGAGAAGCAGGAGGTTTCCATTCTGAAGCAGCTGTGTCCCCCGGAGGAGCTTGACCCTCTTGGTGAATACAGCTTCCTGCGGCAGTATCTGAACAGGCAGGAATTGCGTATACAGCGCAGGCTTGATTTTCTTGAGCTTGCCGATGAAACGATGGGTGAAGTAGAAACCGGCGCCAATTCCATCGACAGAGCAATCGCCGCTCTGGATATGAGCAAAAAATTCTAATCACGCTCTTTTCGTTTTGTATATTGCTGAGCGTGGCAGGAGGGTATAATGAAAATACTTGTTGATGTGGCGGTTCCCGCAATTTCCGAGCATTTTGATGTTCAGATTCCTGTTTTCATGACGGTGGGCGAGATTACGCCGCTTATCGCAAAGGCAGTTGAGGAAATGTCAAATCATATGTATATATCTTCAGGCACTGAATTTTTATGTCATGCGGAAAGGAACATTCTGCTTCTTCAGGATGAGCCTCTCGAAAAATACGGGATCCGCAACGGAGACCATTTGCTGTTTATATAATAGTTGTTATCAAGTAACGAGCACCGCATTCTCTGATGCGGTGCTCTTTTATTTGAGATTGACAATCGCCGCGTCGGATAATTATAATAAAACCATCATATTCCGGGGAGAGATTATTATGTGTGACACATTGGGAATCCTTACGGACGGGAAAGCCCTGTTCGGCAAAAACAGCGACCGAAGCCCCAACGAGCCTCAGGTGCTTGAATTCGTTCCCGCCGCACTTCACAGCGAGCAGGAGCTGAAGGCCACCTATATATCCGTTCCCCAGGTGAAAGAGACTCATGCGGTTCTGCTGTCAAGGCCCACCTGGATGTGGGGTGCGGAAATCGGAGTTAACGACTGCGGAGTGTGCATAGGAAACGAAGCTGTTTTCACCCTGGGCAAATACGGCGAAACGGGACTGACCGGCATGGATATGCTCCGTCTGGCGCTGGAGCGTTCCGCCTCGGCAAAGGATGCTCTGGACACGCTGATAGCTTTGCTGGAGCAGTTCGGTCAGGGCGGCAACTGCGGCTACGACCACGAGTTTTTCTATGACAACTCCTTCCTCATCATGGACAGAGGCGAGCTGTATGTTCTCGAAACCTGCGGCAAAAAATGGGCATACAAGAAATATGAGCGCACAAGCATCAGCAACCGTCTCTCCATCGGCGCCGACGGTGATGCATACAGCGGCGGTAGGGCGTATGACTTCCGCCGCAGACACACGGAGTATATTTTCACAATGGGCTCGGGCTCTGCCGCAAGAAGAAATCAGACGCAAGGCTGCGTCGCAGACATCGGGAGCATAGGCGATATAATGTCCGCGCTGAGAGTTCACCACGGGGGAATTAAAAACCCCTTTGCCGGAGGCAGCGTGAGCAGCACCTGTATGCACTTCGGCGGCATGGTGGGCGACCACACAACCCAGAGCATGGCGGTGGACCTCGGTGAAAACCGCACCGTCATTTGGGCAACCGGCTCATCGACACCCTGCGTCTCACTCTTCAAGCCCTATGAATTCGGCTCCGTACCCTATGCACCTGTGTTTAATCCCCAGGACTCGCAGGCGAAAAAGTACTGGTACTCACAGGAAAAGTTCCGCAGAGCTCTCATAGGCAAGAGCATTCCAGCAGAATTCTTCGCTGAGCGTGATGCTCTTGAGGGCAGCTGGCTCAAGCTGGCAAAAACCGCGGAGATATCCGAGCTTGCGGTAAAGTGCGCAGCGGAAGAAAAGGAATTTTACGAAAAATGGAGCTCATATGATTTTCCTTCTGCCAACACCTCCCCAGGCTTCAGAAGCCGCTGGGCTCAAAAGACGGAAATATTTATAAAAGAATCCGAAGCATAAAAAAGAACACCGCCCCGGTTTTCCTCACATAGGGAAAAACGGGGCGGTATTATTATTTCATCAGTTCAGATTATTGCTCAAACGGGTGCAGCGCACTGTCACACGCGTTGCGCCGCCGATGGTGCAGGTAAACAGCGTCAGATCCCATTCCTGCGCATCGAGCATTTCCTCGACGCTTGTGGGGCGAAGCACCTCGATCTCCGACACCTCATAGGTGAACACATTGCCGCTTACATCAGTGAACAGCACAGTGTCTCCGTAGCTGAGGGTTTTCAGCTTTCCGAAATGCCAATTGTAGTTATGTGCGCACAGCACCAAATCATCGGTATAAGCCGAGCCGAAATAACGGCAGGGCGAATTCTTCAGCGCCGGATAGCTCCATTCGCCGTTTACCGGCAAATCAATTCCGATTGCCGGTATGCTTATTACACCGATATACTTCTGTCCGTCAATCTCGATTGACGGCATTTCATCGGGGTAAATGCCCTCCGGAGCGTCCTTATCGATTATATCGGGCAGCAGCTCCTCGAGCACAGCTTCGGATGTTTCGGCGGCGCGCCGATCATCCCATAAGTTGAAAACAACAAGGCCTATTGCCGCTGCAATCAGCAGCAGGCCGAGAATAATCAGCGTTCGTCCTCTGTGATTCATGACTTTTTACCGCGGGCAAGGAGGCCTGCCGCCACGAGCAGAACGCCTGCCGCAAAAAGCACGGGTACGGGCCACCACAGAACACCGGTTTGAGGAAGCGGGGGATTCGGGCCGGGTGTAGGAGTGGGGGTGGGTGCAGGAATGCTGCCGGATTTCAGCTTCACGCTCACGTCATACTGCCAGTTGCCGCTGTCCTCGGAAATGGTGGGAATGGAAACAAGGCAGGGACGGGCGGTATAGGTGCCGCCGTTGAACCATGTATCGCTGCACACCAGGAGATACAGTCCGGCAGAGAGGCTTTCACCGCTTTGGGGAAAGCTTGCAACACCGTTGCTGTCGGTCATGGCAGTGAAGTCGGGCTCTATTTGATTATCTTCAGCGTATTCACACAGCGCAAGAGCTGCGGAATCCCACTCATCAGCGGTTATAAGACCGTTGATTTCGCTGCTGCAGCCTGCGAATTCTCCCGCCAGGGTGAAGTGCAGGGCCTCGTCCATATCCGCAACGCGGCAGAGAAACAGCTGTGCATTGGGTACCTCGGTGCTGCCGTACTTAAAGGTTACCTTAAGAGATGCAGGCTTATCCGCATCAATCCCTGCGGCTGACGCGCAGGTGGGCAGCGCAAACAGCAGACACACAAGCGCCAACGCCAAGGCTGCTATTCTATTTATTCTTCTTTTCATGCAGGTTTCCTCCGTTAGAAACTCGCTTTTTCCTGTTTTTTTTGGGCTTGAACACAAGAACACCCAACAGCACCAGCAGTACCGGCAGAGCGAGTATCGGTGCAATGATCATAGGCTCAATGACGGTAGCCTCAGAAACAACATGCACGGTGTCTTTAGTTTCAATGCGGTGGCCGCGCACCAGCATACGGTGAGTGTTTATACCGTAGGGTGTGCAGGTTACCAATGTACAGTAATCCTTGCCGTCTTCAATCTTGAGCTCGCTCACTTCGGCGGGCTTGACAACACGGATCTGGTCGACCTCATAGGTCAGGACCTTGTCCAGAACATTCAGCGTAAAGGTATCGCCCTCACGCAGCTGGTCAAGATCTGTAAAGAGCTTTGCGCTGGGCAGACCGCGGTGGCCGGAAAGCACGCAGTGGGAGCTTTCGCCGCCCACGGGAAGGCTTGTCCAGTCAAGATGACCGACAGCAACCTGAAGAACACCGTCGGAGGTGCCGTGATATATAGGCAGTGAAACGCCCAGGCTGTCAATTTCAATATAGCCCATAACTCCGCTTCCGCCGATATTCAGAACGCTCTCATACTCCTGACTCTGCTGCTTGTTGAGGTCATAGACAAAGCCGCGCTGGGCCAGCTTTTCATTATACTCCTTTGCCTCATTCCACATTTCGTCAATTTCGGTCTGCTTCATGTTTGAAATATCTTCAACATAGGATGCAATGACCTTTGATGCGCGATAGTTGTTCCAGTAGTTTGCGAATGAAGGGTACAGCAGCAAGGACAGGCCGGCAATCAGAATAATGACAAGCAGAATACTTGTAAAATTCTTTTTCTTCTTCATGTCGGGCTCTCCTTGATGTTGTACCCAGTGGAGAGAAAATCTCTCCACCGGGTTACAATGTACTATTCAGATATTATTATCTGATGATTAAGTTTTAAGACAGAAATCAGCCTTCTGCGCTCATGCGCTTCTTGGTGATGAGCAGAACGCCTGCTGCTACAACCAGAACTGCGCCGACAATGTAGAAGATGGTGGTGCCGATGCCGCCGGTCTCAGGCAGCTCGCCGCCCTTGGTGTTGACTACAGTGATTTCGAACTGCTGTGCTGCTGCATTGTACTGAACAGCGGAGTCGCTGCCTTCGCCCTTGGTCCATACGCACTGGGATTCAATAGACTGAATGTCATTGGAATCTGCGGGTGCAGTCCAAACCATGGTGAAGTTGATGGGGTTGATGAGCTTCTCGTAGCCTGCAGGTGCCTTGGTCTCGGTGAGGGTGTAGTTGCCTGCTGCGAGGCCCTTAACCTCAACAACACCGTTTTCGTCAACAACGAGGGAAACGGAAAGCTTCTCGCCTGCTGCGGTCTTGGTCTCGAATTCGGTGGTCTTTACATAGCTGGGAGTGGTTTCTGCATATGCGTCAGCATTTCCCTCTACGAGGATGTAGAGCTGTACGTTTTCGTCTGCGAGCTGTGCTGCGGTTGCTTCAACATAGTTGTCGCCGTCCTTGACATAACCGCCGTTGCGGCCGTCAGCTGCGGTTGCTTCGCGGTAAGAGTCAGCCTTGGGAGCTTCCTTGGTGTAGGTGCCGTCATTGAGGAGGTAGTACACTGCGGTCTGGCCTTCTGCTGCCTTTACGAATACGTCCTTGCTTACGAGAACGATGTTCATGGTGTCACCGGTGAGGGTGAATTCTGCGCCGGAGAGGCTGTTGCCCTCTGCATCAACCTTGAGGACCTTTACCTTGCCGGTGTAGGTGATGGTGTATTCATCGGGAGTCTCGCCCTTGGGGGTGTCCTTCTCGCTCTTGGGGAAGCCGTCTTCGGTGGGCTTGCCGTCGTAATCTTCGTTGGGGTTGTTGGAGTAAAGGATGTTTACTTTGTTGGGGTTGCCTTCTACGCCGACAACTGCATCCTCGTTAAGAACTGCGGAGTAGGTAACAACAACATCCTTGCCTGCGTTTGCAGTTGCGTCGATAAGTGCGATCTGGAAGCTAGTGGTGCCGTCTTCATTATTGGTAACGATTACAGAATAATCAGTATCTTTAACTGCGGTCTCACCGTCGATGGTAACAACGATGTCATTCTGGAAGGTCAGGCCCTTGGACATAGTATCGCGGATGATGAAGAAGTAGTACTCGTAGTTCTTTGCTGCTGCGGGAACTGCAGTGGTGATTTCGTAAGGAACTACATCGCCGATGGAAGCATTGTTTGCCTCAACGCGATTTTCGCCTTCAACGATCTTCTTATCAACTTCGGGAACTTCGTTCTTTGCCTGGATTTCGAAGATGCCCTTCTTGGTGAGCTGGAGGAGTGCTACGTTGTAAGCGTCTTCCTTGCCTACGGATGCAGTCTCATCAACAACGAGGTAGTAGCCTGCGTCGAGCTCGGTCTGGCCGTTAACAACTGCAATGCCCTTGCCTGCAACGATATAGTCTTCAGCGAGCTTTGCAAATGCCTCTGCGTTTGCGGACTTGTCGTCCCAGCCCTTCATTGCGTTTGCAACGCTTGCTGCGTCGGTGCATGCTGCGAAGGGGTTGGCCTCGCCGAAAGCTTCGGAAGCCTTGAGAGCTGCGAGGAATGCAGCGCCGTCAATGCCGTCGCCCCAGGTGACGTTTGCAAGAGCTGCATCGCCGGCTGCCTGGGTGCCGTCAAAAATCTTGTATGCCTTATAGGTGTGGCTGCTGGGGTCAACAGGTGCGGTCTTTGCTGCGAATGCAACAGTACCGAGGCTCAGGATCATGGTCAGAGCCAGGAGGAATGCTAAGAACTTTTTCATTCTTGTGTTTACCTTTCTTTAAATAAATTTTTAAAAAACTGAATTATATATCGGTTACTTCCCGGCGCAAAATTTTTCGCCGTGTTGGGAGGCCTTACTTTGCCCTCCTTTCACTTTTGCGCCTCAAGAAGCTTCCGTACATCAAAGCGCCTATAACGAGTAGAGCGCCTAATGCATAAATGATTGGTGTGCCGATGCCGCCGGTTTCGGGCAGCTCATAGGCAGGATTTGCGGTGTTCGGAATATTGAGCTCCGTAAACTGTCCGCTTTCTGTGGGGTGTTGAACGATGGTTGCCGTTTTCACTCCATCAACAGCTCCCACGGTGAAAATAATGGGCTCTTCAAGACCCTCATAGCCGGCGGGAGCTTCGGTTTCAACCAGATAGTAGTTGCCGTAGGGCAGCTCATTGAAGGTTTTGCCGTTGCCGCCGGAGGTCCAGCTTTCTACAACTATGCCGTAGCGGTCGCTTGTGCCGGGGATGATTACCGCCCCTTCTATCGGGCCGGTTTCACGGTACAGCGAAAGCGCTGCGCCGTTAACCAAAGTGCCGTCCTCGGCATTGACCTTTTTGAAGGTCAGGCTCAAATCGCCGCTTACGTTATCCTTGGTGTTCTTGATTATGTAGTGGGTTGCGCCCTTTTCTACGGGATCCTCAACAACGGTGTTGTAATAGGCATAGGGGGTAATTTGCGTTGCGTCGTTTTGGTTTGTTGTCACGCCATTAGAAGAGTTATAATAATAGGTGTCAGTGTGGCTCCGCCCACCACTCCTATATGAATAAGTTGTATACAAAATCTTGTTTGACGTATCATACTTCCAGGTGTCTGCGTGATTATTATTTCCGCCCACGGCAAGTCTGTTGCTGCTGTTGAGCACAAGCTTCTGGTTTGTACCGACATTGGTAAGCGTGATGTTATTGTTGGATATGCTCGCCTTCCACTTCAGATTATTAGGAACATCTCCCAAATCCGAAAGGTCGATATCATATCTCCACGGCTCACCGGTCGAGGTGTTTATGCCGATTGCGACATCATATCCGTTGCTCTTATGAACAAGCATATAGGTCTTGCCGTTTTCGAAGCCTGACTTCTGCTCCCAGCCTTGGCTGCCGGTCTGACCGTAGGGGTCGCCTGCGCCGGTCCAGAGGTGAACATCGCTTGTATAGCCGTCCACCGCGAGCTCGCGGATGGAGTAGACAATCTGTGTTCCGTCAGCGCCGTACTTGGGAAGGTCATTCCACATAAAGTACCAGCCGTTGTCTGCATTCAGCGTTGCATAGAGTCCGGTGGTTTCGCCGTCTGCAAGAAGCTCGACCTCAACGAAGTCTCCCGTGCCGCCGTCCCACTTCTTCAATACGGAGAAGCTGGTTGGCTCGGTGTTTTTAAACTTCAGCACACCACCGGCAACACTTACATAGAAGTCGCTGCCGTCAATGGCCGGCTTGCCGTTCAGGTCAACTGTGAAGGCCTTTGCCTCCGATATCAGAGCATATCCTGCGGGAGCCTTGATTTCCTTCAGATAATAGGTCTTGCCGACTTCAAGGCTATTGATTGTCAGCCTGCCGTTTTCGTTGGTTTCATAGGTTCCTACGAGGGATGTAAGCTCTTCATCATCATACAGCTCAAAGCGAGCCGTATCCGCTGTTATGGCGCTTCCGTTTTCGTCAACCTTTTCAAGGTCAACATTAGCGAGGACTTCCTTGCTTGCATCGAAAACGAGCTTGCCGTTATTACCCAGATGCTCGGAAACATGGTTTGCATCACAGTTCGGGTCATAGAGCCATGCGTAGCTCTCGGTGCTTGTGGTGTTTTGCGGTTTATTCAAAGTGTCCTTATTGTAGGTGTTGTCCTTGTAATAAGGATTCTTTGTCGTGGGCTGGAAGCCGGAGTTTGCGTAAACTCCGTTCTCCCAGGCGTTGGTGTAATAGGTCAGCGATCCGCTGCCGGCTTCTCGCAGCGCCGCGATATCCTGCTGGGCCTCATCTGTCAGACCTACCTGATAGATAAGTCGCACGGGCAGCTCCTCGTAGTAGAACATCGGGTTGCCGTCGATATCCAGGTCAGCCAGATAAACGGGCATTTCGGCGTCGTTGACATACAGACGCACGGTCTGAACTCCGTTGACCGTTTCGACCTCTGCATAAATCTTACTCAGGTCAACCTCGCGGTGGCTGTATTGGTCAACATAGGTGCCTTCGTAATGGTAAATCTTGCTGTTGCCTTCAACTGTGGGCTCACCCACGGGGGAGTAGTTAACTCCGCCGTAGCGGAGAACAGGTGCTCCCTTAATCTCCATGCCGTCGCCGATGGTATCGGAGATTGCCGCCGGCTCGTTGTTTCTAAGCAGGAAGCCGTAGACCGTAAGGTCATTGTTGAAGTTGATCGCGTCGGCAAAGGCGTCTCGCAGAGCTTCAACGGAGGCTTGAGTTGTGAAGAACGAATTGTCCGCGTAATTATAGCCTGTGCTGTAATACGGGTCTGTAATTACCTTCGCGCTATTGCTCGTACGACCGGGTACGCCGTACAGGCTCTCCGAAGAGCCGTTGTCATTATATCTGCTTACTGTAACCGTTGTGTTGTTGTACTGGTTATTAAGCAGCTGATAGAGCATATGGCAGGTTACATCGCTGTAATCGCTTATGTTTCTTTCATTGGAGTTCGTAACAAGCGGTGAGTCCGTCTGTGCATTGGTGCAGTTTGCAAGTGCCGCAATATTCGCTCTGGTGGGATTAAGCACGGCGCGCTTGTAGTCATCACCGGATACAGACATAGAATAGCTGTTTGAACCGGACTGATACATACCGATACCGACACTGTAGAAGTAAGCATCGGTGTTGTAGTGCTTTGCTATTGCGTTCTTATAGTACTGGGCAGAAAGGATTGTGTAGTAACCCATAATGCCCTTGTTGTTATTGGTGTCCTTGGAAATGCGCTTGTTCTGAGAGTCATAGCCGCTGTTGCCGTTACCGTAGATATTGCTTGCATTCAGTACATTGCTGTACTCATGCGTGCAGTAGGTCGGGTCACCGTCGGAAAGCAGGATGATGATAGGTCTGCGGGTTACGGTGTAAGCCGCGCTTATCTCTCGTCCGTCAATTACCTTGGTAGCAACACCGGAAACCGTGGTATCCGTTACATCGAAGAATTCCTGCGCACCGGTTGCAATGCCGTGCTGCGTGTAGGTACCCCACCAACCGGTAAAGGAGCCTCTGTACATTTCGCCGTCCGTGCGTTGTACGGAGCTTGCCGGTGTCAGCGTCAGGGTATCCTTGGTGACATTTCCGCTGATGTTGTATTTTCCTTCTTCAAAGAAGATGTTGTTATCCGCAGTATAATGTCCCAGCTCCAGGAGCTTATGTCCGCCGCCGGAGAAGCTGACAACGCCCACACGGTTATCTTCATTCTGCTCCATGATGACCGCCATGATATCGTTCAGCGCCTCAACCATGACATTGGCGCTTGTTGTGCCGTCAAACTTGGTGTCGACCATACTGCCCGAGGTATCCAGCACGAAGACAACATCGAGGGGAACCTTGATATCAAGCTCATCCGTCAGCGCATAGGACTGGCCCAGAGCGGAAAGCGTTACACCGAAGGTGTTGGGCTCGTAGCTCGAGAAGGCGCCGTAATCGTCCTTGCCGTAGATAACGGACTTGTCCGTAAGGACCTTGCCGTCATCCTTCTTCACACCAGTGAACCAGCTTTCAAGCCGGGAGGTGGAGGGGTCGGACCAGTATTCGCCGGCCACACCGGAAGCAATGGTGTTGCCGTACTTGGCACCGGAAACATCGATGTATGCGGGGTAGGTGGGCTTTGTTGCGCCGGTGTTGCCGCTGCCGCCGCTTTCGGGTGTTCCGCCGCCGCCACCGCCGCCGTCACTACCGGCGGTGTACATCTTATATATGGTCATCGGCGAATAGCTGTTCGTGTTGTTTGTAAACGATGTGCCGTTATGTACAAGACGGTAGGTGGTGGTTTGCTGCCAAATTAAATAGCCGGATGTTTTTGTTGAGTAAATTTCCCAGCCGGAATAATCGTCATTATTCTGGTGGTATGTGAATTTGTTATCTGTTGAGTTGTTGCCGTTGATTACCGTGCTGTTATCCAATCGCAGGTAATTGCCGGTATCAACATTCTGAAGCTTGCCGCTGCCGTTTGAGCTCAACTCCCACCAGTAGGTATCTCCGAGCTCAGTCGTGTAATAGCCGGGCTTGACCTCGCTGGGTGTCATATTAGCGGTGACATTTGTCGTGGTACCTGCGCCACTCAATGCAACATCGCCTTCGCTCGTCACGATTATATATGTACCGTCTTTGGTAAGGTCAGAGGTACTGGTTATCGGTATCCAGTAGGTCTCATCAGCGCCGTTTGCGGGAGTCGCCGCCGCGGCATCATAGCAGGCTGCCGTGTGGGTATGCTCGGGAATTTCGCACACGAGCTGTTCCTCATAATGGCCGCTCTTTTCGTAGCATTCATCCGTATGCTCATGCTCCCTTGAGCAGACAAGCGTCGCCGAATCTTCAACATATACCGCTTCGTAGCATTCGCTTGTATGGGTGTGTTCCTCCAGCTCGCAGACAAGGTTGCCTTCCATGGTGATTGCAGGAAGTATGAGCGCGTAGGTCGTGAAGAACACAACGATAGCCGCAAGAGCTATGACAATTCGAAGCCAAAGCTGTCTTTTCTTATAGTTGCCCAAAAAGGCGCTTGCGCCGCCCGAACCCATGTTTGCCACTGAGAACACCTCCTTACATTTAAATTAATATCAAAAAACTGTTTTACGGATCTTGCGTTTCTATAAATCCGAATTCCTCAAAGGGCCATACCCGGAAAACTATCCGCCCGACTACATCCTCGGTTTTTATGCAGCCAACGGATGTATTTCGGCTGTCCACCGAGGTCTTTCGGTGGTCGCCCATAACAAATATCGTATCATCAGGGACCTGATACGGAAGCTTTATATCCGTCTGTCCGAAATCTTTTTCATATACATACGGCTCGTCAAGCTTCTTGCCGTCAACAAACACATTGCCTTCCTCATCAATGTCAACCCACTGATACTCGGTAGCTATGCATCTTTTAACAAGCACCTTGTTGCCGTAATACACGCCGACAATATCGCCCTGCTTAATGTGTGAGCCTCCGCCCTTTATGGAGACGACGATCTCTCCCTCGTTCAAGGTCGGCTCCATTGAGCTGCCGTATATGCGCAGAACGGGGAGAAAAATAACCGCAGTCAATACTGCACACGCCGCAACAACAATCAGCGTATACACAGTGCTGCGCATCAGCTTGCGGAAGCGCGAATTGTGCTTAACTCGCTTCAGTTCTCTCTGAAGCTGCTCGCGGTCCGGCAGCTCATATTTTTTCTTCTTACTCTTCTTACTCATATCACTATTCTTTTCGAGCAACCGAAGCCGGCTTCACTCAGGGAAGGTCAGATGAGTTTCCGAAGTTAATCAGCTCGCGCAGACCCTTGTGGTCGCTGTAGAAGCGCTCAAGTCTGGTGGAAACATCCTTCCAATAATTCTCGGCGCGTAACTTGGCCTCTTCTTCTCTTGCAAGGGCCTTTGCCTCAGCGGCGGCAATGGTGCCGGCGGCGCTTCGCTCTGCCTCTGCCTTGATTCTTTCGCAGTAGCTCTCGGAATTTCTGATGTTTTCGAGATACTGGTCGGCAGCAGCCTGCGCTGCGGCGAAAACGCCGTTGAGGTGCAGAGAAGCTTCGGCAAGGGAGCCGGAATTGTTAATGATGATTTCGCGAGAGCTCAGCTTTTCCTTGGCGGCTTCAAGCTCCGCCTTCAGCTTTTCGTTTTCATCCGTCTGCTCCAGCAGCATTTCCAGCAGCTCGGTTCTACCGAGGCGCTTAAGTTCCTTGTCGGTCATTCCATTGCTCCTTCTTCATCAAAGCGCACCTCGTTAATTAATAGATTAACGAAACGCTAGACTCACCAAACGCTGCATCCGAGCTTTCTTAAGCATGAAATGCAGCGCATATATTAGTACAAAAATATTAAATGTCAAAAATGCCAAAAAAGTTTTTAACAAATTTTGGAAATATGTTTACAAAATCCGTGCGCAGGCGCACTAATACCCTCCTTGGTATTGTGCTATAGATTACCACAAACCCATTTGCTTTACAAGAGAGCAAAATCATCAAATTTCGGCAATTTACGCAGTCAGCAAATTGTGTGTTTTTAACAAGTATTGTTTTAAATTTTTGTGTGTTTTGCATTGTTTATACATTTTCTTTTGTTATGTATAGTAATGCTTTGTAAACAACTCTTTGCAAAATTCCACCCCCGGAGCTCGCCGCCGATTTGCAGCAGTCAGGTGCTCGCATTATTTACAACAGGTTACAAATCGGTATCTCCACTAAAGCCTTCTTTCCGCAGCAGCTCCCGAGCTCATGTTTATGGCAAATTTTACCACTCAAAACATATTTTCTAATACAACACCCGCATACTAAATTGAATTTTGGATCATTTTTCTATTGATAATTCTACAGCGCGGTGCTATTATGAACAATGTTCATTTAAATTTTTGTGAGGTTATTATGCCGAAGATTATTAAGGACTTAAGGGAAAGCATTTTGCAGGCCGCAAACGAAATACTCTGTGAGCAGGGCTTCGGGGACTTCGGCATTCGTGCCGTTGCCAAGAAGCTGGGCATTGCTCCTGCTACGATTTATAACTACTATCCCTCCAAGGAGGCCATTTTGGAGGCGCTGGTTGACAACGCGTGGCACGGGTTTTTGGATAGCATTGACGGCGAGCTTGCGGAGCTTAACCGGCCTGTGGAGGCGTTGGAACGGATTTGTGTGCTTTTGCAGGGTGCCATGAACCCGCTGTTCACCCATTGGCTCACGGCGGACATGAGGGCCATGCCCGACGACCACCCCGACAGGGCGGCGATAATGGCGAAAAAGCGCGAAATCAGCACCGAGTTCACCAAGCGCATTGAAGCCCTGCTTCTGCGCTGCGGGCAGGATGCGTCCTTCGCGCCTGTTTACACGCGCCTCTTTATTATGTGCGCCCACCACGGCGACCTGTCCTTCGGCGATATAGTATCGGCAATAAAAGCCTTGCAATAAAAATTCAGCAAAAGGATCTGCCCCATGAAAAAGAAAAACTTCGTACTTATCTTGATTGTCTACCTACTGGGTCTTTTTATCGGAGCCATTGACACGGGTATCATTACCCCTGCACGCCCCATAATTCAGAGCCAGCTGGGTGTTGACGCAAATCTGGGTATATGGATGATTACAATTTATACCCTTACATATGCCGCAATTATCCCCATCTCCGGCAAGCTTGCGGATAAAAGAGGCCGCAAGCCCGTTTATCTTTTGAGCATAGCCCTGTTCGGCACCGGCTCTCTCATCTGCGCTCTGTCCGCAAGCGCAGACAGCTTCCTCGTTCTTATGATCGGCCGCGTTGTTCAGGCCTCCGGTGCCGGCGGCATCATGCCCGTTGCAACCGCCGAATTCGGCACCAGCTTCCCCGAGGAAAAGCGCGGCATGGCACTGGGCCTTGTAGGCGCGGTTTACGGCATCGCCAATGTTCTCGGCGCCTCCGTAGGCAGCGCGGTGCTGGATATTGCAGGTGCTGCCCAGTGGCAGTGGATTTTCCTTATTAATCTGCCCATCTGCGTCTTCATTGTCATTGCGGGCATCATCGTCCTTCCCAACAACCGCGCAGAGGAAACCAAGCCCATGGATAAGATAGGCACCCTGCTTATGACGCTTATCATTCTTGCTCTGCTCTACGGTCTCAAGAACCTGGACTTCTTCGACTTTATCCCCTCCTTCACCTCTCTGAAGGTGTGGCCCTTCATTGCCGCCTCCGCACTGCTCATTCCCCTGTTTGTCAAGGTTGAGCGCAAGGCAGAGGATCCCATTTTCCATATTGAATACGCAAGCAACCGTCAGATAATGGTGACACTCATTCTCGGTGTTGTGGTGGGCTGCTCCATGATGGGCATGATATTCATTCCCCAGTTCTCCGAAAACTGCCTGAAAATGGTTTCCGGCAGCGGCGGCTATTTCGTAATCGTCCTGGGCTTCTGCTCCGGTGCCGCATCCATGATGTCCGGCAGGCTCATCGACAAGCGCGGCGCAAAGCCGGTTATGGCCGCAGGCTTCATCACCACCATTATCGGCTGCCTGTACCTGTCCTTTGTGGCGGTTAAATTCGTAAATCTTCCCAATGTCATTATCTCCCTCGTCATCATCGGCTTCGGTCTGGGCCTCACCATGGGAACTCCCCTGAACTACATGATGCTTCAGAACACCAGTGACGAGGAATCCAACTCCGCCCTTGCAACACTTTCTCTCGTGCGCTCCATCGGCACCGCCATTGCTCCCGCCATCATGGTAGGCTTCATCGTTCATGCCGCCGCAGGTCTGCAGACCGGTCTCATGGAGGCTCTTCCCCAGCCCGAAATGCCCGCTATCGAGCAGCAGACGGAGCTCAAGAGCATCGTTGAGCAGCTCAAGGAAGCAAACGCCGACAACCCCGAAATGCTGGAAATGCTCTCGGGCATGGATGACATGGATTACAGCAGCATGAGCATGGATATGTCCGATATGTCCGGCGACGGCATGGAGCTTCCCGACGAGCTTCTGGACGGTCTTCAGAATGCCGATGTCACCACCATTGTGGGCGAAACCAAGAAACTGGCGGAATATATGTTTGATACCATGACCGCAGATGTTGTCGTCGACGCACAG
>JAUMWD010000006.1:22719-114229 GCA_030529825.1 Bacillota bacterium
GGCATTGACGGCATCGTCGAGGGTATCGACGGCATCGGTCAGGGCATTGCAGGCATGGAATCCGGCATCGCCGAAATGGATGCGGCAAAGGCCGAGCTTCAGGCGGGCATTGACGGCGTAAGCACCGCAATCGCCGGCATGGAGGCAGGTCTTGCAGCGCAGGATGAGCTTATTTCCGCCCTTGACATGATTGCTTCCGGCGACATTGCCGGCGGTATGAGCAAGCTCAAAAGCATGGACTCCTCCTCTCTTCCCGAAGGCATGAGCATGGATATGGAAACCCTTCCCCAGCAGCTTGAGACTCTGAAGGCTGCCCGCGAACAGCTTGCGCAGAAGCTCGAGACCACTAAGGCACAGCGCAGCCAGATGCAGAGCGCTCTTGCGGAAATCTCCGCAGGTCAGAACGAGCTTCGCAGCTCCGCACAGTCCGCAAAGGACCAGCAGACGCTTATGATAAGAGCCCGTGAGCTCATGGCGGAAATCCGCGATGAGATGCCCGAGATTTTTGACCGGACCGAGGCGAATTATCTTGATGCCATTGACAGCAGCAGTGAGGAAATCGAAAATGTGTTCCAGAGCACGGTAAACACCGGCTACCGCAATATGTATCTGTTCCTTGTTGCGGTAAATCTGGCAGGTCTGCTTCTCCTTGCCTTCTACAAGGAGGACCGCAAAAAGGCCGCTTCCAAAGAAGCCGCCTGATTGATTATATTCGGGTAAAGGCTTCGCCTGCCCTTTGCCTTGTGAAAGGCAGGGCATGAGGCGACAGCAAAATAAAAAAAGAGGGAGCATAAGCTCCCTCTTTTTTATGGTGATGGTTCGCGTTATAGAGGATTGTTACCAAACATATAAAAGAAACCACTTGCCGTCAATGTGCGCAAGGTCAAAGTCATAGGAATCGTCATCGCCGTCTGCAAAACACGCCTCAACTTCTACCTCTATAACATCATCAACATCAACTCCCAGCGCAGATTCACAATAGGAGATATCTTCACTGTCCCAGTATTCTAAATCCGTAACATACCAATTAACAACATCGATGCCATAGTTTCCGTCCTCATACCACTCGTCAACCCAGCATATAGTCTCGTAATCGGAATAACCTTCGGATTTACAGTAGTCTATTACACTGGAATGGGCAAGCTTCAGGACATCTGCGGTGTCTCCGTCGGCAGCAGCGTCAAAGTAGTCGTCAATCAGGTCATTATAGTCTTTGTATCCGTCTTTTCCGGAGAGGCAGAGCACCAGCACGACAATAAGAGCAACCGTTGCTGCTGCGGCAATCAGAATAATGGGCAGCGTGGGCTTTTTCTTCGGCTTTTGCTGCGGCATCTCGGGAGGTGCTGCGTAAAAGGGATCGTAAGGGGGTACGGGAGCTGCGGCGTCCGGCATTACAGGCTGCGCGGCGCTATTTACAGGTGCTCCGCAGCTTACACAGAATTTAGCATCATCGGCTAATTGCGTTCCGCAGATGGGACAAAACATAACAGTATCTCCTTTTTTATTTTGTTTTTGTTTTTTTAACAAAAACATTTTATCAAACTAGCAATTCTGCGTCAAGTACAGATAATTTTTTTGCTGATTTGCGCCTTATGCAGATAAAAATTTTATGAAAAATCGAATTTCGATACATAAAAAACGGACAGATGCTGCATCTGTCCGTTTTAGTTTGTCAGTCAATAAGGATAAGCTCATAGTCCTTTGTGCCGTAGCCTAACTCCTGGGCGGCATCCATGATATGCTCGCCGTCAAGAGACCATACGCGCTGAAGGAAATGGTCTCTGCCCTCGTCCTCGGAGGCATAGATGAGGTCCATGCAGGCGCGGTCAAGAGCCACCGGGTCAAGGGAGGAAAGAATGCCGATGTCCTTCATGCAGGGGTCCTCTGCCACGGCGCAGCAGTCGCAGTCCACGGAGAGATTACACATCATATTGACATATGCGGCATTGCCGCCGAAATACTCAACAACGCTGCCTGCGGATTCTGCCATGGCGGTGCCGAAATCAATATTGGAGGCTCTGTGGTCCCATACAATGTTCTGGTCATCGGTGAAGCCTGCAGTATGAATAAGGCACTTGCCTGCGGAGGAGGCGCAGCCGATGGAAAGCTGCTTCAGGGCGCCGCCGTAGCCGCCTGCGGGATGACCCTTGAAATGGGACAGCACCAGCAGAGAGTCGTAGTTGGCAATATTTTTGCCTACGAGGTTTTTCTTGAGGATTTTTCCCTTGGGGATATCAAGCTCAAGGTCGGGGCCCTCTGCGTCCAGCAGGTCTACGTCGAAATACTTTGACCAGCCGTGATATTCAATTAGCTTTCTGTGCTTTTCCGTAGTGTTGCGTGCGCCGCCGTAAGCGGTGTTGCATTCCACAACGGTCCCCTTCACATAGTCCACCATGGGCTTCATGAATTCGGGATGCAGGAAATTCTGATTTCCCTTTTCGCCGGAATGTACCTTGACGGCGACCTTGCCGGGGAGCTCTTTTTCCAGCTTCTTGTACATTTCCACAACAGCTTCGGGACTCAGCTTGCGGGTGAAATAAACCTTAGCTCTTTCCATACTGTGGCCTCACTTTGCAATATAAATATTGTCGCGGGAGATATCCTTGAGAGAGGGAGTGCCGCACATGGTCATGGTGTCCCGGAGCTCGCCCGTGATTCTGTCCATATAAACCTTGAAGCCTTCTTCTCCCTCTGCGTAAATAAAGGGAACAACGGGACGGCCGACAAGCACCGCGTCTGCGCCCAGAGCAAGCGCCTTGTATACATCGACGCCGCTTCTTATGCCGCCGTCAACAAAGATTTTTACCGCGCCGCTGACAGCCTCGGCAATGGCAGGGAGCACCTCTGCGGTGGAGGGTGTGCAGCCCTGTACACGACCGCCGTGATTGGAAACAACGATACCCTTTGCGCCTGCGGCAACGGCCTTCAGAGCGCCCTCGGGAGTCATTATACCTTTGATGATGAAGGGCATATCCGCATAGCTGATGATTTCCTTAAGCTCCTCCACGGACTTTGAGCCCGCATTGGGATTCATGGCCTTGAGGAAGGGCAGGCCCGCGCCGTCGATATCCATGGCAACGGCAAATATGCCCAGCTTATTGAGTATGTCCAGCTTTTCAAAAACGAATTCCTTGTTCCAGGGCTTAATGGTGGGAATTCCCACGCCGCCCACGGCCGCCATGTCCTTTGCGGCATTTTTCAGCACCTCAGGGTCAACTCCGTCGCCCGTGAGAGCGCAGACGCCATAGCCTGCGGCAGCGGGAACGAGAATGCGATTGTAGCTTATATCGTTATGGAGCTCGCCGTAGTGCATGGAGAGCGCGCCCAGGGGAGCAATGAAAATCGGCGCGGCGAAGCTTCTGCCGAAAAGCTCGAAGGAGGTGTCCGCAGAAGCGTTGGGACAGATGGTGTCCATGTTGACGAAGATTTCCTGCCACTTGTCATAATTTCGGGCGGAAACATTGCCGGGGATTTTGCTTCCGGGGCCGGGCATGGCGTTTCCGCAGGCCCTGCCGTTGCAGACGGGACAGGCCTTGCAGTAAGGGCCGACCATACCGCGTGCTTTTTCAAGAATCTCGTTGTAGTTCACGGTCAATACCTCCCAAAGTATTTATACGCTGATTCGCTTGCGAGGCCTGGCGTTGAAAACCTCTGTGTTGAGAAGTCCCTCGCTTTTTGCCACGGCAAGGGATACGGCAACATCGCCCACAACATTAGAGGCTGCAAGGAGCATTTCCGCAAGGGCGTTGATGCCGATGATAAGGCTGATTGCGCCCATGGAAACGCCCATCTGTGTCAGCAGCACGGTGAGACAGATGTTTACGGAGCCCGGTGCCATGGGTGCGCCGATGGAAAGAATGAAAACGGTTATCATGATGGAAATCAGCTCTGTGCCGAAAATATCAACGCCGCAGGCGCGGGCAAGGAAAAGTCCGGCAATGGCGAGATAAATGCAGTTTCCGTCAACATTTACGATTGCGCCGAAGGGAATGGAGAAGGAGCTTATTCTCGTGGAGATGCCCAAAGAGTTTTTGCAGGTGCGGACGGTTTTGGGAATTGCCGAAACGCTGCTTCCCGTAATGAAGGCCTCGCGGATAACGGGCCAGCACTTGCGGATGAAAAGGAAGGGATTGACCCTTCCGAAAATGAGAACGATGAGAACATAAACAAGGCTTATGCACAGCAGCGCCGCAAAAAGAACACCCACCATGCCCAGCAGGGAAAGAAGAACACGGAGCTTAACATTCAGCAGGCAGGAAAGGGTTGCCGCAAAGCTGGCAAGGGGTACGCACTTGGCAATGATTTCGATAATCTTGGTGAAGAGCGTGTCCATAGCCTCGGAAAAGTTGCGGAGTGCCGTGGAATAATCGCCCATGCGTCCCAAGGCGATGCCGCAGACAATGGCGACGAAAATGAGTTGTAGGGTGTTGGTGCTCAGGAAGGGCTCAATAATGTTCGTGGGAATAATCTCAAGAACGGTTTTAAATAAATCTGTGTTTGCGGAAATGCCTTTCTGCAACACATACTCTGCCAAATCTCCGGGTACACCGGGGGTGAGATGGCTGAAAAGCCCGGTACCGATGAGCACAGCCGCAACAGAGGTCAGGGCATAGCCTATAAACACCTTTGCGCCGACCCTGCCCGGGCCGGAAAAGGAGGTATAGCGGGCAACGGCGGAAATGATGGAGAAGAAAACCGCCGGCGCCGTCACCAGCATGAGAAACTTTATAAACAGGGTTTCAATTGGAACGAGCACATAGGTGTCAAGGATGTTCAAAAAGCCTGTGGGCGCGGCAAAGCGGAGAATTAAGCCCAGCACCGTTGCAATCATCAAGGCCCACAGAGTATGCACCGCAAGCACCTTTTCCGGTGAGCCCACGGTGATATTCATGAAGTTGTAGCGGCCCTTGCGGGCATAGTGAATCTTGTCCTGATAGGCCTTCATGAGAATTCCGCGTATGGCGGATTCAACGCTGCGGTCAAGCACATCGTTTTCGATGCCCAAATCGAATTCCACCTTGTCGGCTTCAAGCCCCGGACCGGGGGCGGAAAGGGAAATGCTGGCGAGACCGTTGCGCTTTTTTATGTGGATATGTACAGTGCTTTCGGCAGGTGCGTTCTGCATGAGATGCACCATGCTTTCTTCCGAAAGCAGCATTGCCTCATGCACGGCCTTGGTATTGAATTTAAGCTGTTTAAGAGAAGCCTCGATAAAGTCGAGACCTTCGCTGATGCCGCTTATCTGCGCGGGGATTACGGCTTTGAGCAAGCTGCTCACCTCTTTCGTGGGGGTGTATTACTCGATAGTGAGAATGTCGGAGAAGCCGGTTATGTCAAAGACCTCCATGATGTCCTCATTGACGCCGCGCAGGAGCATTTCGCCCTGCTTGTTCATCACCTTCTGTGTAGCCAGAAGCACACGAAGGCCGGCAGAGGAGATGTAGCTGAGTTCGGAGAAATCCAGCACTAACGCGGTGATGCCCTCTAACTCAAGCTCAGCCTCAAGCTGAGGTGCGGTGGTGGTATCAAGTCTGCCCTGAAGTACAATGCAGAGCTCGTTTTCTTTCTTTGTCTTAATGATTTCCATAGTTATATCTCCTGTTGATTATTTGTTGAAGCTTAAGCTGTCGATTTCGGGAAGAAGGGCGGCAAGGCTTGCCTTGCAATGCTCAATAAGGGCTCTGCCCTCTTCGGTTTCAAACCCCTTGCGGCGGATGGTGCGGCGCATCATGCGGGTGTAGCCGATGACCTTTGCCTTGTCCTCATAGCTGCGGAGAACCTCCTCGTCATCGGTACCGAAGTAAAGGCGAAGTGTGTCATTCCAGATTTTCGTGGTGACCTCATAGGGAATGCCGAGGAAGCCCTTAACAACCTCGTGGTCAAGTGAGCTGTAGCCCTGGTAGGCAAGCCAAACGGAGGCAAACTCGAAAACGGGGTCGCCCACACAGAGAGTGTCCATATCGATGAGGAGGACCTCGCCGTTCTGGAGCATGACATTCTTGATGTGATAGTCGCCGTGGAGCATATTGTCACAATGAGGAACGGCATCGATGAGAGCATATAGCTTTTCAAAGTCCTCACGGGGGAGGTAATCGCCGAGGAAGGATGCCCAGTTCAGCGCAACCTCCTTCATGTCGGGCATGTCGCCGGGCTTAACCTCCGTGGAGTGAATCTTCTTCAGAAGCTCAACGGACATTTCCACGCATTTGTCCACATTGGCGGTGTCGGCAATAATGAGCTTTGCAAAGCTCTTTGCGTTGAGCAGCTCAAATACGGAGCCGTAGCCCTGACCTACCTTGACAACATCGTAGGGGATCGCGGTGGGAATACCTAAAACAAAGGCCTTGCGGGCAAGCTCGCGCTCGCGGTGAATGTCGGGTAGTGCATCGGGATTGAGATATACCTTAATGATGGTGTCCGGATCAAGACGGTACACCTTGCCGTTGGCACCCTGACCGATAACCTCGCAGCCCTCAACGGAGAGACGGCGGTATGCCTTTTCAATCTGAATCATCTCCGTGAAGCCCGTCATATCGAAAATGTCGTAGACCTCGGGGGAGGCGTTTATTATCTTCATGCCGGAGAATTTCTTGCGCAGACGCAGAACAACGCGAAGACCTGCGCTGGAAAGATACTGTAGCGCCTCAACATCGAGAATGAGATTCTCCGAGGGGTTTTCGGCAATGACGGAATTGATTTCCGCCTCGGTTTTTTCCGCGTTGCCGGAGTCAATCCGTCCCTCGGGGAAAAGGGTTAGAATATTGTTTTCAAGACTGTGCTTCATTATTTGTTCCTCCGTCAACATTTTTGAAAATTTCATTTACGAGCTGGACAAATTCGCGGTATGCGTCCGTGTCCTTAAGCTCGGGGATTGATTTGATGATTGTGTGGTAGTACCAGGCCTGCTCCCGGGGGTCCTTCTGATTGAACTGCTGCCACAGCTCATCGCCCTTTTTGAGATACTCCCGGTAGAAGGAGCGCACATTAGACAGCTTGTCGCCAAGCCACATCATTTTTACGGAGATATCCTTTGTGTGCTCCAGCATGATAAGGGTTTCCTCCTTGCGGAGGTGCCAGGTTTCCGCTGCGGGACGGTCTGCGCGCTTGTTCTCCGTTTCCGTCATAACCAGCAGTGAAACACGCTTGCCGAAGTTTTCGCGGATTTCCTCCAGTGTGGTGTCGGTGTCCTCAATGGTGTCGTGCAAAACGGCGGCGCAAAGCGTTGCCTCGTCGTTTGTCATGGTACCCACAATGGCCGCCACCTCAATAGGATGGAGTATGTAGGGCGAATTCTGAACTTTTCGCGTCTGTCCGCTGTGCTTCTCCACTGCAAAGCACAAGGCTTTATCAAATAGCGTCATGGTGTACCTCGTTATGCGCATATTATCTTAATCATACAGTATATCGTAAATCCTCGGGAAATGCTATACCCTTTTATTTCTTTTTTCCAATTATCAAGCAATAAACGGACTGCGGTGCAGTCCGTTTATGTTATGCTTTTTTCGGATTGTTGAGCTCATAGAAGATTTTCAAAGCGTTAATGAATTTCATGACGAGCCTTCCGTCGTCCAGCACGCAGCGGAAGATGTCCTGACCGTGCTGAATTTCAAAGTGCTTGCCGGGGCTGAAGGGAAGCGTGGGGATTTTTGAAGAGGGAATAACATAGTCCACGCTTTCGCCGTTAATGCTTCCCTTGAGGTTAAACTGCTTTCCTGAAAGCTCCACGGTACCCTGACCGACCTCCACGAACTTGTGCTTATCATAATCAATCATGTGGATTTTAGTGCCGGAGCGCAGGGAGAAGCCGGGGTTTTCCTTTATTTGCTCCTTGAGCTTATCGTAAATGAGCTTGCTCCACTGGGGAACATGGCGGAGCTCATCGCCCAGGCCTTTTATGTTGTGCAGGAAGCCGAATTCGTCGCTGTGCTCCTCGTATCCGCAGGCGGAGCAGCGGAGCTTGTTTCTGCTGTGGACAAACATTGTGAATTCCTTGCCGCAGTTGGGGCATTGGTACAGCACATTTTCCAGACCGTGAATATCATCGCAGTCCTTGTACTTGACCTGCAGCTTTTCCTGCTCCTCGTAGGCGTTAAACAGCAGAGCCTTTTCCACCTCGGCCTTTACCTGGCTTACCTTCATTTCCGCAAGCTGCTCCTTGCTCAGGAGCTTGTATATGTCGAGATATGTGCGCCCTCTGCGGATACCCGTTGTCCACTTTGGCTTGGAGAAATATGTGCCCACGGTACGCGCGGCATATATGTCCGCACCCAGCCACTTAAGGAACTTGTAGGTAGCCTCGGGAATGGGCGTGGAAACGCCGTCCTCACACATGAGGCCCGCGGGATAGATGACAAGGGACTCGCCGCTGTCGATAACGGCCTTCATCTTTTTCATATCGCTGACGGTGGTCTGGAACTGCTGCTTGGGGATAACGCCCAGACTCTTGAGAATACCGTTTACCGGCAGAGAATTGTAAAAAGAGTTGCTGAGGACAAAGGTGAGTCGCTTTTTTGTGGCACCGAGAAGGTTTACGAAGTCCAGGGCGCACTGATGATTGGCAACGACTACATAGGAGTCGTCCACACCCTTGATTTCATTTCGCAGGAACTTGCGTCTGAACACAAAGGTGGCCATAACAAAGCAAACCGCCTGTGCGCCTCTGTATGCCAGCAGATTGGGCTTAACATATAAATTGTTCATTATCTTGCCTGCCTTTTTTCGACTGTGATTTTATAATAGCACACAAGCATAAATACTTCAATATTTTTAAAAAAACCAATTCACGGAAAACAAAGCCGCCACCGAATAAGCGGTGACGGCAAGAAATATCAGTCAGCGAAAAAGCGGAGCAGACGGGCCTTGTAGTCGGGGGCCTCGTCGTAAACCGCGTGACCGTAGCCCTCATACATATAAAGCTCACAGCCGATTTTCTCCGCGATTTCCACGGAGCATTCGCCGGAGAGAACGTGGTCACCCCGGGCGCCGATAACAAGCACGGGGCGGGAAATCTTGTCAAGCTCCCCGAGAATGTCGAAGCGGAGGCAGGCATTAACCTTCAGGACAAAGCGCCGAAGCTCCTCATCGGTGCCGTCGTTTTCCATGGCGGCGAAGACATCCTTGTAAAGCGCATAGAACTCGGGGGAATAAACATTTTGGGCAAAGCCGCGGTTAAGACTTTGTCTGTCACCCTTCAGAGCAAACTCGCGCCAGCCGGACAGAGTGGCTATACCCATTTCGCCGGGACGGGCGCAGGTGGAGGCAAACACCGCCTTGTGTACAAGCTGCGGATAATTAACCGTAAGCTGCTGTGCTATCATCCCGCCCATGGAGCAGCCGAAAATATCGGCATCGGAAATGCCCAGCTTCTGCATGGTTTCCGCCACGGAATCCGCGAGAAAAGCAATGGTGCAGTCCTCGGGAATTTCCTCGGGAGCATCGAAAAGATATACGGTGTAGTCCTTGCCGAAGTCAGCGTATGCCGCGGCCACCGCTTCAGCGGAAAGCAGAACGGATTTTAAGCTGATGCCGGGGAGCATGATAAATGCCCGCTTGCCCGTGCCAAAGGAAAAATAATTCATGGTCTTTACCTCTGCATATAGTGTGGCTTAATTATAATCGGCAAAGCCTCTGCGGTCAACTGCGCAAAAAATATACACCTCGGGGAAATCTGCCTGAATTGATATTGTGCAAAGGCGATTTTCAGTGTACAATGAGGTAAAAATCGCAGTAAGGAGAATTACTATGAGCAAGAATATTATCTATTGTTACTCCGGCACGGGCAATTGCCTCGATATCGCAAAGAACATTGCAAAGGAGCTGGGTGACACCGACATCGTCATGATGCGCAAAAAGCCCGAAATCACCGATGCCAGAGGCTATGAGCGAGTGGGCTTCGTTTTCCCCTGCTACGGCGGCGGTCTTCCCGGCGGCGTTGAGGAAAGCATCAAGTCCATCAAGATAGATTATGACGCCTACAAGTTCGGCGTTGTGAGCTACGCGGGCTATATGGGCTGCGGAATGCACAAGGTAAATAAGATTGTGTGGCTCAATTACTGGGCGGGAATTTCCCACCAGTGCTCCTGCGTTTGGCTCTTCCCCCATAATCTGCAGGTGCCGCCCATGGGTCCCCGGCTCGCCCAGAAGCGCAGCGAGAAAAAGGCAAGGAAAATCGGTCAGGATGTACTGGCAAAGCGCGCCACCGGCAAGGTTCCCAAAAAGCCCGTCAACGCTGTGGAGAGCGCAGGCTGGCCCATGATTGCTAAGCTCAAGTCCAAAAAGTTCGCCGTCAGCGATGCCTGCGTGGGCTGCGGTCAGTGCGCACGCCTCTGCCCCAAGGGCAACATCAAGCTGGTTGGCGGCAAGCCCCAATTCGGGCGGGATTGCATCCAGTGCCTCGGTTGTCTGCAGTACTGCCCCAACGGAGCAATTTCTCTGGGCAAGGTCACCGACAAGCGCGAGCATTATCACAACCCCAAAATCTCCGTCGAGGAGCTCATGCAATCCGTTGTACATATCGACTGAAAAAGAACAGCTCGTAAGGACGGCGCTCCATAGGGATTAACAGGTTTTGACCGGCCCTTTTCCGTCCGTACTTCATAAAAAAACACGGCAATGCGTCAGCATTGCCGTGTTTTGTCGTGTTTTTTATATGCCGCTGCGGCGTCGTGTAGGGTTGCGACCAAGCGCAAAGTCCAAAAAGGACAGAAAGGAAATTAAAATGACTATCAACTTCACCAACAAGACCATCGAGCTCACCACCGCAGAAATGAAGAAGGCAAGCGTTTACAAAGATTGCCGCAGAAATAAATAATCAAGCTATTGAAAATCTTATTGGCGCATTGGAATACGACATTCAGACTTGTGTTCATATCGCCATTAACTCATTTGAAGAAATCTACAAATCAGACAAGACATACAGAGAAGTTGAGAATATGACAGGAATCAGCAAAAGCACTTTAGTAAGAGCAAAGCAGAGAGCGTAACACTCTCTGCTTTTTTGATTAGGAAACTATATTGGCTGTAGTTGAATTGATATTTGCTATATTTTCAATCAGACACTATATATGCGTTATCTATTTCTCCAAAAGGTCCCATGTGCATAGTTCCAACAATCGTAATAACATCGCCATCTGAAAGATTAGAAATTCCGTCTTCATCTTCATTGAAATGCACAGTTATGGCATTGAGAGGAGCACCCATATATGCGCTTTCCGCCATTGAAACATTGTCAATTCCAATATCATATACCGTAGCCGTCCATTTTACAATCTTTCCGTCATATTCTTCGGCAGCTCGTGCTGCGTTTTCCAAATATTCGTCATGAACATTCTGCCAATTGAGTTCGATAGCCTCTTCAAGCATCTTTTCCGTTGATTGAGCACAGGCGCAAAGAGATAGGCACATCATCAGTACCAAGAGTGATACGATAAATCTTTTCATCTTTCTTTCCTCCATAAAATAAAAAGTGCGCAGCCGAAGCTACGCACGAAAAACGCATAGCCTCTTTTGCTGCGACACAATCAATTCAAAAAACACAAGGCATGTGAAAAGGAGGTTGCGTTTTTACCTAAATAAAAACTCAGCCTTGCGCTTGTCTAGTATTTGAATGTGTCTCAAGAAAAGAATATCATATGAGGTCAAGAAAAACAACTCGTATTTGCTGAAATGTTTTTTATTTCCAATTTTCGTAATTTGTATGTGCGCTTTGTGATAATACATGATAAAATTCCACTATACTTTGTAGGAAATACGAAAGGACTTTCAACGTAACGATCCTTGTATTGAAGCCAACGCCGCAAGATGCTTTCTGTCTTTTGAGAGAAGTAAACCGTTCTGTCTTTTCGGCCTTTGGTTACTTCGGCGCGCAAAAGGATTTGCCTTTTCGCAAGATTCAAATCTTCAATCATAAGGACAGAACATTCACCAAGTCTCATTCCTGTATCTATCATAAGAATGATCATAGCGTAATCTCTGTGCTCAGGAAAGTAAGAGCGATCAAGTTGACCAACAAGCCGTTTGAAGTCTGCATCAGAAATGTACTCTTTTGCGTTTCTGTTGGTTTTGAGTTGCCTGACCTTTTTCATGGGGTTTTTCTTCAGAACGTAATCTGAGTCGAGCCAATTGAAAAACACTCTCAGATTGCGAATGTAGTTGTTAATAGTGGCAGCAGAAACAGGTTTTCTGAAATCCCGACGGCGCTCAGGAAAGTTCTGCTCCTTAGACTTCTCGTTAGCATAAAATGTGTATTTGCCTCGCTCTTGCAAATTGGTGATATACCTTCTGATTACACTCTCCGTTACCTGATCAACCTGAGTGATATTCAACTCATCATTGCACCATCTTTCAAAGAGGCGCAGCGTGTGTTCGTAGCTCTCCAAGGTCTTTGCTCTGAGTTCTCTGCTTCTGCAATAAATCATGAATTCATCAATCTGATATTCGATGCTTAAATCGTACAAAAAAACACTTCCAATCGTTGAATTTCGTACCCAACTGATTGGAAGTGTTAGTCGCTTCTAGCAAAAATATAGGTAGCCTTAAACAATCGGCAGCCATTATAAAACCGAAGTATAGGTAGGTTTTGCGAGAACAAACAAAAAGCCGCAAAGCCTTGATAATCCTACTGAATTTTCACCTTACGCCCTGCTTATGACGGAGGGAAAGGCAGTCGGCAATCATTGCGATGAACTCTGAATTTGTATAGCACTTTTTAATGCTCGTTTTAGTGTTACTGAGAAAAATTTTAGGCACTTTGAAACTGGTTATTGCTTAGTTCATTGCCTTAACTCTGTCTTGTTTATCAGGTTTATGAGGATAGTATCAGAGCAAGAAAAATATGTCAAGCGTGAAACCTATAAACTCTAGAAAAAACTTGGCTACCTCTGTTTCTTGGATTGCATACCGATAATGTTTACACTTATTTGATCCACATTTCACAGCAAATATCTGATGTTTTCGATTAAGAAAAATAAAAAATAAAAATGAAAAAATATAAATTCCGAATTGAGATTGTGCCAGCAATTGAAAATTCGAAACGAGCGATTTTGCAAAGCAAATACGTGAAGTTAAAGGGGGTAGGGGCGAAGTCCCTAATACAGAGTAATATAAGGGCGAAGCAAAAAAGTGCATAGTGGTGTATACGTATTTACCCATTATTAATATACCTGCTGATATTATATGAAAGTATTAGGTATACACCGCCATACACAACTGGGCTTATGAAGCAAGAGTGTTGGAGGAGGTCGTATACGGATATATGCCGAAATCCAGGTCTCTGAGTGCGCCTAACTGTGCTTCAAAAAGAATGCTTTTTCCCTCGCTCTGTGCGCGGCGGAGGTATGCTCCGGTGTCGCAGATAAAGGGCCTGATTTTTTCGCCGAAATCATTCAGCCAAGCCATTACCTGCTCCATGGTAAAGGGCTCTGCGCCGTAGACTTCACTTATGGTCAGATTTTTCCACTCCAGAATATCCTTCAGGTGCTCCCGAAGATATTCGTGGTTAAGAAGCTCGCCGGCCATGATGGTTTTCTTCTGATATTTGTCGGAGTAAAACGGGGCTATACCCTGTCGGGTGGAGCCGAACTTTTTGCCCTTAAGTCTGTCCTCCTCGAGGCAGTCCAGCTCTCTGTGCCAGGGCATGAGAAGAGAGGCTCTGTCGCTGACCTTAAGATTTTCGGGCGTTACGGACACGCCTTTGGAGTTCAGATCTTCAATCTCCTTCCAAAGGTTTTCGCAGTCAAGCGCCACACCGTTTCCCAGAATATTCACAACGTTCTTTCTGAAAATGCCTGAGGGAAGAAGGTGCAGGGCAAAGCTTCCGTGCTCGTTTATTACGGTGTGACCCGCATTTCCGCCGCCCTGATAGCGCACGACAATGTCATACTGCTCGGTGAGCAGGTCAACCATCCTGCCCTTGCCCTCGTCGCCCCAGTTGATTCCAACAATTGCACAGTTAGCCATTAGTTTTCTACTTGAAATGTTTTTATGCTGCTTCTTTTATGCTCGCTTCTTTTGTGATAGCCTTCGATTATGGCCGCTTCCTCCGGGGATACGGTCTTTCCTGCCAGGTAGCTGTCTATGGTGGAATAGCTCACGCCCATTTCCTGCTCATCGGTCTGACCGTCGAAGAGACCTGCGGAGGGAGCCTTTTCTATGATGCACGCAGGTGCCTTCAGCCAGCGGAGAAATTCGTAAATCTCCGTTACGGTGAGGTCGGCAATGGGATTGAAGTCGTGAGCTCCGTCACCCCATTTGGTGAAGTAGCCCATATATGCCTCGCTGCGGTTACCCGTGCCTGCAACAAGCCTGCCCTCGGAGGCGGCGATGGTATAAAGCGCCGTCATACGCAGTCTCGGCGCAATGTTGGCATCGGCGGCACGGGTTATGCTGACTGCAGCTCCCGCGCAGGAGGTGAGGGCCGCTTTTACGGGGCTTAAGTCCACGGTGCGGGTCTCAATGCCGTATTTCTTCGCAACTATAAGGGCATCATCTGTGTCCTGAAAATAGTTCCGCTTTGATGAGCAGGGCATGATAATCCCCAGAGTGTTGTCGCAGGCGGCCTTGCACAGAATGCCCACAAGGGCGGAATCCTTGCCTCCGCTGTTTCCGTAAACAATGCCCCTTGCGCTGCTGTCGGCAATGACCGATTTTATAAACTCAACTCTGTTTCTGAATTCTGCCTCATAGTCTCTCATGTGCTTTCCTCCTCTGTACCCACAGCGGCTCTTACAAAGCCGAAGAAGAGCGGGTGAGGCTTGTTGGGCCTGCTCTTGAATTCCGGATGGAACTGGGCGGCAACGAACCACCTGTGCTGCGGGATTTCAACAATTTCAACCAGCTTGCCGTCGGGAGAATAACCAACGGGGATAAGACCGCGGGAAATCATCTCCTGACGGAAATCGTTATTGAACTCATATCTGTGGCGATGGCGCTCGCTTATGAGCGCTTCACCGTAGAGGGCATGTGCCTTGCTTTCGGGACTGAGCACGCAGGGATATTTGCCCAGCCTCATGGTGCCGCCCTTGGCGGTAACGTCCTTCTGCTCGGGCATCAGGTCGATAACGGGATGCTGGGTGTCTGCCACAAATTCTGTGGAGCTGGCATCCCTCCAGCCCAGAACGTTGCGGGCAAATTCTATGACGGCAATCTGCATTCCAAGGCAGATTCCAAGATAGGGAACACCTGTTTCTCTGGCATATTCCGCCGCGGTTATCATTCCCTCAATGCCCCGGTCGCCGAAGCCGCCGGGCACGAGAATGCCGCTGCAGCCGCCGAGAATTTCGGCAGCGTTTTCTTTTGTAATAAGCTCGGAATCCACCCACTTGATCTCCACCAGCACACCGTTTGCCGTTCCCGCATGGAAAAGGGATTCGGCAACGGAAAGATACGCATCGTGAAGCTGAACGTATTTGCCCACAAGCGCGATTTTCACGTGCTTTTCAGCGCTCTTAATGCGCGTTACCATGCTTTCCCACTCGCTGAGGTCAGGCTTTGAGCAGTCAAGACCCAGCTTGCGGCACACTACCTCTGACAGGCCCTCTTTTTCCAGAAGAAGCGGGGCCTCATAGAGGGTTTCCGCGGTGATATTCTGAATGACGCAGTCGGGCTCCACGTTGCAGAAGAGCGCAATTTTCCTGCGTATGTCCTCCGTGATTACGGCATCGGTACGGCACACGAGAACGTCCGGCTGAATGCCCAGAGAGAGGAGCTCCTTCACCGAGTGCTGAGTGGGCTTGCTTTTAAGCTCACCGGAGCCGGGAATCTGAACTATAAGGGGAACGTGGATATACAGAACATTCTGCCTGCCCCGCTCCACCGCCACCTGACGTATGGCCTCAAGGAAGGGCTGACTTTCAATGTCACCCACGGTGCCGCCGATTTCGCAGATGAGAACATCAATGTCCTCGCTTTCCATTGAGTATATGGCGGATTTGATTTCATCGGTAATGTGCGGAATAATCTGCACCGTGCCGCCGAGGTAGCCGCCCTGACGCTCGCGGTTGAGCACATTCCAGAATATCCGGCCTGCGGAAACAGAGGATTTGCCGCTGAGGCTTTCGTCAACAAAGCGCTCGTAATGGCCAAGGTCAAGGTCGGTTTCCGCGCCGTCATCGGTGACGAAAACCTCGCCGTGCTGATAGGGACTCATGGTGCCGGGGTCAACGTTCAGGTAGGGGTCAAATTTCTGGTTTTTCACTCGCAGACCGCGCTGCTTCAGCAGTCTGCCCAGGCTTGCGGCACATATGCCCTTGCCCAGTCCGGATACAACGCCGCCTGTTACAAAAACAAATTTCATATCTTCACCTCATACGGAAAACAGCATTTCACAGTAGTTCGGATACGGCCAGAACTCCGAGGCCGTAAGAGTTTCAAGCTTGTCTATTATCGCCCGCATCTGCTCCATTCTGAGGAACACTTTGTCATGGTAATATGCAAGCAGTGTTTCGCCGTCGGCGGAGGGTACCGTCTGCAGCGTTGACTTAAGCTCAACCATGGTGTCAAGCAGGCTTTCGTTTAACTCGCTTAAGCTCTCAGCCAATGCCGATTCAACACGGCAGGGAGCATTGGGAAGCGCCGCCTTTTTGCGTGATATTGTTTCGCACAGATGCGATATGTAATTTGACACCGCGTTCAGAATGCCGTGCTGCACCATATCAACAAGGGTTTCGGCCTCAATGCTTATCACCTTGCAGTACTGCTCCATGTGTATCTCGTGCCTTGCGGCGATTTCCGCCTTTGTGTAAACGCCGTGACGGCTCAGCAATTCTATGTTCTTGGGGAGAATATAGCTTGTCAGCGCTTTTGCCGAGTTCTTGAGATTTTTCAGACCCCGGGCTTCCGCTTCGGCAACCCATTCGTCATCGTAACCGTTTCCGGAGAAAAGAATTCTCTTGTGCAGCTCAAAGCTGCGCTTGATCAGATCGTGCAGAGCCTCGTTGAAGGGCTTTTCCGTGCCTGCGGCCTCCAGTGCGTCGGCAAATTCCGCAAGGGAATCAGCCATGATCGTGTTCAGCACCGTGGCGGGTCCCGCAATGGACTGGCTGGAGCCGGGCATTCTGAATTCAAATTTGTTGCCCGTAAATGCAACGGGAGAGGTGCGGTTGCGGTCGGTGGTGTCCTGGGGAATGGGAGGCAGAACGTCAACGCCAACCCGAAGTGAGCCCTTGCTGCGCTCCTCATAGTCGGTTTCGGAAATGACAGAGTCCACAATGGCCTCCAGCTCCTGACCGAGGAAAACGGAGATTATTGCGGGGGGAGCCTCCTGCGCACCAAGACGGTGGTCGTTGCCTGCAAAGGCAACGCTGCACCGCAGAAGCTCCTGATACTCGTCAACACCCTTGATGAAGGCGGCGAGGAAAAGCAGGAACTGTGCGTTCTGGCTGGGAGTTTTTCCGGGGGAGAAAAGGTTGTGCCCCGTATCCGTGCCCAGAGACCAGTTGACGTGCTTGCCCGAGCCGTTTACAAAGGCAAAGGGCTTTTCGTGCAGAAGACATACAAGACCGTGGCGGTCTGCCACCTTCTGCATGATCTCCATGGCAAGCTGGTTCTGGTCGCAGGCTGTGTTGGCGTCCGTATATATGGGCGCCATTTCGTGCTGGGCCGGTGCAACCTCGTTGTGCTTGGTTTTTGACAGAACGCCCACCTTCCAGAGCTCCTCATCAAGCTCCTTCATGTATGCCGCGACGCGGGGACGGATGCTGCCGAAGTAATGGTCCTCCAGCTCCTGACCCTTGGGAGGCTTGGCGCCGAAAAGGGTCCTGCCGCAAAGACGAAGATCTTCGCGCTTTAAAAACAGCTCCTTATCCACAAGGAAGTATTCCTGCTCGGGGCCGAGCTGGGATATGACCTTGCCGGTTTCCGTATCTCCGAAAAGTCTGAGAATGCGCAGTGCCTGACGGTTTACTGCCTCACAGGAACGGAGCAGAGGAGTTTTCTTATCCAGAGCATCGCCGGAATAGGAACAGAAAACCGTGGGTATGCAAAGGGTGTCGTCTTTAATGAAGGCAAAGACCGTGGGATCCCATGCGCTGTAGCCGCGGGCTTCAAAGGTCGCACGCAATCCGCCGGAGGGGAAGCTTGAGGCATCGGGCTCGCCTCTGACAAGCTCCTTGCCCGAAAAGTCCATGCTGATTTTCCCGCCGGGAACGGGAGAAATAAAGCTGTCGTGCTTCTCCGCGGTAATTCCCGTAAGGGGCTGGAACCAGTGGGTGAAATGGGTGGCGCCGTTTTCCAGTGCCCAGTTTTTCATTCCGTCTGCAATATCATTTGCCACGTAAAGAGAAAGAGGCTGACCGTTTTTGAGGCATTCCTTCCACTCTCTGAAGGCAGAGGAGGACACGTACTGCTTCATGGTCTCTTCATTGAATACTCTGCTCCCGAAAAGCTCGGGCACTCTGCATTTTGTCTCGCTCATATCGTAAACCTCCTGTGTTATACACCGCTTGCGCCGTAGTTCGGAAGAACACGGGCAGAGGGGTCTTTAACGTCGTGGCCGACCCAATCGGGGTTCGGCATCCAGAAATCCTTTACCATTTCTGCCTGACCGGGATAGTATTTTTCAAAAATATCACGGTAAAGAAGGCTTTCCTTGGTGAAGGGAACGGCAAAATCATATTTTTTGCAGCCAAGCTCAAACTCCTCGTCGGAATAAAGCTCCTCGGCATACTCCTTAAGGTCATCAACCATGGAGTGGCCCACAGCATCTGAAAATGCGGCCTTCTGCCGCCATAGTATGCTATCGGGGAGAATGTGATCATCCGCAAAAGCCTTTCGCAAAAGGTATTTGCCCATGCCATAGCTGTTCATCTTGAGCTTGGGGTCAATGCTCATAACGTACTTCACGAAGTCAAGGTCGCCAAAGGGAACTCGTGCCTCCAAAGAGTTCGCGGAAATGCAGCGGTCAGCACGGAGAACGTCATACATATGAAGCTCATCAACCCGCTTTTTTGCCTCCGCCTGAAATGCCTCGGGAGAGGGGGCAAAGTCCGTGTATTTGTATCCGAAAAGCTCGTCGGAGATTTCGCCGGTCAGAAGTACCTTAATGTCGCTTAATTCGTGAATTGCCTTGCAGCACAGATACATTCCCATGCTGGCGCGTATTGTGGTTATATCATAGGTGCCGAGGATGGAGATTACCTCCTCCAGTGATTCCAGCACCTGACTGCGGCTCATGATAACCTCCGTGTGCTCGGCGCCGATGAATTCTGCGGCTTCCCGTGCATACTTGAGGTCTATGGGGTCCAGATCCATGCCGATGGCAAAGGTTCGGATTTTCTTTCCCAGAAGCTTTGCGGATATGGCACAGACAAGGCTGGAATCCAGCCCGCCGGAGAGAAGAAAGCCCAGAGGTGCATCGGAATCAAGCCGTTTTTCCACACCGGCAATCAGCTTCTCGCGGATTTTTTTGCACACCTCGTCAAGCCCGTCTTTGGAATACTCCTCCACGCTTGTTATGTCTGCGTATCTTACAAATTCACCGCGGGCATAGTAATGACCGGGAGGGAAGGGCCTGATCTCGCTGCAAAGTCCCACAAGGTTTTTTGCCTCGCTGGCGAAGATTATCGAGCCGTCCTCAAGATAGCCGTAAAACAGCGGACGGATTCCGATGGGGTCGCGCGCCGCGACAAATTCATTGCGCTTGGAGTCAAAGATGATCATTGCAAATTCCGCGTCCAGCATGGCAAACATATCCGTGCCGTATTCGCGGTACATTGGAAGGATTATTTCGCAGTCGGATTCGCTCTTGAATTCGTATTTTGCGCTGAGCTCTTCGCGCTGTTTTCTGAAGCCGTAAAGCTCGCCGTTGCATACAGCCATGTCTTTGCCCAGGGTAAAGGGCTGCATGCCGCTTTCATCAAGCCCCATAATGGCAAGCCGATGGAAACACAGGCAATGGCCGCTGCAGTATGCCATTTGCGACATGTCAGGGCCTCTTGATATGGTCCTGCTAAAATACTCCTTTGCCTGTTCCGGTGTAAGAATACCGGTTGTAAATCCCATGATTGAACACATAAAAAAATGCACCTCCGAATTTTTTGGGGCAGCTATCCCTAAACTCTAGGACGAATAGCTGCTAAATCCGCGGTGCCACCTAATTTACTGAAAAACAGTCACTTTTACGGGTTCTGACAAACCCTCGCGCTTTAACGCCGCGCTCCGCGACTCACCTACTTGCCTGAGCTTTCAGCTTGCTGCTCCGAAGTGTTATTCCCACGCCCTCTGGTATCGGGCTTACACCGTCCCCGACTCGCTGCGGCCGAACTTGCGCGGTACTTGTCTTCATCTTTGCATTTGCAATATTGAATTAAAAAGGCTGAAACTGCCGTATAATGCGACAGTTTCAACAGACAAAAGGATGAGGAGAAACGCAATGATTAATAATCAATTGATGAACGTAGTGTACCACCGGAAAGCTGATATTAAAAATACATATAATATTGCACTTACCATATCTTTTTGATATGATAAGTGCGAGAATATTATATGTATGGAGTGAAAACAATGGATTTGCGTACACTTAAATATTTTACCGTTGTTGCGGAGGAACTGAACATTACACGTGCCGCGGAAAGGCTCAACATCAGTCAGCCGCCTCTGAGTAATCAGATAAAGGCGCTGGAGGAAGAGCTGGGCACACAGCTGGTTGTTCGCGGCAAAAGGCATCTGCAGCTTACTGAGGCAGGCACGCTCCTGTATCGAAGGGCTGTCCAGATCCTCAATATGTCCGAAAAGACGAAACAGGAAATACGCAGCCTGGACAGCGAGCTTTCCGGCTTTATCAGCATTGGCGTGGTTGAAGGCCGCGCACCTTTCTTTCTGGCACAGTGGATAGCCGGCTTCAAGGAGGAATATCCCGGCGTGCAGTACAGACTGTGGAACGGCAGCAGCGACGATGTTCTGGAACGCATGAAAGCGGGGCTGCTGGATATTGCGGTTATTGCTTCGCCTTACGACAGTGAGCATCTTCACGGTTTTCCCGTGGGCAGAGAACCCTGGGTCGCGCTCATATCCAAGGAGCATCCTCTGGCACAGGGGGAGGGAAATACCATTCCCCTCAATGCACTTGTCGGTGAGCCGCTCGTTGTACCGGCAAGAAAATCCCGTATTGAGGCTATCCGCAGCTGGTTCCGGGAAGTTGATGCGGAGCCGAACGTTCTTTGCGAAATGTCGAACTATCTTGATGCCGTTGCCCTTACAGAGCGAAATGTGGGCATAAGCATTTTTCCCCAAACCACATACACTCCCAACAGCCTGCTGGTGTCCAAAATAATCACAGACACGGAGCGGCAGATTGAATATTCCCTTGTATGGCTCAAGGGACGAATGCTTACGGAGCTTGAACATGAATTCGTAGACTTTGTGCGGGACTTCGCAGAGGACTACAGCAAGCATCCTCATAATTATCCTATAGAAATCAACGAGTATATACCGCCCGAAGACACCAAATATATGTAATATAAAGCATCAGATATTACGGGAAATGAGGCTTTAGAAAAAATTCACAAAAAACTTAAAATTTTTGATGCAATTATGCTTTCTTTGTGTTAGAATGGCCTATATTTTAAAAGGAGCTGATATAAATGAACCCAAAGAAGTTTGAACAAATCCGCAGACAGAACCCCTTTATGCCTCTGAATGACATAGTTCACGAGCTTTTACTTCAGGAAATAATCAGCTTCCGACTTGCCCCCGCTACACGCCTGAGCGAAAGCGGAATTGCACAGGAGCTGGGCATAAGCCGTTCTCCCGTAAAGGCAGCGCTTGAACAGCTGGCAGAGAGGAAATTCATTCATGTTAAGAACAGCCGGTACTACGTCGCTGACTTTGATGAACAGGAATATAAGGAAATCTGCGATTTCAATATGATGGTGGAGCCCTATGCAACGGCAAAGGCGGCAATACATGCCACCCCCGAGCAGCTGGATGAGCTTTACAGGCTGGCATATAAGCTCCGCGATATTTATAAGGAAGCCTATCACAGCGGGCCGAACTACAGCTATTCCCGAATTCTTGAAACCGAGCTCGACTTTCACCTAGGCGTAGTCAGAGCCTCGGGAAACCGCCTTATTACTCAGCTTTATGAAGAGCGCAAATATGAAATCTGGCATTATCGCGGATTTTTGCTTTACAGCCGTCCCGAGGGATTTTTCGATACCTGCGATACGGACCATGTCCTTATATGTGACATGCTGAAGCTGGGTGACGACGAGCTTGCAACTGCTGTATCCCGACGCCATCTCCATGTTTCCCGTGACGGCATTGAGCGCTATGAGCTGCTGGCCAAAAAATAATAGCTGATGTATTCAAAAAACCGCGTTTATAAACGCGGTTTTTGCGCTTATATATGTGCAATTGCCGGTTACCGCACCGAAGAAAAATGCTGAAAAAATTTTTTCAGCGCATTTTTTGACACAATAAATACACTGCTATTATTATACTTTCAAATACACGGAGCAATGCAATTCCTTGTTTATGACAACGGAATTAAAAAATAAATAGTTTTGCTTAGCTTTCTCCTCTGAAAGCATTTTTCTCTCCCAGAGAACCCGGCGTCTAAGGAATTGTTTATGCGTATTCCTATTGGACACCGGGTTCTTTGTCTGGAAAATGTCAAACAGCTCGGAACCGGCATATTCCTCCGTCAACGGTATGACGTTAACGGTTGAAATAGAAGAATCGATAAGGAGAAAAACTATGGAAAACAAAAACAGCGCTCTCAAGAGCGGCTGGGCAACCGCCTTTGCCGTTGCATCGGTATGGTTCGGTACCCACGTCGGAGGTGGCTTTGCCTCCGGTAACCAGGTCGTCAATTACTTCTCACAGTATGGCTGGACAGCAGCAATTTACCCCATTATTGCAATGGGTATTCTTGCACTCGTAATGAACATCGTTATGAAGTTTGCAAAGCTCAACGGCTTTACTAACTACAAGGATACTTTCGCAGCGCTTTATCCGAAGCCCTGGATGGAAGTCTTCTTTGAAATCTTCTACATAGTCATTCTTCTGGCAGCAGTTGCAGCCGCAGTCGCAGGCGCAGGTCAGGTTCTTGCCGAGTTCTTAGGCTTTGTATATGCCGGCTCGACCAAGCTTATCTTCAACCTGATCATCGTTGCGGTGCTTATCATTCTGAGCATCTTCGGTATTAAGCTTGTCCGCGCAGCTTCTACCGTGCTTTCAACCCTCATTCTCATTACCACCGCAGTTGTTGTTATTGCCGGCTTCGCAGCCGACTTCGACGCAATCTCCGCAAAGCTTTTAGCTGAGAATGCAATTCAGCCTGCAGTGTTTACCGCAGCACCCGGCAAGGCACTGTGGCTGGGCATCATCATCTACGCTGCATTCCAGTGCGTTTCCATTCCCGCAATGATCGCCGCCTCTCAGGACCTGAGCGTTAAGGGCATCAAGCGGGCAAACATCCTCGGCTGGCTCATGAACGGCCTTGCACTGGCCGCTTCCGGCGCAATGCTGACCCGTTGGTACCCCCTGCTTGCCGCTCTGCAGGCAAAGGGCGTCAGCGGATTTGAGGCTGCCGTTTCCGGCATCCCCAACAAGACCGTCCTTGCCCTCATCGGCATCAAGTGGATTCTCGCAGTCTTCAGCATACTGCTGTTCTGCGCATTCGTTTCCACCTCTGTAACCCTGGTATTCACCATGATCCAGCGCTTCCAGGGCTACTGTTTCCCCAAGGCCATCAAGAGCGAGAAGCTCCGCGGCATTATAGTTGGCGCAGTCGTTATCGCTATCTGCTTCGCAATCTCTCTCCTCGGCCTGTCCGGCATCATCAAGTATGCTTACGGCTACGACGGCTACTACGCAATCCTCGTTATCTTCCTGCCTGTCCTCATCTGGGGCATTCCTAAGGTAAAGAAGCTCGAGGCTGCAAAGAAGGCAGAGTAATTCCAATCAAAACTTAACACCACCGGCTCAGCCAGTGGTGTTATTACCAAAAAGGTAAAAACTATGAAAATAGCAATGATAGGCTCAGGTGCGGCAGGCAGCGTTTTTGCCGCATACCTGCGTAAAGGCGGCGCCGAGCTTTATCTCGTTGACCGCTATAAGGCCCACATGGACAAAATCGCCTCTGAGGGCTTGACATTTGTTTCTCCCGCAGGAGAAGAGCTCCTCACGGGATTTCATACTGCGGCTAAGGCAGATGAAATCGGGGAAATGGATATGGTTATCCTAATGGTCAAGTCAACACAGACCAGAGACATTATGCCCACCCTCTCAAATTGCATGACGGATAAAACCGTTGTGGTTTCCCTGCAGAACGGACTCGGCAACGCTGAGGTGCTGGCGGAATATGTTTCCCCCGACCGTATCCTGTACGGCTTCGGCACCATCGGAACGGAGCTTCAGGAGCCCGGAAAATGCGTGTCCAAGCCCGAAAGCGGAGTCATAATGCGCTTTGGCGCGGCGAAAAAGAGCGAACTTTCCCAAGCCGCAGGCAAGGCCCTCCAAAAGCTCTTCAATGACGGCGGCTGTGAAGCCCGTTTTGAGGAGGATATTCGTCCCTTCGTGTGGAAAAAAGCCATTTCCAACAGTGGCTACAATACTCTCTCCGCCCTGCTGCGGCTGAAGGTCGGCCATATCCTTGACAGTGAGGAGGGTCGTGAGCTTATAAAGCGCATCTGGGCAGAGGGCTGCAAGGTAGCTCTCGCGGTTACGGGTGTTGACCTGTGGCCGGAAATGGAGCAGGAGCTTCCCAGACTCAGGGAAGGCTTCGCAACCTACTATCCCTCCATGGCGCAGGACGTGCTTATGCACAAGCGTCAGACCGAGGTCAGGCTTCTCAACGGCGCAATCGCCCACTATGGCAGGCAGTACGGCGTTGAAACTCCCGTGAATGATGCTGTGACTCTGATGATAAGCATCATTCAGGCAAACTACGAAAACCAATACTAATTATTATTAAGGAGAAAAAACCATGAAAATTGCAATGTACGGTTCCGGCGCAGCAGGCAGCGTATTCGCATCCCACCTCCGCAACGGCGGCGCAGATATAATCCTCATTGACCGCTACGAAGCACATATGAGCAAAATTGCCGAAGCAGGCATGACCTTTACCGTTCATGCAAAGCGCGACGGCAACGAAGAATATGAAAAAATCGCGGCTCCCCTGCTGGCAAAGGGCTTTACCGTAACTAAGTCCGAGGTTGACCCCTCCTATGACGATATTGAAACAGTCCTTCCCGGCTTCCGCACCTACACCAGCTCCGCTGCCGCAGCAGAGGCAGAGGGCAAGGTCGACGTTATCATCTACATGACCAAGGCAACCCAGCTGGAAGCCGCAATTCAGGATTCTCTTCCCGTTGTGGGTGACACCACCGTTGCTGTATCCCTCATTAACGGCCTGGGCAACGATGACAATCTGTTCAAGGTCTTCCCCAAGGACCGCTGCATTGTGGGCTCCGGTGTTCTCGGCACCGCTCTTGCAGGCCCCGGCCACTGCATCTCCACTCCCGCAGGCGGCGTTCAGATGAACTTCGGCGGCGCTGTCCGCTCCGAGCTCACCGATGCAGCCTGCAAGTACATGCTCGATTGCTTCCGCGACGGCGGCTGTGATGCCTACTGGCGTGCAGATGACATTTATAAGTTCATCTGGAAAAAGGTCTGCGTAAATGCAACCGTCAACACCGTATGCGCAGTTCTGCGCCTGAAAATCGGCGAAGTTGAGAATGACGAGTGGGGCCAGAAGCTGTTCCACGGCGTTATCCGTGAGACCTGCGCCGTTGCCACCGCAAGAGGCATTCCCATGGACGCTGACGAATTCATCGCCCACGACCACAACGACATCGTCACCAATATCGCCGACTACTACCCCTCCATGTGCCAGGATATGCTCTTCAATCAGCGCCAGACTGAGATTGATGTTCTTAACGGCAAGATTGCAGAGTACGGCAAAGAGCTGGGAATTCCTTGCCCCACCTGCGATATCCTGACCAAGGTTGTTCACGCAATCCAGAACAACTACGATAAGCAGTATTTCAAATAATAATCACCGACCGAATAAGCAAAAGCCTCGGAAACACTGATGTGTTTCCGAGGCTTTCCTCACCTTACGCCCTGCTTCTGACGGAGGGAAAGGCAGTCGGCAATCATTGCGATGAACTCAGAATTAGTGGGCTTGCCCTTGATGTTCGACACTGTGTAGCCGAAGAACTTCTGCAGAACCTCGATATCGCCTCTGTCCCACGCCACCTCGATTGCGTGGCGGATTGCGCGCTCAACGCGGCTGGGCGTGGTGTTGAACTTCTTTGCGACGGTGGGATACAGCACCTTGGTGACGGCATTAATGATGTCCATATCGTTGATGGTGAGGATGATCGCCTCACGCAGATACTGATAGCCCTTGATGTGGGCAGGCACGCCTATCTCGTGGATAATATCCGTGACCATGGCCTCAAGAGAGGCTTCGACACGGCTTGTCTGGGGTGCGGGATTATTGGTCAGGACTGACTTTCCGGAATAAGCTCTTATCTGTCGGATGCGGCCCAGCAAAGTCGCGGCATCGCAGGGCTTGGGAACAAAGTAGCAGGCGCCTGCAGCGGCGCAGTCGGCAATCACCTTGTCATTATAGAAGCCGGACACCACCAGTGCCTTTGTTTCCGGGCAGGCCTCAGGCAGACGGCGCAGCACCTCAAGGCCGTCAAGATTTCGCAGCACGATGTCCATCACAATAATGTCGGGGCGATACTCCGCCGTAAGCGCAAGAGCATCAATTCCGTCTGCGGCACAGCCCACAGGCTCCATATCCTCCTCATTCCGCAGCAGCTCACTCATGAGCCCGCGAAAATCCTCGTTTGAATCAGCTATCAGAACGCGCGTTTTAGTTTCCATAACATATATCCTCCATATAATTGCTTAAACGGCAACGCGTAAAGTTTTTGAGCAAAACCACCGCTTTGTGAGATAAATTTACCATATATCAACACAATATTTTGTGAAATTCTGTCGAGCGCGAAGTAATTTTGTTGACATAATTCGACTTATGCTTGTCTGATTACAAATTAGTTTGGCGGTTTTAATAATGCTTTGTCGAATTTTGTCGAAAACTTATTTTTAATATATGCCGGATGCCGTTAGAATGAAAAAACGGGCATCCGGCGCCGGCTTTTATCTGAAAACGAAAAACAGCAGGGCAGCCCAACACAGGAAGCCCGGCAGCATTGCCGACAAAGCAGGCTGCTCTGCGGATTCAAAGCTCATTGCGTCCCGAACTCCTCTCATATACGCCCTGCGGAGCATGGCATTTATCGGGGCGGCGTTTACCCCGGTACGAAGCGCCGCATAGGTGACAGGTTTCATTACATTCATTTCAGTCGTCCTTTCCCAAGAGCCGCAAGGGCTATTATAGCGATATCCGGCAGGTGCTTCAAGCGGCAGAGTTCAAATTTCAGAAAATTGTTTTGTTTTATGCAAAAATTTTTATGTAAACTTGCATAAAATCGCCTAAATGTACTTGCAGTTCTTCTGAATTTGTCATATTATTACACTGTATAATTATCTATACCCATTTCTACGAATTTTCAGTCAAGAGGAACCGACATGGCAAAAAAGACTCCCGGATTGAGACGCATTGCAACTTTTATCGTTGATAAGCGTCTGTTAGTATTGATACTGTTTGTTGCCGCACTTCTGGCATCCTTTTTCACCGCAGGACTCACGGTGGTTGAGGACGACCTCTACCGCTTCCTGCCGGACGAAACGGAAACACGGCGCGCACTGGATGCCATGGGCAGCGAATTCTACACCTATGGCACAGCCAAGGTCATGGTGGACAATGTTTCCCTTGACGAAGCCTTTAATATTGCGGCAAAGCTCCGTGAGGGAGCAGGCATCAAATCCGTCAGCTTTTCCTTTGATAAGGACCATTACCGCGGCAACGCCGCACTCTTTGACGTCACCTTCAAGGGCGAAGCCACCGATGACATCAGCAACACCGGCCTGCAATATGTCAAAAGCGTGCTCCACGGCTATGATGAAAGCTATGTTTCCACCGAGGTTGGCCGCGATTACACAAAAACCATAGTCAAAAACATGGCCATTGTAGGCAGCATTGTTGTTCTCATAGTAATCGGTATGCTGCTTCTCACAAGCCGCAGCTACGCCGAGGTTCCCATACTTCTTGTAACCTTTGCGGCGGCGGCGATTATACAGGTAGGCACCAACTTCATTTTCTCGTGTATATCGTACATATCAAATGCCATAACCCTTGTTCTTCAGCTGGCGCTGGCCATCGACTATGCGGTCATACTGTGCAACCGCTATGCGGAGGAGCACCAGAGCAAGCCTCCCAGGGAGGCAATGATTGCGGCTCTTACAAAGGCAATCCCCGAAATCTCCGCCAGCAGTCTCACCACCATCGGCGGTCTTGTGGCCATGAGCTTCATGCAGTTCGGTCTGGGTGCCGACCTGGCCATGGTACTGATCAAATCCATTGTCATTTCCATGCTGACGGTATTCCTGTTCATGCCGGGACTTGTAGTGTTCTTTGCAAAGGCCATTGACAAAACCCGTCACCGCAGCTTTGTTCCCAAGGTTTCGCGCCTGGGCAATTTTGCATGGAAAACCAGAAAGGTCGTTCCTGCCCTGCTCCTGGTTGTTATGATTTTCAGCTGTTACTTTGCCTTCCATGTGGACTACGGTTACGACTATGAGTCCCTTTATCCCATCAAGATGAACGAACGGCAGGAGGCGCGGGCGAAAATCGTCGATACCTTCGGCAACAGCAACATGATGGCGCTTGTTGTTCCCTCCGGTGCCTACGATGTTGAGGCGGAGCTGCTGGAGCAGCTGGAGGAAAACCCCCATGTTATTTCCACCCTCGGTCTTGCGAATATTGATGTTGCCGAAGGCTACCGTTTGGGTGACATGATTTCCATTGACCAGTTCTCGGAGCTTGCGGGGCTTGACGCCATGTCATCTACGGCTCTGTTTGCCCTGTATGCCGCCCACAACTCCCAGTATGAAATAACCGAGGACTACGAGGTTCCTTTGGTTGATATGTTCCTTTTCCTCTATGATGTGGCGGAAAGCGGTCAGCTTGATCTCGACGAGGAGCAGCTTGACATGATAGAGGGCTACTATGACCAGCTCAGCGACGCAAAGCTTCAGCTCAAGGGTAAAACCTACAGCAGAATGCTGATTTATTCCGACTATCCCGTGCAGTCCGATGAATCCTACGCCCTCATTGACCAAATTCACGAAATCGCCGGCGAATATTACGGCGACGAGGTTTTTGTTGCGGGCAACACCACCAGCTCCCGGGACCTTGACAACTCCTTCAAAACCGACAGCATTCTGAACACGGTGCTGTCTGCGCTCTTCGTAATTATCGTCATTATCTTCACCTTCCGTTCCTTCGGACTTTCCGTGCTGCTGATCATGATAATTCAGAGCAGTATATGGATAAACTTCTCCGTTCCCTATTTCTCCGGAGAAAAGGTGTTCTTCCTCTCCTATCTGATTGTCGGCGCAATACAGATGGGCGCAAATATCGACTACGCCATTGTTGTCTCCAACCGCTACATCACTCTGCGTGACCAGCATTGCAGCAAGCACGAGTCTATCACCGCCGCAATCAACGGCGCCCTGCCCACACTCCTTACCTCCGGCAGTATTTTGGCCGTGGCCGGCCTGCTCATCGGCTTGCTTGTCAGCGAATCCGCATCCTCCAACATAGGAATTTCACTGGGCCGCGGCACTCTGATTTCACTGGTGCTTGTTCTGTTTGTCCTGCCCCAGGTTCTGCTTATGGGTGATAAATTCATCCGCAAAACCACCTTTAAAAAGCTGCAGTTCAGTGTGCCGACACGCTTCTCGGACGACTTTGAGGCTTTGGGCCGCAGTGCTCTTGACGGCAGCGCAAAGGCCAAAAACAAAGACAGCGGCAAGGGCAAGCCAGCCAACCAAAAGGGCGGCGGCAAGAGTAAGCCAGCCAACCAAAAGGGCGGCGGCAAGGGCAATTCTGCTCAGGCCAAGAACGGTAAAAGCAACGCAAACACAAAGAAAAAGAATAAATAAGGGCTTCGGGGGAAAGCTGCTCTTATTTTTTCCATAACAGCGAAAGGAATTTGCAAAATGAAAAGAACTTTGCTGACAGTAATCAGCGTGATACTCGCTCTCGTGTCCATGTTCGGCATCTACGCATCCTTTGTGGGGATTGACGACACCGGCAGTATCCTGCTGGAAAAGAACAAGCAAAAGGCCGCAATCATTCAGAATATCGACCTTATTGAAGACAGCGTCGAGGAGCTGGACAAGCTCGCCGAGGACCGCGCCCAGGACGAAATGGACTTCGCCGAGGGTACTGCTGCCCAGGCCGAGGGCGGCAAGCAGCTTGACGCAGGCCAGGCGAAGTACGATGCGGGCAAGGCCCAGTACGACGCAGGTAAGGCCCAGTATGACGCAGGTGAAAGAGAATACAACTCCGCCAAGGCTCTTTACGATCAGAAAAAGCAGGAGTACGACCACGCGGTGGACAATCTTGAGGAGGCAAAGAACCAGCTGGAGTCCGCAAAGGCACAGCGTGACGCCGGCCAGGCAAAGCTCGACGCAGCCACTGCCGCCTACAATGCGCTTAAGGGATTGCAGAGCACCGGTCAGGACTGGGTTGGATATATTGCAGACGGTGTAGCCAGACAATATGGCTACTCCTCTGCTGCAGCTGCCATTTCCGAGTATGAGTCCGGACAGGCTCAGCTTGCTTCAGCCAATGCTCAGATTGCCGATGCCGAGCAGCAGATTGCAAACGGCGAGGCGCAGCTTGCCGACGCAAAGCAGCAGCTTGACGCAGGCAAGGACAGCTTGACAGCGCCAAGAGCCAGCTTGACAGCGGCGCAAGCCAGCTCGCAAACGGCAAAAAGGCTCTTCAGGACAAGAACGACGCCATGGAAAAGGCTCTCGAAAACCTCAAGGAATTTGACGACGCCCAGTCCATTGTCGATGTGGGCATCGAAGCTCTTCTGGCAAATGACGCCATTGCGGAAATGGTTACGGACCGCAGCGACTATCACAGCATCATCAGCGTTGCCCGTGACTTCATCGCAGAGGATTCCGATAATGTATCCGCAGAGCTTGAGGTACGCCAGCAGCTCTATTCCTTCCTCCGCATTGCCGCAATGATCGGTCTTGCCGCAGGCATTGTCTGCATTATCGCAGCCTTTAAGCCCTCTCTGGGCATGCTTAAAACCGCCGTTGCCGCAGCATGGGTTTCCACTGCCGCCGCTGTAGCGCTTAATGTATACGGCTTCACAAAAGACTATACCGGTTTTGCCTACTGCCTCGAAGACGGCTCCGGCGACGGCACCATACAGCTCATTGCAATAATTGCTCTTACGGCATTCTCTGTTCTCGCCGCCGTGTTCGCAGTCGTATGCCTTCGCGCATTTAAAATCGGTCTCGGAATCATTACTCCCCGTGTAGACGAAGAAGACTTTGACGATGACGATTGCTACGAGGATGCTGTTGAAATGGGCGTTTCTCCCCAGGAGTTTGACAGCACAGACCGTCCCACAGCACCTGTTCAGCCTGTGGCACCCGTTCAGACCGAAGCTCCTCTTCAGCCCCCGGCGCCTGTTATACCCGCAGCGCCCGTTCAGCCTGCAGAGCCCGAAGAAACTCTGGCGCAAAAAGAGCGCAAGCTCAAGGCCGAGAACAATCAACTCAAGGCTAACATCGAAAACATAGAATATGAAAAGGCCCGCAAGGAATATGAGGCGGCCCGAAAGAAATTCGAAGAAGCACGGCAGAAGGCAAAGAACGGCAAATAAGCAAACAATAAGCACGGCAAGCATTGCGCTTGCCGTGCTTTTCTTTTTACACCTTTATTTTAAACTGCTTGCCCGTATTTGCGTCTACGAAAACCCGGACCGCTTCGCCGCCGCCGTTGACGCAGTCGAAGGCGTAGCACAGCCTCTCAAGGCTGTTGTCCGCGCAGAGCACGAGCTCCGTGCCCTTCACCGTCAGACTCCCGGGAATTGCGGCTTTTGCCGCCGCTTCGCTCACTCCCGGAGCAGAAAGCTGCCGCTTGGTATGATGCTTATAGTACTCCGTGGCATCAAAGGCATAGATGCTTCCGTCATCCGCCGCCACGGACACCTTTACGCAGTCGTTTTCACATAGCACGCCGCCCGTTCCGCAGGCAAAAACCGCCGTCAGCACACTGTCATGTCGGCTTGAGGACAGCATTTTCATTTCCTCAAAGCCCTTTTCATCAAGGAATTTTTCCGCTGTAGCCTCAAGCTCGGAGCTTTCCATATCTCCCGCCACAGAACGCTGTGATGACATGGAAAGCACATTTCCTCCTGCATCCACCGTAACCGTTCCGCCGTCAAAGCCAAAGCAGAAAACGCCGCCATCGGTTTTGTATTCCGTATCACCGGCCTCAATACCGAAGAATTCCTCCGCGGCCTTTTTTGCCGCTTTTTCAGAGACGGGATTGTCAAATTCAGCCTTTGTGGTTTCGGGGAAGCTGCCGTTATAGTCAATGGTGGGAAGCTCCCCCAGCTCGCTTTCCATTTTCAGCATTGCCTCGCTCATTACCTTTGCGCCGCCGTCGGCAAAGGCATCCTCGGGAGCATCCATGAGCACGCTGCCGTCGTTTATATCTGACGAAAGCCGGCGCAGGCTCTTTTTCAGGCTCTCCGAAATCTCCGCAAGGCTTGCCATATTCGCCCGCTCCGTATCTGAAAAGCCGTTTTCCCCCGTGGTCTTCAGAAGGTATTCCGCATAGTCCTCCGCGATGTTTATGAAGGCGGCGGTATGCTCCAGCTCCTGGGTTGAAAAGGGCAGCACCGCCATGGTCATTTCCGCCGCCTGACAGCTTCCGCAAATATCGGCGCAAACCTCCGCGCTGACCTCGCTGCCCGTGGCGTACATGCCGCGCTTCAGCGCATTATCCAGCTTGTCCACGGACTGCACCACCTCACTGAAGGCATGGCTGTAGCCGTATTCCGCCGTAAGGCGATAGGCTCTGCCGTTAACGCTCTGTGCTATGCCATAGCCGCCCAAAGCCAGCACCGCTGCCGTCAGATATGTTACTATCAGAACAAAAGTTTTCTTTCTCATCGTAATGTGCATAAAAAAACACCCCTTTTGGATTAGCTTTTCCAAAAGGGGCAATTTTATTTAATGTTTATTTTGAGAGCTTTTCAATGCCAACTCTCATGCGGCGGAGAGATTCCTCCTTGCCCAGAATGCGGCAGATTTCCACGGCACCGCCGGGGGTTACGGCCTTGCCTGCAACGGCAATACGCACAGGCCACATGACCTTTGCGTTCTTGCATTCTTCCTTTGCTGCCATATCGGTCATGGCGGTGAGAATATTCTCATCGCACCAATCCTCAACAGCCTCGAAAACAGGCAGCATCTTGTTCAGCATATCCAGAGAAACGGCCTCATCGGTCTTGCTCTTCTTGTGAACATAAAGCTCGGTTTCATACTCGGGAAGCTCGTCGAAGAAGTCCAGCTTTTCGGGAATGTCCGTAAGCACCTCGGTGCGCTGCTGAAGCAGGGCGGCAATGGCTGCGGGGTCGATTTCCGGCTTCTTCACCGCCTGACGGATGAAGGGCTCGGCCACCCTTGCAAAGTCCTCTGCGCTCATATTGCGGATGTACTCTGCGTTGAAGAATTTCAGCTTCTCAATATCGAAAATAGCGGGGGATTTGCTGAGTCCCTTGAGCTCAAAGATTTCCGCCAGCTCCTTCATAGAAAAAACCTCGCGCTCACCGCCGGGGCTCCAGCCCAGAAGCGCAACATAGTTGACAACGGCGTCGGTGATGTAGCCCTGTGCGATAAGGTCCTCGTAAGAGGGATCTCCGTGGCGCTTGGACATCTTGTTATGCTGGTCGCGCATAACGGGAGAGCAATGTACATAGGCGGGAATGTCCCAGCCGAAGCTTTCGTACAGAAGATTGTACTTGGGAGAGGAGGACAGATATTCGCTGCCGCGGACAACATGGGTAATGCCCATGAGATGGTCGTCAACAACATTTGCGAAGTTGTAGGTGGGCAGACCGTCGCGCTTAATAAGCACCTGGTCGTCAAGAGTCTTGTTTTCAACGGTGATGTCGCCGAAAATTTCATCGTGGAAGGTGGTGGTGCCTTCCTCGGGGATTTTCTGACGGATGACATAGGGCTCACCTGCGGCGGCGCGGGCATCGGATTCCTCCTTGCTCACGAAGCGGCAGGGGTCAGCCACCTTTTCAAAGCCCGTGCTTTCCTCATCCTCGCTCTTTTCGCAGAAGCAGCGGTAGGCGCAGCCCTTTTCAACGAGAAGGTCGGCGTATTCCTTGTAGAGCGCTCTTCTCTCGGTCTGAATATAGGGACCTACGGGGCCGCCCACATCGGGACCCTCGTCATGGTCAAGGCCGCACTCGGTAAGGGTGCGGTAAATAACATCAACAGCGCCCTCAACATATCTGCCCTGGTCGGTGTCCTCAATGCGGAGGATGAATTTACCTCCTGCATGACGGGCAATGAGCCATGTGTAGAGAGCAGTGCGCAGATTGCCTACATGCATATATCCCGTGGGACTGGGAGCGAAACGGGTGCGCACCTCACCCTTGGGGATGCGTGCCTCCATTTCCTCGTACCATTTCATATCCTTCATAGTGTTCCTCCGAAGCTGTAAAAATAACACACATATATTATTTTACATTTTATCTGTTGTCAAGCGGCAGTTAAAATGGTACAATGCTAATTTAGAAAATTATCTTTATTTGGAGATTTACAGATATGGAAAACGAAATCAAGAAAAAAGTAATGCTTTCCGGCATACAGCCCTCCGGCGACCTGCACCTGGGAAACTATCTCGGTGCTGTAAAGAACTGGGGCGCCCGCGCCGAAGAGTTTGACTGCTACTACTTCATGGCAGACCTGCACACCCTCACCGTGCGTCAGAATCCCGCAGAGCTGCGCCGCAGAACCCTTGAGCAGCTGGCACAGTACATTGCCTGCGGTCTTGACCCCGAAAAGAACACCCTTTTCGTGCAGAGCCATGTTCACGAGCACGCGGAGCTGGGTTGGATTCTCAACTGCTACACCATGTTCGGTGAGCTTTCCCGCATGACACAGTTCAAGGACAAGAGCGCAAAGAATGCCGACAACATCAACGGCGGTCTTTTCACCTATCCCGCCCTCATGGCGGCGGACATCCTGCTTTATCAGGCGGACTTCGTTCCCGTAGGTGAAGACCAGCGTCAGCATTGCGAGCTCACCCGCGATGTGGCAATCCGCTTCAATAACATTTACGGTGATGTATTCAAGGTTCCCGAGCCCTACATTCCCAAGGCAGGCGCAAGAGTCATGGGTCTGGGCAATCCCACCTCAAAGATGAGCAAGTCCGATCCCAACGGCTGCGTTTTCCTCATGGAAAAGCCTGAGGACATCGCCCGCAAGTTCAAGCGTGCCGTCACCGACTCCGACACGGAAAACTGCGTTCGCTTTGACCGCGAAAACAAGCCCGGCGTTGCAAACCTCATGAACATCTACGCCGCCGTCACCGGCAAGACCTTTGAAGAAATCGAGAAGGAATTTGACGGCTGCGGCTACGGTGTTTTCAAGCCCGCAGTAGGCGAGGCTGTTATCGAAACTCTCCGTCCCATCCGCGAGGAGGCAAGCAGACTTCTTGCCGACAAGGCATATCTGCAGAAGGTATATTCCGACGGTGCCGAAAAGGCAAGCTACATTGCCCGCAAGACACTGCGTAAGGTTTATAAAAAGGTGGGCCTCGTGGAGAAGCCCTTCTGATTTTTTCATCCCGCTGTGGGATAAACAAGGAGAGATATCATGGTCTTCAGTACAGAAGTCTGGATAAAGATAGTATTTGCCATAGGCATTGCCTTCATCGTTGCAAATCTCGCAACCCCTTTGGTCATGAAATTTGCAAAGCAGGTTGGCGCAATTGATGTTCCCGATGAAAAGCGCCACATTCACAAGGCACCCACTCCCCGCATGGGCGGACTCGCAATTTTCCTGGGATTTTTGCTGTCCGTTCTTGTTTTCGCCAACATCACCCCTCAGGTGCGCGGCATTCTTATCGGAGCAATTCTCATTGTTGTGGTGGGCGCAATCGACGACGTATTAAACCTCAACGCATGGCTGAAATTCGGTGTGCAGATCATCGCCGCCGTCATCGCCGTGCTGTCCGGCGTTCTGATTAATGTCGTTTCAAACCCCCTGCTTATTACCAGCGGTCAGGCCCTCACCATAGGAGTTCTGTCCGTTCCCGTTACTATTTTGTGGATTGTAGGCGTCACGAATTCCGTCAATCTCATTGACGGTCTTGACGGACTTGCCTGCGGTGTTTCCACCATTGCCTCCCTTTCCATGCTGGCGGTTTCCATGCTGGTATCGGACGCAAACAGCAATGTAGCAATAATTCTTGCCGCGCTCTGCGGCGCATGTCTCGGTTTTCTGCCCTTCAACCTTAACCCCGCAAAGATTTTCATGGGTGATACGGGCGCGCTGCTGCTCGGCTATATACTTGCAACGGTTTCCGTCATAGGAATGTTCAAGTTCTATGCCATCATAACCTTTATTCTTCCCGTTCTGGCGCTGGCCGTGCCTCTTTTAGACACCGTTTTTGCCTTTACCCGCCGTATGCTCAACGGGCAGAGCCCCTTCCATGCCGACCGCGGCCACTTCCACCACAGGCTGCTGGACATCGGCCTTAATCAGAAGCAGGTCGTTGCCGTTCTGTACGCGGTTTCCGCAATACTCGGACTTGTGGGTGTGCTGATTACCTCCACGGGTACGGTGCGAATGATTGTCGCCCTTGCGTCCTTTGTAATTGCCGCCTGCATCTGGCTCTTTGTTTTCAGACACAACAAAAACATCCACATTCATCACGAGGCCGCAGCCGCAGCTGCCGAAGCCTCCCCCGAAGAGGAGAAAAAAGATGAAGAAGCTTAAAGTCATGTCCGTTTTCGGCACCCGTCCCGAAGCCATCAAGATGGCTCCGCTGGCACTGGAGCTGCAGAAATATCCCGAAATCGAAAGCCTTATCTGCGTCACCGCGCAGCACCGCGAGATGCTTGACTCCGTCATGGACTGCTTCGGTCTCAAGGCTGATTACGACCTGAACATCATGGGCAAGAATCAGACTCTCACCGATGTCACCACCAAGGCTCTGAAGGGCCTTGAGGAGTGCTTCAAGGTCGCGCAGCCTGACCTTGTGCTTGTCCACGGTGACACCAGCACAACCTTCTCCGCGGCGCTTGCCGCCTTCTATGCAAAGATTCCCGTAGGTCATGTGGAGGCAGGTCTTCGCACCTATGACCGTTACAGTCCCTTCCCCGAGGAAATGAACCGCTGTCTCGTTGGCCGTCTTGCCACACTGCACTTTGCCCCCACGGCAAAGAACGCCGCAAACCTCACGGCAGAGGCTGTCACCGGCGATATTTTCATCACCGGCAACACCGTCATCGACGCCATGAAGTACACCATCGGCGACGGCAGCTTCAATTCCGAGGAGCTGAAGGCAATCGATTTTTCCAAGCGCGTTGTGGCCATGACCTGCCACCGCCGCGAAAACTACGGCGAGCCCATGCAGAACATCTTTTCCGCAGTTCGTGAGATCGCGGAAAACCATTCCGATGTGGAGTTTGTCTATCCCATACATATGTCCCCCATCGTCCGCGAGGCTGCCCACGGCATTCTCGACGGGCTGGACAATGTGAAGCTTATCGAGCCCCTTGATGCCATGGATATGCACCGTCTCATGAGCAAAAGCTTCATGGTCATGACCGACAGCGGCGGACTTCAGGAGGAGGCTCCCTCTTTGGGAAAGCCCGTGCTCGTGCTCCGCAGGGAGACCGAGCGCCCCGAGGCTGTTGAGGCAGGCACCGTAAAGCTCTGCGGCGTAAAGAAGGAGGACATAGTCCGCGACGCAGAGGAGCTTCTCACAAATCCCGCCGCCTACGACAAAATGGCCCACGCCGTTAATCCCTACGGCGACGGAAGCGCCTGCCGCAGAATTGCGGAAGCAATTCTTTATAACGCAGGTCTGCGAGAAGAAAAGCCCGACGAATTCAGAGTATAAAAAAAGACCGCTTCTGCGGTCTTTTTTATAATAAATACATGGCTCCCATAATCAGCAGAAGCTCCTTATCGCCGCTTTCGCGGTACATGAGATAGAGAATGAGTATAAGCAGCAAATCCTCGGTCTCAAGCTCGGAGAGATTTTTCCCTATCCCCTTGGGCAAGAGGGCTGAAAGATTGCCTCCCGCGAGGGGTGGTCTGCTCTGATTTTTCCTCGGCACAGGCATAGGCTTCGGCACAGTGGAAGGAGGATTCTCCTCCACCCGCTGGGGCTTTCCGCTGTTGCCGCGATAGCGGTTATACATCCTCTTTACCTCCGAATTCCTCCGCGGCAGCGGATGCGATGCGGGCCATTTTCGCAAGCCTCACAGCTTTGTCCATTTTGCCCCGCCGCTTTTCCGAAAGATAGGGGCGCAGGGCATCGAGAAGCCGTCTGTCCCTGCTGTCCTTTGCCCCGTCGCCGTTAATGAGGCCGCTGATTTTCTGCAGCATTTTCGGATCGACAGACTGCAGCTCCCTGCTTTGCTCCGATGCTCCGCCGCCCATGAGCGACTTTGCGAGATTTGCGATTTTCTCCATCTGCTCGGGATTGTTCAGAACCTGGTTCAGGCTGTCCTCAAGCTCGCCCACGGGCTCACCTCCCCTACCTCATGGCACTCTTTATGCTTTCGGCAAGACGCCGTCCCTCTTCGGTACCCAGCACGGCATTGAGTATGCTCTGAAGTGCCGCGGCATCACCGCTTTTCGCCGCCTGCTCCACGGCAGAGGCGTCTAACATACGGCTCAAGGCCTTGCCGTCCTCGGACTCGGCAATGCTTTTGAGCTTATCCGCTTTCCCACTCTTTTTAAGCTGTTCGTTTATCTTTTCGAGATTTTGCATAAAGCATCACTCCTGAAACAGTATATGCACTTCAGCAATGGAGGTTTACAATGAAAATTGCAGTTTTTTCTGACAGCCACGGTTCCTCAAAAGGCATGGTAAATGCCGTCAGGGAATATGCACCCGACCAAATAATCCATCTCGGTGACGGCAACGCAGACCTGCGGCCTCTTGAAAAGGAATTCCCCCACATCCCCATATGCGCCGTTTCCGGCAACTGTGACCGCGATTGCTTTGAGTCGGAATACAAGGTAATAAAGTTGGGCCGCTTAAACGCCTTCATTACCCACGGTCACCGCTATGCCGTGCGCTACGGCAACCTTAACACACTGCTTTACGCCGCTGAATGCAATGAGTGTCAGCTTGCCATGTTCGGTCATACCCACAGGGCCGGCTTTGAGCAGATTGAGGGCATATTTGTTCTCAATCCCGGCACCGCAGGCACCGGCAGCGAAAAAACATGGGCAGCCCTTGAAATCGGCGCCTCGGGCGAGATTAACTGCGAAATCCGCAAAATCTGACGCTTCACCCCATTCACAGCATAATCGACATAAACTTTCTCTTTGTATAGCTAAAATTCTATCTCTTTGCCCTTTATTTTTTCCTTTGGTTTTGTTATACTTTTAAGGATGAATATTTTACCGCATAAAGCGAGTATTACAAAAAGAGAGGATATTCAAAAATGATTTCTCACGGCAAAGAAATTAAGGTTTTTACCGGTAATTCCAACCCCGAGCTTGCACAGAAAATCGGCAAGCTTCTCTTCAAGGAGCTTGGTGACTGCACCTGTGCTCACTTTGCAGACGGTGAGTGCTCCATCTCCGTTCACGAGCCTGTTCGCGGCGCCGATGTTTTCATCGTTCAGTCCACCTGCAAGCCCGTTAACGACAACCTCATGGAGCTGCTTGTTATGATCGACGCCATGCGCAGAGCATCCGCAGGCCGCATCACCGCAGTTATCCCCTACTTCGGCTACGCCCGTCAGGACCGCAAGGCAAAGAGCCGCGATCCCATCTCCGCAAAGTTGGTTGCAAACCTCATCACCGCCGCCGGCGCTGACCGTGTCCTCACCATGGACCTCCACGCCGCACAGATTCAGGGCTTCTTTGACATCCCCGTCGACAATCTTTTCGGCGCTCCTCTCTTCGCCAACCACTACCTCGATGTTTTCGGCAAGGGCAACGAGGACATCATGGTCGTTTCCCCCGACGTAGGCTCCACCGCCCGCGCACGCAACTTCTCCATGAAGCTGGGCTGCAACATGGCCATCGTTGACAAGCGCCGTGAAAAGGCAAACCAGTCCGAGGTTATGAACATCATCGGCAATGTTGAAGGCAAGACCTGCATTCTCCTTGACGATATGGTTGACACCGCAGGCTCCCTCTGCGGCGCCGCAAAGGCCATCATGGAAATCGGCGGTGCAAAGGAAGTTTACGCCTGCGCAAGCCACGGCGTTCTCTCCGGTCCCGCCATCGAGCGCATCGAAAACAGCTGCATCAAGGAGCTGCTGCTTCTGGACACCATTCCCTATCCCGAAGACAAGCCCGTATGCGACAAGATCAAGTATATGTCCGTTGACAGAGTATTCTCCGAAGCGATCCGCCGCATCTACGAGGAAGAATCCATCTCCAATCTTTTTGAGTAATACATAACCCTTCTGCAACGGCTCCCCTCTGCGGGGAGCCGTTGAATAAAGGCAAACGCGAAGGGTAATTCTTCACCCTTTTACCGCTGACGCGGTCCCCCTCACCACAGAGGGGAGACTGATTTGAGGTCGTAATACTATGTTTGACAAGCTTCGTGCCGGCTCCGGCGTATCATGGATTGTCGTGTTTCTGGGCAATCCCGGAATTAAATACAACGGCACCCGCCACAATGCAGGCTTCATGGCCTGTGACGCAGTTGAGCGCGACCTCAATGTATCCGTAAACAAGCTGCGCTTCAAGGCCCTTACTGCCACGGCAAGCATAGAGGGAGAGAAGGTGCTTCTCATGAAGCCCCAGACCTATATGAATCTCTCCGGTGAGGCTGTAATTCAGGCCGCAAATTTCTATAAGGTCTCCCCGGACCACATCATTGTCGTTTCCGATGAGGTAGCTCTGCCCATCGGAAAAATGCGCATCCGCAAAAGCGGCTCCGCAGGCGGTCACAACGGGCTCAAGAACATCATTCTCCATTTAGGCACAGATGCTTTTCCCCGCATCCGCATGGGCGTTGGCAGCGCGCCGCATCCCGATTACGACATGGCAGACTGGGTGCTCAGCACCTTCAAAAATCAGGACGCCGCCGACATGGAGGAGCTGGCCAAAAGGGTTTCCAAGGCCATACGCTGCTACATTCTTGAGGGCGCAGATAAAGCCATGAACATTTATAACCGCAACTGACATTATGACGGTGGGGGATTTCTATCCTCCGCCGTCAAAGTGATTTTTTAATACCGATACCGTCTCCGTGTATCGGGAAAGGATGATGAACACATGAAGAAAAGCTGTATCGCAATGCTTCTTGCAGGCGGTCAGGGCTCCCGTCTCTATGCCCTGACACAAAATGTGGCAAAGCCCAATATGCCCTTCGGAGGAAAATACCGCATCATCGATTTTCCTCTGTCCAACTGTGCCAATTCCGGCATTGACACCGTGGGTGTGCTGACACAGTACCGCCCTCTTCAGCTCAACAGCTACATAGCCGGAGGCCAGCCCTGGGATTTGGACTCCGCTGACGGCGGTGTGTTCATTCTCCCTCCCTATCAGACCGCCGGCGAGCAGGGCGAATGGTTCTCCGGCACCGCAAATGCCATCTATCAGAATATGGGCTTCATCGAGATGTACGACCCGGACAATGTTATCATTCTCTCCGGCGACCATATCTACAAGATGGACTATGCGAAAATGCTCCGTGAGCACATGGAAAAGGATGCCGCCTGCACCATCGCCGTGCTGCAGGTCTCCCTGGAGGATGCCACCCGCTTCGGCATTATGAATCTGGGCGAGGACGGCTTCGTTTCCGAGTTTGAGGAAAAGCCGAAAAAGCCCAAATCCGACCTTGCCTCCATGGGCATTTACATCTTCAACTGGAAGAAGCTTCGCAAATATCTCATTGAAGACGAAAACGATCCGAACTCCAGCAAGGATTTCGGCAAAAATATAATTCCCAATATGCTGAAGGAGGGCGAAAAGCTCTGGCCCTACCGCTTTGACGGCTACTGGCGCGATGTGGGCACCATAACAAGCCTGTGGGACGCCAACATGGATATGCTCTCCACAACTCTGATAAACCTTTACGATCCCAACTGGCCCATTCGTTCCCGGGGCAACACCCGTCCTCCTCACTTTGCAGGAGAGGATGCGGAAATCGTTCACTCCATCGTCACCGAGGGCTGCGTCATAGAGGGCCATGTGGAAAACTCCGTGCTCTCCAGCTCCGCAGTGGTGGGAAAGGACGCCCGGGTGCTTTACAGCGTGCTCATGCCCGGTGCCGTGGTTGAGGAGGGCGCCACCGTGGAATACGCCATCATCGGTGAAAACACCGTTATAAAGAAAAATGCCCATGTGGGTGCCGCACCCGACGGAACAGAGCAGTGGGGCGTTGCCACCTGCGGCCCCGATATAGAAATCCGAGAAGGCGCAGTCGTGCCTGCAGGCGCCATGATTTACAAGTCAGAGGAGGTTTGAGAAATGGTTGATTTTCACGGAATAATCTACGCCTACGGCGGAACTCCCAATCTCGATCAGCTTGTGCGCACCCGCACCGCTGCCTCCATGCCCTTCTGCGGCAGATACAGGCTCATCGACTTCGCCCTTTCCTCCATGATGAACGCAGGCATCCACAATGTGGGTGTCATCATGCAGCGCGATTATCAGTCCCTGCTTGACCATCTGGGCAGCGGCAAGGACTGGGACATGGGCAGAAAAATCGGCGGCCTGAAGATGCTTCCTCCCTTTGGTCTCCCCGAGTATCACACAGGCAACTACAACGGCACCATTGAGGCTCTCAACGCCGTGAGGACCTATGTGGAGAGCATCAGAGAAAAAAATATCGTCATGATGCACGGCAATCTTGCCGCAAACCTCGACCTGGAGGATATTCTCCGCAGACACATTAAAAGCGGCGCGGAGATAACCGCCATCTGCACCGACAGCACACCCGAATACAAGCACCACCGCTACATCGTCGATGCCGACGGCTTTGCCCGTAAAATGGCCTTTAATCAGCATGGCGCAGGCGAGGGTATTGCCTCCCTGGAGGCATATGTGATCTCCAAGGAGCTGCTCCTGGGATTCATGGATTACTGCTTCACGGAGAACAAGTATCATTTCCACCGTGACGCCATTGCAAACTATCTTGAAAACGGCGGCAAGGTGAATGTCTGCGTTCACTCCGGCTATGCAAAACGTATAATGAGTACCGAGAGCTACTTCCGCAGCAGCATGGAGGCGCTCAGTCCCGATGTCCGCAGCGAGCTGTTCCCCGTTGACCGCCCCGTTCGCACCAAGAGCGAGGAAGATGTCAGCACCTATTACGGCGAAAACGCCGTCTCAAAATGCAGTCTCGTTGCCGACGGCTGCATAGTTGAGGGCGAGCTTAAGGGCTCCGTGGTCTTCTCCGATGTCCGCATAGGCAAGGGCGCAAAGCTCACAAACTGCATCGTAATGCGCGGCTGCAGAATCGGCGAGGGCGTGGAGCTCACAAACTGCATTGTTGACAAAAACTGCAGCATCGGTGCATATCAGACGCTGATGGGCTCCCCTGCGCTTCCCATAGTTATTCCGAAATCCAGTAAAATTTGATTTTAGGCCGAAAGGTATCCGTATATGAAAAGCGAAATATCCCGGGATGAAGTACGCAGCGCCATTGAGGATAAGCTCTGCGCCTACTTCGGAGTTACAATAGAAAAAGCCACCGACGATCAGGTGTTTCAGGCAAGCGCCATGGTCATCCGCGAGATTATGAGCCGTCTCCTGGCCATAGAAGAATCCCGCCGCGGTGACCGTGAGGTGCATTATATGTCCATGGAATTTCTCATGGGCAGAAGCCTCATAAAAAACGCCTTCAATTTAGGCATTTCAGAGGCCCTCACCGGCGCGCTGGAGGACATGGGCCGCAGCGCCGCAGACATCTTTGAGGCGGAAAACGACGCAGGCCTGGGCAACGGCGGTCTGGGCCGTCTTGCCGCCTGCTACATGGACAGCATGGCGTCTTTGGGAATTCCCGCCACGGGCTATTCCATCTGCTACGAGTTAGGTATTTTCCGTCAGAAGATTCAGGACGGAAAGCAGACCGAGGTGGCCGACGACTGGCGCAAGAGTGCCGAAAGCTGGCTCATTCCCCGCAACGAGGACGCCGTTGAAATCCGCTTCGGCGGCCAGATTTCTCCCCGCTGGGACTACTTCGGCAGATACCACGCGGAGCACACGGGCTACACCACCGTCACCGCCGTACCCCGTGATATGCTCATTGCAGGCTTCGGCGGCAAAACCGTGAACACCCTGCGCCTGTGGGACGCGAGAAGCACCAGCGCCCTTGATATGTACCTCTTCTCCGAGGGCGAATATGTCAAGAGCATGGAGCAGCGCACCATGTCGGAGGTCATCACCAAGGTGCTTTACCCCGCCGACGACCACATTGAAGGCAAAATTCTCCGTCTCAAGCAGCAGTATTTCTTCGTCTCCGCCACGGTGCAGACCATCGTGAAAAAGCACATGGAAAGATACGGCGACATAAGGAGCTTTGCAAAGCACCATGTCATTCAGATTAACGACACCCACCCCACACTTGTTATTCCCGAGCTCATGCGCATTTTCATGGACGAATACGACATGGACTGGGATGAGGCCTGGGAAATCGTCACCGCCGCCGTTGCCTACACCAACCACACCGTCATGAGCGAGGCACTTGAAAAATGGCCTCAGGAGCTCGTTCAGAAGCTCCTGCCCCGTGTGTGGGAAATTCTCTGCGAGATTAATCGCCGCTGGTGCGACTACCTTGTTTCCAAATTCGGCAACAGCGAAAAGGTGGGCCGCAACCTCATCATCCGCAACGGACAGGTGCATATGGCAAACCTCTGCCTTGCCGCCTGCTTCAAGGTCAACGGCGTTTCCGGTCTGCACGGCGAAATTCTGAAAAACGACCTCTTTAGGGACATAAACGAGCTGCGCCCCGAGCGCTTCACCTATGTCACCAACGGCATCGACCACCGCCGCTGGCTCTCCCAGATAAATCCCCGTCTCCACGGGCTTGCCGCCGAGCTTTTAGGCAGCGAAGACTTCCTCACCCGTCCCGAAGAGCTTATCCGTCTTGCGGACTTTGCCCAAGAGCCACGGGTGCAGAAAAGAGTGCTGGAAATCAAGCAGCTGAACAAGGCGGACTTTGCCGAATTTGCTCTGCGAAACGACGGCTTTGTGCTGAACACCGACGCCATTATGGATGTTCAGGTGAAGCGTCTCCACGAGTATAAGCGCCAGCTTCTGTGCGCCATGCTCATAACCCGTCTGCAGATGCAAATCCACGACAAGCCCAACGCAGAATTCAAGCCCCGCACCTTTGTTTTCGGCGCAAAGGCCGCCGCAGGCTACCGCACTGCGAAGCGCATAATCGAGCTCATCTGCTCTCTTGCAAAGGATGTTAACGGCGATCCTCTGTGCAAGGATAAGCTGCAGGTCTACTTCATGGAAAACTACCGCGTTTCCGCCGCCGAGGCGCTCATGCCCGCAGCCCAGGTTTCCCAGCAGATTTCCACCGCAGGCAAGGAGGCCTCCGGTACCGGCAACATGAAGCTTATGCTCAACGGTGCGGTGACCATCGGCACCCTTGACGGTGCCAATGTTGAAATGTATGAGCGCCTGGGCGACAGAAATATGTTCCTCTTCGGTCTCCGCACGGAGGAGGTCATCGCTCTGAAGGAGCGCGGCTACAATCCCCTTTCCATAGCAGAAAAGGACCCGGAGCTCATGGAGGTTCTCAACCGCTTCTCCTCAGGCTTCTCCGACGGCAAGAGCTATTCCGACCTGGTTTCCGACCTTCTCTACAAGGGCGATCCCTATATGCTCATTGCGGACTACCGCGACTATGTGAGCACCCACGACAGGCTCTATTCCGCAATCTCCAACGAGAATGAGCTTGCCCGACTTTCACTTATGAACACCGCGGAAAGCGGGATTTTCGCCGCTGACCGCGCCATAAAGGAGTATGCCGAAAGCATATGGAACATAAAACTGTAATCGTAATCGGCGCCGTAAACATGGATATCTGCGGGCGTCCCAATAAAGCCCCCAATATGCAGGATTCAAACCCCGGAACGGTGAGCATGACTCCCGGCGGTGTGGGCAGAAATATCGCCCACAACCTGCGTCTGCTGGGCCTTGATGTAAAGCTCGTCGCCGCCATCGGCAGCGATGTCTACGGTGAGGGCATATACAGAAGCTGTACGGAAAACGGCATTGATATGAGCATGTGCCGCCGCATAAAGGGCGGACGCACCTCCACCTATCTCTATGTCACCGATGACAAGGGCGAAATGATGATGGCTGTCAGCGACATGGACATTTCCGCCAGCATTACCCCCTCCTATCTGTCTCTGCTGCTGGACAAATTAAACGCCGCAAACGCCGTTGTTTTAGACGGAAATCTCTCGCCGGAGACGCTGCGGTGGATTGGAGAAAATGTCACCGCGCCCCTGTATGCCGATCCCGTTTCCATCACCAAGGCAGAGCGCATGAAGCCCATTCTCGGAAAGCTCACCGCCTTTAAGCCCAACGAGGTCGAGGCCATGAGCATGACGGGCGAAAGCACCTCGCTTTTCGCCGCGGAGGCCCTTTTGGACATGGGCGTAAAGCGGGTATTCGTAAGCCTCGGTGCTGACGGAATCGTTGCCGCCGAGGGCAGCGAGGTAATAAAGCTCCCCTGCGCCGCAGCAGACATTGTGAACACCACGGGCTGCGGAGATGCGGCCACCGCCGCCATCGTCTGGGCCGGTGTAAACGGTCTCGACCTTGCGGAAACCGCCGACGCGGCAATGAAGGCCGCGGCTATGGCCATTGAATGCGAGGAAACGGTTAATCCCGACCTCTGCGCCGAGCTGTTAATGTAAGCAAAAAGCACCTGTATCTTTTTTAGATACAGGTGCTTTTTTGCCCGGGCAGCCTTTGAAAAAACGCGCGGCACACCGGGGGTGATGCGCCGCACGCTCTCAATGGGGGAGAAAAGAATATTTGCATCTGAAAAAACAATTTAATGGGCGATTGTTTATCAGGAAACAGCATTTTATGCCAGGTCGCGGTAGAGGAACAGCACGACCTGATAGCGCTCGCAGGGCTCACCAACACCGAAATGGGTGGAGTCAATGCCCGTGGTCACGCCCGTTTTATATGCCCACAGCACCGCATTATAGCAGTAGCTGCCGTAGGAAAGGTCAACAAAGGGATTTGCGCAGCTCACAGCGGGACTGCCGTGATACTTCCACAGCATGGTCACAAACTGCTCCCGGGTTACTGTGCGGTCAGGGCTGAAGTGTGTGGCATCCGTTCCGCCGGTGATGCCCTTCTGATATGCCCACATAACCGCGTCATAGCAGTACGAGTCTCTTTTTACATCCGTGAAGGGATTGGATACCCCCTTGGCGGAGGGACAGCCTGCAGCGCGCCAGAGGAAGGTCACTACCTGCCCTCTCGTGCAGTCGTCATTGGGGCTGAAATGATAGGCGTCGGTGCCGCCGGTGATGTCATTTTTGTATGCCCACTGCACCGCCCTGAAGTAGACGGCGCCGCTGCTGACATCAACAAAGGGGTTGGCGGAATTAACGCCGGTTCCGACTTTGACGAAAACGGTTTTGGAGTAGCTTCCGCAGCGTACGGTGAGCTCCGCAGCGCCGTTGCTAACGCCCTTAATCGTGAATACATTGACCTGCGCGCCCTCAACTCTCACAACGGCGGGATTCGAGCTTGTACAGCTTATTATCTCCGTGGCATATACGGGGCTCGGGATGCCGGAAATCTTCGCTGTGTCGCCCACAGACAGGCTTACGGAGCTTTTATCAACGGCAACACCCGTAGGCGCAACATAGAAGCCGTCGGAGGCACCGGAGCAGCTTTCGCCGCCGGCAAATTCCTGTGTCCAGTAATAGGTGTAGGCGGAGCCGGAGGCATACTTGTAGCCCACTCCCATGTAGCTGTAATTGCCGCTGAGGATATTTGCCCGGTGGCCGGATGAATTCATCCACTGCGTCACGGTATCGTAGGGAGCCGCTTTGCCGCCGGCGATGTTTTCCGCAATATAGCCGCCGCTGACGCCTGCGGATTTCAGCGCGGTGGACCACTTTGTGCCGTTAGGCCGCGTATGGCTGAAGCTGCTCACGATTTCGCCGGCTCTTGTTCCGGCGGCGCTCTGAAGCGCAGAGGTAGTTTTCAGCGGGGAAAGACCGTTTCTGCTTCGCTCCACATTTGTCCAGAACAGGACGGCGTTCTCATAATACTCATCGGTGGATTTTGCGGCTGCGTCCGGGGTTATCAGTGCGCAAAGGAGAATTACGGCCGCGAGAACCGCACAGCCTAATCTCAAAAGGCACTTCTTCAGAATGTCAGTCATGAAATCTTCCTTATACATTATTCGGCAGACGAAAGCTTCCTTTCGTTCTCATCTATATGTGACGGAAGTATTCGCCTTATATTTCAGATTTCAGATAAAATAACATTTTTAAAAACTTTTTAAAGCATTTTTCGCCGAAAACACGCCAAATATTGTAATTTTCTTCCTGAAAAGCGCAAAAAAAGACCGTTCCCTTCGGAACGGTCTTTTATTTGTAAGTAATAAATTACTTGATTTCGACAGTTGCGCCGACAGCCTCGAGCTGTGCCTTGATAGCTTCTGCGTCTTCCTTGGAGATGCCTTCCTTGAGCTTTGCAGGAACGCCTTCTACCATTGCCTTTGCCTCTGCGAGGCCCAGGCCGGTGATGCCGCGGACTTCCTTGATGACCTTGATCTTCTCTGCGCCGAAGCTGGTCATAACAACGTCAAACTCGGTCTTTTCTGCAACTGCTTCTGCTGCGCCTGCTGCGGGAGCTGCTGCTGCTGCGACTGCGGAAACGCCGAAGGTTTCGCAAATACCGTCTACGAGTTCCTTGAGCTCGAGAACGGAGAGAGCCTTGATCTCTTCGATCATAGCGGTGATTTTTTCACTCATTTTAATTTTCCTCCAAATAATTTACATTAGTGTGCAGCAATTATTCTGCTGCTTCTGCGGGTGCGGGTGCGCCGCCCATTTTTTCTGCGACTTCGCTGAGGCATACTGCCAGACCTGCAATGATGGAATTGAGGGTGCCGGCCAGCTGACCGTAAAGGTCGTTCTTGGAAGTCAGGGTGGACAGAGCTGCGATCTCCTGCTCGGAAAGGATCTTGCCCTCCATGAATGCTGCTTTGACATTGAACTTGTCACCCAGCTTCTTGGAGTAATCTGCAATGATACGGAAGGGAGCGATGGGATCTTCGCTGCTGGTTGCCAGAGAGGTGCTGCCGTTGAGGACGGAATCAAGTGCGTTCATTCCGAGCTTGTCGATAGCAATTCTGGTAAGAGTGTTCTTGACGACGGTGTAGTCAACGCTTTCCTTGCGCATCTCGGTACGAAGTGCGGTGTCTTCTGCTACGGTGATACCCTGATAGTCAACGAAGATACCTGCGCTTGCTCCCTGAATACGCTCGACCAGTGCTTCTACGATCGCCTGCTTTTCGCTGAGAACTTTTGCGTTAGGCATGTGTGTTTTTTCACCTCCACACGATTTATCCGCGCCCGTAAGAAAAAGAAAAACCTCCGTGGCATAAAGACACAGAGGTGTTAAGCAATCAAAATTATGATGCCATCCTCGGCAGGATTTACACTTTCGAAACCTGCTGTCTTTGGAGCGCCCGATAAACATATCAAAAAAGTCCTTGTTTGTCAAGGACTTTTTTAGAATTTTTTTAATTTTATTCGTTCCTCAGGCGCATTATTTCCCCGTAAAGGGTATTTGAAGAGGAAAGCACCGTGATTACCGCGGTCTGCAGGGCCAGCATGACGCCGAATTCCGCCAAACGAGTCACGAACAGGGGCCAGAAGGGCGGCCCGTAGACAAAGGAAATCATGGCTGTATTGGCCAGCATGGTGACGCACAGGCCGTAGCACAGCGCCGCTAAAAAGCCACGCAGAAAATTCGGGCGCCTCCTGTAGAGGAAAAGTCCGAAGATTGCGCCGCCTAAAGCCGCCGTTACCGTAAAGCCCGGGAAGTAAGCTCCCGTGGGAAACAGCACCGCGCCCAAGACATCGGAAAGAGCCGCGGCAACGCCTGCCCACACGGGGCCGTAGAGCATGGCGCACAGCACAATTGCGGCAAAGCCGATGCCAATCTTCAGGGTGAGCACATTCAGCGCAAGCACTCGGGAAAAGGCTATATCAAAGGCCACGGTCATAGCTATGATTATTATTTTTTTGGTGATGTTATTTTTCATATTACAATGTTGTCATCAGCTGCAAAACACCTACGGCATTTACGCTCATGTGGAAGAAAATACAGGTCCACAGGGAGCCGCTTCTTTCATAGCACCAGCAGAGGGCAAAGGAGGCGGGAATATACTGCAGCGCAAACAGCAGATACTTTACATCAACAAACGCCGCATACTGCCAAATATGATATACGGAAAAAGCAATAATGCAGACCGCATAGGCAAGCGCGCGGCTTTTATGATACAGTCCGCAGAAAATTCCTCCCCGGAAAATCGTCTCCTCCACAATGGGCGCCATAAACACCGTGACGGCAATCATTATGCTTCGGGCAGTCCGGGCGCTTCCCTCGATGGCGGTCTGATTGGGATTTTCATTGGAGAAAAAGGGGAAAAGGGAAAGGAGCCTGCCGAGGACCATGTTCAGAAGTATATAAATTCCCCAGGCGAGGAGGAAACCCGCAAGGGCATCCCCGGGCCTGTCCAAAAGGCTGTCAAAGCTGCGGCGAAGGTATCCGCCGGCAAACACAAACACCAGAGCAAGACTTATGGCATAGTAGGCAAAATTAAGCTGGCCGTCGGAAAGGCCAAACATATCCCAACCATCCTTAACGGCAATTGAAACTCCCATGGGGAAGACAAAGATGTGAAATACAAGCAGGGCCAAAAGGCCCCATTCTTCACTCTTTTTCAGTCTGTCGGTCATGTGACGCATATTAACCCCTCGCTTTTTTCTGAAGCTCGCTCAAAAGGTTCAGCGCCTCCAGCGGCGTAAGGGAGTTGACATCGGTGCTGCGGAGAATTCTGCCCACCTCATCGGTACCCACATCCATAAAGCTTATCTGGTCGCTGTCTGATTTTTCCTTCAGCTTCAGCTCTGCCTTGTCGGCCTCCAGCTCCTTGAGATAGGTTTTCGCCTTGTGGATAACCGTATCGGGAACGCCCGCCAGCTTCGCAACCTCAATGCCGTAGCTGTCGTCGGCGGCACCGGGCATTATTTTACGCAGGAACACAAGTGTTCCTCCCTGCTTTCTGGCGCTGATATTGTAGTTGCGCACACCCTCAATGGAGCCCTCCAGGGCAGAAAGCTCATGGTAATGGGTGGCAAACATAGTCTTTGCACCCAGCTTCTTTTTATCCGCGCAGTACTCCAGCACCGCACGGGCAATTGCCATGCCGTCATAGGTGGAGGTGCCTCGCCCTATCTCGTCAATGATGAGGAGTGAGGAGGAGGTGGCGTGCTTTAAAATGTTCGCCATTTCGCTCATTTCCAGCATGAAGGTGGACTGACCTGCCGCCAGATCGTCGGAGGCGCCGATGCGGGTGAAAACTCTGTCCACGACGCCCACCACGGCGCTCTTTGCGGGAACGAAGGAGCCCATCTGTGCCATGAGGGTAATAAGCGCGGTCTGGCGCATATAGGTGCTCTTACCTGCCATGTTGGGGCCTGTCACGATGGCGACGCGGTTTCCGTCGCAGTTGAGGCTTGTATCGTTGGGAACGAACATGATATCCCGTACAGCCTGCTCAACCACGGGATGTCTGCCGCCGGTAATAATCAGCTCGCTGGAGGTGTCCACCTCGGGCATACAATAGTTATTGCGTACCGCAACCTCTGCAAGAGAGCAGAACACATCCAGTCTTGCCACGGCATCGGCGCTGGCCTGCACCGCCGCCACCTGCCCGGAAATAATTGCGCAGACCTCCATGAAGAACTTGTATTCAAGCTCCTTAATTCTGTCGCCTGCGGTGAGCAGCGTGGTTTCCAGCTCCTTGAGCTCCTGGGTGAAATAGCGCTCGTTGGAAACAAGAGTCTGCTTTCTTATGTAGTCCTCGGGAATGCTCACATCCCCTGCGGATTTGGGAACATCAATGTAATAGCCGAAAACGCGGTTGTAACCCACCTTCAGCTTCTTTATGCCCGTGCGCTCACGCTCGCGCTTTTCCAGCTCCGCCACGGCCTGGGAACCGTTATCGCGGATTTCACGCAGGCGGTCAACCTCCTCGGAATAGCCCTTGCGGAGAATTCCGCCCTCGCGTACGGAGAAGGGAGGGTCGTCGCAGATGGCCCAGTCAATGCGGAAAAGGATTTTTTCCAGCACATCCATGGAGGCAATCTCGCGGAGAGCCGCGCTTTTAAAGCCGCCCAAAAGCTCCGTGAGCTTGGGCAGTGCTCTTGCGCAGTCGGCAAGAGAAACAAGGTCCCGTCCGTTGGCGGTGCCGTAGACAACGCGGCCGATGAGACGCTGCATATCGCTGATGCCGCGAAGGGTTTCGATGATTTCGCCGCGCTTAACATTGTCGCGGTAAAGCTCGTCAACGGCGGAAAGGCGGCGCTTGATGGCAAGGGGTGAGAGCAGGGGGCGTTCCACCCATGCGCGCATTAGTCTGCCGCCCATGGGAGTTTTGGTCTTGTCCAGCACCCACAGCAGTGAGCCCTTTTTCTCACCTGTGCGCTGGGACTCCGTCAGCTCTAACGAGCGTCGGGTTGCCCAGTCCATTTCCATGTAACGGCCGCCGTTAAAAACATCCATGCTGCGGATGTAGCTCAAATCCATCTTCTGTGTTTCCGCAATATAGGCAAGCAGAGCGCCGGAGGCGCAGACGGCGGCGGGAATTTCCTCTAATCCGCCCTCGTCAATGCTGCCGTAGGAAAACTGCTGGCACACTCTTGCGGCAGAGGGCATGAATTCAAAGTCGCTGCCGCCCATTTCCAGCATGCAGCCGATTCGCTTCATGAGAAATTCCGTAATCTCGCTCTCGCCTGCCGCGCTGGCGGAAAGCACCGCCTCACGGGGTGCAAAGCGCCCCAGCTCATTGATAATATGGCTCACGGTGTCCTTTTCAAAGGCCGCGGCGCAGAATTCGCCCGTGGAGATATCACAGAAGGCAACTCCGCCCTTTTCTCCCTCCAGAAAAACGGAGGCGAGATAGTTGCTCTTACCCTCCTCCAGCATGGCGGCGTCGGTGACGGTGCCGGGGGTTATGATGCGGATTACATCGCGCTTTACAAGACCCTTTGCCGTGGCGGGATCCTCCATCTGCTCGCAGATGGCAACCTTGTAGCCTTTTGAAATAAGACGGGCAATATAGGTCTGGGCGCTGTGGTAGGGAACGCCGCACATGGGCGTGCGCTGCTCCGGATCCTCCACACTGCGGTCACGGGTGGTGAGGGCAAGGTCAAGCTCCTTGGAGGCAACCTTTGCGTCGTCGTCGAACATCTCATAGAAGTCGCCCAGGCGGAAGAACAGCAGGCAGTCCTGATGCTGCTGCTTTATCTCGTTATACTGTCTTTTCATAGGTGTGAGTTCTGCCATGGCTTTCCCGCACCTCCTTAATCATGTCTTTGCTCCGCAGACTCCTTACTGAAGGTTGTCTGCGTCATTATTTTTTAGTCCTGAATAGCGAATTCAGCCTTTCTTGCCTCAAGCCCGGGCTTGAACTTTTCGGGAACGAACTTCATGAATTCCTCCCAGGAGTTCCAGTAGTAGTTGAAGTAGAAAACGCCTTCATCCACATTCTCGGGGAATTCCTTTTTCTCCTTCGCGCTTACTGCGTGGTCAGAGGCATATACCCAGTAGGCTCGGCGGGTTTTTTCAATACCGCACTCCACCACATCGTCCCAGTCCAGTTTGAATTTATCCTCGCCGAAGTAGAACATCATGTACCGGTCACCAAAGGAAATCCTTGAAAATCCGAAAGAATTTTCGGAGATAAAGTGTACCGCCAGATTCCAGATGAGGCCCAGAAATGCCGCAATGGCGGCAATGCCCATTGCCACACCGCGGATTCCCGTTATAATGCAGACCGCAGCGGTGATCGCTCCGCCGCCCAGCAGGACAAAGGAGCCGTAATAGAAGAACTTAAGGGCCTTTGAGGGCATACGCAGGCTCTGGGTTACCTGAAACTTTTTTACTCGGCTGTTTTCATTTTCCATTTTTCTGTCTCCTTATTTTTCGTGACCGTAGAGGGCCCATGTATTGGAACTTTCTATCTCAACATCAACAAATTTTCCGATGAGTGCGGGGTCACCCTTGAGATGAACAAGGCGGCCGCCGTTGGTGCGGGAGGAGAGGTTGAATTCGGGCTTTCCCGTTTCGCCGTCAACCAATACGCGAAGAGTTTTTCCCTCATATTCGGCGTGCTTTTCGCCGCTGATTTTGTTTGCAACGGCCAGCAGCTTGTCAAAGCGTACCTGCTTGTCCTCACGGCTTGCGGCATCGGGCATGGTGGCTGCGGGAGTGCCTACGCGCTTGGAGTAAATGAAGGTGAACATGGCATCATAGCGCACCTTTTCGCAGAGCCTGATCGTGTCCTCAAACTCCTCGTCGGTCTCTCCGGGGAAGCCCACGATAATGTCCGTGGTGATGACCAAATCGGGCATATAGCTGCGGGCAAGCTCCACCTGCTTGAGATACTTTGCGCTGTCGTAATGGCGGTTCATGGCCTTCAGCACCCTGTCATTGCCGCTTTGCACGGGAAGGTGCAGCTGGTGGGCGCATTTTTCGCACTCCGCCATGGTTTTGAAGAGCTTTTCCGTGGCATCCTTGGGATGGCTTGTCATAAAGCGGATGAGGAACTCACCGGGAATGTCGTTTATCATGCGGATGAGGTCGGCAAAGTCCACATTCAGGCCCAAATCCTTGCCGTAGGAATTGACATTCTGGCCCAGAAGGGTAATTTCCTTGTAGCCTGCCGCCACAAGCTCCCTTGCCTCGGCGACAATGTCCTCGGGCTTGCGGCTTCTCTCTCTGCCTCTCACATAGGGAACGATGCAGTAGGTGCAGAAATTGTTGCAGCCGTACATAATGGATAGCCATGCCTTCACGCTGCCGTCGCGCTTAAGGGGAATGCCCTCGGCAACGGTGCCGTCGCAGGGCGAGGTTTCAAAAACTCTCTTTCTCTTTTTTGAGAACATGACCTGCTTTAAAAGCTCGGGGAAGCGCCACAGCTCATGAGGACCGAACACCATATCCACAATGGGATAGGACTTCCTGATTTTCTCCGCCATATGCTCCTGCTGCACCATGCAGCCGCACACGGCGATTATCTGATTTGGCTTTGCCTTTTTGGCGTGGTTGAGCTGACCTACATTGCCCAAAACGCGCATCTCCGCGTGCTCGCGCACGGCGCAGGTGTTTACAACGATGATGTCCGCCTCAAACTCGTTCATGGTGAAGCCGTAACCCATTTCCGCAAGATAGCCGCGGATTTTTTCGCTGTCCGCCTCGTTCTGCTGGCAGCCGTAGGTGTCCACCATGGCAAGGCGGGGCTTTTCGCCTAATTTTTCATTTATCTCCGCGCAGATTTTTTCCTGCTCGCGGATTTTTTCAATGCTGATTTCTTTTCTTTCGTATGCCATTTTCAAAATCCTTCGTATGGTGATAAAAATACAGTTTATCTTACCATAAAACGGGTGGAATTTTCAACACAAATAATGTATAATGAGTTGATTTAATCAGCCTCCCCTTGAGGGGAGGTGCCGAAGGACAACGAAACGAAAGGGCGATACGCCCTTCAGTTGCTGCGCGACAGCTCCCCTTTAGGGGAGTCAAAGAGGTAATTGAACATGACAAAGATAAATATACTTTCTCCCCTGCTTGCGGATATGATTGCCGCAGGTGAGGTTGTGGAGCGTCCCGCCTCCGTCATAAAGGAGCTCATGGAAAACAGCTTCGATGCAGGCGCAAAAAAGGTCACCGTTGAATTTAACCGCGGCGGCGCACCCTATATCCGCGTCACCGATGACGGCTGCGGCATGAGCCCCGAGGATGCGGGCATTGCTTTCATGCGCCATGCCACCAGCAAGCTGCATGACGAAAAGGGCCTTGAGGCCATCGGCACCATGGGCTTCCGCGGTGAGGCTCTTGCGGCAATCTCCGCCGTCTCGAAAATCGAGCTTGTAACCCGCGAAAAGGGCGCAGGCGAGGGAACCCGCGTCACCGTTCAGGCGGGAGACATCGTGGATATGGGGCCCTGCGGCTGCCCCGAGGGAACGAGCATCACCATCCGGGACATTTTCTTCAACACTCCCGCAAGACTCAAGTTCCTGAAATCCGACAGAGCAGAAGCCTCTGCCTGTATCGCCGCCGCCCTGCGCTGTGCTTTGGGAAGGCCCGAGGCCTCCGTCAAGTGCATCCGTGACGGTGAAGAGGAATTTTTCACCCCCGGTGACGGCAGAACGGATTCCGCAGTCTATTCCCTTTTAGGCAGAGATATTGCCAACACTCTCCTTCCCTGCAAGGGCGGCAGCGAGGGCATTTCCGCCGAGGGCTTCGTTTCCTCTCCCTCCGCAGGCCGCGGCAGCCGCGCACAGCAGTATTTCTTCTGCAACGGAAGATTCATTAAGTCCGCACTGCTTCAGGCCGCCGTGGAGCAGGCATATAAAAACACACTTTTAGTGGGCAGATTTCCTGCCTGCGTCATATATCTTTCCCTGAGCTGCGGCTCTGTTGATGTGAATGTTCACCCTGCAAAAACCGAGGTGAAATTCTCCGACGAAAAGAAGGTTTTCGACCTTGTTTATCAGACGGTGAAGGCCACCCTCGAGGGCGAAAGCAAGCCTGTGGAAATAAGCCTTTCCCCGAGCACGAAAAAGGCGGTTGCGGAGCCTAAACCCGATTTCTTCAAGACCATGCCCGCAAAGGATTATGCAAAGGCGGCAGAGAAATCGTCAGGCGTTTCCTCCTTCCGTTCACCGGCTCCCGCGGTGAGCTATACCCACTCTGCGCCCGCCTATGCTCCTGCCCCTGTCAAACCCGCTTCAGCGCCCATTGCAAGGCCTGCCGCAGCCGCCGTAAGCCCTTGTGAGCCTGTCAGGCAGAATGTGCCGAACTATTTTGACACATTTGGAAATATGTCTCAAAAAGTCGAAAAAAGCCTTGAAATTCCAAGAAAAACTGTTGAAAACTCGGTTGAAAGTGTGGAAAAACCCACAGCTCCCGCACACCGTGTAATAGGCGAAGCGCTGAACACCTACATACTGGTTGAAATGGGCGATGAGCTGCTTCTAATTGACAAGCACGCGGCTCACGAGCGCATGATTTTTGACCGTCTGAAGGCCCGGGAACGGGAGATTATGAGCCAGACTCTGCTGGACCCCGTTATCATAAAGCCCTCTGCCGAGGACGCGGAAATTATTGAGACAAGGCGCGAGCTCTTCAGCTCTCTGGGCTTTGAAATCGAGGCCTACGGCATCAGCGATTACGCGGTGCGCTCTCTGCCCGATGACATGGATGTTTCAGAGGCCGCAGCAGCTCTTGAGGAAATATGCGAGAAGCTGAAAAAGGGTACGGTTTTGAGTGCCGATTCCGCCCGTGATGAAATTCTGCACACCGTTGCCTGCAAGGCCGCCATCAAGGCGGGAAAGCGTCACGACACGGCAGAGCTTCAGCGCATAGCCGACGCCGTTGCGGCAGGCGAGGTCAAATACTGCCCCCACGGCAGACCGGTTTCCGTTTCGCTGACGAAGAAGGAATTAGACAAATTCTTCAGCCGCATTGTATAAAAATCACCCTTCAGCCGCCGGGCGGCAGCTCCCCTCAAGGGGAGCCAAAGAGGTATTTTATGATTGAAAACACTCCGAAAATCGTTGTAATTACAGGCCCCACAGCCACGGGAAAAACCAAGCTCTCCGTGGCGCTGGCAAAGGAGTTTGACGGTGAAATCGTCTCCGCCGACTCCATGCAGATTTACCGCCGCATGGACATCGGCACCGCCAAGGTCACCCCCGAGGAGGCAGAGGGAATTCCCCACCACATGGTGGATATCGCCGAGCCGAATGAGGCCTATTCCGTTGCACGCTATGTGGCGGAGGCAAGCGCCGCCGTTGAGGACATTCTTTCACGGGGAAAGCTCCCCATTGTTGTGGGCGGCACCAATCTTTATATCGACTCTCTCATCTCCGGACGGGACTTTGCGGACAATGAGGAGGACAACTCTCTCCGCAGGGAAATCGACAGAGAATATGAGGAAACGGGCGGCGAAAAAATGCTGGAAATTCTTCGGGAATTTGACCCGGAGAGGGCATCGAAGCTGCATCCCGCAGACCGTCGCCGCATTGTCCGCGCCATTGAAATTTTCCGTCTCACGGGAAAGACCATAACACAGCATGACCTTGAAACTCAAGCCCTTCCGCCCCGCTATGAGGCGGCCATGCTCGCCCTTGATTTTGAGGACAGAGCCGACCTTTACGCCCGCATTGACAAGCGTGTGGACATCATGGCAGAGCAGGGGCTTTTTGAGGAGGTCAAGGCTCTTCTTGAGGAGGGAATTCCCGAAAGCTCCACCGCCATGCAGGCCATCGGCTATAAGGAGCCCGCGGCATTTTTCCGGGGCGAAATCACCAAAGATGAAGCCCTGGAGCTCATAAAAAGAGAAAGCCGCCGCTACGCAAAGCGGCAGCTCACATGGCTTCGCAGAAACGAAAAGCTCTTCTGGATTCGTCACAAGGCCCAGCCCGATTTTAATGAGGCGCGACGGCTTTCGACGGAATATTTGCACAGCTTCGGCTTATGATAATATTCGCCCAAGAGGCGAATATTACATACAGAGGTGCAAATATGCAAAAGACACAGAATTTCCAGGACGCGTTTCTCAATCAGGTACGCAAGGACAAGGTAACTCTCACGGTTTTCCTCATGAACGGCTTTCAGCTCCACGGGATAATCCGGGGCTTTGACGGCTTCACGGTGCTGCTGGACACCGATGGAAAGCAGCAGCTCATTTACAAGCACGCCATATCCACAATCATCCCTCCGAAGCCCGTTTCCGTTGACGCCGACTGATGAAGGGCGGTGCTTATCTGAGGCTTACGGCATCGGTAATTTTTGTGGCCTTTGGTCTGTGGCTGGGCGCGGGAATTTTTCTTGAGGCTGAGGAAAAGCAGAGCACCGTAACCGCCGAGGCCGTAAGCATCAGCGACGAAAAAAGCCTCGCGGGCATTATTGTCCGCGAGGAAAAACCGCTTTATGCCGAGGGTGATGTTTTTATCCTTCCCGACGAGGGCCAATGGCTCTCCGGCGGCGATGCCGTTGCGGTGAGCCGTGACGCCGCCAAGTCATATTTTGACTATCTTTCCGCCACGGAAAAGCGCTGTGGCGCAGACACCGTCCATGAGGCGATCTGCGCGGTTTCACTGTCGAAAAACCGCGAAAAGCAGCGCCTTGCCGCAGAGCGCGGAGCAGAACTTCTCTTCGGCGAAGAGGAGGAAGAAAACGAGCATATCCCTCTTCCGAGAGCGCTTGTCCCCACGGATTGTGCGGGGCGCTTTTCCCGCTTTTGCGACGGTTTTGAAGGGCTCGGAACACACGATGATTTTTCCTCCGCAGGCGGAAAAATTCCCGAGACCTGCATAGGTAAAATCGTGTACGGCGACTGCTGGTTTTTCGTCGCCGATGCAGACAGCGAAATAACCGAAAAGCTCTGTGTGGGCATGAGCGTCACCCTTGACGGATACCCAGCAGAGGTAGAAGAATTCTTCGGCGGAAAAATCATTTTCCGCCTGCGCAGAGGCCTTGAGGCCCATCTTACGGACAGAGAAAAAACACTCACTCTCGTCTTCAGCAGCTATGAGGGGATTTCCGTTCCCTGCAGCGCGGTTTTCGGAGAAGACGGGAATACCTACATACGGATTTTACACGCCGGCGAAGCAGAAAAATTGCCGGTGGAGCTTATATACAGCGACGGAGAGCACTGCCTTGTGCAGGGCGACGGACTTATCCCCGGAGCGCAGCTTCTCCTGCCGTGAAAAATTTACGAAAGCAGGGTTTACAGAGTAATGAGCATTGCCGATAATGTACTGCAGGTAAAGAAAAATATTGAGGCTGCGGCCCTTGCCTGCGGCAGAAATCCCGGAGATATAATTCTCGTGGGTGCCACTAAAATGAACGACGCGGCCAGAGTCCGTGAGGCCATTGCCGCAGGGCTTGAATACTGCGGCGAAAACCGTGTTCAGGAGTTGGTGGAGAAAAACGGTCAGGGCGCCTATGAGGGAAGCCATCTCCATTTCATCGGTCACCTGCAGAAGAACAAGGTCAAATTCCTTGTAGGTACCGTTGAGCTCATTCACTCCGTCCACAGCGTTGAATTAGCCGCGGAGATAAACAAAAGAGCCGCCGCCCTCGGCATCGTTCAGGATATTCTACTGGAGGTGAACATCGGCGGCGAGGAGGCCAAAAGCGGCTTTGCCCCCGAGGAGCTGAAAAACGCTCTGAAGGAAATCGCCCATATGAGCAGCATAAGAGTCTGCGGTCTCATGGCAATTCCGCCTGTTTGCAGCAATTCCGAGGAAAATCGACATTATTTTTCCCAAATGCGCCAGCTTTATATTGACATTGAGAAAGATAAAAAATATAATAATGTCATTATGGGTATATTGTCCATGGGCATGAGCGCCGACTACGAAGTCGCTATATCCGAGGGCGCGAACATGGTTCGCGTTGGCACCGGTATTTTCGGTGCAAGGGATTACGGCGCCGCCGCAGGGAATGCGGACGCCCGCTAATATCGCAGGAGGATTCTCTAATGGCAAGCTTTTTAAAGAATTTCAAGAATTTAACCAAGCCCTTCGTTGACGACGAAGATTACATTGAAGGCGACGAGGAAGAGTACGAGGAAGAAGAATACGAGGAAGACCCGGAAGAAGAAGTTTACGAGGAGCCCACTCCCAGAGCCGGCTTCGGCAAGCGCAGTCCCGCACCCAAGGCAAAGGAATACTACCGGGATTACAGCGAGCCCCGCAAGACTCCCGCACCCAGAGCAAGTCGTCCCGAGGTTCATACCTATGCTCCCGCCTCCTTTGACGAGGTAAAGGAAATTGCACAGAATCTTCTTGAGCACCGTGCGGTCATCCTCAATCTTGAAGACACCGACCCTGACGACACTGCCCGTCTCCTGGACTTCATGAGTGGCGTTGCCTTTGCTCTTGACGGTCAGATTCGCCGCATCGCAAAGAAGGTTTATGCCTTTGCTCCCGCAGGTGTTGACTTCATCGGCTTCTCCGTTGACGACGGCGATGTTGAGAACGACGACCTGTACATCTAATTTCATCAGCAGAAGCACAAGTAAGTAAATATATAAAACACTCCACAGCCGGAGCACAGAGCGAGGTCTTTCGCTCCGGGTTCAGGCGGAAAGGAAAAAGATATGATTACTCCTCAGGAAATTCGCGGAAAAGGTTTCGAAACCGTCCTTTTCAAGGGCTACGAAATGGGCGCAGTTGACGATTACATGGACACTCTGGCAAACGAAGTCGCTGCTCTTCAGACCGAGATTGTCACCCTCAAGACCAAGATGAAGGTTCTTGTGGACAAGATCGAAGAGTACCGCAGCAGCCAGGATGCAATCTCCCTGACCATGGTTCAGGCTCAGCAGATCAGCGCCCAGACCGAGAGCGACGCACGCGCACGCGCAGCGGGCATTATTGCCGAGGCTGAAGCCAAGGCTGCAGCAGCCATCAGTGACATTGATGACCGTATCGCTCTGGAAGAGGTGCGCCTGCAGGAGGCAAAGCTCTCCACTGCCAAGTTCTTCGACTCCGTCCGCGCACTCTGCAAGGGTCAGCTTGCAAACATGGATGCACTGGGTATGGGCGTAAAGCCCGTTGCCGGTGATGATGCAATGCGAATACAGGCTGCCGAAGCTACCGGCGCAAATGCCGCACCCGCAGCCGCTTCTTTTGATTCCGACAGCACTCAGGTTTTTTCCTTCACCAAGGAGAACTGATTTTCCCATCGGACACAATCTGAAGCAGAAAGGCGTGCATTGCACGCCTTTCTGCATTGTATCAAATCACCGTTAAAGGAGAAAAACGCAACCATGGCACAGAAATATGATTACACTCTGAATCTTCCCAAGACCGAATTCCCCATGCGCGCAGGCCTGCCCAAGCGCGAGCCTGATATGCTTAAGCATTGGGAAGAGCTGGATATCTATAACGAAATGCTGAAGAAGAACGAGGGCAAGCCCCTGTTCAATCTTCACGACGGCCCTCCGTTTTCCAACGGCAACATCCATATGGGCCATGCTCTGAACAAGGCCCTGAAGGACTTCATCACCCGCAGCTACGCCATGCGCGGCTACTACACCCCCTATATCCCCGGCTGGGATAATCACGGCATGCCCATTGAGTCTGCCATCATCAAGGAGCAGAAGCTCAACCACAAGGCCATGAGCGTTGCCGACTTCCGCAGCGCCTGCGAAGCCTATGCGGAGAAGTACATCAACATCCAGATGGAAGGCTTCAAGCGCATGGGCGTTATCGCCGACTGGGAGCATCCCTACAAGACCATGGATAAGGGCTTTGAGGCTGACGAGGTCCGCGTATTCGGCAAGATGTATCAGAACGGCCACATTTACAAGGGCCTCAAGCCCGTTTACTGGTGCGCTCATGACGAGACCGCACTGGCCGAGGCGGAAATCGAATACAAGGACGATCCCTGCACCACCGTATATGTAAAGTTCCCCATGAACGACGATCTGGGCAAGCTGGGCCATCTGGACCACAGCAAGCTCTTCTTCGTTATTTGGACCACCACCATCTGGACTCTCCCCGGCAACCTTGCTATTGCTCTGCACCCCGATGAGAGCTATGTCATCGTAAAGCCCGAGGGCAGCGATGAGATGTACATCATGGCCGAGGCACTGGCGGAAAAGGTTATGGGCATCGGCGGCTTTACCGAGTTCAGCATTCTGGAAAAGCACCCCGGCAGCTTCTTTGAGAACATGCTGGCAGACCATCCCTTCCTGCCCAAGACCTCCCGTCTGCTGCTGGCTGACTATGTCACCATGGATTCCGGTACCGGCTGTGTTCACACCGCACCCGGCTTCGGTGCCGACGACTATCAGACCTGCAAGCGCTACGGCATGGACATGGTCGTTCCTGTTGACGATCAGGGCCGTCACACCGACTACGCAGGCAAGTACGCCGGTCTCCGCACAGAGGAATCCAACCCCATTATTCTCAACGATATGAAGGAAGCAGGCTCCCTGTTTGCTTCCGAGGATATTATCCACAGCTATCCCCACTGCTGGCGCTGCAAGCACCCCATCATCTTCCGCGCAACTCCCCAGTGGTTCTGCTCCGTTGACGGCTTCAAGGAAGAGGCTGTCAAGGCCTGCGAGGATGTCCGCTGGCTTCCCGCATGGGGTCAGGACAGACTGGGCGCCATGATTCGCGAGCGTGCCGACTGGTGCATCTCCCGTCAGCGTCGCTGGGGCCTCCCCATTCCCGTTTTCTACTGCTCTGACTGCGGCAAGCCCGTTTGCACCGAGGAAAGCATCGAGTCCGTTGCAAAGATCTTCGAGGAAAAGGGCTCCAACGCATGGTTCGAGATGGAGGCCGAGGAGCTTCTGCCCAAGGCTTTCGTATGCCCCCACTGCGGCGGCGTTCACTTCACCAAGGAAACCGATACTTTGGACGGCTGGTTTGACTCCGGCTCCACCCACTTCTGCGCCATGAAGCGCGATCAGGGCTTCTGGCCCTCCAGCATGTACATTGAAGGCGGCGACCAGTATCGCGGCTGGTTCCAGAGCTCTCTGCTGGTTGCAGTAGGCGCTCTGGGCATGGGCTCTCCCTACAAGGAATGCCTCACTCACGGCTGGACCGTTGACGGCGAAGGCCGCGCAATGCACAAGAGTCTGGGCAACGGCGTTGACCCCGCCGACATCATCAAGGAATTCGGCGCAGACATGATTCGTCTCTGGGCCGGCTCCGCCGACTACCATGTCGATGTCCGCTGCTCCAAGGAAATCTTCAAGCAGCTCTCCCAGAACTATCTGAAGTTCCGCAACACCGCACGCTACTGCCTGGGCAACCTTGACGGCTTCGATGCCGACAAGCTCGTTAAGCCCGAGGAAATGCTGGAGCTTGATAAGTGGGCGATTACCCGTCTCAATGCCCTCATTGAGAAGATTTTTGCCGCCTATGAGAACTACGAATTCCATGTAGTTTCCCACCTCATCAACGATTTCTGCGTTGTTGAGCTTTCCAACTTCTACCTTGACATTATTAAGGACAGACTGTATTGTGAGGAGAGAGACGGACTCAAGCGCCGCAGCGCCCAGACCGCCCTGTACCTCATTCTCGACAGCCTCACCAAGATGTTCGCGCCTATTCTGGCCTTCACCTGCGATGAAATCTGGCTGGCAATGCCCCACAAGTCATCCGACGATGCACGCAATGTCATCCTCAACGAAATGAACAAACCCTTCACCGAGTACGCCCTCTCCGATGAGGAAATGGCAAAGTGGGATGCTCTCATTTCCGTCCGCAGCGATGTAAACGGTGTTCTGGAAAAGGCTCGCGCCGACAAGCGCATCGGCAAGCCTCTGGAGGCAATGGTAACTCTGTCCCCCAAGGGCGAGAGCAAGGCCGTCGTCGAAAAGATCGAGAGCATGAACCTCTCCGAGCTGTTCATCGTTTCCAATTGCCTCATCGCAGAGGACGATGACGATGCCGAGGCCGTCAAGGGCAACGGCACAAACAACGCCGAGCTGGGCATTTCCGTTAAGGAAGCACCCGGTGTCAAGTGTCCCCGCTGCTGGATGCACTCCGTGGATGCGGATCCCGAAACCGAGCTCTGCCCCCGCTGTGCCGCCGTCGTAGCAAAGCTGTAAAAAATTCCTCCCCGAAAACGGGGAGGTAAGCGTTCCGATAATTAGAGAAAGGAACTGTATATTTATGATTTATGCAATTGTCGCTGTGCTGGTCCTTATTGCCGACCAGTGGCTCAAGTACTGGGTAACAGCCAATGTCACTCTGGAAACCGGTTCACAGCCCATTATTGACGGTGTCGTCAAGCTCGTGAACACTCACAACAGCGGTGCCGCCTTCGGCCTGCTGGACAATGTGCCCTTTGCACGCTGGATTCTTCTCGGTCTTGCCGTTGCCATGTGCATCGTTGTCATTATCCTCATTGCCAAGCGCACCTTCCCCGGCAAGTTCCCCACCTGGTGCATGGTGCTGTTTATGGCCGGTGCTTTGGGCAACTGCATCGACCGCAGCATCTACGGCTATGTTGTTGATATGTTCAAGTTGGAGTTTGTATCCTTTGCCGTATTCAATGTTGCGGATATCTTCCTCACCGTATCCTGCCTGCTGTTCATAATCTATCTGTTTGTAGGCGGAAAGGACGAGGAGGAGCTGGAAGCCGAAATCCGGAAGAGTAAGAAGTCCAAAAAGCAGGACAAGGACGACAGCGCCTCCGCCGAGGCGGAAAGCAGCAGCGAAGAGGATGTATGGAACAGCTTCAAGGCTGCTCTTCATACTGACTCCGAGGATGAGGAGGAGCTCCCTCCCGAGCCCAAGCGCAAGGCAAGAAAGTCCGCTCTCACCGTCGCCAAGGAAGAGCCTTCCCCCGAAATCAAGATCGAGGCTGTGCCCGAGGTCAAGGAAGAGCCCATGCCCGTGGATAACGCTGACGAGCTGCCCGCAGCAGCTTGCGAGCCCGCTGCAGAAAAAGCAGAGGAAGCCGCAGCACCCGCCGTTGAGGAATTCTCTCTTGAGGATATCCTTCGTGAATTCGGTGGCTGATGGACGAAATAATTACATTAACTGTTGAGAAGAGCGGCGATAGAATCGACGCTCTTCTTGCGCAAAATGCGGAAGGCATCACCCGAAGCGCGGCGCAGCGTCTCATCGAAGACGGCTCCGTGCTGGTAAACGGCGGCACGGTGAAAAAAAACTATAAATGCTCTCAGGGCGATGTTATCGAATTCAGCCTGCCGGAGCTTCAGGACATTGAGCTTGTGCCTCAGGACATAGCCCTTGACATCGTCTATGAGGACGAGGATGTTGTGGTGGTGAACAAGCCTCGGGGCATGGTGGTGCATCCCGCACCCGGTCATCCCGACGGCACCCTTGTGAATGCCCTCATGTTCCGCTGCGGCGACTCACTTTCGGGCATCGGCGGTGAAAAGCGCCCGGGCATCGTGCATCGCATTGACAAGGACACCTCCGGTCTCCTCATCGTTGCGAAAAACGATTTTGCCCATTTAGGACTTTCCGCACAGCTTTCCGACCGCAGCCTTTCCCGCGTTTACGAATGCGTTGTAAAGGGAAGGCTCCGTGAGGACAGCGGCACGGTGAACGCGCCCATAGGCCGGCATCCCACGGACCGCAAGCGCATGGCGGTTACGGAGAAAAACTCCCGCAGCGCCGTTACCCATTGGGAGGTCATTGCCCGCTACAACGGCTACACCCATGTGCGCTGCCGCCTTGAAACGGGGCGCACTCATCAGATAAGAGTTCACATGGCCCACATCGGTCATCCCCTGCTGGGTGATTTCACCTACGGCGCGCCAAGCCCCGAAAAGGGCCTTGAGGGCCAGTGTCTTCATGCAAGGGAGCTTAAATTCATCCACCCCCGCACAGGGGAAAAGGTGCATATTGAAACGGAGCTTCCCCAGTATTTTAAAGATGTTCTCTCAAAGCTGGGAAATGAAATCGGATAAAAAAAGCAAGTGCAGAGAAAAAATCTTTGCACTTGCTTTTTCATTTTTATACAGGTAAAAGCGAAATAAGCTTAAACACAAAGGGAACAAGCAAAATCGCGGGAAGCTGGTCGGCAACCTTGATTTTCGTTATGCCCATGAGATTCAAGCCAATGGCAATAATCATAAGGCTGCCGGCGCAGGTGATGTTCGTAATAATCTCCTGATTGGTAAGCACATTCTGCAGAAGCCCTGCCAAAAGCACAATGGCCCCCTGATAAACCAGCACCGCGGCTGCGGAAAAAATCACGCCAATGCCCAGAGTGCTTGCCAGCATACAGGCGGAAATCAAGTCCATGATGGACTTGGTGTAAAGCACCTCGTGGTCGCCCATGAGGCCCGAATTCAGCGAGCCGATAATCGCCATGGCACCCACGCAAAACAGCAGGCTTGCGGTCATGAAGCCCTCGACTACGCTGCCTTTTCCATGGCTGTGCTTCATCCTTTTTTCGATGAACTCACCCATGCGGTTTACTCCGCCGTCGATGTTGAGAAGGGTTCCCACGATGGTACCCAGCACCATGGAAATGATGATTACAAGGGCATTTCCGCCCTCGACCACCCCCGTAATACCCACAAGCAGAGAGCAGAGTCCCATGGCCGTCATTACGGCATTTGAAACTTTTTCGGGTATTCCTTTTTTGAACAGCAGGCCAACTGCGCTGCCGACAATTACTGCGGCAACATTTACAATTACGCCAAGCATAATATCAGCTCCGTATCAAAAAGATGTAATAAAAAATATCATCAAGGGGCAGGCTTTGTCAATATACAGATTTTAAAGAGCGTACTTGCTGCTGTATTCGGAGTAGTATTCGTCGTATGCCTTTGTGTGCAGGGCGTTGAGACTGTTAATATATTCGTGGGTGTCGAAGGCCGCGGATTCCAGCTCAATCATTGCAACGGCAATGTTGGAGCAGTGGTCGGAAATTCGCTCCAAATCCGTCAGCAGGTCGTTGAAAATATAGCCGTGGAGAATGGTGCATTTGCCCTTTGCAAGGCGGTCGATGTGGTGAAGCTTCATCTCATCGCAGAGGTTGTCGATGTGGTCCTCAAGAGGCTCAACGCGATAGGCAAGGGCAAGGTCATTATTGATAAAGGCACCGATAGCGGTGGCAACAGCCTCGCCCACGGCGGCGGTAAGGGTGTTAAGCTCCTTCCAGCCTTCATCGGAAAACAGAATGCCCTTTTCGTGGCGCTCCTTTGCGCTTTCCGCCACATTCAGAGCGTGGTCGCTCATGCGTTCAAAGTCGTTGATGGTGTGGAGATATTTACTGACAGCCTCATTCTGCGCCTTGTTCAGCTCCTTACCCGTGAGCTGAACGAGATAGGTACCCAGCTTGTCCTCATAGCGGTCAATTATATCCTCCATGCGTTCAACCGCCGCAAAGCCATCGTCGCTGTAATTTTCAAGCAGGTTGAAGGCATCCAGAATATTCTGACGCGCCTTGTCCGCCATGGAGTTTACGGTGAGGCGGCTCTGCTCCACGGCAATGGCCGGGTGAGTGAGGAAGCGCTCCTCAAGGCGGTCCATATCATGAAGCTCCTCCGCCTCCTCATCGTCCTTGACCAGCTTGCAAACGAGCTTTTCAAGCAGGCCGATGAAGGGGGCAAGGAGAATAACGATCGCAAGACGGAAAACCGTGTTCAGTGCCGCAATGGAGACCGTAGTCATGGCCGAAGTCATGAAGGAAAAGTCCGCAATCGCGTTTACGGTGTAGAAAATTGCGCTGAAAAGAATTACACCCAGGGTGTCAACAACGAGATATGACCATGCGGTGCGGCGGCCTGCGGCATTTGCGCCCAGAGCGGAGAGCAAAACGGGGACGGCGGCGCCGATGGCGATGCCCATGATTATGGGGAGAGCCACATCAAAGCGGATTGCGCCGGTGATGGCAAGAGCCTGAAGAATACCCACGGCCGCGGAGGCGCTCTGGAGAACGCTGGTGAACAGAATTCCCACAAGGATGCCTAAAATGGGGTTGGAAAAGCCGGTGAGCAGAGCAAGGAAGGCCTCGTTCTCCTTCAGGGCGGAAACGGAGCCACTCATGGCCTTCATGCCGAACATAAGCACCGCAAAGCCGAGAAGGATTCCGCCCACATGCTTTGTGGAGGTTTTCTTGGAAAAGCTGTAGCAGAGAATTCCGATGACTGCCACGAAGGATGCAAGGTTTTCCGTGGAAAACAGGGCGAGGATTCCACCGGCGTTTCCGATGTCGGAAAGGCAGATGATCCAGCCCGTGATGGATGTGCCGATGATGGCGCCCATGACGATGCCGATGGCCTGCCGCACCTTCATCATGCCGGAGTTAACGAAGCCGACAACCATGACGGAGGTGGCGGAGGAGGATTGGATAACGGCGGTTACGCCCGTACCCAAAAGAATGCCCTTGAGAGGCGTGCTGGAAAGGCGGAAAAGCACCAGCTCCAGCTTGCTGCCCGCAACCTTTTTGAGGCTGTCGCCCATGAGGGCCATACCGAAGAGAAACAGCGCAACGCCGCCTAACAGCGCAACGACATTGGAAATACCCATATATTTTTCTCCTTTAAAGGATGATAGAATTTGTGCTTATTAAAAATCCAAACTTCTCACAAATATACCATAGCATGGCAATCCGTCAATTGTAAATACGAAAAATATTTTTTGTAAGCCAATACAAGGTGCCTATGCCAAGCTCAAAAATTTTACCCGACACTTTGTTGATTTTGCCACACACACCTTATGCCCTTCTTTCGAGTCTATTAATTAACAATGGTTGAATTAATATATATTTCATGTATAATCAAAGTAGAAAATTATCGTCTTTGGAGGCGGCTATGGATAATAAACACAACATCAATCTCACAATGCTCTGCGACTACTACGAGCTCACCATGGGCAACGGCTATTTTGAGCAGAACATGGCAGACAAGATCACCTATTTCGATGTTTTTTACCGTCAGAATCCCGACAAGGGAGGCTATGCCATCATGGCTGGTCTTGAGCAGGTTGTTGACTACATAAACAATCTTCATTTTGACGCAGAGGACATTGAGTATCTCCGCAGCAGAAATATGTTCTCCGAGGGCTTTTTGAAGTATCTTGAGAACTTCAAATTCACCGGCGATATCTGGGCCGTTCCCGAGGGCACGCCCATCTTCCCCCGCGAGCCTATTATGACCGTTCGCGCCCCTGCAATTCAGGCACAGCTCATTGAGACCTATGTGCTGCTGGAGCTGAACCATCAGAGCCTCATTGCCACCAAGGCAAACCGCATCTGCCGCGCCGCAGAGGGCCGCACCGTTCTTGAGTTCGGCTCCCGCCGCGCCCAGGGCATTGACGGCGCCGTCACCGGTGCAAGAGCCGCATACATCGGCGGCTGCGCAGGCACCGCCTGCACCGTTTCCGACCAGAAGTACGGCGTATACGCCGGCGGCACCATGGCCCACTCCTGGGTACAGATGTTTGACTCGGAATACGAGGCCTTTAAGGCATACTGCGAGGTTTATCCCACCAACGCAACTCTGCTTGTTGATACCTACAACAGCCTTAAGTCCGGCGTTCCCAACGCGATACGCGTTTTTGACGAGGTGCTGAAGCCTCAGGGCATCACCAAGTGCGGCATCCGCTTTGACTCCGGCGACATGGCATATCTCACCCGCAAGGCCCGTAAGATGCTGGACGATGCAGGCTGGACCGAGTGCAAAATCACCGTTTCCAACTCCCTTGACGAGCGTCTTGTCACGGAGCTTCTGCTTCAGGGGGCAAAAATTGACGCCTTCGGCGTGGGCGAGCGCCTCATCACCTCCAAGAGCGATCCCGTATTCGGCGGCGTTTACAAGCTCTGCGCCGTGGAAAACGACGACGGCAGCATTACCCCCAAGATCAAGATCAGCGAAAACGTTGGCAAAATTACAAACCCCGGCTTCAAAAAGGTCTACCGTCTGTATGACAGGGAAACGGGCATGGCCGAGGCAGACTATCTTTGCCTGTATGACGAAACCGTTGACGACAGTAAGCCTCTTGAAATCTGTGATCCCGATGCCCGCTGGAAGAGCAAGGTCATGGAAAACTTTGAGGCAAAGGAGCTTCTTGTTCCCGTCTTCAAAAACGGCGAGCAGGTTTACGAGCTTCCCTCTCTCGAAGAAATCAAGCGCAACTGCGCATATCAGGTCAGCACGCTGTGGCCCGAGGTCAAGCGCTTTGACAATCCCCACAACTACTATGTGGACCTCTCCGAAAAGCTCATGGCTCTGAAGGACAAGATGCTCATGGCAAAGCGCGACAACCGCAACTAAATCATTCAAAAGGGTGATACTATGAGCAAGTTTAAAAGCTTTCTAAAGCGCAAGGATATTGAGGTCAGCCTCAAGCGCTACGGCATTGACGCTCTCGGCGCCATGGCCCAAGGACTGTTCTGCACACTCCTTGTGGGCACAATTCTCAATACTCTCGGCACCCAGTTTGATATAGGCTTTCTCAAGGCAATACTCATTGAGATAGACGGCAAGGGCTACACCATCGGCGGCTTTGCCTCGGCAATGGTGGGACCTGCCATGGCGGTTGCCATCGGCTATGCCCTGAACGCGCCGGCAATGGTGCTGTTTTCCCTCATCCCCGTGGGCTTTGCCACAAACGCCATCGGCGGAGCAGGCGGACCTCTGGCGGTTTATTTCATCGCCGTCATTGCCGCCGAAATCGGCAAGATGGTGTCCAAGGAAACCAAAATCGACATCCTCGTCACCCCCATCGTAACCATTCTCGCAGGTGTCGGTCTTGCCTGGCTCATTGCGGCACCCATAGGAAAAGCCGCCATGTATGTGGGCGACATTGTCATGTGGGCAACCGAGCAGCAGCCCTTCATCATGGGCCTTGTTGTGGCAGTGGTCATGGGCATTGCTCTGACTCTCCCTATTTCCTCCGCGGCCATCTGCGCGGCCTTCAGCCTCACCGGTCTTGCCGGTGGCGCAGCCCTTGCAGGCTGCTGTGCCAACATGGTGGGCTTTGCCGTTGCCTCCTTTAAGGAAAACCGCTGGGGCGGTGTTGTTTCCCAGGGCCTCGGCACCTCCATGCTGCAGATGGGCAACATCGTAAAGAATCCTCGTATATGGATTCCCGCAATTCTCACCAGTGCAATCACAGGCCCCGTTTCCACCTGCCTGTTTAAGCTGGAGATGAACGGCGCCGCCGTTTCCTCCGGCATGGGTACCTGCGGTTTAGTGGGCCCCATCGGTGTCTGGAGTGGCTGGTCAAACCCCGTAAACGGCGCAGCGGCAATTAATCCCACCGCCACGGACTGGCTCGGTCTTGCCCTCATCTGCATCGTGCTTCCCGCAATTCTTGCATGGCTTTTCGGCACGGTCTGCCGAAAGTTAGGCTGGATCAAGGACGGCGACATGAAGCTCTCCTGAGCAATATTTGAATACAAAAAGCTCACCCTGTCGGGTGAGCTTTTTTCGTTAAAACTTTCCGCCGTGACCGCCGTGGGAAACGCCGCCGGCACTCATGTGAATTCCACCGCCGAAGCTGCCTCCGCCGGGGCCGCTTCTGTTGCTGTCGTCCTTGGGGCGAGGCGTGCGGCTGATATTCTGATAAAGGAAGGTATCCTGCTTTTCCGTGAGATTAAGGCTTCCCTTTTTCGTATAGCCGGAGGCATTGGTGCGATGGCTGACATTGTTCATCTGCCCCTTCATGCTTCCCGTGGCAACGAGAGCCGAAAGAATTCCCGCCGCGAGACTCCCGGGAATCCACAGGGGATTTACTCCCCGTCTCTCTGCGGTTCTGTTCTCATCGCCATAATCATAGTCATAGTCATAATCATGGTAGTCGCCGTCGTCGGGGATGTAGGCTCCGTTGTCGTAGCTTTCAACATGCTGCTTACATTCTTCAATAAAGAGTCTGAAGCCCTCGAAGTAATCTCCCGCAGACAGATAGGGTATGACCTCATCGGCCACAAGGTCGATTTTGTAATCCGACAGGGCATATTCACCGCGGCCTGCGGTGGATATGTACCAATCACGGGACTGCATATCGAGAACCAGCACGGCACCGTCATCAAGGTAGCCGCCATTTTCGTAAAGCTCGTCGGCAAAGGCCGCAATGTCCTTGCCGTCTGTGCCGTTTACCGTCACAACAACAAGCTGAAAATCATACTCATCGCAGACCTCCGCGGCAAGCTTTTCCAGCTCGAGCTTTTCATCGGAGTCCAGAAGTCCGGCGTCATCGCGGATCAGTCCCTCATTGTCCGCAAGGGCAGGGCCGCAGAGCAGAGCGCAGAGCAGGCACACAGTAAAAATCGCAAAAATCCGTTTTTTCATGAGCACCTCCTACAGCAGGCTGATGAGCCACGCAAAGCCGTAAATCGCCGCAGAGGCACCTGCGGTAATTCCGGCAAACCAACGCCAGAAGATGCCCTTATCCACCGGGAGGTTGCCCACGAATTTGCCTGTCTGTCCGTTCATGGCAAAGGTATATTTCTCTCCCTTCCAGGAGGTGTTGAGGATCCACACGGGATACAGCGCGTATTTCGCCCTGCCCTGAGAAAACTCCACACTGCTGCTTTCGGGCACAAGGGTATTGTAGGGATAGGAAACCGTTTCACGGAAGGTTTCCTCGGTGCTTTTCTTCATGCGGGCGTTTACACGCTCAACACTCTCCTCGGCAGTGACATCGTAGCGGTCCGCAAGATAGCCCGAGAGATAGGCCGTCTGAAAATCCACCGCCTCGGAAAAATCAAAGGGCTCAATGGATTCCATGAGGTCGTCGGCCATCTTGGAGGAGCCGTCGGCCGGCACATTTTCAAAGTCCAGTGTTCCGCTTCGCACAACATTGTAAAAGCGGGTTTCCGTATAGTTGTAATCAGCGTCGCTCCACATACGCACAGCGGTGGCCTTGTAGCGAATTCGAGCTTGAGTTTCGGTGTCAAACAGCCAGAAGGGTACATAGACGCCCTTTATCTCGTCGATATGGTTTTCGCTTTTGAAAACCTTGGGCAGGAGCTTTTTGCCCTCGAGATGCTTTTTGAGCGCCGCCTTTGCCGCCTCCTTGTCCAGCTTGAAGGGAATGACCAGGTCGGGGCGAAGCTCTCCCGTAAGCTGGCCCGTCATAATGACGGGGTTTCCGCAATAGGGACAGGCGGAGGCCGCCGTGGTGAGGTCGGCGATAATCTCGCCGCCGCAGGCCTTGCAGGCATAGATCCGCATATCGCCACTCTCGCCCTCCTGCCATTCCACGCCGCCGGAGCTCTGCCAGTCCATGCTGTCCGGACGGTCATTTTTCAGCTCCTCGTCGTATTTCTTCAGGGACTCAACATCGAATTCCGTGTCGCAATAGGGGCAAATCATTTTCTGCGCCCTGCTGTCGAAGCGAATAAAGCCTCCGCAGCAGGGGCATTTGTATTCAAGGATTTCGTCCATAGCTCAATGGGAAGTCGGCGGAATTATTCGGGCTTCTTTGCGCCGCAATTGGTGCAGAAGTTTCCGGTGTTAACCGCACCGCAGGCGCAGGTCCAGTCCGCTGCAGGCTTCTTTGCGCCGCAGTTGGTGCAGAAGTTTCCGGTGTTCACCGCGCCGCAGGCGCAGGTCCAACCGTTGGCAACAGGCTTCTTTGCACCGCAGTTGGTGCAGAAGTTTCCGGTGTTCGCCGTACCGCAGGCACAGGTCCAGCCCGCTGCGGGTGCGGCTGCTGCATTGCCCATGGCATAGAGATTCTGGGCGTTATTGCCGCCCACATTCATGGCCATTCCCATGCCCATAAAGCCTGCCATTGCGCCGTTTTCGTTCTGGGAGGCGTTCACCATGGCATCTGCCTGGGCGCCCACGAGAGTACCTGCCGCAAGAGACGGGTCGCGGAGTGCGGCGCTCTTCTGCAGACGCTTGATGAGCTCTGCATCCTCCTCGGTGAGGGTAATGGGATTCATGGCAATGGACACCACGGCAAGACCGCGAAGCTCGCCCCATTTTGCGGTGAGCTCTGTGTTCATAAGGTCGCTGAGCTCCTGGGCGTGGGCGGGAATCTGATTGGGACGGAGCATCTCGTCAGACATCCGCGCAAAGGCAGGCTGAAGAGCGTTAATGAACTCCGTCTTCAGCTGGCTGTCGATTTCCTCGCGCTCGTAGGACTCGGTGACATTGCCGCAGACATTGGTGTAGAAGAGAATGGGGTCGGAAATGCGGTAGGAGTAAACGCCGTTGCAGCGAACGGAAACATCGATGTCAAGTCCGATGGATTTATCCACAACGCGGAAGGGAATGGGTGTGGGGGTGCCGAACTTGTTATCAATGATTTCCTTGGTGTTGAAATAGTAAACGCGCTGATCCTTGCCGGTGTCGCCGCCGTAGGTAAAACGCTTGCCAAGAATCTTGAAGGTTTCCTTCAGGGCGGTGCCGAATTTGCCGGTGAAGATGCTGGGCTCGGTGGAGGTGTCGTAGGTGTACTCGCCGGGCTCTGCGCAAACATCGACCACCTTGCCCTGCTCAACGATAATCATGCACTGGCCGTCGGCAACGGCGATGCCGGAGCCGTTGGAGATGATGTTGTCGCTGGCCTTGGTGTTGGAGGAATGTGAGCTTATGCGCTTCTGGCCCTTCACCATAAGGGTGTCCTTACCAAGAGCATCGCAGTAGAAAAACTCCTTCCACTGGTCTGCAAGAGTGCTGCTGAGGGCGCCGATGCCCGCTTTAATAAGTCCCATAATTATTTTCCTTTCTATGTATCATGATGTGTTGTTTTTATTTCAAATCAGAACAACGCTGTCCCGATTTTTCAGCATATTATCTCCACCGCACGGGGGCAGATTTCAAAATCAAGCTGCGTCAGCGCCTCGCTTTCCTCCCCGTCAAGAGTGAGGTGCATAGGCTCGTCAAAGAAGAATTTTGCCTTGGAGGTCTTCTCAATCACGAGATACTCACTGTCATAATGGTGGGTGAGCACCTGCGCCGCCAGAGACACAAGGGCGCCGAAGCCGGGCAGCTTCTTTATGAGCACAAGCTCAAAAAGTCCGTCATCCAGCTTAACGGTATCCGGGGGCATATCCACAGTACCGCCTAAAGAAAAAGAGTTGTTGACGCCGCCGTAGATGACCTCGCCGTCAAACTCGCCGCCGTCATATTCCACGCGGACATGCATGGGCTTAAGAGAGGTAAAGGCCTTTGCCGCACCTGCCATATATGCCGCCTGTCCGAATTTGTTTTTCAGATTCTGGGGAGTGCCGTAGCTCACCTCCGTGAAGGCTCCGAAGGCCGCAACATAGTTGAAATAGCCGCCGTTTCGCTTTCCCGTGTCAAAGGCAAAGGGCTTGCCCGTCACAAAGCGCTTTGCGCCCTCAATAATATCCCCCTTCACGAGGCCGAAGGTGCGAGCAATATCATTGGCGGTGCCAATGGGGATATAGCCTATCCGGGGACGCTTCTCCATAGTCATGAGTCCTGCCACGACCTCGCCGAGAGTTCCGTCGCCGCCCAGCACCAGCACGCTTTCGTAGCTGCCTGCATATGCGGCGGCAATCTCTGTGGCATGGCCCACACGCTCCGTAAAGTATATGGCGGGAACATAACCTGCGTCGGCCAGGATTTTCAGTGCCTCTGCAAGACCGTCGCGGTATTTGCATTTGCCTGCTGCGGGATTGATGATAATCATAAGCGGCTTGCCCATAGCTTTCCCCTTTGCATAAACCATTTCAATCTGCATTATATCAAAACGCCGCACAATATACAATTACTTTTCCATAGACAAAAGCAGCCGGTTTTTCCAGAGAAAACCGGCTGCTTTGTTCTTATTTCATATGACTGCGTATGTATTCGGGAACATCCTCAATTCCTATGCCGAGAACATAGGCAAACTCGTCATGGAGGAGTCGCTCCGCCGCCTTGAGGTACTGGGCGTCGATATTGTGGAAATGCTTTTTCTGGTCCTTAAGCTCCTCGCGGCGAAGATACAGCATTTCAATCATGCGCATTATTTCGGCGCGGTCACCGTTCTTTATGACTCTGTCGCAGTAGTCCTTGCGCTCATTGTCATTTTCAATCCATTCCAAGCGCTGTGAGCTCGCCTCTTCAATAAGCGTCTCCAGCTCCTCGGGGCTCAAAACGGGGCGCATTTTTGCCACAAGCGCCGGCTTTTCCGTGGGAACATACACAACGGATTTCGGGTCGGAAACGGGATTGAGAATGTAATACTCCCCCTTGGTGCTGCCGAATTTCATGGTGCTGATTTCCTTAACGCAGCAAACGCCCTGAGTACCGTATATGACAACCTCGCCCGCCGAAAACATTGCTTTACCTCCAAAAAAACTGCGTGAGCACCGGCGCATTTTTCCGCCGATACTACACGCTTTTATGTATAAATTATAACACTTTTTGTCGATAGTTGCAAGGAAAATAAAAGTGTGATAATATTTACTTTCACAGAACAAATAAGGGAGAAGCGATATGGACAACAACTTTTTTGCTCTCATTTCCCGCATGCGGCACATTCAGCGTTGGAGCCTCATGCGCAATTCCATAGAAGAGAATATTCAGGAGCACAGCCACATGGTGGCGGTGCTGGCGCACGCCCTGGGCGTTATCCGCCGCGATATTTTCGGCGTCCCCTGTGATCCCGACGCCTGCGCCGCCGTAGCCCTTTACCATGACGCGTCGGAGATTCTCACAGGCGACCTGCCCACGCCCATCAAGTATCACGATTCGGAGATCACCGAGTCCTACCGCCGCGTGGAAAGCATCGCCAACGAAAAGCTCATTGCCATGCTTCCCCAGGAAATGCGCAGCGCCTTTGAGCCTCTGCTCACAGGGGAAACCGCCAAAAAATATCACGACATCGTGAAGGCCGCGGACAAGATGAGCGCATATATTAAGTGTATTGAGGAGCGCAAGGCAGGTAATAATGAATTTATCTCCGCCGAGAAGCAGACGCTCTGTGCTCTGAAGGCCTACGGCATGAGGGAAGTGGACTACTTCCTCCAAAACTTTATGCCCGCCTTTGAAAAAACCTTGGATGAATTAGGGAGTATCGAATAATGGAAAACAGCAAACTTGAGCGTATAAACGAGCTTGCGCACATCGCAAAGGAGCGCGAGCTTACGGCAGAGGAGCTTGCGGAGCGCGACACCCTGCGCAAGGAATACATCGCCGAATGGCGTGCCGGCGCAATGCAGGTGCTGGACAACACCTATATCCAGACGCCAGACGGAAAAAAGCATAAGCTTCAGAGGAAAAAATGAGTGATTTTCAGGTCTGCCTGAATGCCGTAACTCCGATTTTTCTCATCATGGCGCTGGGCTTTCTTGCCCGCTCATTAGGTGCCATTAGGCGTGAGGATATCCCCGGGCTGAACAAGCTGGTGTTCCGCTATTTCATGCCCCTCATGCTCTTCAGCAGCATCTATTCCTCGGATCTCTCCGCCGTGGTACAGCCCCGACTTCTGCTCTTTGCGGCGGTCAGCGTGCTGTGTGCCTACGGCCTGAGCCTTGGCTATGTACTGCTGACTGAGAAGGAAAACCCAAAACGCGGCGTCAAAATTCAGGGACTTTACCGTTCCAACTTCGTCATTATCGGAATTCCTTTGGCGCAGCAGCTTGTTAAGGGTGCGGATATCGGCTCCGTGGTGCTTCTAATTGCCGTTGTCGTTCCCATGTTCAACATTCTTGCGGTTGTCACTCTTGAAATTTTTAACGGAAGAAAGCCCTCGGCGAAAAAGCTCCTGCTGGAAATTCTGGAAAATCCCCTCATTCAGGGAACGGTGTTCGGTCTTGCGTTTTTGCTTTTGGGCATAAAGCTGCCCGAGGCTGTGGAAAGCACGGTTTCTCAAATCGGCGCCGCCACAAATCCCCTGCTGCTGTTTCTTTTGGGCGCATTTTTCAAGTTTGACGGCATCCGCCGCTATGCAAAGGACCTTGTGCAGGTCTGCATCGGCAGACTGGTCGTCATTCCCGGAATCTTTCTCACCGCCGCCATGCTCCTGGGAATACGGGGCGTGGAGTTTGCGGGCATGATTGCCATTTTCGGCTCGGCCACCGCCATCGCGTCCTTCACCATGGCACAGCAAATGGGCGGAGACGCAGAGCTTGCAGGCGACATCGTGGTTGCCACCAGCGCCCTGTGTTCCTTCACCATGTTCGGCTGGTCGCTGCTATTTAAAACATTAGGAGTATTTTAATGAAAGTTTACGAGTTACAGCACATTTGCAACGGCGAGGTCAAGGCTCTCGGCTTTTTCACAAGCGTGAAAAAGCGTGATGAGGCCATCGAAAAATACAGAAAGCTGGAGGGTTTTTCAGATTATCCCTTGGGCTTTGCCACCTTTGAGCACAATCTCTATGACGGCAAGGCCGTCTATCAGGTTCAGGTCTATATGTTCAATGAGGAAATCGGTTTTGAATACGCCCGAAGCATCGGTCTCTTTGCAAGAGAGGCTGACGCCGAGAAGGCCGCCCAGAGCTTCATTGACCGCAACCGTGACAATTTGGGTGACGATGAGCTGAAAATCGAGTTAAGCCTCGACACCTACAAGCTTGACGATATGCAGTTTAAGGAAGGCTTCAAAACCGGGGAATAATCCCCGGTTTTTATACTTTCCACTTAAAGAGCAGCATACCGCCGGTCATTAGGGCAAGGCCCGCATACTTCGACCAGGTGAAGGCTACCCTTTCGCTTCCCATGAGCCCGAAGGCGTCAATCAGCGCCGCCGCCGTGAGCTGGGAAATGAGAATTACGGATATGGCCGCCGTGGGCCCTAAATTCTTTATGCCCAGCATGACCGTGACGGTGATGACAACTCCGAAAACGCCGCCCAGCCAATAGAGCTTATTAACCTGCCCCAGTTCATTAAAGCTGCCCTGACGGTAGAAGGCCAGCACAAGCAGAGACAGCACAAAGGCCGTGGCCTGCACGAAGGCATTGGCCTCCATATTGCCGATGCCCTCTCCCAGGCGTGTGTTCATTACCCCCTGAAGGCTCATGGCCACGCCTGCCGCTATGCTGAAAATAATACCCCAAAGCATAAAATTGCTCCTCTCTCCGATTCTTACTATTGAATATACGGACAAAACATGGTAAAATATCCGTGTGGGAAACACATTTGCGTTTCCGAGGAGGATTCACCATGTCAGTCGGAAAGTCAAAATACTATCTTGTTGCGGCAGATGCATTGCCCGAGGTTTTCGTTAAGGTCGTCGAAGCCAAGTCGCTTTTGGAAACCGGTGAGGCCCGCACCGTGGCCGACGCCGTGGAGCGCGTCGATTTGAGCCGCAGCGCTTTTTACAAATACAAGGATTCAATTTCTCCCTTCCGGGACATGAAGCGTGACACCGTTATGACCTTCCATATGCTGCTCCATGATAAGCCCGGCACACTTGCCGCCGTACTGTCTATTTTTACCGAAAGCGGAGCAAATATTCTCACCATTAATCAGAGCATTCCCGCCAACGGCGCGGCGCTGGTTACCATTTCCGTTGTCCCCGACACCATGATAAAAACCTCCGATGAGCTCATGGCAAGCCTCATAGCTCAAAACGGGGTAATGAAGGTTGAGATAATGGCAGGCTGAACAGAACTTGAATATAATGAAGCAGGTCTTTTTGACCTGCTTCATTTTTTATACAGGAGGAGCAACATGCTGACAGTACAGAAATTCGGCGGAAGCTCCGTTGCCGACGCCGGAAGAATCCGCCGCGTTGCGGATATTATTGCCGAGACCAAAGCCGCGGGCAGCGATGTGGTTGCGGTACTGTCCGCGGCAGGTGATACCACCGACGAGCTCGCAGACCGTGCCGCGGAAATCAGCAAATTTCCGCCCCACAGAGAGCTTGATGCCCTGCTTTCCACGGGGGAGCTCCAAAGCGTTGCTCTCATGTCCATGCAGCTTGAGCGTTTAGGCGTTCCCGCCCTTTCTCTTTCGGGGCGTCAGGCGGGAATAATCACCGACGAAAACCACGGAAACGCAAAAATTCTCAACATAAAAACAAAGCGCATAAAAGATGAGCTTGCCCGTGGAAAAGTTGTCGTCGTGGCAGGCTTTCAGGGCATAGACTGCAGCGATAATATTACTACTCTCGGCCGCGGCGGCAGCGATACCACAGCCGTGGCGCTGGCTGCGGCGTTAAAGGCGGATAAGTGCGAAATCTATTCCGATGTTGACGGAATTTACACCGCCGACCCCCGACTTGTCACGGGAGCAAAAAAGTTATCCGAGATTGATTACACCGATATGCTGAATTTAGCCAGAGGCGGCTCCCAGGTCATGCACTCAAGAGCCGTGGAAATCGCCATGAAATACAACATGGAGGTGCGCATGCTCTCCAGCTTTGTGAAAACCGAGGGCACCTATATGCGACGGCTGGTACGGAGGCCAGAGCTGTGCGGAATCACCCGTGACAAGGCGGAAAACAAAATAAGCCTTGTGGGTGAAGCTGCAGACATTAACTGTCTGTCCGTGGCGGCAGCACTTCTCAAGGAAAGCGGCATTTTTCCCATATCCGCCGAAGCGCGCGAGGGAGTATGCTCGCTTACAACGGAGGATCGCTTCGTTCTTCCCGCCCTGCAGCTTCTGCACAAGCACTTTTTTGATTAAGAAAGCGAATCAGCATTTTTCTTTGTTTCGCCAAAGAAAAACGCTTGCAACAAGAAACATTAAACATTTATTTTACACAATCCCTCCTCTGCGCTATAATAAAGCAAAGGAGGGATTTCCTTGCTATACGCATACCCCGATTATTACGAAAAGTTCAAATGTATTGCGGATAAATGTCGCCACAGCTGCTGCGTCGGTTGGGAAATCGACATTGACGAAGCATCCCTCCGCCGTTTTGAAGAGTGCAGAGGCTCACTCGGCGATGAATTGAGAGGGAAAATTTCTCACGAGGACACTCCCCATTTTGTTCTCGGAGAAAACGAACGCTGCCCCTTCCTTGATGAGAGAAATCTCTGCCGGTTGATTACCGAAAAGGGCGAGGATTTTCTCTGCGACATCTGCCGCGACCACCCCCGCTTCCGCAGTTATCTGCCCGGCAGAACGGAAATCGGTCTCGGTCTGTGCTGTGAGGAGGCGGCGAGGCTCATACTCACGCAGAAGGAGCCCGTCACAATTATTGAGCGCGGTGAAAACGAGCCCGACGAGGAAACGGAAAACATCATATCAGGCCGAAATGAGCTTTTCGCCATGGCGCAGAACAGATGCTTTGATATAAGCACGCGAATCCAAATGCTCTTGGATTTTTACGATATTGCTCTGCCCGAAAAATCACCCTCGGAATGGGCGGAATACTATTTATCCCTTGAACGCCTTGAGGATGCATGGACAAAGCAGCTTGAAATGCTGAAGAAATACGATATATTCACCGTTCCGAACACCACAGAATATGAGCAGCTTTTGGTGTATTTCCTCTACCGTCATATCCCCGAATGCTATGAGGATTTTGACGCCGACAGCAAAATCCTTTTTGCGGTGTTGAGCACACAGATTTTAGGCACCCTTGCAGGAGAAAATGTTGAAAACCTCCTTGAGCTTGCCCGACTTTACTCCGCGGAAATCGAATACTCCGATGAAAACACGGAGCTTATCTACGATGAACTGATGAAATAAAAAAGACAGCCACAAGGTTGTTAGCCTTAGGGATACGATGAAAACTTGTATTTGGGCTGACACCTTACGAGCGGAACAAGAAAAAAGGCCATACAAACAGACTTCAAAAATTGAAATGAGCCAGTAAAAACGGATAACAGGCAAAATACCTCCTAAGCAGTTGAATAAAAGGGACTACACAGGTGGTGTTACTATGCCAAGAAAATATGAAAAAAGCACCGGAACTATTGCCGGAAGTAAGACGCTGCAGACAACAAGAAGCCTCGCATATTTTTTATGCGAGGCTTCTTGTTATTTGAGCTGCTCTTTTAAATTCTTCAGGGGTGTTGCAATCGCACAGCAAAAACTCATCATCGTCAAACTGGTATTTGGAATATCCGACCTTGTTTAACAGCACTCGTATAGAAGTGTTATCCGTCATCAGAATCTGCGCTGCTATTCTTGCAAGCCAGCTTTCATAGACAGCAATAATCGGCTCTATTTTATCTCCGTGAGCGAGAACGGTGATATTCCCCGAGCTGTTCATATGCGATTGTATGAGCTCTGAAATGACCTTTGACGGTAGAAGCGGAGTGTCAACACCGACAACAAGGCAGGTGGGATTTTTAGCTGCGAGCAAGCCTGCGTGAATACCGCCGAGCGGCCCCTTGAGCAGATATTTATCCGCAACAAAACGGGTATCCTCAACGGGCTTGGAATAACCCGAGATTATGATATCATCTATGCCCAGTGCGCGCAGCTTATTCACCTGATGCTCAATCAGCGGCACTCCGTTCCAAATAAGCTCTGCCTTGCAGGAGCCCATACGCGAGCTTAGTCCGCCGGCAAGAATTATTGCCGAGATTTTATCTTCCTTTTGTTTCATTCGGCATCTATCCTTACAACATTTTTGACGCAGCGCTTTAAGTTTTCGTCGCCGAAAACAATAAGCTGCAGTGAATTGTCATCTTTGATTATGAGATATGCGTTCTGAATTTCACCGGAGGAAACCTCTGCGTGATATTCATCTGATGCGGTAACAGATACTGAAGTAAAAGCCGTTCCGCACACATCTCCCAGCGGCACACCCTGCGCATCTATGGCAATCTTCTCGCCCTTGCCGTTAACCACCGTGCCTCTTACAGAGCTCAGACTGAGGTCGTCAATCATTACCGCTTCGCCGTTTACAATGACCGCACCCGCAAGCTCAGGCGTGCGCGTTGTCAGATGAATGACCGCGAGAGCTGCGGTCAGCAGTATAAGCACCGCTATGACGGTGAGTACGCGCTTTTTCACATTTCTCATCCTTTCCGAATATTGGCTCAAGCTTGTGCGCAACGCTTCCTGCAATAACGCCGCAGACTGTACCGCTTAACATCGACACACTTGCGTAAAGCAGCAGGATAATGCCGTGCAGGTTAAAGACAATCATATTGGCAACAAGGCAGGCGGTTACTGCGGCAGCGGCGTTTGCGATTACAAGACTTTCATCTCTGCTGAGCTTTGCCTTGCGCGTCAGCCACAGTATGCAGTCAATTACAAAACCGGGGAGAATGTAGCCCAGGGGCGCCAGCGCACCCATACTGCCGACTGTGCCCATGCACAGCGCAATGCCGCTTTGCACGGCACCCATCAGCGTTGCGCTGCCGAAGCGCGGAACAAACACCGAGGCAACGACGATGAACATAAGCGAAAAGCTTGTGCCTATGCCGCCGGGGATGTGAAGTGAATCGGTAATAAAGTTTGCCACGGGAACAATGAGCTTCTTTGCGAAGATGCCCAAATCGCAGCACAGCGCCATAAATATAAGGCGCTTTAATCTGTTTCTGTTCATGCTTACTCCTTTTCAAACACGGGAAGGCGCAGCGGTTTCCCGCTGCACCCCGGGTACATAACCGTGGCAGAAGCTTTAGGTTATGCACCTCGGAGCGTTTTTTGCTTAGTCGATGTGGATGACCTTTTCCATAAGGTCGGCTGCCTTTACATTGGCGTTGTGGAAGCGTGCGCGCTTAACGGTGATTTTGCCGACATTGATTGCCTCATTGGGACAGTACTCAATGCAAGCCATACAGCCGATGCAGTCTGTTCCGATGGTGGACTTTCCGTCAACAATCTTTATGTTGCCCTTGGGGCAGAGCTTTGCGCACTGACCGCAGCCTACGCACTTGTCGTTTACGTTCATGGCGGCATTAATCTTCTTGTTGATGTCTGCCATGCCCTTGCTCTCAAGAGCGAAGATGACGTTCTTGGGAGGCTTTTTGTCCTTGACGACCTTTGCCTTTACGCAGGCGGCAACATACTTCGCGGTCTTGTCACTGCGCTCCTGCGCACCCTTGAGAGAGGTGGGAGGCATGGTGAGATAGTGAGGCATGAGCCAGATGGCGGAGCAGTGGTTGGACATTCCCGTCCAGTAGTCAAGACCTACGATTTTATCAATCTTGTGAAGACCGCAGCCCTTGTAGCCGGCGTACTGAATAATGCCGAATTTGTAGGAGGAGGGATTGATTTTAACAGACCTTATATGGTCCTCAACTCCGCCGGGAAGACCGCCGCCGTAGCAGGGGGCAATGAAGCCAACGCGCTTATATCCGGTGGCATCGGTGATTTCGGGGGCGGAACGCATGAGGCATATGTCGGTGTCTCCCAGCTCGGCTGCAATCTTCTTTGCCATGTCAAGGCAGTTGCCGGAGCCTGAGTAGCAGTAAATGATGTTTTCGCTCATTTCGTTTTCCTTTCTTAACCTACGACCTTGATTACGTCGTACTTGTCCATGCTTTCAACGGCCTTTTTAACTTGACCCAGGTTGTGGCAGATGAGAGCCTTGTACTCCTTGCCGCTTTCGGTGAAGACAAGCTCCTCGGCCTTGCTGCCGAGATTCCAGCCGCCGATATGCAGCAGGTCGCCGTAGCGCTCGCAGCGCTCGTACTCGCAAAGCTGCTCTGCCTCAGCACCCTTGCGGAGTGCGGGATTAACGCCGCAGCGCAGGAAGATGCGGTAAAGCTCGCGGGCATTGATGAAGTAGTCGCAGTTGCCTGTTTCGACTGCCTCAGCACCGTTGGAATTGCGGCTGGTGATGTGGTAGAGCTTGGTGCCGGGGTGCTTTTCGTGCATATATGCGCCGAATACCTGCTGAAGACTGTCGTGGAATGCAAACTGCTTCTTCAGCTCGGGGTAGTTCTTCTCAAGGAAGTTCTTTGCGGCGTAATCACGGGTGAGAATTACGCACTTTTTGCCGAGCATTTTGTCAAGCATATCCGCAGCCTGATTGTTGGAGATGTGCATTGCAAATGCAGGGTCGTATACATGGTCAATGCCGATTTTCTTAAGACCGTCAATAACCTGCTCATAGGTGAAGCTGTACTTGGAAACCTTGAACAGCTCCTCAAGCTCCTTCAGCACGCAGGAGCAGACCATTGCGGCTGTTTCCGTGCCGTACTGGTGAGCAAAGTAAATCTCCTCGTCCTTGTGCTCCTTCATGAACAGAGCGCCCGTGGGGCATACATTGACGCAGCGACCGCAGCGGATGCAACCGTCAGCCATAAGGCCGTTCGGTGCGCCTACGGTCTGACCGTTTTCGGTCTTGACCATACCGAGAATGCCGACACCCTGTGCCTTGCACACATCGGTGCAGCGGCGGCACTTGATGCACTTGTTGGGGTTGCGGATGATGCTGCCGGTGGAATCGTCGATTGCAAAATCGTGCTCGTGAATTTCAAAGGGCAGCTCGTCAACGCCGAACTCAAGTGCCTTTTCCTGCAGCTCGCAGAAGCCGTCGCGGACACAGTCGCAGAAGTAGCAGTCCTTGCAGAAGCTGGGGTCAAAGTCCTTGGCCTTGGTGGAGCCGATACGCAGGCAGTGGTGGCAGTCAACGGTGTGCTGACGGAACATTTCCTGAACGGTTTCCTTGCGCTTTGCGAAAAGCTCGTCAGAGTCGGTGGTGATGACCATGCCGTCCTTAACCTTGGTCGCGCAGGCAAGCTTTTCCTTTTCCTCGCCCTCAATCTGAACGATGCACAGCTTGCAGGAAGCCTTGGGGTTCATACCCTCGTATGCGCAGAGAGTGGGGATATATACGCCGTTGGCCTTAGCTGCCTCAAGAACGGTGATGCCTTCCTCTACGGCAATTTTGTTTCCGTTAAGAATAATATTTATCATATCTGCGCCTCCTTAAATTGCTTCCACACGGCAGGGAGTGTAGCGCCATACGGGGTTGCCGGTGAGCTCTTCAATATCCTTGTGGCTGGTGAGAACATTGACATGCTCGCCAATCTTCTTGCCCTGGAAGGTATAGCCGAAGTGGTGGGGAATCATGCAGTAGCCGCGGCTGGTCTGCCAGGTGTACTCAACGGGAATCTCAAGCTCTCCTGCCTTGGTGGAAACCTTCACCATCTGACCGTTGGCAAAGCCCATTTCCTTTGCGTCCTCGGGATTCATTGCCAGAGTGTAGGGCTGACGGTACTTGAAGGTGGCGGGGTTACGCATAGTGGCGTTCATGCCGTCATCGGAGTGGCGCCCTGCGGAGAGAATGAAATTGCAGCCGCCCTTGAGAGTGAGGTCTTCCTCCTCTGCCTCGGGGGTGATGCGCTTCATGTATTCGTCAATTTCCTCGCACCATGTGTGGAATTTCTTGTCCTTGGTACGAATGTGGTTTTTGAGCATATTATCGGGGTCGTTCATACCGATAATTGCTCCTTCGGGGTGGTTATCGACAAGCTCAAAGGCGGCATCCATCTGACACCAGTCCTTGAACATGGGCATTCTGGAGAGAACGGGATGCTTTTTCTTGTCGTACTTTGCGGTGACGAGACCCTTTCCGCAGATGGGGCTGGTGAGCATGCCCGCCCAGCTGATTGCACGGGCGGCGGAGCCGTATGCCTTGCCGAGAGTCAGAGCGATGACGGTGGCAAGCTGGTCAAAGTTCTTGAGGTGTCCTGCGGCTGTCCAGCCCAGGAGCTTTACGAAGTAAGCCATGCGGTCGCCTGTGAGTACGGCTTTCTCTGCAGCCTTGTAAAGATACTGGGGCAGCTTGGGGATAAGTCCCATGGCCTCGGTGAGCTCTGCAAAAATCTGAACATCCTCACGGGGTTCGCCCACAGGTGTTAAGACCTGCTTGCGGGACTGGAATACGATTTCGGGATAGTTAAGGGTGAAGGCGTTGAAGTCGCCGTTGCCCTCGTAGGTGGTTCTGCCGGGAAGGACATAGTCGGCGATGCGGGTTACCTCGGTCTCGGTGCATTCAATGGCAACGAGAAGCTCAAGATGCTCGAGTGCTTCCTTCATCTTGTTGCTGTCGGGATAGCTGCGCAGGGGGTTGCCCATGGAGGTAAACATTACGCGTATGCGGTCCTCGTTATTGCCGAGAATTTCATCGGGAATAATGCCTACGGGGAAGACGTTGAGAACGGGGAAGCGGTTTGTTACGGGAGCGCGCCAGGTTTTCGGATTATGCTCGTCGCAGAAGGTGCCGCGTTCGATGACACATTCGGGAACAACACTGCCGCCTTTTACAAGCGCCATGCCGCAGATAACGGTGAGAATGATGCAGAGATAGCTGCTCATGGTGTTGTGTCTGCCGAAGAACAGACCCAGGTCCTGATGCATACCCCACTTCTTGGTGGTGAGTATTCTTGCAAAGTCCTCTGCCTGCTGTCTGGGAATGCCGCAGACGCGCAGATATTCATCAATGTCAATACCCTCGAACCATCTCTTTGCTCTTGCCCAGTCAGCAACATAGGTGTCTATGTACTGCTTGTTTTCCCAGCCCTTCTCGAGAATCAGCGCAATCAGTGCGCGCAGGAACAGAGAGTCTGAACCGAGCGCGGGCATGATGTGCATATCTGCCATACGGGCGGTTTCGGAAAGGCGAGGGTCAACGACTATGACCATCTTGTCGGGATTTTCGGAAAACTCACGGCAGACCTTTCTTGCATCGGGAATCTGATGGGAAACATAGGAGTTTGAACCCCAGTAGATTATGACTTCATTGTTGTGGTCGTCGGGCTCCATGAAGTGCATCTGGTCGCCGAGAATTTTGCCGTGGCTCCACCAGTTGCCCATGAACTCAATGCCGATGGGATTGAACATATACTGGCTGCCTACCGCCGCGAGAAGAGACTTGGCAGTAGCGTAGGGAGTCTGAGCGCTGCCCAGTGCGCAGCCGAGGATTGAGAAGGAACGGGGACCGTGGTCGGCAATAATCTTGTTTGCCTTTTCGGCTATTTCCTTGTATGCCTGCTCCCAGCTTATTTCTTCATAGTGGTCGCCCACTCTCTTGCGGGGATGCAGGATTCTGTCGCCGTGATCCACAAAATACTTTGCGGTTCTGCCCTTGCGGCAGCAGTAGCCGTGAGTGCGGGGGCTGTCAGGGTCGGGACGGACACTGACGATTTTGTTGTTTTCAACTTCCATTTCCAAGCCGCAGCTCAGAGCGCAGAAGTTGCATTGGGTCTTTTTCCAAACGCCCATTTGTGTTCCTCCTAAATGTAAAAATAACTTGCTGTAATAACATATATAATATTACAAAACCGATTATGGCAATTCAATTACCGAAGTATGTTTTCTAAAATGCTCACAAAAATGCTGTTTGTGAATTGACTACCAAAACGGAATACCTGTTTGACAAAAAACGCAAAATCGGATATAATGTCCGTAAAATATGGACACTGTGTCCGAGGAGGTTTTTTATGTCTGAAGCCAGTACAAAATTTCAGAAAACCATAATGGAAGCAGCGATTAAGCTGTTCAAGGAAAAGGGCTATGAGTCTGTTTCCGTCAACGATATATGCAAAAAAGCGGAGATAGCCCGTTCAACCTTCTACATCAATTTCTCGGGTAAGAAGGACATTATAGATATGATACTCAACGATGTGCGCCTTGACCGTGATGACTTCTTCGGAGATTTCGTCGCGGCGGAGAATGACTTCGAACGGATGTGGATGCTCTGCAACCGCTATCTGACGGTTGCGATTGATTTCGGTCCCGAGCTTACGGGAGCTCTGTTCCGCCTCGAACTCATGGGTGAACTTGATGTTCTCGATACAACTCACAAGGTTGACGAGTGGATGATTAAGCTGGCAGTGAACAGTCAAAAGGCAGGTGTGATTCTCAATTCAGAGCCTGCAGAGAAGATTGCGCCGCTGGGAGTGGATATCGCTTACTACACAACATATGAATGGTGCAAGCGAAAGGGTAATTTTAATCTGCGTCAGGTTATCCGCCGCAGAGAAGAGTCAATGTACAATCTTGCCCCCGAATACCGTATGAGCGATGAGGAGCTTGCAAAGCTGTAACAACAAAAAGAAAAAGACTCACATAAGCCTCAATGAAGTAACGGGCGGTAATCAAAATTAAACGATATAAGCAAAGCACCAACCGCGTTCAGTAAGCTGTTGGTGCTTTTTTGTTCGTAAATGATGATTAGTCAGAGCAAGTAATATCACATATTATGCGTGACCGGAAAAAGGAACCGGAGCAATCGCAAGTTCGCATCCGCAAGCTGGACGACATCATCCAGCATCTGTACGAGGACAAAATTTAGGGGACGACTTCCGATGAGCGCTTTTCCAAAATGTCTGCAAGCTATGAGACGGAACAGGCACAGCTTGAAGCACTAAAAGACTTCAAGGCTTTTTCCGTTCCAAACAGGACCGAATATGAACAGCTTTTATTGTATTTCCTCTACCGCCACATTCCCGAATGCTATGACGATTTTGATGCAGACAGCAAAGTGCTGTTTGCGGTGTTAAGCACGCAAATCCTTGGCACGCTTGCGGGAGAAAACGTTGAAAAGCTCATTGAGCTTGCGAGGCTCTATTCTGCGGAAATAGAATACTCCGACGAAAACCCCGAGCTTATGTACGATGAGCTGATGAAATAAAAAAGCACCCCAAAGGGGTGCTTTTTTATTCTTCAAACGCACGCCAATTAATACCGTGCTTATCAAGATAAAGCATCAGCGCATAGGCGTTATCGCAAGTTTTTACGGAAAGCTTCGCAAATTGCTTTCCGCTGTCCCGATATACAAGCTCGGGTCCTTTAAATAAATCCCATTTATTTTTCTCAAAGCGCAATTCACTGATATGAGCCTTGCGCTTTTTAAAGCCTCTCCCGCAGTACAGTATTTCACCATCTACATATAACTTCTGATTCAAGACTATAAATAAAGCGGTGGCAAGAATTACCGCAAGTGTCGGTATCCCAAACAAAAAATAATCCTCTGTTTCCCATGAGGACAATCCATCTGCAGACATCAGAACTACGGCAAATATGATAAAAGCAGTAGTCACAAATACAATAGCTATCAATTTCAAAAGACTGCCAAAATGAAATCCAACGGTAAACTGTCTCTCGCTTTCTCCGTTATACAGCTTTGGCGGATATGCTCTGTCCTTAATTATTCTCCAAATAATATCGCTGTCAAAGTGCCATTGCTCCACAGAAAAGCATTTTTTGTCACCGCAGAACAGCTCCAGACTTACGGGATTGCGCAGATTCTTAATAATGCGCATGCCCGTCACTTCATTAAGAGAAAAACTCCTGTCGGAAAGCAGAAATCTGTGCTGATAAACTTTGTCACCCTTAAGCTCAACATACTCCACACGGCAGAAAACATACGCAAAAAAAGAAAGCAAAAAAATGCCGCCGAACACAGCTAAAGCAAAGATACTAGATTCGGTATCAATAGAACCGTCAGGATTTACGATTATCAACACAACAATGCCGGCAAGCATCAGAAGGGTAATAATTGTTGCCACAAAATTCTCGATAATATCATTCCTCGGACGCTTAAGACGGTAGTTTTTCATAATCTCACCTCCCATTGAATATAAACCGCGGCAACAAAATATGCAACAAATAAAAAAAGAACCGCTGCCGAAGCAGCGGTTCTGTGTTGGCATTGACCTATCTTCCCGGTCCGTCTCCAGACAAGTATTGTCGGCACTGGTGAGCTTAACTTCCGTGTTCGGAATGGGAACGGGTGGACCCTCACCGTTAAAAACACCAACTATCAAGGGATTACACCCTCAAAACTGAACAGAAGAGAAATTTTCAAGGCAGCCTGCATAACATTGTAGGTCAAGCCCTCGGGCGATTAGTACCAAT
>JAUMWD010000020.1 GCA_030529825.1 Bacillota bacterium
ATAAACTATCAATTTAAAATTAACCAAAAAACACACTCTTTTTTTGTGGATTTGTACAGTCGAACATAATATCGCTAAAATATGCATTCGAGCAAGTGCATTTTCTCCGAACGAATCGTACAAAATGCATTTGTTGGTAATTTTTAAATTTTTGTGTAATATTACTCAAAACCGCAAATTTTTCCAGCTCCGTTTTCGGCATGGATTTCAACCGGCACGCAACTTATACTTGAAAAGCGGAAAAGATGGTGCTATAATGTCGTAGCAATCGGATATGGAGAATTAGCTCAGCTGGTTAGAGCGCTCGCCTCACACGCGAGAGGTCAACGGTTCGAGTCCGCTATTCTCCACCAAAAAAGCAAAGCCACCCTTCATGGGTGGCTTTGCTTTTTTGCGGTTAAGCGGACTCGAAAGGCGGCTCTTGGCAAAGTGCCGGTGGCACTTTGCAACCGCCGTGGCTTTTCCGCAGAAAAGCGAGTCCGCTTAACAGATTATCCGCTTCGCTCAATTTTAGGTGAGAGGGGATAACCAATCCCCTCTCACACTCACCCCATGCAGAGTTCCGCAGAAAAGGCGCGTCGCAATGCGACGCAAAAAAGTCCCCACTTTAAGTGGGGACTTTTCATATTTACAGGCAAATCAGAGCCTCGGAGCGGTCAGTATGACCAAACCGTCAAGCTATTGTGAAGTGAAGATGATCCTGAGATTCTCTAACCTGAATGTCAAGAGTCAGGTTTTCAAGATCATAAACAGATGTATGGATAGTAATCCAAAGGGCGCCGTCTTCCATGCTCTGCGCGTTATATAATTCTGCTACACGTTCCACAGAGGGTGACAGTATGCCGGTCTTGGAAATATCGCCGTTGATGGTCTTTTCTCCGTCCCACAGGGCAGAGGTATAATAAACGCCGCCATAGTTATCCATGTAGAAGTTGTATGTATCTTCACCCAGCATGCTCTTAAGTGTTTCGGCGTCATAGTATTTTGTGAGGTTAGTTCCATTATACTCCGAATACCAGAATCTATCGCCGTAAAGATCATACATTTTTGAGAAGTACACCTTTTCCATCAGGTCGAAGGTACCCATTACGGAGTTTGCCTGGTCGAAGTTTTCATCAAGAATCTGCCATCTCTCATAGCCAAGGCCAAGGCCAACCGTATCGGGGGTGCCGTCAAAATTGGACACATTGAGATTAGTCATAATCGGCTTGTCGTCAACAAAGTTTTCGGTGATGTGGAGGCCGTCGGGGAACACCTCGACTACTACGGTTTTTATTGTGCTGTCAGTCTTGCTTGCAGGACCGGAAAGCATCCAGTGGAGCTCTTCGGCATTGCCCATCTCCGAATGAATGTCCTTATCCGTCAAAAGAGCCAGAGCATCCTCAACAGAGTCCGCATAATCAAGTATGTATCTGACAACACGGGCGCCGGCAAGGTCGTCCTCGGTAGCTTCAGTATGGCTGATTTCACCGTTTTCTCCGTAAGGCATTACATTAACCTGAATGCAAACGCCGGCGTCGTTGATACCGTCGACTGTTACAAAGGGGAGCTTGGGGTAGTTTAATGAGCCGTCTTCATTGAGTATAAAGCTCATATCCGCAACGCCAACACTTGCATGAGGGCGATTTTCGGTGACGGTTGTGTGGATTACGCAAAGGTCGGTGTCAGCGTAGGTCCAGTCGTAATTTCTGCCGCGATACTGTCCGTTCTGAACAGCAGAGCAGGAGAAGCCTGACAAATCGGGAGTCGTTGTATCACCCCAATCAAAGTCAGCGGTATAAGTGGTTTCATACAGGTTGTCGGCGATTTTAGTGAGGTCAGGATTGCTGCTTTCCGCAGAATCGGCAGGCTTTTCAGATGAGCAGCCCGACAAGCAAACTAAAACCATACATAAAGCTATGATCAGGATAAATGCAAGACGGTGTCCTTTAAGGCAATTTTTTGGCATACAATATCATTCCTTTCTTTTCTAATATATTACAATAATACCATAATATTATAACATTTCAAGACTGTTTGTTTGTGTCAAAAGATGTCGTATTTATGCGGCGTTGCGGACGCTATGCTCAATTCCGTAATCCGGCGGCAATAGATTGTACCGCCGCGGTGGGATGCGCAATACTTATTCATCGCAGAAGGGCCGCGAGCATGGGATTTACCGCGCTGACAATTTGTGCTATAATGCCGTCGGTGATAAAATGATTACACCGAATGACTACTGCAAGGCGCAGTTCTGAAAAAAACGCTGGAGGCGCTGATATGAAGTACGACTACCTTAACCCCTGCACCTACGCAAGTGAGCCGGGAAATATTCATATATCTGACGAAAAGTGGAACGAGGTGGCACAGCTTCGGGGACTGAGCTTATTTGAAAAGCTCAAATACAACAGGAACCGCAAATATATTGACGATTACTTATTCAGAGGCGATACCCAGCCCGCAGTTGTTATGTCAACCTCTCCTTTGATTATCTCAGCCTATTCCGACGAAATGGACGCGGTCATGCTCCTGCGTTTTCCCGATGTTCTCGCCGACAAATACGGTATTGAAACGGGAACAAGATTAACCACCTCCAACACCTATTCCATGTTTGCCGATTTCTCAAGGGTAAAACCCGCAGATGTCGCCCACGACATTATTCCCGGAAGAAATTTCAGCGGTCAGTATTTCGACTTCAGACCCATCGTCACCATATTTTTATCTGACGATACGGACATAATCGAACAGCACACGAACCGCGTTCCTGAGCAGCTGTGGGAATATGTTGAAAAGCTGAGCCGTAAATACTTCGAAAGATTCCCTGACCGTTTCCGTGACGGATTTTTCTATCTGAAATAATATGATTACACTCAACGACTACTGCAAGGTACAGTTTGGAGAAAAGCTATATAAAATCAGCCTCAACGGCGGCATGAGCTGTCCTAACAGAGACGGTACTCTTGACACACGGGGCTGCATTTTCTGCTCCGCCGGCGGCTCGGGTGATTTCACTCCTCCCCTTTCCATGAGCATGGAGGAGCAGATTGAGGATGCGAAGCGCCGCGTTGCCGGCAAATTCAGCGGCAGCCGCTACATTGCCTATTTTCAGTCTTATACCAATACCTACGCAAGTGTGGACTATCTGCGTCAGCTTTTCATGCCCGTAATTTTGCGAGACGATATTGCTGTGCTTTCCATTGCGACGCGCCCCGACTGTCTGGGGGATGATGTGTTAGCGCTTTTGGATGAGCTGAACCGCATAAAGCCTCTGTGGGTGGAGCTTGGTTTGCAGACCGTCCACCCAAAAACCGCGGAATACATCCGCAGAGGCTACGGGCTTGAGGTTTACGACAACGCAATCAGAAGGCTGAACGCCTTAGGCATCCATACCGTAACCCATGTAATTCTCGGACTTCCCCATGAAACGCGGGAGGATATGCTGGCAACAGTTCAGCATGTGAAGGATATGCACAGCGGCGGCATAAAGCTCCAGCTTCTTCATGTTCTCAAGGACACAGACCTTGCAGCGGACTATGCCGCAGGAAAGTTTCAGGTCATGGAGTTAAATGATTATGTAAACCTAATTTGTGACTGTGTAAGGCTCATGGGCGACAGCATGGTGATACACCGCCTAACAGGCGACGGCCCCAAGAAAATTCTCCTTGCGCCACAATGGAGTGGCAATAAAAAGCGGGTTATAAACGCGATTAACCGCGCTCTGGCTCATACGGATTAAAAGCAAACGATAAACAGTATCGCAAAAGCGATACTGTTTTTTAATTTTCTATTGAATATTGCGGATTCTGTGCTATAATTTCCAATTTGTGAGGTAAATTTTTATGCACATCAAGTCGTTTCTGAAAAACAATATAATGATGCTGACGGCATTTATCGCGGCGGCGCTGACGGTGCTTTTTGTTCCCGTGGACAGGGCCTACAAAGGCTATTTCGACTACAAGACTCTCACCTGTCTTTTCTGCGTGCTTGCCGTGGTATGCGCTCTGCGTGATGCGAATTTCTTCTACGTCATGGCAAATCGCATTGTGGTACGCTTCAGAAATGTCCGCGCCTGCATCGTCGTTTTGGTTTACATAACTTTCATCGGTTCCATGCTCATCACTAATGACACGGCGCTTCTCACCTTTCTCCCCCTTGGCTATTTTGTGCTGAAGTCCGCAAACAAGGAGGAGCATCTGGCCTTTACCTTCATAATGCAGAACATGGCGGCAAACCTTGGTGGAATGCTCACGCCTTTCGGTAATCCGCAAAACCTCTACCTCTACACCAAATTCAACATTCCCACGGCGGAATTTGTGGGCATACTGCTTCCACCCTTCATTGTATCTATTTTGCTGATAACGGTCTGCTGTCTGTTTGTAAAGCCCACTCCCATGGAGCTTTCCGGAGAAAAGGTGGAGCTCAAAGCCCGTCCCACGGCATTTTATCTTGCGCTGTTCCTGTTTTCCGTGGCCATTGTGCTGCGCCTCATTCCCTTTTGGGCAGGACTCATCGTCATTCCCCTTGCTCTTATTTTCACAGACCGCCATGCGCTGAAGTCCGTTGACTATTCCCTGCTGCTGACCTTCGTTTTCTTCTTCGTCTTCGCGGGAAATATGGCGCGCATTGATGCGGTGCGGGACTTTTTCTCCATGCTCATGGCAAAAAACGCCTTGCTCTGCTCCGCATTGTGCAGTCAGGTAATCAGCAATGTTCCCTCGGCAATTCTGCTGTCCAGATTCACCGCGAACTATGCCGACCTACTGGTGGGTGTCAACATCGGCGGTGCCGGTACGCTCATTGCTTCTTTGGCAAGTCTTATAACATACCATGAGTATCTTCGCCACAGGCCGGAGGACGCAAAGGGCTTCATTATTAAATTCAGCATTTATAACTTTTCCTTCCTTGCAATTCTGCTTATATTCACCTCACTGATATAAAAAAACAGCCTCAAAAGAGGCTGTTTTTCTTATTTCTTCTTGTATTCGGGGCAGACATATCTGGGCTTTCCCAGAGATTTCTTCCCGTATTCAATTGCCTTCTTGGGGCAGCGGTTAATGCAGGCAACACAGTGGGTACAGCTTTCACCCCAAACGGGCTTCTTTTCAACAATTTTAATGTTTCCCATGGGGCAGGTCTTTGCACAAAGTCCGCAGCCCACGCAGGCATCGCTGACGGTAAATGCCTTTGCCTTCATAAACCACTTGTAGTAGGGGGCGAGAATCATTTCCGTGGAAATGAGCTCCCATTTCTTCATACCGCTGTCTGGAAAGGCCTTTTCATCAGCCACAAGCTTTGCAAGCTCCCTGATTTTCGGCTCTGCGGCAGCAATGATACTATCGTTCTCTTCCTTTTCCTTTGTGGTGAAGAACACAAGATAATTCTGCGGCATTTCAATCTGTGCCGTACCCATGTATTCAAATTTATCCCCACAGAGTCTTTCGCAGTAGGCTGGGCAGGCACCCATGCCGCCGGCGCAGGTCATGACGAAATATGCCTTATTGCTTCCGCCGAAGCTGCCGCTGCGTACAAAATCCTCAAAAATCCTTGCAGGGGCAGAGACATAAACGGGAGAAACGAAAACATAGGGCTTTTCGCTTGCAAATTCAGCCGCGATGCCGTTTTTTATGTATTCATTGGCGCTGACGGACTCATCGCCGAGAATATCCGCCATCATGTCCGCCACATATTTACTGTTTCCTGTGCCGGAGTAGTAAATAACCATATTATTCAGCCTTTCCGAAGCTCTTCTTAATGTATTCTGCGAAGCTGGCATCGCCGGTCACATCCTTGCCCACAAGGTCGTGGCTCAAGGTAAACCGGGAGAACAGGATAATGTCGTGCTTGCCCTCCTTTTTTATCTTGGGCAGGTTTGCCAGCACGCCGAACATCCACTTGGGCATATATTTAATCTTGCAGGGCTTACCCGCGGCCTCGAAGCATAGCTTTGCCATCTCCTCGTAGGTATAGGTCTCCTTTCCGCCCACATCATACTCGGCATTGGTGTCACACATATGCTCCACGATGAAGGACGCAAAATCGGGACAGTCGACCACATTTGCCTTCACACCGCCGAAGCCCTTGAGGAGCTGCATCTCGCCTTTTTCCACATAGGGGCGGAACACCTTTACGATATCGTAAAAGTAACCCGTGGGGCGGTAGATGACATAGTCCATGTCGCCTTTTTTTAGTTCCTGCTCCACCATGTACTTGGCATCCAGCATGGGTACGGCCTTTGCATCCGGATCGTCGCAGGCGATGACGGAAATGTAGTTGAATTTCTTAACCCCTGCACGCTTTGCCTCTTCATAGAGGTTCATGTTGCCCTGATAGTCAACATCGTAGTTGTTACATTTAATTGCGGCGCCCGTGAGGCCTAAGGTGGTGATAACCACCTCTGCGCCTTCGCACAGTCCCTTTATTGTTTCAGGCTTTGTTGCATCAATGGAAACAAAGCTGTATTTACCCTCGGTACCATCTACAGGCTTTTCCTTCCTGCCGGCAGCAACGACCTCATGGCCATCTGCCACAAGCTTTTTCAGAACCTCCCCACCGAGATTACCAAAGGCTCCCGCCAAAACAACTTTCATGCAGATACCTCCCACTCGTTTTTCAACAATTATACTGCGCTCTGTTCGGTTTGTCTATGATTTGCTTGATTTAAAACGGCATTTATGGTATTGTCTTTTCATATTTTCGTGAAAGAAAGTGACCGAATGAAAGAGCATTGGGATGCTTATGACATAGACAGAAATCTCACGGGCCGCACCGTTGCCCGGGGCGAAAAGGGTGAACCCGGAGATATGCACCTTGTAATACATGTCTGCATCTTCAATTCAAAGGGCGAAATGCTCATACAGCAGCGCCAGCCCTGGAAAAGCTGGGGCGAATACTGGGATGTTTCCGTGGGCGGCAGCGTAATCGCAGGCGAAACAAGCCGCGATGCGGCACACCGCGAGCTGCTTGAGGAAGTGGGCATTGATGTGGACTTTTCAAACGCCCGTCCTCATTTTACCGTTAACTTTGAAAAAGGCTTTGATGATTTCTATCTGCTGAATATGGACACGGAGCTTTCTTCTCTGCGGCTTCAGCCCGAGGAGGTAAAGGATGCTCGATGGGCAAGCGAAGCGGAAATTCTTTCTCTTATTGATGAGGGTAAGTTTATCCCCTTCTTCAAGACTCTCATTTCCCATATGTTCGCGGCAAGAAACAAGTTCGACGGACTCAATATATAAAAAAAGCACCCTATGGGGTGCTTTTTTATTCTTCGTCGGATATTTCCTCGTCGGGCTCCTGCTCGTGGCCGTTGTAGGAAAGAGGCTTGCCGGAAATCAGCTTGCGGTGGGAAACGCTCTTTGTTATGGCGCCGGCTATGCCGCCCAGCATATTCTGCGCCGCAAGATGCTTGCCAATGATTGCGGCAAGGTCGGTCTTCGGGGACAGGTCGGAAACCGTTCCCTCCATTACGGACATACTGCGCCAGAACATGGTATAGGTGGTAGGTACCTGAACTCCGAAGTCACGGCAGATGTGATAGAGGTCAGCGAAAATGTCAACCGTGCTGCTCATGTCCTCCATGGAAATGACGCGATATTTTTCGATATAAACGCGCATGCGCTCATAGAAGGCTTCCTTGTCAATGTTGGGGTCGTGCTTGCATATGCTCAGAGAGCCGTCGGCAAAGGCCTTGTAGTCATTGCTGAAGATTCCCTTCATGCACTGTTTCACAAGCTCCGCATCCTTCTCGCTGAGGTGGCCCATCATGCCCAGGTCAAGCCACACAATACGGCCGTTCCAGACACGGACATTGCCGGGATGGGGGTCGGCGTGGAAGAAGCGGTCCTCGGCGAACTGCTTGATGAAGTTATTCACGAACTTGGTGCAGACCTCGTCAAGGTCATAGCCCTCGGCAAGAAGCGCTTCCTTGTCGGTGAGCTCACAGCCGCCAATGTATTCCATGACCAGCACATTCTTTGTGCTGAGCTCGTCATAAACCTTGGGGCAGTAGACATACTGGATGCCCTCGCAGTTTTTACGCAGAGTGCGGATATTCTCCGCCTCGCGAATGAAGTCCATCTCCTCCTGGGCGACCTTCCACATTTCCTCAATGGTATCAGTAAGGTCAACAACATCGTTGATGCCTTTGATTTTAACAATGCTGAAGGCTTTTTTCAGCAGGCGCACATCGCGCTCCATGGTTTCGTATATATCCGGGCGCTGAATCTTTATGGCAACATGGGTGCCGTCAAGAAGAATTGCCTCATGCACCTGGGCGATGGATGCCGCACCCAATGGGAAGGGCATAATGCGCTGATACACGCTTGTCCAGGGCTTGCCGTACTCCTCGGAGATGATGTCGCGAATCTGTGCCGCAACAAGGTGGGATGCGTCGGTGCGCAGGCTCTCCAGCTTCTTGCAGTATTCCATGGGCAGCACCTCGGGGTGCATGGAAAGCAGCTGGCCCAGCTTGACATAGGTGGGACCAAGCTCCTTCATCATGTCGCAGAATTTATCGGGAGTTATGCCCTGCGCAACCTTATATTTGCTTATTACCTTCACCATTTCGATGAGGCGTCTTGTATCATTTCCCAGTTCAGACATTGTATTTCCTCTCAGTCAAGATTAGTATCAAGAATATAGCACACACGGGTGACGCCGCCGTCGTCAACAAAGCGCACAAGGCTTTCATCAACGGCGGTGTAGCTGTCCTTTCTCACGGCAAAGACAAGGCTGCTGCCCTTTTCCCACAGATAGACGGCGTTTTCATAGGAAATTTCGCCGCTGCGAAGGGCAACACGAACACTCATACTCACGCTGTCAAAGCTGTACTCCTCCGCTTCATCCAGCACGATGCGGCCAAGCTCATTAGGCTCTGCCGTAGGATCAATGATGTATCCCCTATGCTCCGTGCCGTTTTCATCGAAAAAGCGTACGGCGGTAAAGCCCTGCGGCTCTGCTTCGGTGTCCACCGTCAGCGCATCGGGATTTACGAGAAACAGCTCATCATCTCCGCACCAAACCCAGGAGCAGTCCTCCATGCCCTGCATGAAATCAACATACTTTCCGTTGTCGGCGCGGCACATGGCCTGGGCATCCGCACAGCTTTCCGCATTCAGTCCCTCCACCGTCAGCACATAGACAGGCGCAACCTCGGCGCGCTGATGCAGATACACAGTAAGGAGCAAAAGAAGCAGCACAACCGTAACGGCGATGCAGGCAATATAAAAACGCTTAGGCGTTTTTTTCTTGCTTTCTGAGGACATATTCATTCCTCCAAAAATCAGATTAAAGATTATTTTAACAGATAAGAGGCTAAATAACAAGAAAAATAAACATCTTGTAGGGCATAATGCTCTGAACATCATAGCTTTCTCAGCTTTTCTTTGTTTCGCCAAAGAACACATAATTTAAGAAAAGCGGATATTCTGTGATATTTAAACCATCAATATTATGTAAACTATTCGCATGGGGTGAGCTTGAGAGGGGATGGTAATCCCCTCTCATACTATTTGAGCGCAGCGGATTTGGCAGCATCGCTTTGCGATGCGGAATCAAAAAGAAAAGAGATGCTTTCGCATCTCTTTTCTTTTTGATGACCCGTACGGGAATCTACCCACGGCGGGAAAACATGCCACCGGCATGTTTTCTTTTCCGCCTTTTCGATTCCCAACTCCGTCATGCAAAAAATTCGTCCCCCACTTTCGTGGAGGACGAATTTTTTGGTGACCCGTACGGGAATCGAACCCATGTTACCGCCGTGAAAGGGCGGTGTCTTAACCGCTTGACCAACGGGCCGGATAAAGGGTACAAGCTGTACCCTTATTTATGGTAGCGGCACCTGGATTCGAACCGGGGACACTGCGGGTATGAACCGCATGCTCTAGCCAACTGAGCTATGCCGCCATGTCTCAAATGAGCAATGAGAATTATAGCGGAAGAAACTCATCTTGTCAACAGCTTTTTCGTATTTTCTTCAAATTATTTTTAAGGCATATACTCCATGGGATTTATGCTTTTGCCGTCCTTGCTCATGGCGAAATGGATATGGGCAGGCTCGCCGATTTCACAGATTGCCGTATCTCCCACAGAGCCGATTACATCCCCTGCCTTCACCGTATCTCCTACCTCCACAGTGGGTGTCTCCGCAAGATTAGAGTAAACGGTTTTAATCCCGTTTCCGTGACTTATAACGACTGTTGTGCCGTATAGCGCATCCTTTTCCACACTCTCCACAGTGCCGTCGGCAGCAGCGCAGACAGTCTCCCCTGCATCGGCGGCAATGTCGATACCGTCATGGGTGCGCCAATCCGCCATGGTCACATCATAGGCAAGAGCGTCCATAGTGTACTCTCTTTCCATTTCGCCCTTCACGGGCCATACCCAGCTTGTGGGCTCTGACCACACATTACCGGATTCCATTACTACTACGCTTTCGGTTTTATCAACAGCATCCTTCGCAGTATCCTTGATGCCATCATCATTTACCTCGGGAGCATTTGCGTTCTCCTCCCTGTCCTTACTGCCCTCCGATGACGGCTTTTGCCGCATACTTATGCCGGGCTCATTGGCGTGATTGCTGACGGGACTCCCGTCGAGAATGCTCCAGGCAGAAATGCCGATTACTAATACACATAGCGCAAGGACTATGTAAAAGCCCTTGCCGGAAACAAGCTTTTCAAGCCTTCCGGATTTCTTTTCTTCCATAGAAATAACCTCCTGTTTTTTTGGTTATTCCTATTGTTGCCTTATTTTTTCGCTTTTATACGCAAAAAACAGCGGCACGGAAATCCGTACCGCCGTTTGAAGCGTTTGACTTACTTAATGGAGAAGAATGCATCTTTGCCGGGGTACTGGGCAACATCAAAGAGCTCTTCCTCAATGCGGAGAAGCTGATTGTACTTGCACACACGGTCGGTGCGGGAGGGTGCGCCGGTCTTGATCTGGCCTGCGTTGACGGCAACGGATATGTCGGCAATGGTGGTATCCTCGGTTTCACCGGAACGGTGGGAAACAACTGCGGTCCAGCCTGCACGGTGTGCCATCTGGATTGCATCCAGAGTTTCGGTGAGAGTACCGATCTGGTTGAGCTTGATGAGAACGGAGTTTGCTGCGCCAAGCTCAATACCCTTCTTAATGCGCTGGGTATTGGTAACAAACAGGTCGTCGCCGACTATCTGAATCTTCTTGCCCAGAGTCTTGGTCATGAGCTGCCAGCCTTCCCAGTCGTTTTCGCCCATACCGTCCTCAATAGAGATGATGGGGTACTTCTCAACAAAGTCTGCCCACATCGCAACCATCTCTTCGCTGGTCATAACGGTGCCGCGCTTGGGAAGATGATACTTGCCGTCTTCCTTGTACCAGTCGGAAACTGCGCCGTCAATGGCGATCATGAAGTCATCATAGGGCTTGTAGCCGGCCTTTTCCATAGCGGCAACCAGAGCCTTCAGTGCATCCTCATCGGAATCGAGGTTGGGAGCATAGCCGCCCTCATCGCCGACGCCGGAGGCGGGAACGACCTTCTTCAGGTTGTGGAAGACCTCGGCGCACATACGGAGTGCTTCCTTCCAGCTCTTTGCGCCAACGGGCATGATCATGAACTCCTGAATATCAACATTGGAGCCGGTTGCATGGGCGCCGCCGTTGAGAACATTCATCATGGGAACGGGCAGAGTCTTTGCATTGACGCCGCCGATATAGTTATAGAGGCTCTGACCGGTAGCCTGAGCAGCTGCTCTTGCGCAGGCAAGGGATACACCGAGAATTGCATTTGCGCCAAGACGAGTCTTGTTGGGAGTTCCGTCGATTTCGATAAGCATCTTGTCAATGCCTGTCTGATCAAGAACATTGAGGCCCAGCATTGCTTCTGCAATTTCACCGTTTACATTATCAACAGCCTTGCTTACGCCCTTGCCGAGATAGCGGCTCTTGTCGCCGTCGCGGAGCTCGCAGGCTTCGTACATACCGGTGGATGCGCCGGAGGGAACAGCGGCACGGCCTACGGTGCCGTCGTCCAGGGTTACTTCAACCTCAACGGTGGGGTTGCCGCGGGAGTCGAGAATCTCGCGTGCCATTACATCAACGATTTCGAAATACTGTTTCATGATCATTTCTCCTTTATAAGACTGCTGCCTGTCATTGCGGCAGGTTTTTCTATGTCCATTATATCCAGAATTGTGGGAGCGATATCGGCGAGGCGTCCGCCGTCATTAAGCTCCGTACCGTTACAGCATACCACAAAAGGAACGGGATTGGTAGTATGTGCCGTATTTATTTTACCCTCATTTTCCATGCAATCGGCGTTGCCGTGATCGGCGGTGACAAGAAGCACCGTGTCATTGCGGCTCTTTACCGCCTCATATACTCTGCCCATGCAGGCATCCACGGTCTCAACGGCCTTAATTGCCGCATCCATAACACCGGTATGTCCCACCATGTCACAGTTGGCGAAGTTGCAGATCACGAGCTCATATTCGCCGCTTTCAATGGCTTCACAGCACTTTTCCGCAACCTTCTCTGCGCTCATTTCGGGTATGAGGTCGTAGGTGGGGAATTCTTTGGGAGAAGGCACAAGGCAGCGCTCCTCGCCGTCGTTTGCCTTTTCCACGCCGCCGTTGAAGAAGAAGGTTACATGGGCGTACTTTTCCGTCTCCGCCACACGGAACTGCTTAAAGCCCTTTGCGGCAACGATATCCCCCAGAGTGTCCTTGATTTCCTCGGGAGGATAGGCAATAGGAATGTCCAGTGCCTCATCATACTGGGCGGTGCAAACATAATTCAGAGGGTAAACGGTCTTTTTGCGCTCAAAGCCCTCAAAATCGGGAAGATTCAGCGCCCAGGTCATTTCTCTTGCTCTGTCGGGGCGGAAGTTCATGAAGATGACGCTGTCGCCCTCATTGATGACACCATCGGGGCAGCACACAACGGGTTTTACAAACTCGTCGCTGATATCGTTTGCATAGCTGTCCTCCACGGCCTTTACTGCATCGCCTTCAAGGATGCCCTCACCGCAGACAATGGCGTTGTAGCCCTCTTCAACTCTGTCCCAGCGCTTATCCCTGTCCATGCCGTAGAAGCGGCCCTGAATTGTGGCAATCTTCGCATTGCCAAGCTCTGCGCATTTTTCCGCGAGCTGGTTTACATAATCTTTGCCGCTTCTGGGGGGTACATCTCGTCCGTCGAGGAAGCAATGCACATAGACCTTTTCAAGTCCGCGTTGCTTTGCCATATCAAGGGCAGCGAAAATGTGCTGAATATGGCTGTGTACGCCGCCGTCGGAGAGGAGGCCCATGATGTGCAGAGCCTTATTCCCTGCCTTTGCCCCGTCCATAGCCTTAATATAGACTTCATTTTCAAAGAAATCTCCGTCGGCAATGGCCTTGGTTATACGGGGCAGAATCTGAAAAACGACTCTGCCTGCTCCGATATTGGTGTGGCCCACCTCGGAGTTGCCCATTTGGCCCTCGGGAAGTCCCACATCGAGTCCCGAGGCAGAGAGCTGTGTATAGGCATTTTCAGCGAAAATTCTGTCCAGATTGGGGGTGTTTGCACAGCTTATGGCATTGCCTTTACCCGAGGGCGCAATGCCGAAGCCGTCCATGATTATGAGAACCGCTTTACTCATTTTCAGCACCCGTTGCAGCAATAATGGTTGCGAAGTCGGCAGGCTTCAGGGATGCGCCGCCAATGAGGCCGCCGTCGATATCGGGCTGTGCTAAAAGCTCTGCGGCATTCTTGGCGTTCATGCTTCCGCCGTAGAGAATGCTTACGCTGCGGGCAGGGCGCGCACCGTATATGTCGCGGATGATTGCACGGATATCACGGCAAACCTCCTCTGCCTGCTCTGCTGTTGCGGTTTTGCCGGTGCCGATGGCCCAGATAGGCTCGTAGGCAATGACGCACTTGCGAAGGCTGTTGACATCGATGCCGTTGAGCGCGGCACGCACCTGATAGTTAATATGCGCGGAGGTGAGATTCATCTCACGCTGCTCCAGGCTCTCGCCCACGCAGATAATGGGGCTGATGCCCTTATCCAGAAGCTGCTTAATCTTAGCGTTGACCTTAAAATCGCTTTCCTTATAGTATTCTCTGCGCTCGGAGTGACCGACGATGCAGTATTTAACACCGATATCCGCAAGCTGTGCGGCGGAAATATCGCCGGTGAATGCACCCTTATCGTGCTCGGAAACATCCTCTGCACCGCAGATTATCTTTGCCTCCTTGCCCAGCTTCATGAGAGTGGGGATATTGACCGCAGGAGCGCATATTACGGTTTCGCAGCTCTTGGTCTTGGGCAAAAAGGACTTGAGTTCCTCCATGTAGGGCTTGATGCCGCTGGCAAGCATATTCATTTTCCAGTTGCCGGCAATAACGGTTTTTCTGTACTTATTGTTCATATATTTCTCCTTATTGATTATTCACACAGGCTGAATTACGAAGGATTTTTCGTTGCAGGAAGTCACTTTCCCGAAGAATACTGTTTTAGATTTCTATGGAAGCAGCGCCGCTGCGGCGGAAAAGACGCGTAATTATTTATTGAGAAGGCAGGCTACGCCGGGAAGCTCAAGTCCCTCAAGGAACTCGAGAGATGCGCCGCCGCCGGTGGAAATATGTGTCATCTTATCCGCAAAGCCCAGCTTTTCAACGGCAGCCGCGGAGTCGCCGCCGCCTACGATGCTGATTGCTCCGCTTTCCGCAAGTGCCTTTGCCATGGCCTTGGTACCCACGGCGAAGTTCTCAAACTCGAAAACGCCCATGGGGCCGTTCCATACAACGGTGCCTGCGTTTTTGATTGCCTCGGAGAAAAGCTCCACGGTTTCGGGGCCGATATCGAGGCCCATCCAGTCCTGAGGCATTTCCTTAATGTCTACAACCTTGTACTCGCAGTCGGCCTTGAACTCACTGCCCACAGCGGTGTCAATGGGCAGAAGGAGCTTGACGCCCTTTTCCTCTGCCTTCTTCAGCATATCCCTTGCGTAGTCCAGCTTGTCGGCCTCTAACAGGGAGTTGCCGATTTCGTAGCCCATGGCCTTCACGAAGGTATATGCCATGCCGCCGCCGATGATGACGGTATCTGCCTTGTCAAGGAGGTTATTGATAACGCCGATTTTGTCGGAAACCTTCGCGCCGCCCAGAACGGCAACAAAGGGGCGCACGGGATTTTCCAGAGCCTTGCCCATGACGGAAAGCTCCTTCTCCACCAGCATACCAGCGTATGCGGGAAGATATGCAGCTACGCCTGCGGTGGAGGCGTGGGCGCGGTGAACCGTGCCGAAAGCGTCGGATACATAGATTTCAGCCATATCCGCAAGAGCCTTTGCGAAGTCAGCTCCGTTTTTCTCCTCGCGGATGTCAAAGCGCAGATTTTCAAGAAGCATTATCTCGCCGCCCTTGAGAGCCGCAGCCTTTGCCTGGGCGTCCTCGCCGATAATGTCCTTTGCGAAGATCACGTCCTGACCGAGAAGCTCGGAAAGGCGCTTTGCAACGGGTGCCAGCGTCAGCTTTTCCTTCCACTCGCCCTTGGGCTTTCCCAAATGGGAGCAGGCAATGACGGCTGCACCGTTATCCAGCAAATACTTGATTGTGGGGATTGCGGCAACAATGCGCTTATCGCTGGTTATCTCCCCTGTTTCCTTGTTCTGGGGAACATTGAAGTCACAGCGCAGAAGCACCTTTTTGCCCTTTACATCAGCATCGGTAACGCTCATTTTGTTGTAATTCATTTTTTCTCCCTCCATATGATAAAAAATTTTACTCACTCATTTCACCGGTGCTCTTCAGCCCCGGAAAGCCCTGCTGACGCAGTGCCTCGTAGGCGAGAATTGCCGCGGAATTTGATAGGTTCAGGCTCCTTGCATCGCTCACCATGGGGATACGGATACATCGGTCGCGGTACTTTTCCCTCAAGGCTTCGGGCAGTCCCGCAGTTTCCTTTCCGAACATTATGCTGACATTTTCGCCTCTGAAATCAGCCTCGGAATAGTCTCTCGGCGCCTTGGTGGTGGCAAGAAAAAGGTTTTCATCACCGTTTTTCTTGAAATACTCATCAAGGTTTTCATATACGCTGATATCCACCAGCCACCAGTAGTCAAGACCGCAGCGCTTCACCATTTTGTCCGATATATCAAAGCCCAATGGCTTAATCAGATGGAGTCTTGCTCCCGTGGCGGCGCAGGTACGGGCAATTGCTCCTGTGTTATGGGGAATTTCAGGCTCAAACAGTACAATGTTTAACATCTATTTTTTCCTATTACAGTATTATTTATCCTTGCAACCCATATTTTATCACAAAAATCGTAAAAAAGACGAACTTTTTTGCAAGGTTTTTGCATTTGTTGCAATATTAACAATTTTGCGTTATAATCATAGCCGCTACAGGTCGTTTAACCAACAATTTGCACATTTAAGGAAGTCCGAATATGCTGTGTAACGAATGTCCCCGTCAATGCGGAGCAAAAAGAGAAGAAAATCTGACGGGCGGAGTATGCTCATCCCCTGCACTGCCGCGCATTGCCCGTGCCGCACCGCACTTCGGCGAGGAGCCCTGCATAAGCGGTGAACGCGGCTCCGGCACCGTGTTTTTCACGGGCTGCAATCTCAAGTGCGTTTTCTGTCAGAATCACGAAATAAGCCGCGGCAAAACCGGTGAAACCGTCAGTGTGGAACGGCTCAAAGATATTTTTCTTGAGTTGCAGGACAAGGGCGTTCACAACATAAACCTTGTAACCGGCTCCCACTTCGTTTCACCCATTGTCAAAGCTCTCGAAGCGGCAAAGCTGCAGATTCCCGTGGTGTGGAACAGCTCCGGCTATGACAGCGTGGAGAGTCTTAAGCGCCTTGAGGGACTCGTACAGATTTATATGCCCGACATGAAGTACATGGACTCCGGCCTTGCCCGCCGCTACTCCGCCGCAGCGGATTATCCCGAGGTTGCCGCGGCGGCCATAAATGAAATGTACCGTCAGGTGGGAGATTTTATACTGGACGACAATGATATGCTGCGCTACGGCGTGCTTATTCGCCATCTCATCCTCCCCGAGGCGGAGGAAAACAGCCGCAGAGTCATTGATTTCGTGGCGGACAGCTTTCCCGGGGACAAGGTGCTTTTCTCCCTCATGTGCCAGTTTACGCCCATGCCGAACACAGAACGCTTCCCCGAGCTGCAGAAAACCGTTCCCTCAGAGGTTAACGAGCGTCTGTGTGAATATATGGCGCAGCGAGGCATCGAATGGGGCTTTTATCAGGAAACCTCCTCCGCAACGGAGGAAATGATACCCGACTTTGACCTCACGGGAATATGAGCATTTAAAATGAAAGCATAAAGCAAAAAGCACTCGCCGAAAAGTTAACTCGGCGAGTGCTTTTTATATCATTGAAAGCATTATTTCTTTATGCCTGACACCTGATACATATCATCATTTGAAATGATTATGTCAACTTCAAAATAAGGCTCAAAGAGCTTTGCAAGCTCCTTCTCATGCATAAGCCCCATGGTTACCTGATGGGCGGAAACGCTGCTGTGGTGGCTATCGATTTTCGCTCTGCTCATGCCGTGGGCTACGGAAAGTCTGCCTCCCTTTTTCAGGTTTTTTGCGAGAGTTTCAATGAGCCTTGCCGGATTAGGAAAATGCGGAAACGCATTGTAAACCATGGCGACATCAAAGGTTTTGTCAAACTCCGTTTCCTCAACATCGCCGCAGATTACCTTAATATTCTCCTGCGGAAACTTCTCCGTCGCTATTCTTGCCATTTCCGGGGAAATGTCGATTCCCGTTACGGATGCTACATTGCGCTTGAGATAATCGCCGAACAAAACACCCGTTCCGCAGGCAACATCCAGTACATGAACGCCTTCGGTCACTCCGCCGTTGTCAAGAATTATGTTAACTATACTGTCCTTGCGGATAAGCTCCGCATCCCAGCTGGCGGCACGCTTGTCAAAGAACTCAATAACATCCTTTTTATCTATCATTTCAGTCCTCCAGTCTGGGATAACGCTCGGGTATAAGGTGCGCCTTCATGAGGGCAACCACTACCGTGGGTATGAAAACAAGCTGAATGAGAATTCCGGGCCAGCTCACGAGGAGAGTTCCGGTTACCCATGTACCCAGAGCAAACTCTCCCTTGGCAAATATAAGAGCCTTGGTTACCGCGTTCATGGCTCGGCCGAGAATGATGGCGGCGATAAGGCAGATGTACAGGTCGGCAACGGTGTTCTTGGTGCGTACTACCTTCATAAGAAGCCCTGTTACAACGCCGTAGACCGCAAGCTCAACCATCATGGAGGGAAGCATTGCCGCAGGAGGCATGCCCGTCATGGCAGAGGAAAGCGCAGGGCCTGCTATGCCGCAGAGAAGACCGTACTGCCAGCCGCAGACAAGGCCGCAGATGAATACGGGAATGTGCATGGGAGTGAAGATGATGCCTGCATTCTGAACTCCGTGGAAAAGCAGAGGAAGCGCATAGCAAAGAGCGATGCACACGGCGGTGATAATTGACTTTTTAACAGTAGACATTTTTGACATAACTTTTACCTCAAATAATTATTTCGGCGGCACAGATGGCTGTGCAGAGAACAAGCGCAAGCCATGCTTTGCCGTTCATGGGAACGGATTTCTTTTTCGTTCTGTTCTTTGCGCCACGATAGCCTCTGGCTTCCATTGCCATGGCAAGCTCATCGGCACGCTTGAAGGCGGAGAGAAAAATCGGTACCAGCAGCGGCAGAAATGCAGCGGCACGCTCACGGAGCTTTTTGCTCTCAAATCTTGCGCCGCGGGCAATCTGCGCTTTCTTGATGGTGTCGGTTTCCTCAAGTAGTGTGGGAATAAACTGGATTGCCACGGAGATTATCATGGCGATGTCGTCCGCGGGAATACGCAGCAGATTCAGTGGCTTCAGCATAAGCTGAATTGCGCCCGTAATCTCCATAGGCGGAGTTGTCAGCGTGAGTATATTACTCAACACCATGATGATGAGTATGCGGAACACAACGCTGAAGCCCTGGAGCATACCCGCCTTTGACAGGGTGATTATCCACCAATGCCAGATAGGCTCCTCCGTCGCAAAGAAAAATGCGTTCATGATGAAGATTATTATGAACACGCTCCACAGCCTGCGCACGGAGGCAAAGGCTGTTCCCAGAGGCATGCCGCACATGGTGGCAAGCGCAATTGTCACGGCAACGATTATTGCATAGCCGTAAAGGGTGTCGGTGAGAATTACGGCGGCAACGAGAATGAGAAAGCCGAAGAATTTCGCTCTGGCGTCAAGGCGGTGCAGGGGTGATTTCGCAGGCACATAAAGTCCCGTCATGTTGGTAAGCTTCATAGCTGCTCACCGCCCTTCAGGATTTCCAGTACAGCGTCCTTCAGTTCATCATATCGGCTGATTTTATCTGTTATATCAAGGCCTTTTTCCTTCAGCAGATGGGCAATTTCCCTGCTTTGGCTCACACCGATGTGCCGTGAGCGCATCTTCTCCACATCGCTGAAGATTTCGCTTGTGCCGCCGTTTTCAACCAGCACTCCATGGTCAAACACCAACACTCTTCGGGTACATTCACCGATGCTGTCGGCATTGTGGGACACCATGATTATGGTTGTTCCCTGACCGTTGAGAGTTTTAAGCAGCTTCATAAAGGCATCCCTGCCTAAAGGGTCGAGACCTGCAATAGGCTCATCAAGAATCAGGAATCTCGGCTTTGTGGCTAATATTCCGGCAATTGCAATGCGGCGTTTTTCGCCTCCGGAGAAGCCCAGAGGTGATTTTTTCCGCACCTTTTCATAGTCGAAGCCCACAGACTCAAGGGCCCACTTCACTCTCTCGGCAACTTCGTCCTTTGGCAGGCTGGAGTGCTTAAGTCCGAAGGCCACATCCTTTTCTACCGTAGTTTCAAACAGCTGACATTCGGGATACTGGAAAACATAGCCCACGGCACTGCGGAGCTTTGTTCTGTCATAGTCACGGGCGTTTATGTCCTCGCCGTCAAGGAGGATTTTACCCTCCGTAGGCTTAATGAGTCCGTCAATGAGCTGGAGCATTGTGCTCTTTCCGCAGCCTGTATGGCCCATGATGCCCAGAAACTCACCGTCTTCAATTGTAAAGCTCACATTTTTGAGAGCACAGGTTTCAAAGGGTGTCCCTTCGCTGTAGGTCAGCGAGACATCACGGACTTCAATCGGCATATTTCCTCCGCCGCCTCTTCGTTTGTCAGGGGGCAATGATCAAGTTTGATTCCCGCATCCAGCAGGTCGTAATACAGCTTCACCGCCAGTGGTGCGTCAAGTCCCGTATCCGCAAGGAGCTCCGGATCGGTGAGCATTTCCCGCGGTGTTCCGTGGGCAAGCATTTCGCCGTCGTGCATGAACCACACGGTGTCGGCAAAGACGGCCTCCTCTATGTAATGGGTTACCATGATAATGGTTTTTCCCTCACTGTGCAGTCTCTTCACGGTTTCCAGCACCTCTGCCCTGCCCTGCGGGTCAAGCATGGAGGTCGCCTCGTCAAAGATCAGGATTTCCGGCTCAAGAGCAAGCACGCCTGCAAGAGCAACTCTCTGCTTCTGTCCGCCGGAGAGCATATGGGGTGAGCGCTTTTCAAAGCCCTCCATGCCCACGGTCTTCAGCGCCGAAGATACTCTTTCCTCTATCTCCTCCCTGGGCACCTCATAGTTTTCAAGCCCGAAGGCCACATCCTCCTCCACAACGGATGAAACAAACTGGTTATCGGGATTCTGAAAGACTATGCCCGCGCACCGACGCATTTTCCACACCTCTTCGATGTCGGAGGCGTCAATGCCGTTGACGGTCAGCTCGCCCTGCTGAAGCTCAATAAGACCGTTAAGGTGCTTCATGAGCGTGGACTTTCCGCAGCCGTTATGGCCGAGAATAACCGCCAGCTCACCCTTTTTTACCGAAAAGGTGGTGCCGTTGAGCGATCTGTGTCTACCGTCGGAAAAGTCATATGAAAATTTAATATTTCTCGCATTTATCATATAAAAACCACAGATTGTTAATATTTTGATGTTATTACTTTACTGTATTATAGTAAAAACAAAAAGCGCTCACAAGCCCCCCAGGGGGATATATTTTTGCTGATTTAGGCTGTTTTTATTGCTGTTTTTATTAAAAAAAGGCAATCACTTTCGTGATTGCCTTTTTGCCCCGCCGAGTGACCGGATTGGAACTATCAGCGGCTGACCTTCGGTCTGCTTCCGCAGCGGCTTATTTAGTTTTGCGGCTTCGCCGCAAGCAGCCTTATCCTTTAGCATCCGCATGGGGCGAGTGTGAGAGGGGATTGGTTATCCCCTCTCACCCAAAATTGAGCGAAGCGGATTAGTCCGCGCCGCAGGCGCGCGGAGCAACAAAAAAGGCAATCACTTTCGTGATTGCCTTTTTGTTGGTCCGAGTGACTAGATTTGAACTAGCGGCTTGCCGCACTTCATGCCGCAAGCCGGCGGCGGATTTAAAAAATTGCGGCAGGCCGCAATTTGTCGGCCGCTTGGTCCAACTCTATTTACACCAATAAGCAAAAAACAGAGAGTACCTTGCGGTACTCTCTGTTTTTTATGGTCCGAGTGACTAGATTTGAACTAGCGGCCTCTTGAACCCCATTCAAGCGCGCTACCATCTGCGCTACACCCGGATTTCTTTTGCCCGATTATAATAACACACTCGTTCACTAAATGCAATACCCAATTTTAAAAAATTTTTCACTTTGATATTTTTGCTTTTTTCCAGGCAAAAGCACAAAACCGGCGGTCATATGACCGCCGGTTTTTCATGTCAGGTTATCTGTACGCAGTAGGTGCGGCAGCCGCGGTGTCCCACAACAATGTAGTTGCCGTAAACCGAGGGAGATGCCTCAATATTACCGCCGAGGCTCATAGAGTCGAGAAGCTCGCCTGTGAGTCCGTCAAGGAAATACATATTGAAGCCGCAGTTGCAGTAAACGATGTAGCCGTTACCCTCCTCGTCATACACATCAACGGGAGAGCTCCAGCTGTAAACGCTGGTTTCATATTCCCATTCTACCTTGCCGGTTTCCTTATTCAGCGCCGCAAGAACGCCGCCGCTGGCGGTTCCCGTGCGGGCAATGGGGACAAAGATAAGGTCGGAGAGATTATTCTTACCCACGGCAATGGTACCCTGAACGCCGCCGGACAAATCAGCTACGGTATAGCAGGTATAGTCCGTCTGCCATACAATTTCGCCGGTCTCCGCGTCGATCTTCCAGATGGGGATTGTAGCAGTGGTGTAGGAACGCCAGCCGTAGTGGAAGGATGTGCTTATGTAGATATAGGGATGTCCGTCTTCAATATCAAGCACGGGGGTGCAGTTTGTATCGTCAAGAGTATCCTGTACCCAGACAAGCTCAAGAGTGTTCAGGTCAAGGCACATGAGGTTGCCGCCGTTATCCGCCATGAAGATGTAGTTATTGATGATCATGGGGCTGTCTTCCATGCCGAGCCAATACTGGCCGCCGCTGCGAATGCCGTTATAACGCCACTTTACCACATTGTCGGGATTGATGGAAAGCTCACCTGTTGCTTCGTTATAGCTGGTATTCAGGTGGATAATGTAGAGTATGCCGTTCTCGCCGGGGTAAATGAGCTGGTCGGTTTCAGCGGACACAAGGGGTGAGCCGTCAAACATGGGCCAGTTGCGGTAGGCAAAGCTTTCGTTCTGGCCGAATTCATACATTACGGTATCGTTCACAAGGTTAATGATGAAGGCACGGGAGCGTCCGTTGGGACTGTGAACGCCGGAGCCGAGGTAGAGTATGGGATAGCCTCTGGGGTCAAGGGCTCCGACACCCTTGAAGGTGTAGCCTACATACATGGCATCGCGGGTGGTTTCGCCGGTGGAAAGCTCATAGAAGTGGATGTATCCGTCCATGCCCGCATATACGACCTCGATCAGACCGTCCTTTTCTCTTGCCCAATCATACATGGCAACAATATTTCTGCGGGTTGCGTCAGGCCACTTCACAATAAGAGGCTGGCCTACCCAGCCGTTGCCGCTCCAGCAGCTGCCGTCGGTATCATTGAGAGTACCCGTGTTCTGCGTCCATACGGTCTGGAGCTTCTTATTCTGAACATTTGCGGTGCCGTAGGAGGGACTGTTGCGGTAGTTGTTGCCGCGGAAGGTGATGACGCCCTCAAGCGCGGTATATTTCTCGCCCACATCAAAGTTGATTTCATACTCGGAGGTGTAGTCATCAACGATGACATCGTCAACCATGACAGAGGTGGTGGCGATATAGCGCTCGGGCTCTGTTCCCTCAACGGAGTGGGGCTCGAAATCTGGCAGGCCATACCGCTCGGGAGT
>JAUMWD010000007.1:0-25173 GCA_030529825.1 Bacillota bacterium
CACTTACCCTTGCATTTGCCGCAATTGCCGCAGCAGCCGTGCTTACGGCTGTTTTTTATTGCAAAAATGCTCCACAGCACAACAATCGCAATTATGAAAAATTCCATCATATTATCACCCCCGCAAGCAGATAGACGGCATAGGAAACAAGCCATGCTACGCAGCACTGACTCATGACCACCAAAAGGGTTTTGAAGCCGCTGTTAAGCTCCCTTTTCATAGTGGATATTGCCGCCACGCAGGGTGTATAAAGCAGGCAGAAGCTCAAAAATCCCAAAGCGGAGGGAATTGTGAACAGTCCCGAAATAGCCGCCGCAAGCGCATCCGTTCCCACATGGAGCAGAACGCCCATGCTGCTGATTACAGCTTCCTTTGCCATGATGCCCGTCACCAGCGAGGTCGCAATGCGCCAATCGCCGAATCCCAGGGGAGCAAAGACCGGTGCTATCCACATTCCGATGCAGGCAAGGAGACTCTCGCTGCTTTGGTCGCCCACAACATTGAGCCGGGCGTCAAAGTGCTGCAGGAACCATATGACTATCGTTGCGACAAAAATCACCGTAAAGGCTCTGCGTATGAAGTCCCATGCCTTTTCCCACATGAGCAGCAGCACGCTTTTAGCCGATGGCATACGGTAATTGGGAAGCTCCATAACGAAGGGCACTGGCTTTCCCGTAAATGCCGTAAGGCTCAAAAGCTTTGCCGCAATTATGGCCACAAGCATACCGCCCAGGTAAAGGCAGGTCATGACAAGGGCGCCCTTTCCCGGGAAAAATGCCGCGGTGAACATGGCGTAAATGGGAATTTTCGCGCTGCAGCTCATGAAGGGCACAAGCATGAGCGTCATTTTGCGGTCACGCTCCGAGGACAGGGTGCGTGTTGCCATGATGGCAGGCACGGAGCAGCCGAAGCCGATGAGCATAGGCACAAAGCTTCTGCCTGAAAGGCCGATTTTCCGCAGAAGCTTGTCCATGACAAAGGCCACGCGTGACATATAGCCCGTGTCCTCAAGTATTGCAAGGAAGAAAAACAGCACGAGGATTATGGGAAGGAAGCTCAGCACGCTGCCCACCCCCGCAAAAACGCCGTCTATGACAAGACTCTGCACTGTGGGGTTTAGTCCGTAGGCCGTCAGTGCGGCATCGGCGGCCGCGGTAATGGCATCTATTCCCATCGCGAGCAAGTCGGAAAGCCGCTGACCGATCACGGAAAAGGTCATCCAAAATATGAAGGCCATGATACCCACAAACACGGGAATTGCAAGGTATTTATTCGTAAGCAGCTTATCAATTCTTTCGCTGCGAAGTCGCTCCTTGCTTTCCTTCGCCTTCACCACCGTCTCATTGCAGACCGCCTCAATATAGCGATAGCGCATATCCGCAAGGGCTGCGTGGCGGTCAAGCCCGCTTTCTCTCTCCATCTCCAGCACCGCATGTTCAATGAGTTCAAGCTCGTTTTCGCTCAGGGCAAGGCGTTCTGTTATTTCCCTGTCCTTCTCAATGGCGCGGGTTGCGGCAAAGCGGGAGGGAACACCCAGCCTTTCCCCATGATCCTCCACAACATGACTCACGGTATGTATGCAGCGATGCACGGGGCCTGCCTTGCAGATGTCGTTTTTCTTCGGCTTCTGCTTATTCATTGCCGTTTCCGCCGTCAGCGTCATAAGCTCTTCAACTCCGTCATTTTTCGCCGCGGTGATTGGTACAACGGGTATGCCCAGCCGTCGGGACAGCTTTTCAACATCCACAGAGCCATGGTTTCCCAGCAGCTCATCCATCATGTTCAGGGCAAGCACCATGGGCTTGCCCATTTCAATAAGCTGCAATGTCAGATAGAGATTTCGCTCAATGTTGGTGGCATCCGCAATGTTGATAATTACATCGGGATTGTTGTCAAGAATGAAATTGCGGGCAATGACCTCCTCCCCCGAGTAGGCGCGGAGGGAATAGATGCCCGGCAGGTCAACCACACGCCAATTCTTATGCCCCGTTACTTCACCGAATTTGTGCTCCACGGTGACTCCGGGAAAATTGCCCACGTGCTGATTTGAGCCCGTAAGCTGATTGAAAAGCGTTGTTTTTCCGCAGTTGGGATTTCCCACAAGTGCAGCAAGCATACTTACACCTCCCCTTCCGGGCGCACTTCGATTTTTGAAGCATCGTCCTTGCGAATGGTCATGGTGTAGCCACGCAGGCTGATTTCTATGGGGTCTCCCAAAGGCGCTGTCTTGCACACAAGCACCTCCGTGTGGGGTATAAGTCCCATGTCCAGCAGGTGGCATCGGAGCTTTTCCTCCCCTGCTACGGAGATGATTCTTGCCTTTTTTCCTATTTGAATCTTATCCAGTGTCATAAAAATACCTCCTAGTTAGCATTTGCTAACCGTGGTTAGTATATGCTAACTAGGAGAGTTTGTCAACAGAAAATTAAATTTTTGTGATTATCTCAAAGCTTTGCATATCAATAACGGTCACACCGCTGTTATCAATAATGTATGCAAAGTCTCCGATGTACATGCCCCTTGGGGCATTCCAATCATTATTCAGGCTAACGGATGCAAGTCGGGAGAAGCCGCTTCCCTCATCGTAGCCGTAGATTTCAAAGGCGGAATCAGTGCCGAAGCCGATTATGCCCTTTTCGGGAGAAATCAGCAGAGCGTGGTGATTATACAGGGCTTCGGAGTAATAGCCGTCAATATTAAGGGTGTGCAGTGCCTTTACATCTGCCTTATTGCTGATATCGAACATTACGAGCTTCATGCTCTCTGTGCGTCCGGTGGCTTCATCAGCCTCCATGCCCAAGCCGAAGAGGAGATTTTCACTCCAGGGATGGAGATACTCGGAGAAGCCGCTGATTTTCAGCTCGCTGAGGATTTCGGGCTTTGTGGGGTCGGAAACATTCACCGCAAACAGGGGGTCAACCTGACGGAATGTGCAGAAGTAAACATAGTCACCGTCAAAGCGCACGGACCGGATATATTCGTCCTCCGCAAGACCTTCGATTTTCGCAAGAGTGTTCAGTCCGCTGTCAAGAATATAAAGCCCCGTTGATGTGCTGCAGTCCTCCTCATGCCACTCAATATTTGTAAAATCGTGCTTCTTATCATAGTAGGTGCTGAAGGAGGACACCTCGCTTGTGGTCACAAGGCGGAGGTTTCCATCAAATTCATCCATGGAGAACTGGTCTTTAAGAAGCCCCAGTACCGTGGTGTTCGCCGCCGACTTCATGGTGGCAAGGTCAATGCGATAGACCGCGGTTTTCGTACCCGACTTCGTGTCGGTTACGGTATAGCCGTCTTCTTCGTATTCCTCCGAGGTGTCGTCAAAATAGCTGCAGGAGGCAATGTAAAGGTTGTTTTTGCTCATGTACAGGGTATCCGCATTGCCGAGAAAAGAAAGATTTCCCTTTTCAGCACCGCTTTCCGCATCATACTTCACAGCAACGGTGTAGTTATCTCCATTAAGCTCCGCCGTTATGCATATGCAGTCGGCATCAGTCAGCGTTCCTTCGTCATCACAGTAGGTACGGGGAATGTAGGTCTCGGGCTTATCCTCTTCAATGTCGTTGATGAGGAAATAGTTCGTCACAACATACAGATCACCGTCATAAACTCTGCTGCTGACATAGTAACCGTCCTGGCCAACACAGTTTACATAATTTATTTCCGCAGGGTTTGAAATATCATAATACAGCACCTTGACTTTTGGTGTTGAGGCCTCTGCGTCGTCTTCAATTCTGTCGCAGCACGCGAAATATCCGTCGTATTCGCAGCAAATTACCGCAAGTCTGTCTCCGCAGAGATACATCTCCTGAGCATACAGGTCTTCATCGCCGAAGTTAACATAACTCTCCTGTTTTGTATTCTCTCCGTCTGCCCTGTAGACACGAAGCTCCGAGTCCATAATGGCATAGATATACTCGCCGTCGGTTTTAACGATGTCGCCCTCGTCAATGCCCTCCACCTGCACATTTGTGTCGCTGTAGGCTTTTGCTTCTTCCGCATCATCCACTCTTAAGTCTGCGAAATTATACACAGCACCGTCGCTTAACTCTCCACCGAAGTTGCTTTTTGCGCGGTAACCACTTATGGCTCTGTACACATCCTCATAACTTTGTGCCTTTGTATCCCTCTGTTCCGGCGCAGCATTTCTGCTGCAGGCAACGAGTGAAAGAATAAGCGCAAGGCACAAAACCGCGGTTATAATTCGTTTCATGGCAAGTTCCTCCTCGTTCAGATATTAATTTGACGCAGGAAAAAAGAAAAAAGTTCCGCATTTGCGGAACTTTTTCTAACAGTATTTGTTTTATGCGCCGAGGTATGCAGCCTTGACCTGCTCATTGGTAAGCAGCTCTGCGCCCGGTCCGCTCATGGTGATTCGTCCGGTTTCCAGAACATAGCCGGAATGTGCGGTCTTAAGAGCCATGTTTGCGTTCTGCTCAATGAGAAGAACGGTAACACCCTGCTTGTTAATCTCCTTGATGATATCAAAGATGCCGCGCACAACAATTGGTGCAAGGCCGAGAGAAGGCTCGTCCATCATGATAACCTTGGGACGGCTCATGAGGGCGCGGCCTACTGCCAGCATCTGCTGCTCGCCGCCGGAAAGGGTGCCGCCCTCCTGCCAGGAACGCTCCTTGAGGCGGGGGAACAAATCGTAAACCCACTTAAGGTCCTCCTCAAGGTCATCGTTACGCAGGTATGCGCCGATTTTGAGGTTTTCAAGAACCGTGAGGTCGGGGAAGATTTTTCTTCCTTCGGGAACCAGAGTAATACCGCGGGTAACGATTGTGGTGGGATCCTTACCGGTGAGGTCCTCGCCGTTAAAGACTATGCTTCCGCCTGCGGGCTTGACAAGACCTGCGATTGCGCGGAGAGTTGAGCTCTTGCCTGCGCCGTTTGCGCCGATGAGGGTGATAATCTCGCCCTCGGGAACATCAAAGCTGATGCCCTTTACGGCCTCAATGCCGCCGTAGTTGACCTTCAGGTCATTGATTTTCAGTATTGCATCACTCATCTTCAACAACCCCCAAGTAAGCATCGATAACGTGCTGATTATTCTGAATTTCGCTGGGTATACCCTGTGCAATCTCACTGCCGAAGTCGATTACATAGATGTAATCGGAAATCTTCATAACAAGGTCCATGTGGTGCTCGATGAGCAGGATTGTGAGATTATACTTGTCGCGGATTTCGTGGATAAACTGTGCAAGCTCCTGGGTTTCCTGGGGATTCATGCCTGCTGCAGGCTCGTCAAGGAGAAGGAGCTTGGGGTCTGCCGCCAGTGCGCGGGCAATCTCAAGACGGCGCTGGAGTCCGTAAGGCAGACTGGTTGCAATCTCGTCCTTGTACTTATCAAGGCCCTGCTCCTTCAGAAGTGCAAGTGTCTCATCGCGCATACGCTTTTCTTCCTTTGCGTTGCCGCGGAAGGTTGCAGAGAAAACATTCTGCTTCGCGTTCATATGCTTTGCGATAAGTACATTTTCAAAAACAGTCATGCTCTTCCAAAGCCTGATGTTCTGGAAGGTACGGGCAATACCCTTCTTTGTAATTTTATCGGGGGTATTGGCTACAACCTTGCCAAGATACATATCGCCGTTCTTGCCCTTGTAGCTTTTCTTCATCTTGCCCTGGGGATGATTGCGTACAATGGGCTCGCCCATGAACTCCACAAGGCCGTTTGTAGGCTCGTAAACGCCGGTGATGCAGTTAAAGGCAGTGGTCTTGCCTGCGCCGTTGGGGCCGATTAGTGCCACAATCTTGCCCTCGGGAATATCCAAGGAGAGGTTGTTGACAGCTACAACGCCGCCGAACTGCATGGTTACATTTTCAACATGAAGTACATTATTACTCATTTCGCTGTACCTCCTGCTTCTGCAGCAGCGAGCTTTGCTGCTTTTCTTTTATTGATTTTACGAATGAGTCCCGAGAAAGAAAGCTCCTTGTTGCCCATGATGCCGCGGGAGAAGAAGAGAACGATAATCATGATGACAACGGAGAACACGACCTTACGGAAGCCGTCACGGAAGAAGGAAACCTGAACATTGCCCACGGAGCCGCTATCCAGGAAGCGCAGCCACCATTCAGAACAGGCAATGTACAGGAACGCAGCAATGCAGCTGCCGGATACGGAGCCGATACCGCCGATAACAACGATAAGCAGGATTTCATAGGTCATTGCGGACATGAATGCCGATGCCTGAACGGTGGTCTGGAACATTGCCAGCAGAGCGCCGCCCACACCTGCGAAAAAGCTGGAAATTACAAATGCCAGCATTTTGTGCTTAAAGAGGTTGATGCCCATTGCCTCTGCTGCAACCTCATCGTCACGGATTGCCTTGAAGGCTCTGCCGTAGGAGGAGTTGATGAGCAGAATGATGATGATAATGCAAATCATCGCAATGAGGAAGGGGAAGATTGTGCCGATCTTGTAGCTGATTTCGCCAATCTGAATCTTCATATCGCTGAAGGCGGTGTACTTACGGAGAAGGTTTGAACCGTTGGTTATACGACCGAGACCATTCCACTGGAAGATTGCACGGATGATTTCAGCGAAGCCGAGGGTTGCAATTGCCAGATAGTCGCTCTTCAGACGAAGTACGGGAATACCGATAAGTGCTGCAAACACTGCGGCAACAAGGCCTGCGATTATGATGCAGACGATAGCACCGAGGAAGCTGCCTGCATTTACACCCAAAGCATTGCTGAATATCTGGGGGATGGAGAACTGGATAGCGCCGCCGTCAAAGTACTGATATACGGAGGCATGCTGCTCTGCCGGAATTGAAAAGATTGAGTATGCGTACGCGCCGATGAGCATAAAGCCTGCCTGTCCCAGAGAGAAAAGGCCGGTGAAGCCATTGAGCAGGTTCATGGATACGCACAGCAGTGAATAGATTGCGCCCTTCTTGAGCACGGGGATAAGCATAAGCGTTGTCTTACTGGGCTTCATGAAGTTATCCAGCGCAAACAGCACTGCATAAAGAGCCACCAGGCAAACGATGCCGATCCACAGGCCCTGGCGCTTTGCGATTTCGTCCGGTGTTTTGAGGACTTTGGTATTTTGCATTGTATTGTTCATAACCGTCACCTCACACCTTATCCGTTGCCTTCTCGCCGAAGATGCCCGTGGGCTTGACAAGAAGGATAACTATCAGGAGAACAAAGGTAAAGGCGTCGGAGAAAATAGTCCAGTTCTGACCTGCGCCCTTGATGATATTCTCGCAAATACCGATTATAAACGCGCCGATAACTGCGCCGGGGATTGAACCTATGCCGCCGAATACCGCCGCAACGAAGGCCTTAAGGCCGGGCATTGCACCGGAGGTGGGAACAACTGTCTGGTAGTTTGAGAAGTAAAGCAGAGAGCCTACCGCTGCAAGGAAGCAGCCGATTATGAAGGTAAAGGAGATAACGGAGTTAATCTTAATACCCATAAGCTGGCTGGTTTCAAAGTCCTTGGAAACAGCGCGCATTGCCATACCGATTTTGGTGTACTTGATGAGAAGTACAAGCACAACAACAAGGATGAGCGTAAGCACGGGAGTGATTACGGTTACCATCTTTGTGGTTGCTCCCCAAATCGTTACCTTGCGGGTAAGTAAGGGGATTACGGGATATGTACGGGGCAGACCGCCGGTGAAGTACAGTGCGCAGTTCTGCAGAAGGTAGGATACACCGATTGCGGATATCATAACCGACATACGGGGTGCGCTTCTCAGGGGCTTGTAGGCAACCTTTTCGATTGCAACGCCCAGAGCAACGGTGAAAACCAGTACAAGGATAATTGCCGCCCACATGGGCAGGCCGCCTGCAATTGCGTAAATCATGATAAGACCGGCTACCATGAAAACATCGCCGTGGGCAAAGTTAATCAGACGGAGTATGCCGTAAACCATGGTGTATCCGATGGCTATAAGTGCATACTGACCGCCGACTGAAATGCCTGACAGCAGGTACTGCAGATTGTTATGCAAAAAATCAATCATTTGAGGACCTTCCTCTCTATTTATAGGAACGCATAAGTCCGCTCCAAAGCTATTTTGGAGCAGATATATACGCTCCTTGTGGTAATTGGGGGCATTTAATTTTGCCCCATAAATGTCGCATATGGTGGGGACGCAAAAGCATCCCCACCATTTATATGCTTTTATTCAGCTGATGTAAAAATCAGTCTCAAGCCTTCTGAACTGCAACGAAGTCCCATGCACCGGTCTCGGTGTTTGCGGACTTAATGAATGCGGAGTCGCGGTTTGCGTCGCCGATGTCATTGAAGGAGATTGCGCCGGAGATGCCTTCGAAGGTAACGCCGGGCAGTGCTGCCATAACAGCTGCTGCGTCGGTGGAGCCTGCTGCCTTGATAGCTTCAACTGCTACCATGTATGCATCGTAACCCATAACGGTAACTGCAGAGAGCATATCGTTGCCGCCGTTCTTCTCGAGGCGAGCTGCGTCAGCATTCATCCATTCCTTGATGCCTGCTTCGAATTCGGGGTTGCCGCCCTCTGCGTAGAAGGTGGAAACATAGAGTTCAGTGCTCTTGCCTACGGTTGCACCAACGATGGTGTTGTTATCCCAAGTGTCGGAGCCCAGCAGGGGGATTTCTACGCCCTGTGCGTCTGCCTGCTCAACGATGAGCTGTGCGTACTGGATGGATACAGGAGCAAAGATTGCTTCTGCGCCTTCCTTCTTAGCGTTGTTTAGGTAAGAAGTGAAGTCGGAGTTGTCCTTGGGGAAGGACTCGGTGACAACCTTCATGCCCAGATCTTCAGCTGCTTCCTTGAAGTAGTTGATGAGGCCCTGGTCATAGTCGTTGCCGAGCTCGCCGAGGCAGTAAACGGTGCTTGCCTTCAGGCTTTCCTTAGCAAAGTTTGCATGTACGGTGCCCTGGAAGGGATCGAGGAAGCAGATGCGGAAGTAGTGATCGTTACCCTCGGTTACCTGGGGATTGGTGCAGGTTACGCCGATAGCGGGAACGCCTGCTTCTTTAAAGGTATCGGATGCTGCGATGGAAACGCCGGAGCCGTAGGAGCCGAGGACAACGGAAACGCCCTCTGCGATAAGCTCGGTAGCTGCGGAAACAGCCTTCTCGTTTGCGGACTCATTATCAGCCATAACGAGCTCGATCTTGTAGGTCTCGCCGTTGATGTCAACGGTGGGGCACATTGCGTTGGCATATTCCATGCCGAGAATTTCCTGCTTGCCGCCTGCGCCGTTTGCGCCGGTCTGGGGCTCATAGACGCCGATCTTTACGACCTTCTCGCCGGAGTCGCCGTTGCCGCCGCATGCGCACAGTGCGAATACCATGAGCATTGCGAGAACAAGTGCAATAACTTTTTTCATTTGTGGATTTCCTCCTAAATTTTCTCTCAACTTATTCTGTCCGTTTGACACGAACATTTGTCTTTTTGTTGATTACAGATGAATTATAAACTAATGATACTAAAAAAGCAACAGTTTTTTGTACGATAAAATGACTATTTAAACACTATTTATTAACTATTTTTGGGCTATTTCGCCAATCTGCGCCGCCGCGGCGCTCCTCCCTTGCGGTATATCCTAAAACATAGAGGTCATGGACTCTTGCGCCCAGCTCAAAGATTCTTTTGCATTCCATACCCATATCCTTCACGGAAGCCGGCTTTGTGAGAACGGGTATGCGTGATTTTACGTTCATTTCCTTTAGCAGGGCGCAGCCCCGTTCATTTGCCGCAAGCACTCTTGCGTAGGGTGGTATCCCCTGCGTATCCTCGGCCTTTATTCCGAGAGCCGCGCACATGAGCATTCTTCTTATGCGGCTTAAGGCATAGCGCTTTGATTTTGCCGCCGCAGCAACAGCATCAAGTCCGCTTTCCTCGCGGCAGGCTGCCGCAAGGCGGTTAGCGAGTCCTGCACCGCCGTCGGGAATACCTGAGAAATCCTCATCGGAAAGCATACGCAGGCGGGACATGAGAGGAAGCTCAAGGTTTTCCATCATCACCGGTCCGCGGCCTAACGAGTCCTCACGGGCGTATATTTCCATTGCCGTCTCCGGCACGCTGTCGGAAATATCCATGCCCCGGGCAAGCCGGGTGCGTAGCTCCGATGCCGAGCGAGGTCCGTTCTCCCCTGTTTTATCGTGGCCGGAGCCAATGCGCCGCAGGGTTACGGGCTCAAGGCCGAGGCTCTGGTTGTAGATTGCCTTGATATACTCCACAGCGAGAATATTATTCGGGGTTTCAAGAAGCCGTGCGCTCTCCCCTATGCGGTTAAAAACCGCCCTCTGCCGTGCCGACGCAAAGGAAAGGGTATCGTCCTTTGCAAGCTCATCCTTTATTTCCCCGGTCATAAGCGGATCAATGAGAAGCTGCGCAATCTTTTCCAGCGGCTCAATTTCGCCGCACTCCGAGCCAAAGGAAAGATGAGTCACAACACCGATGTTTCCCAGTATTCCCACTGCTCCTTCTGCAAATCCCTCCGCCGAGGACAGCGCCCAGGGCACGGGAAGCTCCAGCACGAGGTCTGCACCGCATTTCACCGCTGCCTCGGCGCGGGCAAATTTTGAGTAAACCGCAGCCTCGCCCCGCTGAATGAAGTCGCCTGACATGACGCACACCACGGGTGCATCCTCACCCAGGAGCTTTTTCGTCTCATCGATATGGTATTTATGACCATAATGGAAGGGATTATATTCCCCGACTATGCCAATAACGCTCAAAATAGCCGCCTCCTTAAAAATTTCTTGATTTTTATGCAGAATGTAGTAAAATTAGTAAGGTTTATGCTTATATAATAACTTGTATTATTATTTTTTACAATATGAAAGGAACGAAACAATGAAGATTCTTGTTATCAACGCAGGCAGCTCTTCCCTGAAGTATCAGCTCATCGACATGGAGACCGAAAATGTAATGGCAAAAGGTCTCTGCGAGCGCATCGGCATTGACGGTCACCTGAAGCACACCCCCCTGGTAGGCGGCAAGCCCGTTTACAATGAAGACATTGCTCTTCCCACCCATGCCGAAGCAATCGCTGCAGTTATCGACAAGCTCACCAGCGCAGAGTACGGCGTTGTTGCTTCCATGAAGGAAATCGACGCAGTCGGTCATCGCGTTGTTCACGGCGGCGAGAAGTTTGCCTGCTCCGTTAAGATTGATGACGAGGTTATGGCAGCTCTTGAGGAATGCACTCCCTTTGCTCCTCTCCACAACCCCGCAAACATCACCGGCATCAACGCCTGCCGCGAGGTTATGGGCGATGTTCCCATGGTTGCTGTTTTCGACACCGCATTCCATCAGACCATGCCCGGCAAGGCATTCATGTACGCAGTTCCCTATGACTACTACAAGAACGACGGCATCCGCCGCTACGGCTTCCACGGCACCAGCCACCGCTATGTTTCCGCACGCTGCGCAGAGCTCATGGGCAAGCCCATTGAAGAGCTGAAAATCGTTTCCTGCCACATGGGCAACGGCTCCTCCCTGGCAGCAATCGACGGCGGCAAGTGCGTTGACACCTCCATGGGCTTCACTCCCCTGGTAGGTCTCCCCATGGGTACCCGCTGCGGTGACCTGGACGCAGGCGTCATCCAGTTCATCATGAACAAGTACGGCATGAACATCGACGAGATGCTGGCCGTTCTCAACAAGAAGTCCGGCGTTCTGGGTGTCTCCGGTGTTTCCTCCGACTTCCGTGACCTTGACAACGCAGCTGCAGAGGGCAACGAGCGCGCACAGCTGGCTCTGGACATGTTCCATTACTGGGTTGCAAAGGTTGCAGGCTCCTATGTTGCAGCCATGAACGGTGTTGACGCAATCATCTTCACCGCAGGTGTCGGCGAAAACTCCAAATCTTCCCGCAAGGCAATTGCAGAGTACTTCGGCTATCTCGGTGTTGAGATTGACGACGAGGCAAACTCCAAGCGCGGCGAGGACATCATGATTTCCACTCCCGACTCCAAGGTCAAGGTATTCGTTATCCCCACAAACGAGGAGCTGGTTATCGCCCGCGACACCAAGGCAATCTGCTGCTAAGCATAGATTTTTACACGCCCCGATTTTCGGGGCGTATTTTTTTCTCTTGACAGCTTTTATTATAATGTATAATTCCACAGATACGAAGACTAAAGAAATCAGTAGTATTTGCTCTTAAGCTGATACCCGCGTAAAAAGGCAATTACGCGAAAAATGCGAAAAAATCTTGATTTTGCAAGGAAAAATCCTTGACAAGGTATATTGCACATGGTATGATATTCGAGCCGCATTGAGTGGGTTGGCAAGTCGGGACTGCCCGACACCTACAAGAGCGAGACCTGAAGAAAGGATAGAACGTTCATGAAGCATGCTATTTTCGTAACCGGCGGCAAGCAGTATCGCGTAGCAGAAGGCGATGTCATCTTCATCGAGAAGCTCGATGTCGAGGCAGGCGAAGCTGTTAAGTTCGACCAGGTTCTGGCAGTCATCGGCGAGGAGAACTCCGTATTCGGCACTCCCGTTATCGAAGGCGCATCCGTCTCCGCAAATGTCGTAAAGAACGGCAAGAGCAAGAAGGTCCGCGTTTACAAGATGAAGCCCAAAAAGGGTTATCGCAGAACTCAGGGCCACAGACAGCCCTATACCAAGGTTCAGATTGAAACCATCAACGCATAATTTCCGCAACTGATATTGACTAATGGAGGTGTAACCTTAATGGCACATAAAAAAGGTATGGGTTCTACCAAGAACGGCCGCGACAGTGAGTCTAAGCGTCTTGGACCTAAGAGAGCAGATGGTCAGTTCGTTCTGGCCGGCAACATCCTTGTCAGACAGCGCGGAACTAAAATCCACCCCGGTACCAACGTTGGTAAGGGTAAGGACGATACCCTGTTCGCCCTCGTTGACGGCAAGGTGAAGTTCGAGCGCATGGGCAAGGACCGCAAAAAGGTCTCTGTTTACGAAGAAATCGCTCAGTAAATGAAGACAAAAGGCCGGACTGAAGTCCGGCCTTTTTTCGATAAAGTGCAAGCACTTTATCGAGTTTGCATTCCGCTGCGCGCACTATGTCAGAACTGGCGTAACAATTTCGCTTCCGCATAAATGCGAAAGCTCGGTGTGTTCCGCCGTTCTTCCTCTTCAAATCAAAGCACGCTTTGATTTGAGTTTATGTTTTGCTCGCACACTTGCGGAATAGAAGTGTTTTGCGTTCACGCACATGTCGCTCCGCAAAACGGATTTAAACTTATTTCGCCATTCGGCGAAGCTCTGCGAGGCTTTTGCTGTTTATATTGCATAGGCCTTGTTTAGAATTGATTTGATTGCAAAAAGGAGGCACAAGCATGGCTACTTCTTTTGTAGATAAAGCAAGAATAACCGTAAAGGCAGGCAACGGCGGCAACGGTGCTGTTGCCTTCCACCGTGAGAAATACGTTGCCGCAGGCGGTCCCGACGGCGGTGACGGCGGCAAGGGCGGCGACATTGTTTTTGTTGTTGACGACAATATGTCCACTCTCATGGACTTCCGCTACAAGCGCAAATATGTCGCCGGAAACGGCATGGACGGTCAGGGTAAGCGCTGCTCCGGCAGAGACGGCGATAGCATGATTATTAAAGTCCCCCGGGGCACCCTTATCCGTGACACGGAAACCGGCGGCATCATGCACGATATGTCCGACGGCGAGCCCTACATCGTCTGCAAGGGCGGCAAGGGCGGCTGGGGCAACAAGCATTTCGCAACTCCCACCCGTCAGGTACCCCGCTTTGCAAAGCCCGGTCTCCCAGGCGAGAGCCACGATATTACTCTGGAGCTGAAGCTTCTGGCTGATGTAGGTCTTGTGGGCTTCCCAAACGTGGGCAAATCCACCCTGCTCTCCGTTGTCAGCAAGGCTCATCCCAAAATTGCCAACTACCACTTCACCACTCTCTTCCCCAATTTAGGTGTTGTTTATGTTGACGAGGGACGCAGCTTTGTTATGGCTGACATTCCCGGCATTATCGAGGGCGCTTCCGAGGGTGCAGGTCTCGGTCACGACTTCCTGCGTCACATTGACCGCTGCCGACTCCTCATTCACCTTGTGGATGTTTCCGGCAGCGAAGGCCGTGATCCCATTGAGGATTTTGACGCAATAAACGCAGAGCTCTCCGAGTACAGTCCCGAGCTTTCACAGCGAATGCAGATTGTTGCCGCCAACAAGTGTGACCTCTGCGGTGATGACCGCAGCAATATTGACGCTCTCAGAGAGCATGTTGAGGCCCTCGGCTATGAGTTCTTCGAGATGAGCGCCGCAACCCACAACGGCACCCACGAGCTGGTACAGGTTGCCGCAAGACAGCTTCAGGACCTGCCCCCTGTCATCCGTTTTGAGGCTGACTATGTAGCTCCGGAGCCTGTCATCGACACCTCGGAGGAGCTCAGCATTGAGCAGTATGACGATGTATGGGTCGTTGAGGGTCCCTGGCTCCAGAAGCTCATGAGCAGCGTAAACTTTAACGACAGCGAAAGCATGATGTACTTTGACCGCGTTCTGCGTGAGGCGGGAGTATATAAGCGCATGGAGGAAATGGGCGTCCGCGACGGCGACACCGTAAGCCTCTACAATCTCGAATTCGAATACCGCGATTGATTTTTAAAAATGCAATGGATAAAATCCATTGCATTTTTTGTACGATTTGTACTAAAAAAATGTAATTGAGCTTTTGTGCTTGCTTTACATGAGGTAAAGTGCTAATCTAAAGTCAGAAGTATATTAACCACAAACTATAACAAAGCAAGGAGAGTGGTCAACATGGTTAAGTTAATTATGGGTCTGAAGGGTTCCGGTAAGACAAAGCGCCTCGTGGATATGGTTCGCGAAGCTCTCGCCAAGGAAAACGGCGATGTTGTTGTCATTGAGAAGGAAAAGAAGCTCACTTATGACATTCCCTATCAGGCTCGTCTTATTGAAGCAGGCGCATACGATATCGGCTCCTATGAGTTCATCAAGGGCTTTATCTGCGGTCTGCATTCCGGAAACTATGACATATCCCATGTATATGTAGATAATTTCTTTAAAATCGTCAGCAACAAGGACTCCGTCGCCTTCGGCGAATTTCTTGATTGGCTGAATAACTTCTCCGCAAGAGAAAACATTGAGTTTGTCATCAGTGCTACCGTTGACCCCGACACCGTGGGCGAAGCAATCAGAAAGTACATGATTTAAACATACATATAAAAACCGCTGTCAGAAATGACAGCGGTTTTACATTTATTTAACATATCTCTGCGGTTTTTAATGTACGATGTGCCCATAAACAGAGAGAGGAGAAACTTATGAAAAAAGAACTTCCCGCATACAGCGGAACCCTGCGAAGCCACTCCCTGAGCGTTCCCAAATGCATATATGAGTGCAGCGGCATTCTAATTTTCGGCCGTCGGATAAAATCCCTCGTTTTCTCCACCGATGTTGCAATAATCAAAAACATAAACACAGACGCGGTCATTGCGGTTTATCCCTTCACGCCCCAACCTGCCATAGCACAGGCCATCATAAACCTTTCCGATGCTCCCGTATTTGTGGGTGTCGGCGGCGGACTAACCTCAGGTGACCGCTCCGTACGCCTTGCGGCCTATGCCGAGCATCAGGGTGCCTTCGGCATTGTTGTAAACGCACCCATTCCCACAGATGTCATTTCCAATATCAAAATTCATGTGGACATCCCCGTCGTGGCCACCATAGTCTCCGCCTCCCAGGACATTGACGAGCGCATTGCCGCAGGGGCAGACATACTCAATGTGTCCGCCGCGGCAGACACTCCCGCAGTTGTCAGAAGCATTCGTGAGCGCTATCCCGACATCCCCATAATTGCCACAGGCGGCCCCACGGAGGACACCATCCGCGCTACCATAGCCGCAGGTGCCAACGCCATCACCTACACACCGCCCTCAAACGGCGATCTTTTCGCAAAAGCCATGGAAGCTTACAGGAAGAAATATATGTAAATATAAAAAAATAAGGCAGTCGATTGACTGCCTTATTCTATTTCCCGGTACATTGCGGGTGCTTCGTCCTTTTTTGCGGTTTCATTAATGTTCAGCACCTCCACCTTCAGCGTGCGCTGACCGAAGGCCACCTCGATGATGTCACCCACCTTAACCTGATAGCTGGCCTTCACCTGACGGCCGTTTACGGAAACGCGCTCGCCGTCGCAGGCCTCGTTGGCAACGGTGCGGCGCTTGATGAGTCGGGAAACCTTAAGATATTTGTCAAGTCTCATAGTGTCACCTCATTATAAAAAACAGCCGTCTATATAATAGACGGCTGTTAAATCGCATGAATTACTTTGCAATTGCGTCCTTCATTGCCTTGCCGGCCTTGAAGCAGGGAACCTTGCTTGCAGGAATCTTGATCTCTTCGCGGGTCTTGGGGTTGCGGCCGATGCGCTCGCCGCGCTCCTTGATGTCAAATACGCCGAAGCCTACCATCTGAACCTTCTCGCCTGCGACGAGGGTCTCAACGATGGTATCAAATGCAGCATTGACAGCCTTCTCTGCGTCCTTCTTGGAAAGAGCGGTCTTTTCTGCGACGGCTGCGATAAGTTCTGCCTTATTCATGTGTTTTCCTCCTGTAAATCTGTACGGCTGTGTGCCTTTTATTATATCCCGAAATCTGCCATTGCAGACTCAGGTATTCGACTATAAAGTCAGCTTTAAGAATTTATCATATTTTGCTTGCTACTGCAAGACTTTTTTTGAAAAAAACGGAGTAAATTTATGCTTTTTACTTCATTTTTAACAGCTTCGCAATTTTTTCGCCTTTGGGGATAAGAGTCATGTCCTCTGCGGTGATTGCGCGGAGCTTAATAACCGCAACAGCGTACACGATAACGGCAACGGCAATGGCTGCGCCCATGCCGACTATCATGTAGAGTCTGCCGTCGCCGGGCAGCACCATCATTGCGCCGTTGTAAATCACATAGGCCACCGCGCCCATAATGAGGGTGGGCAGAAGCGGACGGATGAATACATTTTTCATGGAAATCGGTGCCTTGATGCTGCGGCGGATGAAAATGAGATTCATGACGCACATGGTTATATAGCAGCAGATGGTGCCGATAGGTGCGCCGTAGATGTTAACCTCGGGGATTGCCACCACGAACCAGTTGACGAGGATTTTCACAACGCCGCCGGCTATGATGGAATAAACGGTGAGCTTCTCGCTGCCTGAGGCCTGGAGCACCGCGGTGCTCATGAGGGAGAAACAGACGAATACGGAGGCAATACCCAGCAGGCACAGCAGCATTCCGCCAGCCTCGTGGGCATTGGTGTAAAGCACCTTCATAATGGGTGCGGACAGCACGGCAAGTCCCACGCCCATGGGCAGCGCCAGCGCCATGGAAATTCGGAGAGAGTCCTCGGAAATCTTGGCCGCACCCTTATTGTTCCGTCTCACGATTTCCGCGGCGATGGCGGGAACGATGGAAACGGTCAGGGGTGTGATGAAGGCGGCGGGAAGATTGAACAGTGTCTGCGCCTTGCCGTAGACGCCGTAGAGAGTCTTTGCGTCATGGTAGCTGTAGCCCGCGGCATCCTGCAGACGCGCCATGCAGAGACCGGAGTCAATCATGTTCAGCAGCGCAAGCACAACAGAGCCTAAAGCGATGGGGATGCCTATACGCACAAGCTCCTTGAATATCTCTCCCCTGCTGTCGGGAATATCGGGCTCGGCAACAACCTCAAAGCGATAGTTTCTCGCCTTGTACAGCATCATGTACACCAGCGCCGCAAGAGAGCCTGCGGTGACGCCGAAGATTGCGCCTGCGGAGGAGACGGAAAGCTGGCTTCCCTCTTTGACGAAGTACCAGGCGAGAATCAGACCCGTTGCCACCTTTGCCACAACATCCAGCACCTGGCTCACGGTGGTGGGAATCATGTTTCCGTAGCCCTGGGTAAGGCCGCGGTAGGCGGAGGCTATGCAGCACAGCAGTACGGCGGGAGACAGCACCTTGATGCAAAGCGCCGTATCGGGGTTGTGGAGAAGTCCCGCCAGCCAATCCGGAAACAGGAACATTACGGCAGCACAAATGATGCCCAGGACAAAGAAGGTTGCCCATGCCACCTTGTAGATGCGGCGCTCCTGCATGGGGCGGCCCTGGGTGTGGGCGGCGCTGACCATGCGGGACAGAGCCACGGGGAAGCCAGCGGTTGCCAGAGTCAGGAACACGCTGTATACATAGTACGCGGAGAGGAAAAGGGCGTAGCCGTCATCCCCCAGCATATTGCCCAGAGGAATTTTATAGATTGCGCCCAGTATTTTCATGAGAATTACGCCCACGGTCATGATAGCCGCGCCGTGAAGATAATTCTGACCTTTGGAGGATTCTTTTGCCACGGGTTTAGCTCCCTTCAGCTTAGTAAAAAATCGTGATAAATATATACCATAAATATTGCAAATTCAATGCGAATATGTGAACAATCCTCAGGGGACATACTTAAGCACCGCCACCTGCATGGGTGTATCCTTTGTAACGGTGATGGTATTGGTATCGTACCATTTCACAACAGGGTCGGGCATGTACTGGTCCGTAAAGGCATTGATGCGCTCAAGTCTGCGGTTGCCGCATCTGTCGTGGGCATAGTGCATGGGGATAACCACATTTGCCTCAAGCTCATCCGCCAGAGGCTTCGTATAGATTGCGGGCATGGCGCGGAAGCCGCCGCAGGCAATCATCAGCACATCCGCATGGGAAATATCGAACTTGTCATTATCCGTAAGACCGCAGGCATAATCGCCCATGTGAACGATTTTAAAGCCGTCCCACTCTATCATATGTACGGTGTTTTCGCCGCGCATGAGTCCCCATTTCTCGTCATGGTAGGTATCAAACCTCGTGACGGTATAGGGGCAGGGCTTATCCTCCCCCGTGAGCTTAACACCATCCCGGTAGTTGTGACCCTTGTGCTCATGGCTCACAAGCACCGCATCGGCGGTGACGGAAAGCCTCGGGTAACCCATGTCAAGGCAGTTATAGGGGTCGATGACAAGGCTGTAGCCCTTATGGGATATTTTATAGCAGGCATGTCCCAGCCATGTTATTTCCATGGAAAAGCTCCTTTCACACAATCATGGCTCCCCTTGTCAGGGGAGCCAGTTCCTTATCGGAAAGCCGTGATTATTCCTCAAGCAGATGCTCGCCTATTCTGTAGACATTGCCTGCGCCCACGGTGAGAATGAGGTCACCGGGCTGCGCCTCGCTTCGGAGGCTGTCCTCGATTTCCTCGAAGGTTTTGAAGAATCTCGCGCCGTCAATTTCCGCCGCCAGGTCTGCGGAGGAAATTCCCAGAATATTCTTTTCACGGGCGGCAAATATCTCCGCGAGATAGACAAGGTCGGGGCGCTTGAGCTGACGGACAAAATCTCCGAAGAGCGCTTTGGTGCGGCTGTAGGTATGGGGCTGGAACACCACCACGGTGCGCTTGTAGCCCAGATTTTCCACAGCGTCAAGCAGCGCCTTAACCTCACCGGGATGGTGGGCGTAGTCGTCATAGACATCGGCGCCGTTATATTTGCCCTTGAACTCAAAGCGTCTGCCCGCTCCGGAAAAGCCCGCAAGACCGTATTTTATTGCCGTAGGCTTGAGACCCAGGCAGATGCTGGCCGCGGATGCCGCCAGGGCGTTCTTGATATTGTGCTCACCTGGAACATGAATGGTGACATGCTCAAGAGTTTTTCCCTTATAAATAATGTCAAACTCCGTCAGCGAACCGATTCTGACTATATTTTTCGCATATACATCCGCCTTGGGAGTAAGTCCGAAGGTTACAATGTTTCTCTCGATGCCCTTTATTGCGTCCATGGTGTTTTCGTCATCAAAATTTGCCACAATGTAGCCGTCCTGAGGAACATGGAGCGCAAATTCACGGAAGGATTTCTTGATGTCGTCAATGTCCTTGAAGAAGTCCAGATGGTCCTCCTCTATATTGAGGATAACCGCCACTGTTGGATAGAAGGACAGGAAGGAATTATAGTATTCGCAGGATTCCATGACAATGGTGTCGCCGCTGCCGACGCGGTGGCCGGCCTTCAGAAGAGGCAGAGTTCCGCCTATCATAACCGTGGGGTCCTGCTCCGCCGCCATGAGAATATGGGTGCACATGGAGGTGGTTGTGGTTTTGCCGTGGGTGCCTGAGATGCACAGCGCGTTGCGGTAGCCCTTCATGATTGCGCCCCAGGCCTGGGTTCGTTCAAAAACGGGAATGCCCAGCTCGCGGGCGCGGACAATTTCGGGATTGTCGTCATGGGCGGCGGCGGTGCGGACAATAAACTCCATATCGGCGGTGATGTTTTCCCTCTCCTGACCGATGATTACCTCTATGCCCAGCTCACGCAGATGGGAGGTGCGCTCGCTTTCGGAAATGTCGGAGCCGCTGATGACAAGGCCCATGCCCGAAAGCACCTCGGCCAGAGGCGACATGGAAACTCCGCCCACACCGATGAGGTGGCCGCGCCTGCCTTTATTAAGAAACTCAATAAAATCCATATTATATAAACTCCCTGTATAAGGCTTAAAAAAGTTAACTTTTTAGCTATTGAAGTAATTTTTAGCAAGTGTTATTATAATTAAAAAGTAGTATACAGTCAAGCAATACATCAAAATGATTGTTATGCCGCAGAGTATGCGGTACGGGTAAATCCACATGTCACAGATTACACCTCCAAAATATATACGGCAGATTCTCTTCACGCTTCAGGCAAGAGGCTTTTCCGCCTATCTCGTTGGCGGCTGTGTGCGTGATATCATCATGGACATGGCGCCCCAGGACTGGGACATCTGCACCTCTGCCCTCCCCGAGGATGTCATGGTACTGTTTCCCGACTCCCGTCCCACAGGACTGAAGCACGGCACGGTAACGGTGGTTATGGGCAGCAAGACCGCAGAGGTCACCACCTTCCGCACAGAGGGTGACTATCGTGACCACCGCAGGCCCGATTCCGTCACCTTTGTCTCTGACCTCATCACCGACTTAAGTCGCCGTGATTTTACCATGAACGCCATTGCTCTTTCCGCTGACGGCATGGTTTCCGATCCCTTTGACGGCATCAGCGATATTAAAAACCGTACCATCCGCTGTGTGGGTGAGCCCATGCTCCGCTTCAGCGAGGATGCACTCCGTATGCTGCGCGCTCTGCGCTTCTCGGCCCGTCTGGGCTTCACCATTGAGTACAACACCCTTACTGCCATTGAGGCAAAGGCACAGCTTGCCTCGGAGCTGGCTCCCGAGCGTGTCCGTGAGGAGCTGGAGAAAATTCTCCTCACCGCCCGTCCCGAAACCGTCAGTGCCGCCATATCTTTCGGCCTTCTGCAGCGATATATCCCCGGCTCCGGCTGGAAAACTCCCAACTTTGCCGACATTGCAAAGCTGCCGAAGAAAGCCCTTAACCGTTGGGCCGCATTTTCAATTATGCTGCAGAAATACGGTTTTATCCCTTCGGTCTTTGATTTTCTGTCCCAGCTGCGCCTTGACGGGCGCACACTCCATTGCTGTGAAGACGCGGCGGAAATTCTCAAGGAGGAGCTTCCTACAAACAAGTTAGGCTGGAAAAAGCTGCTTAACTGCTACGGTGTTGACGCCGTAAGCTGCGCTGTATCCACCTATGAGGCTCTCAGCGGCATCAGCATGGAGAAGGAGCTTCGCGCCGTGCTCAAGAGTGGAGAATGCTTTTCTCTCAAGTACCTTGCCGTTTCCGGAGATGACCTTCTGGAATTAGGTCTGCGGGGTCCCGAGCTCGGTGAAATGCTGAATTTTCTGTTGGAATATGTAATGGAATACCCCGACAACAACCGCCGCGAGCTGCTGCTTGCCCTTGCGAAACCGGAGGATAGCTGATGGCTGACATGAACGAACTGAAAAGCCAATGTCTCGGCTGTGAAAAATGCGCTCTGGGCGCGACACGCACCAACCTCGTTTTCGGCGTAGGAAACGAACGCGCTGAAGTAATGCTCATAGGCGAGGGCCCCGGTGAGCAGGAGGATTTGCAGGGTATCCCCTTTGTGGGGAGAGCCGGCAAGCTGCTTGACGACATGCTTGAAATGATTGACCTTGACCGCACGAAGGTCTATATCGCCAACATCGTAAAATGCCGTCCGCCCAAAAACCGTGATCCCCTTCCCGAGGAAAAGGACGCCTGCCGTGGCTGGCTCAAGGAGCAGATCAAGCTTGTAAATCCCAAAATCATTATATGTTTAGGCCGAATCGCTGCCACGGAAATCATCGACAGCGAGTTTAAAATCACCCGTCAGCACGGTGAGTGGCTTGATGTTGACGGTATACGCTGCACCGCTATCTATCATCCCGCTGCGCTTTTGCGCGATGAGCACAAGCGCCCGGAAACCTTTGCGGATTTGAGAGAAATCCGCGCAGAAATCAAAAGAATTTGTGACAGAACTTATGACTGAATTACAGCCGCTTTCCTGCGGACACAGAGAAAAACTAAACGAAATATTCAAAAGCGAAAACTCCCGCAGCGCCGACTACTGCTTCGGCAACTTTTTCATGTGGGACAACCGTTTCCGGCAATATGTATGTACGATTGAAAACCGTCTCGTAACCCGCCTTACGCGAAACGGTGAAGTCTATTTTGCTTTTCCCGTGGGCAGCGGTGACATCTCCCCTGCCTTGACTTATATGAAGAGCTGTTGCCTTGAAATGGACATCCCCCTTAAAATCTGCGGCATCTGCGATGAGCATCTTCCCCTGCTGGGAGATGAGTTTAAAATTTTCCCTGACCGTGATTTTTCCGACTACATTTACAAAATAGAGGCGCTTTCGAGCTTTTCGGGAAAGCATCTGCACGGCAAGAAAAACTTCTGCAACCGCTTTGAAAAAGAGCATCAATGGCACTTTGAGCCCATGAGCGCGGAAAACCTTCCCCTTTGCCGTGAGATGCTCTGCCAATGGCTGGAAAAAGAGGCTATGCGCTTAAGCGGAAGCATTGTCTACGAGGGTGAGGCTCTCCGCATTGCCTTCAACAACTTTGAGGAGCTTGGCCTTGAGGGCGGCGTGCTGTTTGCCGATGGCTACGTTGTGGGCTTTTCTTTAGGTGAGGTCATCAGCGATGACACCTTCTGCGTCCACTTCGAAAAGGCTTTTTCGGATATTCCCGGTGCCTACCCCATGGTGTGCCGTGAGACGGCAAAAATGATCAGAGATAAGTACCCCGAAATTTGTTATGTAAACCGTGAGGATGACATGGGCATTGAAGCTCTGCGCAAGTCCAAGCTATCCTACAAGCCCGAATACATACTGGAGAAGCATACTGCAATATGGAACGAGAACGAGTAAGCATAAGAGAATACCGCGCCTCGGATGTTCCCGCGCTCATCGAGCTGTGGAACGAGGTTTTTTATGACGAAAAGTCGCTGATAAAGAGGTTTTTCGAGCTTCTGCCTCAGTTTGGCTGCGGCTATGTCGCGGCAGCCGGCGGAAAAGTAATCGGCATGGCCTATGTCCTCAATCTTGCCATAGAGCAGGAAAAATTCGGCTATGTCTATGCTGTTGCCGTGAGCGAGGAATACCGTTCCAAGGGCATTGGCTCTGCGCTTATGGCCTATTGCCGCAAGAATCATCAGCGTCTCTGCACCTTCCCTGCCTCCACCGCGCTGTACAGCTGGTATGAGAAAACTCTGGGTATGACCTACCGCAGCCATTGCCGCTATGACAAGATAGCTCCCGAGGCCTCCGACGGAGCAATAAGAATACTGTCCGCCGAGGAATATGCCGCCCGCCGCAGCGAATACAAGCCCGAGGTACGCTATCCCATGGAGTGGTACGAGTACCAGCGCACACTATGCCGCACCTACGGAGGAGGAATGTTCGCCTACGGCAAGTCCATTGCCTGCGGCTATCTCGAAAACGGCGTTCTGCGAATTACGGAATGTCTCGGCAGTACGGATTTCATCCCTATGCTGTGCCACCGTCTCGGCGCCGACTATGCCGAGGTGCGCAGGCTGTCCTTTGAGGGAAGCTCCTTCATCTGCGCAAACTCCCCCATTGCCGACACTCTCGACTTCGGTCTTGCCCTTGACTGATATAAAAAATCGGTTGAGTAGCAAATTCTAATTTGCTGCCGATTACGGCAGGTGCAACGCACAATTGCGCATTGCGCCTAAGGGTTGCTTGATGTTTCATTGGCAGAATGCTAATATAGCGTCATCAAACAGAACGTAGGAGGCGTTTATATGTTAAATGAAAACCTTTCCAAGGTAAGAAAAGAACGTGGGCTAACCCAAGAGGCTTTGGCAATCAAGCTGAATGTCGTAAGACAGACAGTTTCAAAATGGGAAAAAGGCACGGCGGTTCCTGATGCTGATACTCTTTGCAGAATTGCGGATGCCTTGGACGTGTCTATTGCTGCTCTTCTGGGTGATTCGGAATATGAAGAACAACAGGATACCGCAGCAATCGCAAAAGCACTGGCACAAATCAACGAACAGCTCGCCATCAGAAATCGGCATACAGCAACTGTTTGGAAAGTATTTTGTTTGATTTCTTTGTGCGTTATTGGTGTCCTACTCGGAAAAGGCCATTGGGAAACCAATCATGAAGATCCAGCAATTCTTCTGCCTGATATTGTAGAAGTAACGGATGTTAGTTTTAGTTGTAATGGCGAAGAACTGACCTGCTTCTTTGTACCCAGTATAGGGAATGAAGATATCTCTTATATGGTAACTCTAAGTTGTATCGATAAAAGTGTTTCGGACGCCACAGCTACTGCACAATATGAAAATGGAATTTGTACCGCATCCTTTGACAAAAGCAAACTATTTGGACAAGCAGGGTATTGTGTAGTACTCAGTATTGATTATCACGGAGATGTCCGTAATGTGACACTTGCAAATGATTTTTATTTTGATGAGAATAGTTGCTCCTGGCAAGCACAATGAAATTAGAGCGCAAATTCCAGTTTGTTGCGTAAACAACCCGCAGAAGAGAAGTTTTTTCTTCTGCGGGTTTTGTATTATTTCAGCATTTTTCTTTGTTTCGCCAAACAGCTTGGAACTAATCTCGCAATTCTCCGAAGCTATGCGCGGCAGTAGCCGTAAACATGTGCGTGCGCCAGCATGATAGATTTGCTAAAATGTCTGCATCGGGGGCGAACGCAAAAAAGATACGCGCGGATATGGTTTTTGTGCGGCAAAATCTCGCTGACCGAGGTTTCCAAAGGGCGGAAGCCCTTGGCTGCGTTTC
>JAUMWD010000007.1:25183-76114 GCA_030529825.1 Bacillota bacterium
ATTTTGGCAGCGTTTTTCTTTGGCAGCACAAAGAAAAATGCTGATAATGATAATATAAAAAGAGGATTGCATAAGCAACCCTCTTTTTATGTATTTAATTAAAAATCGTATACGCCGTATTCGCAGCCGATGTTCTTTGCGTCCATCTCGTCGATAAGGTCGAACTTCTTCAGGCCCTTTCTGCGGTAGAGCTTCAGAACGCCGGTGCCGTTTCCGCCGTTGTTCAGGTGGTTGTAACGCTTGAGACCGTCGGGACATTCGTAGTTGATGTAAATCATATCCTTCTTCCAGCAGCGGATATCGGTAATCAGCTTGCCCTTGAAGGTTGTCTGCTCAACATGCCAGATGACCTCGTCATCGGTTTCGTGGCAGTCAAACTTTGTGGTGGAGCCGGTCCAGAACTTTGCGAAGTTGAACTCAAAGTCCTCTCCCTCGTACCAGAAGCAGCCGAGAAGCTTGCGGGGCAGAGCGAAGCCGAACACCTTGGGCTTGCCGCCGCCGATTTCGAAGACGGAGTTCATGAGCTGCTTGCCGGAGATGCGGCTCTTAAGATTGGAGGAGCTGAGCCATACCCAGGGCTCGGTGAAGTCGCCGCCCCAGTTCTTGTCGGCATAGCCGTAGCAGGTTTCGGGCTCAACAATGTACTCAACGCCGTTGAGGGTGATGGTGCCCTTGTAGAAGGTGCGGATGCCTTCTGCGTGCCAGAACATCTCGAAAGAATTAATCTTGCGGAAGAACTTGCTTGCGCCGTAGCCTACATTGTAGGTGATGTTCTTGTCAACGGTGAGGTCCCAGCTCATGGTGCCTGCGTCGGACATCCATTCGGGATGTGCCGCAGCCTGCTCGGGGGTTACCTCAACATGGCCGCTGATGTGCTTTTCGGAGCAGTGGCAGCCGTTCACCTTAATGTCGATGGGGCCTTCCTTCTGGATTTCAACATCTTTCCATGCGTAGAAGTTGTGGATCTGGCCCTTTTCCTTCTCGCCCCAGAAGCCGCACTTAACCATGACATAGGAAGGACGCTCGCCTGCCTTCTGTGCCTCGGGTCTGTTCCATACGATGACGGGCTCATCCTTTGCCAAAGCGGGGTTGCATACAAAGAACTCGATGAAGAAGGGCTTTTCTTCGCCGGTTTCCTTGTTTATGGCGGTCATGTTATGCCACCACCAGTCGTAGCCTCTCTTGGCAAGAGGTCCGGTCAGTCTGAAACCGTTTCTTTCAATATCGCTCTTGTTTGCCATAATATTCTCTCCTGTCTTTCAAAATTGTTTATTTTTAAACACATTTATACAATTATTATACACATGTCCAAACAATTTTTCAATTGTAACTTATGTATAAATGTACATATTAAATTTGTATGTTTAGTAAAAACAGAATATCCCCAAAGTGTTCCTTTGGGGATATTCTTCTGTTTTTTATTCATTTTACGCTGAATTTACAGACGGTTTTCTTCATGAATACCTCATCCTTTTTCAGCAGGCAGGAGGGAAATTCGGGGCGATTGGGAGAATCCGGGAAAAACTGGGTTTCAAGGCACAGACCGGAGTTTTTGCCGTATACTGCACCGTTTTTACCCTTTCTTTCCTTGAGCATTCCGCCGGCATAAAACTGCACACCGGGCATATCTGTGGTAATTCGCATATGGCGTCCGGTCTTTTCATCATAAAGCTCGGCGCAGAGCGTACCCTCATTCAGCACAAAGTTGTGGTCAAAAAAGCCCTTTTCTATTTTTCGCATTTTGCGGAAATCAAAGTCCGTACCCTCAACTGGGCGAAGCTCACCTGTGGGAATAAGTTTTTCGTCAACGGGGGTATATTTATCCGCATTTATCATGAGGCTGTGGTCAAGAATACTTCCCTCACCTGCAAGGTTAAAATAGCTGTGGTTACACATATTTATAACCGTATTCTCCGTGCTTGAGGCGGAGAAGATTATCTGAAGCTCGTTAAAATCATTAAGGCGGTAAAGCACATTTGCGGTGAGCTTTCCCGGGAAACCGTCCTCGCCGTCGGGAGAAGTCAGCTCAAGTACAAGAGTGTCCTCATCCTTATACTCCACCGAAAACTTCTTTTTGCTGAAGCCCACACCGCCGTGCAGGGTGTTTTCTCCCTCGTTTGCCGTGAGGCTGTATTCTTCGTTTCCGATGCTGAATTTTGCTCCGCTGATACGGTTAGCGTATCTGCCCACGGTTGCGCCCAGATAGTCGCCGTGCAGGAGGTATTCGTCGGGGGTATCGTAGCCGAGAACAATATCCGCAAAATTGCCGTTTCTGTCCGGCGTCATAATGCTCTGCACTGCGGCACCCAAATCCGTCACCGTTACAGAAACTCCGTTTATATTCTCAATAACGAAAAGCTTATAGCCTTCACCGAATTCTTTCTCTGTAATCATGGTTTTTTCACCCCGTTTACATTATAATCCATTCCCATTTCGCCATCAATACGCAATTGCACAAATTTCCGTGCGGAAAAGACTGTTAATTTGCAAACAAAGAATGCCGCTAAACCATTGGAAATACTGGATTTTTTGTATTTTTTGCATTTTTTCCGCTGTTGACAATATGCGCCGATTAAAGTACAATATCTGTTGATGTCTATAAATAAAATAGTTGCAAATTCTAAAAGACAAGAGGTAATAAGATGTTCAAAGTAGTAACTAAGAGATTTCTGAACGATGCAAAGACCATTTGCCTGTTCGAAATCGAAGCACCCCTGGTTGCAAAGCATGCACAGGCAGGTCAGTTCGTCATCTTCCGTCTTGACGAGCAGGGCGAACGCACTCCTGTTTCCGTTGCAGGCTATGACCGCGAAAAGGGTACCGTAACCGTTATGGTTCAGGCCGCAGGCCGTACCACCAGAATGCTCCACACCGTTGAGCAGGGCGACTACATCACCGACTTTGTAGGTCCTCTCGGTAAGGCTACCGAGATGGAAGGCCTGAAGAAGGTTTGTGTTGTCGGCGGCGGCGTAGGCTGTGCAATTGCATACCCCATCGCCAAGGAAATGCACGAGAAGGGCATTGAGGTAACCTTCATTGCCGGCTTCAGAAGCGCTGACATCGTTATTCTTAAGGATGAGCTCAAGGCAGCTTCCGACAAGCTCATCATGTGCACCGACGACGGCACCTACGGTGAGAAGGGCTTCACCACCCAGTATCTCAAGCAGGAAATCGAAGCAAACATTGCTGAGGGCAAGGCACAGTTTGACCGCGTAATCGCAATCGGTCCCGACATCATGATGAAGTTCCTGGCCGATGTTACCCGTCCCTACGGCATCAAGACCATCATCTCCCTCGACCCCATCATGGTCGACGGCACCGGTATGTGCGGCGGCTGCCGCGTTATCGTCGGCGGCGAGACCAAGTTCGCCTGTGTTGACGGTCCCGACTTCGATGCACACGAGGTTGACTTTGATTCCCTCATTAAGCGCGCAGCATTCTACAAAGACGAGCAGGATGAAGCTGCAAAGCATATCTGCAACATGACCGGAGGTAAGCGCAATGGCTAATATGAAGATGGAAAAAAACCCCATGCCGGAGCAGGATCCCGTTGTCCGTGCCGGTAACTTTGACGAGGTTGCTCTGGGCTACACCCCCGAGATGGCAATGGACGAGGCAAAGCGCTGCCTGAACTGCCACAATATGCCCTGCCGCAGCGGCTGCCCCGTTTCCGTACGCATCCCCGAATTCATCGCCAAGGTCGCAGCAGGCGATTTTGACGCAGCATATGAAATCATCACCTCCACCAACTCCCTGCCTGCAGTCTGCGGCCGCGTATGCCCCCAGGAAAAGCAGTGCGAGAGCAAGTGTGTCCGCGGCATCAAGGGCGAAGCAGTCGGCATCGGCCGTCTGGAGCGCTTTGTTGCCGACTACCACATGAACAAGGAAGTCAAGGACGAGGTTAAGGTTCCCGAATCCAACGGCCACAGAGTTGCCGTTGTCGGCTCCGGCCCTGCCTCCCTCACCTGTGCAGGCGACCTGCGCAAGATGGGCTACGATGTTACCATTTACGAAGCATTCCATAAGCCCGGCGGCGTTCTGGTTTACGGTATCCCCCAGTTCCGTCTCCCCAAGGAGATCGTTGCAGCTGAGGTCGAAAACCTGAAGAAGATGGGCGTTAAAATTATCACCGACGCAATCATCGGCAAGTCCATCACCGTTGACGAGCTCTTCGAAGACGAGAAGTACGAAGCAGTATTCGTAGGCTCCGGCGCAGGTCTTCCCCAGTTCCTGCGTATCCCCGGTGAGAATCTGCTGGGCGTTTACTCCGCAAACGAGCTGCTCACCCGTGTAAACCTCATGAAGGCTTACCGCGATGATTATGACACACCCATCAAGCACTTCAACCGTGTTGCAGTTGTCGGCGCAGGCAACGTTGCAATGGACGCAAGCCGTGTTGCAAAGCGTCTGGGTGCAGAGCATGTTTACATCACCTACCGCCGCGGCAAGGACGAGCTTCCCGCACGTAAGGAAGAGGTCGAGCACGCAGAGGCTGAAGGCATTGAGTTCAACCTCCTGAACAACCCCGTTGCTATCATCGGCGACGAGACAGGTCATGTAACCGGCATCGAGCTGGTTAAGCAGGAGCTGGGCGAGCCCGACGAAAAGGGCCGCAGAAAGCCCGTTCCCATTGAGGGCAGCAACTGGGTTCTGGATGTTGACACCGTCATCATCGCCATCGGCACCAGCCCCAACCCCCTGATTCGCAACACCACCGGCGGTCTCACCTTCACCAAGAAGGGCGGCATCGAGGCAAACGAAGTCGGTCAGACCTCCCGTGAGGGCGTATTCGCAGGCGGCGATGCCGTTACCGGCGCAGCAACCGTTATCCTTGCTATGGGCGCAGGCAAAGCAGGCGCAAAGGGCATCGACGAGTACATCAAGTCCAAGCAGTAATAAAAAACATATCGGCAGCGGCATTCTTCGGAATGCCGCTGTTTTTTCACCGCATTTTTATGATGCCTGCGATTTTTTCAAAAAAAATTTGCATTTATTTCTTGCAGAAATATGCAAATTATAGTAAAATCACTTTTATATAAAGTGCAATATTAATGTGGTTTACCTTATTTTGCCTATTTCAAAATCCATGGGAGGATATGTAAATGAACCGTGCCGAATTCCAAGCATATCTGGAGAAACACCCGTCTGCCAAGCTGCGAGACCTGGTGACGCAGATGCTTTACGAAGAGATCGTATCCCTTCGCATTGCTCCGGGAACGAAGCTCAATGTCAACAGCATTGCGTCTGCTCTGGGAATTTCCAGAACCCCTGTTGCCGAGGCAATCGTCAACCTCTGCGAAAAGGGCTTTGTCATTTCCCGTCCCGATACCTCCGGCTACTATGTCATTGACTTGAGCATGACGGATATGATCAGCCTGTACGATGTACGCACCGCCATTGAGTGTGAGGCCGCCGCCCTCTGTACGGAGCACGCGGACAACGCCACCGTAGCGGAGCTTGAGCGTCTTGCCAACGAATACCGCGACGCGCTCATCGCCAAGGATTATGACAGTATGCTGGGCAGCGATATGCCCTTCCACGCTCTCATTGTAAGCTCCTGCGGCAACAAGTACATTCAGAAGTGCTATGAGATGCTGCGCCCCAACCTCACCATGTATCAGTCCTCCATGCTGAAATTCGTCAGCTCCAGCGGTGAAAATCCCTGGTCCTCCAGCATTACCTATAACCACAACGCAGTTGTGGAGGCAATCAAGATGCGTATTCCCGAGCTTGCCCGTCAGGCTATGGCAAACCATGTTTCCTCAAGCCTGAACTACACCATGTTCTGCGGCGGCGGCAGTGATCCCTTCGCAAATGTAAGAAATCCCAAAGGTAAAAAATAAATTCAAAGGCGGTGCTTAAGCACCGCCTTCTTGTATACGCTTACATAGTGTGCTATAATTAAAAGCTAAATCTACAGTTGGGATGTAAAATGAAAGCTAACACTAAACTTAATTTTGAATTTTCCTGGGCGCAGGGTGCTTACTGGGCGTCAAACGGCCTCGTCTTCAACTTTGCCGCGGTTTTTCTTCAGCACAAGGGCTATTCCAACTATGAGCTGGGTATAATCCTCGCTCTGGGCAATGTCGCCGCCTTTGTTCTTCAGCCGCTGGCAGCCGGATATATTGACAGGCGCAACAAAAAGCCTCTGCTTCCCTGCTCCGCCCTTATAATTCTCATTTCCATACTCCTTGCCGTCGCCGCGGTATTCATACCCGGTGCCTGCACGGCGCTGTCGGCAGTATACATACTCATGCTCGGCACAAGTATTCTGCTCCAGCCCCTTACCAACGCCATGAGCACCTACATAAACACCTGGGGCTATGACATAAAATTTGCCCGGGCAAGAGGTATAGGCTCGCTTTGCTTTGCCCTGTGCATGGCTCTTTTGGGTATGCTCACCCAGCGTGTGGGCGCAGATACTGTTCCCTTTGTTTACATCATTCTCCTCGCTCTGCTCATGGGCGTTGTGCTGCTGATGATGCGGCAGGACAAAACCATGCGCCTTGTGCCGCCGAAGGTATTTGACAATCCCGAAAAGGCGGCCAGCTCCATCGGCGTTTTCATTCGGGAAAACAAGCGCTTCTGCGTGTATCTTCTGGGCGTGGCTCTGCTGTTTTTCTCCCATTCCCTGCTGGGAAATTTCATGATTGAATTTCTCAAGCCCATAGGCGGCGACAGCGGAGATATGGGCAATATTTTCTGCATAATGGCGCTTTCCGAGCTTCCCGCCATGCTGCTGTTTGACAGACTGCTTCGCAGGGTGCGCTGCTCCACACTTTTGAAGTTCTCCGCCGTAATGTTCGCGGTCAAGCAGGCTGCGGCATGGTTTGCTCCCTCCGTTCCCATGATGTATGCCGCCATGTGCATTCAGGCTCTCTCCTTCGCCATATTCATTCCCGCCTCGGTGCGCTATGTGGAAGAGGTCATCAAAAAGCGTGACTCCGTCAAGGGTCAGGCCTTCACCACAAGCATGATAACCCTCGGCAGCATATTCGCAAGCTATCTCGGCGGATATATGCTGGATAACATCAGCGTTCAGAACACGCTCATGGTTGGAACAATAGCCGCAGTCCTCGGCGCTCTGACAGTCCTGCCCGGTGTTGAAAAAACAAAGCTGAATAAATAAAAAAATCCACTGTCTGTGACAGTGGATTTTTTGTTATATGTTTTATTACTTCCAGCACTCGGTGTTGGTGAGGCCGATGTCTGCGGCCTTGAACTCGGGGTTCTTGCCTTCCTTGCGCTGCTTGGTGTAGTCCTTGAGAGCCTTGATAGCAGGCTTGCTGAGGATGAGGATTACGGGAATGTTGATAAGAACCATGATTCCCTGAAGTGCATCTGCAGCATCCCATGCCAGGTCTGTGGTGATAATGCAGCCGCAGAACACGAGAGCACATGCCACAATGCGGAATACGAGCAGTCCAATTTTGCTGGGTTCACGCTTGAGGATAAACTTCAGGCAGCCTTCGCAGTAATAGAAGTTGCCGATAAGAGTGGTGAATGCGAAGAGGCACAGAGCTACGGCAACAAATATAGGACCGAAGTTACCGAGTGCCATACCCATAGACTGCTGTACATAGGGAGCACCCTTTACAGCTTCATCGAGTCCGTTGGGGTTTGCGCACATGCACATGAGTGCGGTAGCGGAGCAGATGAGCAGAGTGTCGATGAATACGGAAAGCATCTGAACCAAACCCTGCTTTGCGGGGTGGGAAACGTCTGCGGTAGCTGCTGCGTTGGGAGCGGAGCCCATACCTGCTTCGTTGGAGTAAAGGCCGCGCTTGATGCCCCAAAGGATGCAGGAGCCGGCGAAGCCGCCGAAGATTGCCTTGAAGTCAAATGCGGAAACAAAGATACTCTTGAATACGAAGGGGATATTCTTTGCGTTGAGTACGATTACTACCAGGGAAACAACGATATAGAGCACGCCCATTATGGGAACAAGGACACCGGTGACCTTGGTGAGGCGCTTTGCGCCGCCCAGAACAACTGCCGCAAAGAGAATTGCAAGGACTGCACCAACAATAATAGAAGTTACCTTTTCGTCATAGAACGAGAAACCAGAGAATGCGGTTTTTGTATTATATGCAGCAAGCATATTGTAGCCCACAGCATAGGTGAGAATCAGAGCAATGGCAAAAATAACACCGAGCCAGCGCTGCTTGAGTGCATCCTGCATATAGTAGGAAGGACCGCCATAGTAAGTTCCGTCTTTGTCCTTCTTCTTGTAAATCTGAGCCAGAGTGGATTCAACAAATGAGGAAGCGCCGCCGAGGATTGCGGTAATCCACATCCAGAAGATGGCACCGAAGCCACCTACACAGATTGCGGTGGAAACACCGATGATGTTGCCGGTGCCGACGCGGGAAGCGGTGGAAACCATCAGTGCGCCGAAGGAAGAGATGCCGTCCTTGTTTTTGGGCTTCTCAGAAACGACCTTGATGGATTCGCCGAAGAGTCGGAACTGGGGAAGGCCGAGGCGGATGGTAAAGTAAATACCTGCAAGGATAAGCAGTGCAGGTGCGATGTATGTAGTATTAAACAGAAAATCATATATCGCAAGTGCTACACTATCAATTTTGTCAATCATGACTTTTCTCCTAACTTATACATTATATTTCTCTCACAATGTGTTAAAAACACATCAAACGCTGACAATTATACATTCGTTGGCATAAAAATTCAAGTGTTTTTGCGAAAAAATGAAGAAATTTTAGTGCAAAGCTGCATTTTTCGGTGTTTTTCTTGCATTTAAATGGTGCCGAATGAATTTTTCGCATTATTGCACTGCAAACAGTTTAGCACGCTAAATTGCATATACAAAAAAAAGGAGGACACCAAGGTGTCCTCCTTTAAATTTTCCTTTGGACTTTCTCCTAATCGAAAACGATTAGAGTGCGCCGTACTTCTCGTTGAATGCCTTCTCGAGAGCAGCAGCTTCTTCAGCGGTGCAGCGGCCGAGCTTGAGGCACTTCTCAACTACTTCGGGAGTAGGAGTATTGTAGTAAAGCTTGTAGGTAAGCTTGGGGAGCTTTGCGATTTTGGGGGTGTAGAGCTTGAAGAGTTCTACGCCATCATAGTCCTCGAGGAACTGCTTGCCGTTAATGTCTTTAAACAGAGGCATGATATAATCTCCTTTATGTTCGTTTTTAATTACTGCGGAATTTCCGCGGTTATTATGAATATATGATACTCGTGCGTCACTAATTTGTCAAGATAATCCGCCGAAGCCTTGGACATTTTCAGTAAATTGTACAATTTTTATCACAAATTTTCTACTATCCGTTACCCTTCGGCTTGAAATCGCCCTCGGTTCCCTTAATAAGTCTTTCGATATTTGACCGGTGCATAATAATTACGAGCAGAGCCGAATATACTGACATCCACACCAAGTACTCACCGCAGGAAAAGATAAGGCCGCAAACCGGCAGCATTGCCGAGGCACAGATTGAGCCCAGCGAAACCTTGCGGCTCAGAAAAGCCACGGCGAAAAACACCGCCATTATGGCAGCAAAAACCTTCCACCCGCACATAAGCCCTAATGCCGCACCTACTGAAACTCCTTTTCCCCCGCGAAATTCAAAGTACAGCGGAAAGCAATGGGCAGTGATGCACACCGCGCCTGCAATTGCTTCTCCTGCCTCGCCGCACAAAAATTTTCCCATCAGCATTGCCGCAACAGCTTTTGCCATATCGCAGGCAAGTGTAAGCAAGCCTGCCTTCAACCCATATACTCTTGCCACATTGGTGGCTCCGGCATTTCCGCTGCCGTGGTTGCGTACATCATCGCCGTACAGTTTCCTCGTTATGGGAATTGATGCACAAAACGAGCCGAGAAGATATGCGGTTATGATTACTACAGCAATTTTCATTCCGCGCTCCTTACTTCAAAAATTTAAAATAATTATATCGAAAATTTTAAGTTTTTTCAATATACAGCTTGCCGTTTTTGTACATCGTTGCAATTTTTCCAATTTTTTGTTATTATAATTGTAAAGAGACATACTCACGGAGGTATGATATGCGCTTTTGGAAACGCCTTTTTACTCTGATTCTCGCTGCAGTTATGCTGTTTTCCGTCAGCGGCTGCGGATTCCTGAATTATGATACATTTTCGAATGCTTTTGACGGCCACGGCAGCGGCGGCACAAAGTTCGGCGATATGGAATATGTGCATCCTGAAGTTGACGAAATCCGCAGCAAGGTTGACAGTATATGCGATATGCTGGACTCTGATGCCGGCTATAGCGATGTCGCAGATGCGCTTGATGAATTCTATACCCTTTACTGGAATTTTTATACCATGTACACTCTTGCGGAAATCCGCAGCGATCTGAACACCTCGGACAAATACTACGGCAGAGAATATGACTACTGCAGCGGCGAAGAAGCCAATGTAACCACCATGTTCACGGAGCTCATGGTGGCCTGTGCAAATTCAAGCCTCTCCGCCAAGCTGGATTCACGCTATTTCGGCGGAATACTCGCCGAAAACTACAGCGGCAGCTACGAAACCGGCTTTGAAAAGCTAAACAGTCTTTATGCCCGAGAAAGCGCACTCCTCACCCAGTACCGTTCCCTGCTTGTTGAATTTTACGACTGCGCAGATCAGGACGAGGCATACAGGACCTATAATCCCGATATGTGTCAGATTTACATTGACCTTGTAAAGGTGCGCCGCCAGATTGCCGAAGAGTGTGGCTATAGCTCCTACGAGGAGATGGCCTATGAGCAGTTCGGACGGGAATACAGCCCCGACGATATAGCGGAATATATCGCCGCAATCAAGAAATACATCGTTCCCCTGCTCTCTGAAGCGCGTGATTCCGACATACTTTCGGATGCCTATTACAGCCTCCGGGATTCGGAGCCTGAGGATTCCCTGGCTGTGGTGAAGGCTGCCGTGTCCTCCATGGATACGACATTTTCAAGGTCCATGGACTTCATGGAAAGCTGCGAGCTGTACGATATAAGCGATTCCCCGAATAAGCTTGAAACCTCATATGTGGTTTATATCGACGACTACAATGCGCCGTTTCTCTTTGTCAAGTCCACCGGCTATGAGGAGGATATCCTATCCATCGCTCATGAGTTCGGCCATTTCACGGATTCCTATGAGAATTTTGACATGAACAGCAATCTTGACACCTCTGAAACCCTATCCCAGGGCATGGAATATATGCTTCTGTGCAATCTTTCAAGCAAGAAGCTCGCCTCCAGGCTTACGGATTACAAGATGACCGACACACTTTTCCTGTACTCCAATCAGGGCTGCTTTAACGAGTTTGAACACCGCGTTTTTGCTCTGCCCGAAAGTGAGCTCACCGTTGATAAGGTCAACAGCATCTATGCCGAATGTGCTCTTGAATTCGGGTTCGGTGATGATTATGGCGATGTGCTCGGACTTTCCTGGATAGATGTCAGCCACTTCTTTGACTATCCATTCTATGTAATCAGCTACTGCGTTTCCGACTCCGCGGCCTTCAGTATGTACTGCATGGAGCTTGACAAAGCAGGCAGCGGTCTCGATACCTACCTCAGGGTACTGGACGATGCGGAAAACATGGACTTCCTTGAGCTGCTTGATTCCGCGGGCATGGGCTCCCCCATCACCGCAGACACAATCAAGGAAATTGCAGAGGTTATCGCAGATAAGCTGGAGCTTTCCGCATAAATAAAAAAAAGACACTATCCATTAGCACCATGGATAGTGTCTTTTTTATTCAACCGCTATGACAGTAAGCGTATCTCCGCTGACCTTGAATTTCACCTCATGTGCGCCGAACTCAAAGCCGTAGACCCGTTCAGGGTCGTTGTGATACTGCGGTCTGGGGTCATTTGAGAGAACTCCACGCAGGGCAAGCCGTTCATTCTTCGGAAGCTTCTCCTCAAGCTCTTGTGTTATGTCAACTTTAAGTCTGTGGAATTCCGTCTTATCAGTAAAGCCTCCGGTTGCCTCCGGGCGGCAATCCGCATAAGGAACATAAGGCTTAATATCAAATATTGGCGTGCCGTCCATAAGGTCGGCACCCAGCACCGTGAGAACAACGCCCTCCGATGTTATGTCAACTGTTTTCAACTTCACGCAGGACAGCCCCAGTGCATTGGGTCTGAAGGGTGAGCGTGTTGCAAAAACGCCCAGATGAGTGTTTCCGCCCAGACGCGGAGGCCTCACCGTGGGTGACCAGTCCTCCCGAAGATTTTCGGAAAACTGCCATATGAGCCACAGGTGTGACCATTCCTCTATTCCACGCAGGGCATCGGGATTTCTGAATTCAGGCTCAAAGACGATTTGGGTTTCAATCTCCTCCACGAGCCCACTCTGACGGGGAATTCCGAATTTTGATTTGAAGGGCGAACGCACCCTTGCAATAATTTTCATTTCAGCCATGGCTGTAATCACCGCTTATTGATTTTATTCCTTTAATATGTTACCCTAAAGTCGGTAATTAGTCAATTGAGTAAAGGAGGCCTTTTACATGGATTATGTTCTTAAAACCAACAATCTAACCAAGCGTTTCGGTTTTAAGAAGGCTGTCAATGGCGTCAGCATGACTATACGCCGTGGCGAAATATACGGCTTTATCGGCAAAAACGGAGCAGGCAAAACAACTCTTATGCGCATGGTTCTCGGTGCCGCTGTCCCCAGTGGAGGCAGCATCGAGCTTTTCGGCGGAGAGGATCTCGCCACCGCAAGACTGCGCATAGGCTCCCTTCTTGAATCCCCCAATCTCTACAAAAATTGCTCTGCCTTTGAAAATCTCAAGCGCTTTTCCCTTCTCACGGGCAACAGCAACGAGGATATAAGGTCTATTTTGAGGTTCGTAGGCCTTGCCGATACAGGCAGCAAAAAGGTGGGCAATTTCTCTCTGGGCATGAAGCAGCGTTTAGGGATTGCCATCGCTATGCTGGGCCATCCCGATTTTCTGATTCTTGACGAACCGGTTAACGGACTTGATCCCGAGGGTATTCACAGCATCCGCGACCTCATAATACGCCTGAACAGGGACTTGGGAATAACCGTTCTTGTTTCCAGCCACCTGCTTGACGAGCTTTCCAAGATTGTTACCACCTACGGCATCATCAACAACGGTGTTTTGGTGGAAGAGATTTCCGCCCGTGAGCTGGTGGAAAAATGCAGACGCAAGCTGCTTATAACCGTGGATAATGTGGACAAGGCTGTGGGAGTTATCAAATCCAGCCTTGGTAATGTGGCTCTCGGCATATCCGGCAACACCGTAATCGTCGACTCCCATCTTGAAGCCAGCGGTATGCTTAACGATGCCCTTGTCAAAAGCGGCGTGACGGTGCTTGAGCTGCGCCGCCAGACCGACACCTTGGAAAACTATTTCCTGGAAAGGATAGGTGGCTGAAATGGGTAGACTGATCAAATTTGAATTCCGCAGACTTTTCTCACAAAAGAGCTTTTATATCTGCACCGGTATTCTCATGCTGATAACCGTGCTTCAGATTCGCAGCAGCTGGAACATGAGAGTCGATTTTGGTCTTGACGGTGCCGGCTTCGTTCAGGAAAGCCTGATTAATTCCGGAACAACATTTCTGTTCATAATTCTGCTGGGCATATTCTCCGCACTTTTTATTTGCGAGGATTACTCCTCCGGTACTATACGTGTAATAGTTACCCGCGGCTACTCCCGGGCAAAGATTTATTTCGCAAAGCTCATCGTTCTTTGCATCGCTGCGCTGATTATGCTTTGTCTGTGCTGGATTTCCGCCCTCGCCACCGCCACGGTGGTATATGACGGTGTGAACACCTCCATGAACATGATGTTCCTGCTGGCTATGCTCGGGCAGGCTCTGCTGGTCATTGCCTACGCCTGTCTGTTCAATGCGGCAGCCTCTGCGGTGCAGAAAACCGGCGGCGCCATTGCGCTGTGCATTGTTCTCCCCATGACCGTTACGATTATTCTCACGCTTCTGGAAACAACACTGAACCGCGGAAGAACGGGAAATGAGATTGAGCTCTGCAAATACTGGTTAGAGCAGCTGATTTCCGAGCTCAGTATTGTGAGCCCTCCGAGAGAGAGCTTGCAGCTCGTCTTCAGAGCCGCACCCATCTATACCGCAGTCACCACCGGACTCGGTCTGCTCTTCGTTTTCAAGCGCGAATATTGATAAGGAGAAACCATGAAAAGACTTTTATCCCTTTTACTTGCGCTGCTCGCCCTGTTTTCTCTTGCGGCATGCAGCACTGCTTCTGATACCGCCGATGCAGATAAGAGTGAAGAAACCCGGGCTGTGGAAACTCTGCCCATTGTATCAGCTCCTGTGGAAACCGAGCCCGTTACTCTCGAGGAGCACGGCAGCTACACCACCAAGGAGGATGTGGCGCTGTATATCTACACCTACGGTCACCTCCCCGATAACTTCATCAGCAAAAAGCAGGCACAGGCCTTGGGTTGGCCCGGCGGCGATCTTGAGCCCTACGCACCGGGCAAGTGCATAGGCGGAAGCTATTTCGGCAACTACGAGGGCATTCTCCCCGATGCTCCGGGCAGAACCTACACGGAATGCGATATTGACACTCTGGGCGCAAGCAACAGAGGCACAAAGCGCATTGTATTCTCCAACGACGGACTTATCTATTACACCGAGGATCATTACAAAACCTTTGAGCTGCTCTACGAGGAGGAAACACCATGAAAAATATCATAATTAAGGGCTCCGATATTTTCGGAATTGCGGACATACACGAGCTTATCGCCGATGCGCTGGATTTCCCCGAATACTACGACAAAAATCTTGATGCGCTTCATGATTGCCTCGGCGACATTTCCGAGGAAACAAGCATCACCCTCATGGAATGCGACATTCTCACGGACCGTTTGGGCGTAAGCTTTGAAAAGCTCATGCGCGTGCTGAATGATACCGCATTGGAAAACGACAACCTTTATATTATAGAGGTATAAAAAAATCCACCGTCACAGACGGTGGATTTTTTTATGTAATCACATATAGAATTTGGGCTTATTCTTCTTAAGGCCGCCCATGGCAAAGGCTGCGCCCTTGCTGAGGATTTCCTGATACTTGGGCAAATGGCGAGAGGAGGTGGAGCACATGTCAATGCATCTCATGCAGCTGATGCAGGCTTTCTTCTTAACCTTCATCTTCACATCGCTTATGGCCTTCATGGGGCAGTTGTTGAAGCAGATGCCGCAGCCGATGCATTCCTTTGCGGGCTTGGGATACAGAGGCAGCTTAACAAGCTTCTTGTCCTTGTAGGCGGGGTCGCCGGGCATCTGAACGTCCTTCATGACGGGCTGTGCAATGACCTTATTGACAAAGTCTGCAAGCTGCTTGCGCTCATCCTCATCGGGGCGGAACTTGCCCACCTCGGGGTTGAAGGCATGGGGAGTGATCATTTCGGCACCGCCAACAACGCGGAAGCCCTTTCTCTTCACGAGATCGCTCATCTCCAGCAGTGCATCGTCAACAGCGCGGTTGCCGTAGCAGGCGACGAGGATTGCGGGGGTGTTGTCGCACTTGATGTGGCACAGACGCTCGTGAACGGCAACGGGAATGCGTCCTGCGTAAACGGGAACGAAGAATATCGCCAGGTCGTCCTTGGACATATTCATTTCCAGGCAGCGCACGGTGATGTCGATTTCGTCAGCTTCGATAGTCTTTGCCAGCTCCACAGCGGCAAATCTGGTACCGCCGGTGGGACTGAAGTAAAACACATACTTTTTCATATGACAAGCATCCTTTTCTGATTATCGGTTTTTGTTGATGTTTTATTTTATCATACTTGCCGTCATAAGTTCAATAGCATAAGCAAAAGTTTTAAATCGAAAAAGCACTCCCCGAAACTCGGGAAGTGCTTTTATCTTTTTGCTTTGAGACTACATAGCCTCGATTTCCTTGATCATATACTCATTGCCCTGAATGAGATAGGTATCCTCACTCTTGCAGTAGGGGCAAATTTTTGCATATTTCATGGTTTCGTAAGTCTTTCCGCAATTCTCGCAGTAGGTAACTGCTTCGAGCTTCTCAACCTTCATTTCGGTGTCCTGAAGGTATCTGGTCTTCTTTCTTGCCCAGTTCCAGAAGTCAACGATGTACTCGGGAACTATTCCGGAAACCTCGCCGATCTGAAGTGTGACGCTGGCCACGACGGTGAGATTATGCTCTTCAACCAGCTTTTCTACTTCGTCGATTACGTAATTAACTGTTCCAAGCTCATGCATGGATTTATCCTCCGGGGGTATAAGCGCTGATTTTTAATAATCAGCGCTTACATTATAAATTACTTTCCGAGCTTTGCCTTGATTTCCTTGATGGCGATCTTGCCTGCGCGCTTTGCCATGTAGGGAACGATGCCGCCGAACTTGCCTTCGGAGGTGCGCATTACGGAACCGTCGGGAATATCGCGGCTCAGGTGGATTGCATCAAATTCGCAGCGGGTGGTGCAGAGACCGCAGCCGATGCAGCGGTTGGTATCAACGATGGTTGCGCCGCAGCCCAGGCAGCGGGAGGCTTCCTTCTTGACCTGCTCTTCGGTGAAGGTGATGCGATCGTCCTTCATGGTCTTTGCCTTCTTGGGATCGTGTGCAACGACCTGACGGCCGGGCTTGTCAAAGCTCTCGATGCCCAGAACAACATCCTGCTTGTTGAGCTCGATGAAGTCGCGGCGGTTGCGTGCGAGAGTCAGGCTCTGGCCGGGATGTACATAGCGGTGCAGGGATTCTGCTGCTTCCTTACCTGCTGCAATTGCGTCGATGGCAAACTTGGGACCGGTGAGGCAGTCGCCGCCCACGAATACGTCGGGCTGTGCGGTCTGGAGGGTGAAGCCGTCAGCAACGGCATTGCCCTTTGCTCCCTTTTCCATTGCGCCGGTATCCAGCTCGCCCCAGTCGATCTTCTGGCCGATTGCTGCGATAACATTGTTGAACTTAAGGTCGCCCTTGTCAGTCTTCAGACCGACAACCTTGCCGTCCTTGCCCAGGATCTCAACGGGCTTGTTCTCGAATACGAACTTGACGCCCTCTTCCTTTGCCTCTGCAACCTCTGCGGGATCAGCAGGCATATTCTCTTCCTTGCGGCGGTAAACGACGGTTACGTCTGCGCCCAGACGGATTGCGGTGCGTGCAACGTCCATTGCAACATTGCCGCCGCCGATAACAGCGACCTTCTTGCCGAGCTTGACTTCGTTGCCCAAGTTAACTTCCTTCAGGAAGTCGATGCCGCCGAGAACGCCCTTGAGCTCCTCGCCGGGAACACCGAGCTTTGCGCTCTGCTGTGCGCCGATTGCAACATAGAAGCCCTTGTAGCCCTGCTTGCGGAGATCCTCAAGAGTGATGTCCTTGCCGACCTCAACGCCCATCTTGAACTTAACGCCCATCTTCTTCAGGACATCGATTTCAGCCTTAACAACATTCTTCTCAAGACGGAAGCTGGGGATGCCCAGAGTCATCATGCCGCCGGGAACCTTATTCTTATCATAAACTACCACGGGGTAGCCCATCTTTGCCAGATAGAATGCACAGCTCAGACCGGAGGGACCTGCACCGATAACGGCGATCTTCTCCTCGTAGTCTTCCTTGGAGAGCTTTCTGGTGCGGCGGTCGGGAATGTAGCGATCCTTTTCATTCAGCTCCTGAGCTGCAATGAACTTCTTGATTTCGTCGATAGCAACGGGCTGGTCAACGGTGCCGCGGGTGCAGGCGTCTTCGCAGCGGCGGTTGCAGATGCTGCCGCAGATTGCGGGGAAGGGGTTATCCTGCTTGATGAGGGCCAGTGCGTCACGGTAACGGCCTTCGGAAGCCATCTTGATGTAGCCCTGAACTGCAATGTGTGCGGGGCAGGCTGCCTTACAGGGAGCTGTGCCGGTGTCATAGCAGTTAACCTGATTGTCGTCCTTGTAGTTCTCGTTCCACATATGCTTGCCCCACTTGGTATCTGCGGGGTTGGGGAACATGGGATATTCAATGGGACCGCTCTTGGTGCAGAGCTTCTGGCCCAGCTTTGCAGCGCCTGCGGGGCAGACTTCAACACACTTGCCGCAAGCTACGCACTTCTCGGTCTCGACATGTGCGCGGTAAGCGGATGCGGAAAGGTTGGGGGTGTTGAACAGCTGGGAGGTACGCAGTGCGTAGCAGACACCCAGTGCGCAGTTGCAGATAGCGAAAATCTTGTCTTCGCCGTCGATGTTGGTGATCTGGTGGACGTAGCCTTCCTCTTCTGCACGCTGCAGAACTTCCATAACCTGCTCGTAGGAGGCATTGGAGATGCCGTCCTTGCCGGTTTCGTCGCAGTAACGAGCGCAGTCGCCCACAGCGATGCACCAGTACTCGGGCATATCGCCGGAGCCGCGGCCGTTGTAGGACTCAACAGTACGGCAGGAGCAGCGGCCGATTGCATAATAATCATACTTTTTCAGCCAGTGGGACAGATGCTCAACGGAAACGGACTTGGATTCGTGAGCAATTGCCTTCTCAACGGGGATGACGTGCATGCCGACACCGGAGCCGCCGGGAGGTACCAGCTGGGTAATGCCTTCCAGAGGAAGACGAGCCATATTGTTGAAGAACTCGGATACTTCGGGATACTTCTCGATCTGAGCCTGCTTCATGTTCAGGAATTCTGCTGCGCCGGGAACGAAGCGGGGCAGAATGTACTGCTTGGTGTGAGTATCGTTCTCCCAGTTGTACTCGATGATACCGACTTCGCTCATTTCCTGCATCTTTGCATCGAGCTTGCTCTTTTCCCAACCGGTCTTCTTGACCATCTCGTCGAGGGTCACGGGAACGCGGTTCTTGGGCATTGCAAGTGCGATGTCGACCATGTCGTCATCGAGGATGTTGCACAGGCCCCAGTATTCGGGATCTGCTTCGGTGATCTTCTCGATACCAAGCTGCTGCATGGCACGGTCGGTCATCTTTTTGCCGAGTTTAAATAGGTTCTCTTTGTTGGTTACCATTATGTACTCCTTTCAAATGTATGTAAATTACATTATTTGTTTTACGCCAAGTTTAGTATAACATACATTAATTAAAATTCAATATGCAAATCCTTCACATTGTTTAAAAAATAACCGTTTTTCAACCGATTTTTACATTTCATACTACCTTCGTACGCTGTGCAACTTGTCCATTATCGACTATTCGGTTTTGACACTTCTGACGAATCGTCTTTACTTCGCAATCTCGCAATTGATTTTATGCCCCGCGATGATATAATTATTATAATAAGTCAAAAAAATAACCATCAAAAAGGAGAAATACATATGGCAAAGCTAAGACCCAAAATAGTCAAGCTCGCAAAGATTATCGGCGGTCCTTCCGGTCTGCTGGTCAAAATCGACGAAGACACTCCTGAATACTACTGCATGGCCGATATCGTAAGCGACGACGAAGCCGATATCGCCATTGCAGCCGGTCTCCGCAAGGAACGCACCGCAGGCTACCTCGCAAAGAAGGTCGGCAAAACCGTTGAGGAAATCCAGCCCGCTCTGGAAAATCTCGTCTACTACGGTATTTTCCGCCGCACATACAGCGCAGAAGCCGGTCAGGATGTTTACTTCATGCAGATTTTCGCACCCGGCATTCTGGAAATGATGGTAAACAACAAGGAACTGCTGGAGACCCACCCCGAAGTCGGCAGAGCGTTTGAGGAATACACCCGTCTGCGTATGCAGATGCTTGGACCCATGCTCCCCGACGGCTACGGTCTCATGCGTGTTATCCCCTGCGAAAGCGCAATCAAGGACAATCCCGATGCTGACGAGTTTGAAAAGCTCAGCTACTATCTGAATAAGTACAACATCTTCTCCGTATCCCCCTGCTCCTGCCGCGCATCCCGCACCAGCATCGGTGACGGCTGCGGCCATCTGGACGAGGATATGTGCATTCAGATGGGCAAGGGCGCGGAGCACTACATCCGCTCCGGCCGCGCACGCCAGATCACCCGTGAGGAGGCAATGGAAATCATCCTCCGCGCCGAGGAAAACGGACTCATGCACGACATTCCCAACATCGAGGAAGCCGGCGACAGCGCCGCAATCTGCAACTGCTGCTCCTGCGCCTGCTTCGGTCTGCGCGCAGGCATGATGTTCGGCGCCCGCGACGCTATCCGCTCCAACTATGTTGCCGTTGTTGACGAGGCAAAGTGTGTTGCCTGCGCCCAGTGTGTTGAGGTCTGCCCCGGCAATGCTCTGAAGCTGGGTCAGAAGCTCTGCGCCACCAACGACACCACTCCTCCCGACTATGTAAAGATTACCGATACCGTCTTCGTAAAGAAGGCCTTCAACCCCGATTACCGTGAAAACCGCGAGGATACCCTTCCCTCCGGCACCGCGCCCTGCAAGGTCGCCTGCCCTGCCCATGTTCCCGTTCAGGGCTATCTGAAGCTGGCTGCCCAGGGCAGATATACCGAGGCTCTCGAGCTTATCAAGAAGGAGAACCCCTTCCCCGCCGTCTGCGGCCGCATCTGCAACAAGCGCTGCGAGGCTGAATGCACCCGCGGTGAGGTTGACGAGGCAGTCGCCATCGACGAGGTCAAGCGCTTCATCGCCGACCACGACATGAAGGCGGAAACCCGCTTTGTTCCCAAGATGGTCAATCAGATAGGCCGTCCCTACACCGAAAAGATTGCCGTCATCGGTGCCGGTCCCGCCGGCATGAGCTGTGCCTATTACCTGGCCAACAAGGGCTACCCCGTAACCGTATTCGACCGTAATCCCGTTCCCGGCGGTATGCTGACTCTGGGCATCCCCGCATTCCGTCTTGAGAAGGACGCTCTCAACGCCGAAATCGACATTCTCAAGGAAATGGGCGTTGAGTTCAAGTGCGGCGTTGAGGTTGGTAAGGACATCACCATTCAGCAGCTCCGTGAAGAGGGCTACAAGGGCTTCTACCTTGCCATCGGCGCACAGAAGGCAGCACCTCTGGGTGTTCCCGGCGAGGAGCTCAAGGGTGTTCTCGGCGGCGTTGACTTCCTGCGCGAGGTAAACCTCGGCAACAAGGTCAAGGTCGGCAAGAAGATAGTCGTCGTTGGCGGCGGCAATGTTGCCATTGACGTAGCTCGCACCGCAGTCCGTATGTGCGACGATGTAACCGTTGTCTACCGCCGCAAGGAATCCGATATGCCCGCCGACCCCGAAGAGGTTGCAGAAGCAAAGGCAGAGGGCGTCAAGTTCGTCTTCCAGCACAAGCCCGTTGAAATTCTGGGCAAGAGCGGCAAGGTCTGCGCTCTCAAGTGCGATGCAGGCGATGTGGAATGCGACACTCTCATTGCCGCCATCGGTCAGCGCATCGACTGGGGCAATCTTGATGTGGGTGAGCTCAAGCTCGGCGCAAAGGGCAATGCTCTTGCAGACGAACTCACCTATCAGACCGCACAGCCCGACATCTTCGTGGGCGGCGACTGCTACACCGGTCCCAAGTTCGCCATTGATGCCATTGCAGCAGGCAAGGAAGCAGCTATTTCCCTGCACCGCTATGTACATCCCGGCCAGACCCTCACCATGGGCCGTGACCGCAGAGTATACCGCGCACTTGACAAGGACGGCGCCCTTGTGGGCGTAGGCGGCTTTGACCACGAGCACCGTCAGGTTCCCGGCTACAACGCTGAGAAGGCAAAGAGCTTTGCCGACTCCCGCGTCACCTTCACCGAGGAGCAGGTACGCAAGGAAACCGCACGCTGCCTGGGCTGCGGTGCCACCAAGGTTGACGATTACCTCTGCATCGGCTGCGGTCTCTGCACCACCAAGTGCAAGTTTGACGCAATCAAGCTGAAGAAGGTCCGCAACTGGCACGCAGGCACCTTCGAAACTCTCCCCATCAAGATGGTTGAGGGCATGGTAAAGCGCACTGCAAAGATTGCCGTAAAGAAGGTCACCAAATAAATGCACGAGCTTGGAATCTGCGACGCTATGCTGAAAATGGTTCGCGGAGTCATGAAGGACGAGGGACTTGAGGGTGTAAACAAAATCACCGTTGAGGTGGGAAACCTCAGCGGTGTTGTCCCCCGCTTCCTTGAGGATTGCTGGGTTGCCGTCACCGACGGCACGGAGCTTGAAGGCACAGTTCTCGTTGCCGAAGAGCTTATCGGCAGGGCAAAATGCCTTGACTGCGAGGCGGAATTCGACGCCGACCTCAACAGTCTCAAATGTCCCCAATGCGGAAGCGACCTGCTCACTCCCCTCACCGGCCGCGAGCTCACCATAAAAGAAATAGAAGCATATTAAAAAAATCCCCGTACCGTTTGATACGGGGATTTCCTTATGCTTATTCAGGTCTGCTTACTCCCTGCTTTTTTCCTTTGCAGGTGCAGGTAATTACAACAATTACAAGAGCGATGGTTACGGAGCTTACGAAGAGCTGCAGCAGACACGCGCCGGCTTCCCCGGCATTATACTGCGCAATAATATCCGCAAACACCGTGAGCACCAGTCCTCCGATTACTGCAAGTCTCATACCCACATTGGCGAACACTGCTTTTCTGCTGTTGGGTATCGGCGAAGGCTCAGGGTGGAGCATGGGATGCTTGCGGCACATTATAATGAACAGAACACCTATGAGTCCGAGGACACCGACTGCAATCTCCCAGCCAAGCTCGATGTCGATATTTCCCAAAGCGAAAAGCTGCGGCAGAGATGCAATGAAATTAATAATGCCGTGGAGCAGTATGGAATAGATAATTTTTCCGCTGTAGAGGTATACGCAGCCGAAAACAAGCCCCCCAAAGAACGCCAGGAAGAACTGGCCGCTGTTGCGGTGCATAAGTCCGAAAAGAAGCGCGGATACAATCACCGCAGGCGCCTTGCCGAATTTGCTGAGGCCGCCGCAGAGGACTTTTCGGAAGGAAAGCTCCTCAAGAATGGGCGCTCCGACTATCGTATAGATATAGAAGGGCAGCATATTCATGCCCAGCGCCTCATATAACTGTTCCCCTGCGCTTTCCGTAGGAAATACGATATCAGGAAGGTTGCCCAGAGCAACACCAAGTCCCCAGGCTCCGAAGGTAAATGCCATGGCAAGGAAAAATTCCTTTGGCGTGAGTTCTCTGACTTCAGGCGCCACGGGATTTATGCGTTTAAGTATCTTCTGCATCAGCTTTATGCCGATTATCAGGCCCAGAATCATGCCCACAACATAGCTCAACACCACAAACAGGGCCCCGGGCGATCCCATTGCATCCGAGGAATACAGGATTTCATAAAGCGCATCCCATGTGTCGCCTGTTACAAATTCACCCATGGCAAAGCTCGAGCAGGCAAAGGCGATTATGGCGGCTATGTACAGGAACGCCGAGCCTAAAACGGAAAAGCTGCCGTACAGTGCAAGCACGGCCAGTCCGCCGCGGTTAAAGCCTCTTTTCATTTCCTTTTCAGGTGTATCCGGCACATTCAGCACTCTTTTGGTATATACCGGGGCAGGATAACGCACCTGCGGAGGTGATTGCCACGGGGATCCGGTGTTATACCAACCGGCGAGTGCAGGCTTCACCGGCGAGCCGCAGTTTCCGCAAAAGTTGCCATCTGTAACATAGGCACCGCAATTTGAGCAATACATTTGTTGCCTCCTTAACTTAATGACTGACTATTATAAGTATTATATCACAGTACCGCCAATCTTCAAGGAGCTATTTGTAAAAAGCAAAGATTGTGTGCGGTGCAATGAAAATCCCCATGCTCTTCGGCATGGGGATTCTTTCACCAATGTTCAATGCCTTCAATCTCAAGAGTGTTGAGGATTGCCCATATCTGCGCGGCAATCTCGCCCGTGGGGTCATCAAGACCGTAGTAAATACTTTCTCCCGTTTTTGTAGTTTCACTCACATTTACATGGGTCGGGTCGTTTATCTTGAAGGAATAGGTTATAAAGTTTGTATCTTCAACCCACAGATAGTATTCGCAGAGATATTCCGCGTATTCGCCTTTTTCCATACCGCTCATAAGGGACACAAGCTGTGCTTTCTGCTCCTCGGTTGCAACAAGATAGTCACCCGATGTCCAGACATCATAGATACAAACGGTTAAGTCCAGTCTCTCGAATATAGCCGCGGCTTCCGCCCTTGTCACATAGTCGTGTGGACGGAAATTACCGTTTTTATCACCGCGCATAATGCCCGTTTTCCGCACAAGCTCCACGCCGTCTTTTGCGAAATCCGAAACGCTGTCCGCATCAAGGAAGCTCACATCCTTATATCTTTCCATAAGCTCAGGCTCTGTCGGGAAATTTGCCTTAATGTGCTCTGCGTATCTTGCAATCATGCAGGCAATCTGTTCCCGGGTAATGTAGGCGTTGGGGCAGAAAAGCTCCTCCGTGACCCCAAGGGTAATTCCGCGGCTGGATGCCCATTTCACTCCGTCGACACACCACATGGTATCGGGAACATCCTTGAAATTCGAGGTTTCCGCATCCATATTACTGTGCCATACCACCCCGCGGCTCATTCTGAACAGCGCGGTTACGAACATTCCGCGGGTCATGTTTGCATCAGGTGAAAATTCATCCTCCGATGTTCCCTGCATAATACCCATGGATTTGCAGTATTTCGCGCTGTACTCATACCATGCGCCCTTGGGCACATCCGAATACGCCAGTGCCGCAGGCATAAGCGCCAGCAGCAGCACGGCTGTCAATAAAAGCGATATTATTCTTTTCATATCAGCACCTCCAAAAGCTTTGTAAATTCCTCTTCCGCGAGTCTGTCTGCACGTACAAAGTAATAAAGTCCGCCCTTTGAAAAGCTTGCAACGTATACTCCGCCGTTTTCGGCTGCAATAACGCTTGTGCCGTGTATATCCGTTGCCGTCATGCCGTCGGAATTAAAATACGTCACGCTTCCGTCGTGTATGGATATAATGAGGTTGCCTCGGCCGCCGGAATAGCTGTAATACTCAAAAACATTGTTGTGTGCGTCCTCGGGATAATAATAGAGCATATTATACATTCTGTAATCAGGCAACGCCTGCTGAACGTCAAGGCTTATGCCGTAGAAGCTCATTATCTCCTCATATCTCATGTAGCGTTTCGTATCTTCGGGCACGTCGGAATCGTCATCAGCGTCGGCATCCGCGTCATCGTCCGCGTCGGCGTCGGCATCACCCTCCCACCTTTCGGGGTCAACGTACAGAATCTGCCTTGCCGTGGAGTATTTCACGGGCTCGCCGCGGTTTATCACAAGGCTTATCCCTTCGGGCTGCGGAGCGGGTGTCGTCCGCGGTGCCTGCGTCGGCTGAGGAGTCGGCGCCTGCGTTATCACGGGGCTCTGCGTTTCCCCGACGTTCTGCGTAACTGCGGGCGGCGCGGTTATATCGGGAACGTGCGGCGGGTCTTTGAGAAGTCCGCTGCCGACGATTATTATTGCGGCACAGGCAGCAAGGGCCAATGCGCCGATAACCGCACCCCGCTTTTTCTTTTTCGGTTCGTAAATCTCCGCAACAAGCTCGTCATCAAGCTCGCCCAATGCGTCAATTACAGCGTCGGAAAAATTCATACCATGCCCTCCTTCCCCAGGTATTCCTTGAGAGCTTTTCGCATATCGCAGAGTATATGCCGCACGCGCTGGTCTTTAATCCGCTCCTCCTCCGCAATCTGCTTCGTGGATTTGAACTCAAAGTAGCGCTTTACGAAAACCCTGCGTTTTTCGCTGTCGTATTCACGGAGGAAAGCGCCTATCGCTTTTGCAAGCTCCGCCTCCGCAAGCTTATCCTCCACGGAAAAATCTGACGGGAAGTCCTCATTCAGCTCCTCAACAGCACGGCAGTATTCGCTGTCACGCTTGTTTTTGCGGAATCTGTCAATGGACAGGTTTCGCGTGATTTTCGCAATAAAAGCCTTGAAATTCAAGGGTTTTTCAGGAGGTATTACACTCCACAGCTTCATCATCACATCGGAAACGCACTCCTCCTCGTCTCTCTCATCGTTGAGAATACGATGGCAGACGGAAATGCAGAAAAGCCCGTATTTATTTTGGGTTTCGCTTATGGCTGATTCGTCCCTGCGCCAGAACAAATCAATTATCTTTGTGTCTTCCATGAGAGCACTCCTCGAAAGCTTTCTGTTTATATAGACGATGAAGCTGCGGCATTTGTTCAGGAGAATATGAATAGTTGCTTATTTTGTCAAAATGTGTTTTATTATTATACAGAATATCATATCACTTTTTCATCAGGAGGTACACACATGATTGGCGCAGACAGCATAAACCTTGCATCGGCACAAGCCGAATCCGGCAGTCTGGGAAAAGGGATTTTAGGTGCTCTTGTGGGCTCATTAATCAGCGCCGTACCCTGGGCAATAGTGGGATATATGGGTTATTTCGCCTCAATCTTCGGTCTTGTCACCGGTCTTCTCACCAAGAAATTCTATGAGCTTTTCCACGGCAGAAAGGGCAAGGGCAAGGTTGCCGTCATTGTAATCTGCGCCTTAATCGGCGTGGCCGTCGGCTGCTTCGGCGCCGATGCCATTGCGTTAGGTGTGGAAATAAGCAGAGGCACATATACGGAAATCACCATGGGGCAGATTCCCGCCTTTATTCTGTGGTCCTTAATTTATGTTCCCGAATACCGCGCCGAAGCAATCCGCAGCCTGTGCTACGGCGTAGGCTTCGCTCTCATCGGTATGTTCGATGTGCTCCGCGGAATAAAGCAGGAAAACGAAGAACCCACCGCAACCGATTTGGATTGATATCTAATCAAATAAAAAAGAGACGCTGGAAGCGTCTCTTTTTTATTCTTACTTTATGGTGATTATCAGTTCGCCGGCCTTTACGCTCTGGCCTTCCTTGATAAGCACTTCGTCTACAACGCCGTCCATGCGTGCAACGATGCTTGTTTCCATCTTCATGGCTTCAACAACCGCAAGAACATCGTTGACCTTCACGGCATCGCCGCTCTTGACAGCGACCTTGCAGACCATACCGGGGATGGATGCGCCCACCTGACTCTTGTCATTGGGGTCGGCAAGAGTGACCTTTGCCACGCTGTCGGCGGCCTTCGGATCAGGAACCGCCACCTCTCTGCGCATACCGTTGAGCTCAAACTGAACATTGCGGGTGCCGTCCTCATTGAGATCGCCGAGACCGAGATACTTGATGACCAGAGTCTTGCCGTCTTCAATATTAATCTTGTTAGTCTCGCCGATGGCCATGCCGTTGAAGAACACATGGCTGCCCATACGCATGATATAGCCGTATTCCTTGCGATGGCGGATGAAGTCCTCATACACCTTGGGATACATGGCGTAGGAGATGAGGGAACGGGGATATTCGTAGCCGGGATAGAAGCTGCCCACGGTCTCCTTAAGAGCATCCCAGTCAACGGGCTCAAGCAGCTCGCCGGGACGGCAGTTTATGGGCTCCTCGCCCTTGAGAACTACCTTCTGCAGGTCAACGGGGAAGCCGCAGGGCGGCTGGCCCATCATGCCCTTGAAGTAGCTGACAACGGAATCGGGGAAGGCAAGCTGCTCGCCCTTTTCAACGATATTTTCGGGAGTCAGATTGTTCTGAACCATGAAAATCGCAAGGTCGCCCACCATCTTGGAGGATGGAGTAACCTTGATGATATCACCCAGCATGAGGTTAACGGTGCGGTACATCTCCTTGACCTCGTTGAAGCGGTGGCCGAGGCCGATGGACTCAACCTGAGGCTGGAGATTTGTGTACTGGCCGCCGGGGATTTCATAGCGGTAGATATCGGTTACGGGAATCTTGAGGCCCTTGTCGAAGCTCTCATAGCGCAGACGGACATCGCCCCAGTAATCAGCCAGCTCCTGCAGGCGCTGAGTGTCAAAGCCGGGATCGCGCTCCTGACCGCGGAGTGCCTCGTTGAGGGCGTTGAGGCTGGGCTGGCTTGTGAGGTTTGCCATGGAGCCGATTGCCGCGTCAACGATATCGCAGCCTGCTTCGGATGCCATGAGCAGAGTTGCAAGCTGGTTGCCAGTGGTGTTGTGGGTGTGCAGATTGACGGGAATGCCGATTTCCTGCTTCAGAGTGGAAATCAGCTTCTTTGCGGCATAGGGCTTCAGCAGACCGGACATATCCTTAATGGTGAGAATGTGTGCACCGCGCTTTTCGATTTCCTTGGCAAAGTTTACATAATACTCAAGAGTGTAGCGATCTCTTGCGGGGTCGAGTATGTCGCCGGTGTAGCACATTGTGCCCTCAAGGATTTTGCCCTGCTTGAGAACCTCATCCATGGCGACCTCCATGTTGGGGAGCCAGTTGAGGGAGTCAAATACACGGAATACATCGATGCCTTCGCGTGCGGCTTCCGCAACGAATGCTCTTACGAGGTTGTCGGGATAGCTTGCGTAGCCAACGAGGTTTGAGCCGCGGAGCAGCATCTGGAAGGGTACGTTGGGAATCAGCTCACGGAGCTTTTCAAGGCGTTCCCAGGGAGATTCGTGGAGGAAGCGGTAGCAGGTGTCGAAGGTTGCGCCGCCCCACATTTCAAGGGAGAAGCAGTCGGCAAGAATGTCAGCCGTGCCCTCTGCGCCCTTAAGAATATCGCGGGTACGCAGGCGTGTGCTCAGCAGTGACTGGTGGGCATCGCGCATTGTGGTATCGGTTACCAGCAGCTTCTTCTGGTCGAGAATCCAGTCTCTTACGGCCTCGGGGCCCTTGGTGTCGAGGATGTGCTTAACACCGTCAGCAGGAGTAATCTCGCGCTGTGCCACGGGGAATCTGGGAGCGTTGTACTGGTGGCGCTCCGCATTGGGATTGTTGACCTGAATGTTTGCTATGTACTTCAGAACGCGGGTTGCGCGGTCGCGGCCCTCGCTGAACTCAAACAGCTCTGGAGTCTCGTCAATGAACTTGGTGTGGCACTTACCTGCAATAAAGGTGGGATGGGTAAGAATATTGGTAACGAAGGGGATGTTGGTCTTTACGCCGCGTACATGCTCCTCGTTAATGGCGCGCATTGCCTTGCGGCATACTGCGGGGAAGGTGCAGTCCCAGCTTGTAACCTTGACCAGCAGAGAGTCATAGTAGGGAGAAATGACGGAGCCGGTGGAAACATTGCCGCCGTCAAGACGGACTCCGAAGCCGCCGCCGGAATTGTAGCTTGTGATGCGTCCGTTATCGGGAGCGAACTTGTTTGCAGGGTCCTCGGTAGTGACACGGCACTGGATTGCATAGCCGTTGACATTGAGGTCATTCTGGTTGCCAAGTCCGATTTCGGGGTGGCTGATGGGTGCGCCCTGAGCAATAAGAATCTGTGCGCGCACAAGGTCAATGCTGGTGACCATCTCGGTTACGGTGTGCTCAACCTGGATGCGGGGGTTCATTTCAATGAAGTAGTGGTTGCCGTCGCGGTCAACGAGGAACTCAACCGTACCTGCGTTCACATAGCCAACCTTTTCGGCAATCTTAACTGCGTCGGCGTGGAGCTTGCAGCGAATCTCCGCAGGAACGCTCCATGCGGGGGCAAACTCAACCACCTTCTGATAACGGCGCTGGAGAGAGCAGTCACGCTCGCCCAGATGGCGGACATTGCCGTACTTATCGGCGAGAATCTGAACCTCTATGTGCTTGGGCTCTACAAGAAACTTTTCGATGAAAATATCGTCGTTGCCGAAGGCCTTCTTGGCCTCGCTCTTAACAAGCTCAAAGGAAGGAATGACCTCTTCCTCGGAATTGCACAGACGCATACCGCGTCCGCCGCCGCCTGCCGCAGCCTTGAGAATTACGGGGAAGCCAAAGGATTTTGCCATTTCAAGTGCCTGCTCACCGCTCTCGAGAGGGTCCTTGCAGCCGGGTACAACGGGAACACCGCACTCAATGGCGATCTGCTTTGCAGAGAGCTTATCGCCCATTTTGCCTAAAACATCGCTGGGAGGCCCGATAAAGGTGATGCCGTTTTCCTCGCAGGCGCGGGCAAAGTCCGCATTCTCGGAGAGGAAGCCGTAGCCGGGATGGATTGCGTCAACATTGCGGCGCTTTGCAAGGTCAATGATCTCGTCAATGTCGAGATATACGCCCAGAGGGCTCTTGTTTTCGCCTATGAGATAGGCTTCATCAGCCTTTGTTCTGAAGAGGCTGAAGGTGTCCTCCTTTGAATACATGGCCACGGTGTGGATACCGAGGTCATAGCAGGCGCGGAAAATTCTGATGGCAATCTCACCGCGGTTAGCTGCCAACACTTTGTTAAAAACCTTTTCTGCCATATTCAGCTCCTTTCATCCTCCCCGATTTACCGGTTCAGATGGCTTTAATAGTTAATATGCAATAATTTCGAGGCTATAACGCTTCTTTTCAAGTGAAATTTTATCACAAATGCACAAATTGGCAACCATAATTATTCTTATAACAATGTTTTTGTAATGTATTACGATTTTTAGGCAATTCCCAAACCGTATTTTAAAAAATTCGCCGAAAGCTCATGGGTTTAACAAGCCTTTTTAGGGTATCTCAAAGCAAAATGAATAAAAAAATTACATTTTTAATCTGATAAGCCACAAATATCCGTGTATTTCGCCGATATGTATTTGTCGTTGAACCTTTCTTCGGCAGCAAGCCGCGCAGGCAGCGTTTCGGAGATAAAAAACCTGCCCGGCACATTTAAATGCACCGGGCAGGGATATGCTTCGCTATAAATTTTCGCCGTATTCTTCGTCAGTGAGAATTTCTCCTGCAGTTATTTATCCATTCGTCAACAAACTCCATCTGCTCCTTTGTGTGAAACCAATGCTCGCCGTTTTCCATAATGTCAAGGCTTGCACCTGTTTTCTCCGCGAAGTCTCTCACGGTGTCAAGGGCAGTGAGATTGTCCTTTTCGCCGTAGAGAATATGCGTTGCCACATTCCATGCAAGGGGATTTTCTCTCACATAGCAGAGATATTCCCAGCTCAAGGTTTCCCCGAAGCCTGTCTCGATTTCCTTTTTCTCCCGAAGCTCCCCTTCCGTGACATTTGCCCACAGCATCATGTCCGAAATGAGCTTTTCCATGTTGACTATGGGTGAAATGAAAAAGGCTTTTTCGATTTTTTCATCGGCAAGGGCGTTCATGGTGAAAAATGCGCCGATGCTGTTTGCCATGACGGAAACGCTGTCATAGCTTTCCCGCAGGCTGCCGAAGTATTCCGAAAACTCTCTTTTTGCTTCCCACGGTGTTCCCGATTTGTAGTCAAAGCCGATTACATCAAATTCGGGAAAAAGGGGCTTGTAGCGGTCGGCTTCCTCGGCGCTGCCGCCCTTACCGTGTATGTAGATGATTGCTTTTCTCATAATGCAAACGCTTGATTATTCTTCCTTGTCTTTTTTCTCCATGGCTGAGCCTACGGCAAGGCCTATGAGCATACCGAGCATCATGCCGATTCCCGTGTAGTTGCCTAAAGATATGCCCAGAGAGGTACCGATACACATGCCGATTCCCATTCCCTCCGAGCCGTAGTTTTCTTTGTTTTCTTCTTTTTTATCACCATTTTTCTTTTTGGCACTGCGGACAAAAAATATTGCCAGCATCAGTCCCATGCAAATCCACGGCAGCGCCGCGAAAATGAAATCCTTCATTTTAAACTCCTTTATGCACGCTGAATTATTCAGCGCTTTTAAGCTTTTTCAGCTCAAGCAATTCTTCCGTTGCTGCAAAGCTCGCCGTGGCGCAGGCGATGGCGGCACCGTACTTAACATCGGCGAAATTGCTTATCAGCGGCAGAAGGAAGATGAGAAGCCCCGTCAGCTTGTTAGCGGCGGAATGCTCAATATGTAATCTCCCCTCGCCTTTCCTTCTTTGCAATATACCTGCGGTTTTCTCCACCGCAATAAGGGCTGTCCACACCCAAATCCAAAGGGGAATTTGCAATGCGGGAAGCACCTTCACTGCATACACAGCGGCAAAAACCAGGTCTGCCGCGCTGTCAAGCCGTTCACCCTTTTCGCTTTCCGTGTGCAGTCTTCGGGCAAGAAAGCCGTCCAGCACATCTGTTGCACCGCACAGAAGATACAGCGCCGCAAAAGCGCCCGAAGAGCTCGGAAGTCCAAGCATCAAAATTGAAAACAGTATTCTGCTTATCGTAACACCGTTGGCTATCATGGAATCATTTCTTCCAGCGCTTCAGCGTGGGAAACAGCTTTTGGCAGTAGGACTTCATTTCCTCGTTGGCCATACCTGCCTGCGCCCCGTACTGACTGCACATGTCAATGTATTCCTCCATGGTCACTTTGTCCACGAATTCACCGTTTACATAGCAGTATTTGCAGTAATCGGAATTGGCGCTGCCGTCGGCGTCTGTGCCGTAGACCTCTGCGGTTTCCATGGGCATTCCGCAGCTCTGGCAGATTTTCAAATCGGCCTTTTTCTTAATCGGCACCCATATTCCGCACTCATAATCGGGAGACCGGGGATTGCCCATTGAGTAGATTTCCAGAGATGAGGAACCGATTTCATACATTGTTTTAATGTTCGGCGCCCATTCGTTCCACACCTGTGTGTTCAAGGTCTGCAGTGAATCGGGCATAGCTCCCTTTGCGGAAAACATTGCCCAATCGCTTTCCGGAAAGGTGAAAAGCTCCAGCCCCACGGGAACATCTCCGCCCTTGTATTCTCCGGCTATCCAATAGGCGAAGCCCTTTTCATTTTCGGCACAGATGGCATACATTCCGATGCCGTTTGCAAGAATTGCCGCCTCCACTGCGGTTTCCGGCTTCATGGTCTGCCAAAGGCGGGCGTATTTAGCCGCGTATTCCCTGTCCCAGAATTCGGGGCATTTCTTATATCCCTCTTCGGGTGCAATTTCTGTATGATAACCGATAAAGGTCAGTTCATTTTTGTGTTCGTAGCTTACATTCATCGTTTCTTGTCCTTTCATTCTTTATGATTTGCAAAAATACATTCACTCATTGCTTCGTCTCCGTCAGCTTGTACGGAGCAAAGATATTTCAGGCTCTAACGCTCATTAGGGATGCCTTTTTCCCTGAATTCCGTAGGTCTTGATAAAGTACTTCACAAAAGCTTCGACCTGCTGCATGATTTCCGGCTCTTTTTCCGGCTCACGGTCACAGTAGTGGATGAGCGCGGTAATAGGGGAAGTAAAGGCAAATGCAAGCATATCCGGATCTTCCTGCTTTAAAAGGTCGTTTTCCATCATTTTTCCAAAAATGATCTTATAGATTTCCCTTGTTCCGTTCAAAAAATGCTCGGTCGCGAGCTTTTTCACACGCTCGTCGTGGAACTGCTCGGCAAGAAGGAGTTTTCGTGTAAGAACAATTCTTTCATCGGAAACCGTAAAATTCACCATTTTCATGGTGGTAGCAAAAAGCTCTTCGCAGGACATTGGGATTTCCGGCATATTGTCTACGGAACCGAAGCGCCGGGCATAATACGCCTCCATCTTGTCAAGAAGGGCATTCCATATGGCCTCCTTGCTGTCATAATGACTGTAAAGGGCAGATTTGCTCAGGCCCATTCCCGCGGCAAAGTCACGGAGATTTGTCCCCTTGTAGCCGTTTTCCACGAAGCTGACAAGGGCTTCATCCAAAATCCTGTCCTTTGTATCCTTTCCCATGTTTACCTCCCGCGCCGAAATGCGACCAAGTGGTCGCAAGCGTTATTATAGCGACCACTTGGTCGCTTGTCAACAGCAAACCGCAAAAAACGCAGAATTTATCTGCAAAACTCTGCGTTCTCTCTCCTTGCAAAAAGCGGCGAAATCATTGACCGCTTGCCGATTTGATGGTAAATTGGTGTTGTAGGTACTGATACGACACAGAAACTGGGTTCTACTACCTGCAGAGCAGATATTACGACCCTGCAATCTGTCGCTTCATCAACGCGGATGGACAATTAAATGAAGGCTTCCTTGGCCTAAACTTGTTCGCCTATTGCGAGAATAATCCAGTTAACAGAGCTGATCCATCGGGGCATTTTTGGATTACCGCTCTTGTTGTTTCAGTAATTGGATATCGCCATATTTCAAAAAGAAATAGAAACAATAATTCAAAGGTAGATAGTAATCCATCAACTACAACAAAAAACAAAGTCATTAACGACCAAAATCGTGCAACCGGGGAAAACTTTGAATTTGGATTATATAAGGCAAAACGGAATGCATGTGGGGCAATTGCGGTACATAATGCCAAAGTGTTGAATGGTATTGACTCATGTTTGTCCGATACTATTCAAGATTTTCAAGACGTATATGCTATGATCGGATACGGATGCTTTGGCTCAAATCCGTTTGCGATAGGGCGAGTGCTGAACAAAGAGGGTATAGAATATTCACGAATTGGATTGGATGATATGGCACAGGAAGGAACATATATTATTACCTTTTGGAACGAAAATGCCCCGTGGGGTGGGATTCATACAGTCGCTGTGCATTATGACGGAACAACCTATATTACATATAATCTTGGGTGCAATGGGAACATAAGCACAGAGGCTCCGAGTATTTATGCGAAAAATTATATCTGCGGATATTATTTGGGGTGATGAAGATGAAGAAAAAGCTGAAAATATGTATCGTTATCTTGCTTGTTGTGTTGACATGTAGCGCGTGTGAAAACCCTTTTACCTATGCGAGGAAACCTACCAACCAGCCTAATACAACGTGGGTTTCCTCTGACGAAACAATAGTTTTTACCGTTAGTAGCACATGCGACACGACTGGACAAATGGTCGTTAACGGAGAAGTAGTTGAATTTTGCTTGACAACTTACCCGGGAAGTGTAATGAACTTATATGATACCGTAGTGTTGGACACGAATATTGAAACTCCGGAGAGTAGGTATGAACAGTGGACGTGTTCCTATAAGAGCAAAGCATTTTTTATAGCAACCGTAAAAGACACTACATTTTTTGAGGTAGGCAAAGAGATATCTTTCTATCGGGTGGATCCTGAATAGAAAAGAATAACAGGCACTTTGATCAGATAGGCATTATGCCTATCTGATCTTTTCAAATAGTAAATTAAACTCACAATTGACCGCTTACCCATTTGATGGTAAATTGGTGTTGTAGGTACTATCAACATCAAGAAACTGGTTTCTACTACCTGCAGAGCAGATATTATGATCCTGAAATCTGCAGATTCATCAATGCCGACATCTTCGTTACTACCGACATGTCTCGCCTCCTCAGTGCCAACATGTTCTCCTATTGCGAGAATAATCCCGTGATGGGATATGATCCGAACGGTGAATGGATTCATATTGCTGTAGGAGCGTTTATTGGAGCTGCAATATCGCTTGGAGATTATTTGATATATAATAGAGATAATGTAACACCCGAAGGCGTACTTGAAGCAGTAGTAACTGGCGGTATTGTAGGGGGACTATCCGCTTCTGGTGTTGGCGGAGTAATAGCAGCTTCAGCATTGGCGGGGTGCAAAACATATTCTCATAGCACTGGATCACGTTCTGAGCGAGTTGTTCGAACTGCTATTACTGTTACAACGACGTTGGCTTTCGGACAAGCCGCTAATAGTCTTGGAGACTCCCTAAACAAACCACTCGAAACGATAGTCGGTGGATTTTTTATAAACATTTTTACAGGGCTAGGGGCAGATCTGTTTGATAGAAGCATGCAGACTTTTGTGAACAGCTCATCAAATTCTTCACAAAAAAACAGTACAAAAAATAGCACAAAAAGCAGTGGATGTACAAATCCTAAGACTGTAAATATCGCTTGTCATTGCTATTTATAAACTATTTGAAGATAAGGGTAAAATATGAAAAAGGAAAAACGCTTTATAGGCTATGAGGGCGACAAGAAATCGGAGCTTGATGTACGCTCCGTGTTGCTTGCATTAGCCGCAGTCATTTTATTAGCATGGACAACAAATATACATATGGAAGAGCATTCAGGTTTTCCTGTGGGCATAGTAATTTCGCTTATTCTTTGCATATATGTTGTCTGCATTTTGGGCTATACCTATGGCACAGTCTTAATCGACACTGACGGCATACATTACCGCAATGCCTTTTTTGCCAAAAAAGTTCTTTACTGGAATGATATCGGCAAGGTATATAAAACCAAGGCCTCTATTGGCAGAGGAGTAGCAATATATGTTATTTGCTGTACGGTAGGTGATAAAAAGCAGAAAAAGGGCGGGGAATTTGACTTTGCCATATTCAAGGAAAAGTCTTATTTCATGATGGGCTATACCGAAGAGCGAATGGAAGAGATATATGCTCACCTTTCTAACCATACTTCTTTCTAACTATGGGCATTTGATCTCTGTTGTATGTACATAAATAATGAGGAACCCCGTTGCTCCACTCCTGCACCTATAATGGCGCAAAGGACATCAACTATTTTGTAGTAACCACAAGTCTTGTTTGGGATTATCTGAATGAGATGATAGCTAAATAAAAGCAAACAATGTCAGAGCAGATAGGCACTTGCCTATCTGCTCTTTTCAAATGTAAACCAAACTCACAATTGACCGCTTGCCGATTTAATGGTAAATTGGTGTTGTAGGTACTGATACGATACAGAGTCTGGTTTCTATTACCTGCAGACCAGATATTACGACCCCGCAATCTGCAGATTTATAAACGCTGATGGGCAGATAAACAGCGGCCTCCTCGGCCGAAATCTATTCACTTATTGCGAGAATAACCCAGTAATATATTCTGATCCTACGGGTAAAAGTGTTGTTGCTGCTGCCATAAATACAATCAAAAAAGATGTTTCAATAATAGCACACAGGGTTCAATACATATGCTATTCACTTGAGGGGAGAGGGGACTACACAGTATCCTATAATGTCCCCTTATTTGACCAAGGCAGCACAAACTTGTGCTGGGCATACTGTCAAACAATGTTTGAATCGTACAAATACGGTCTAATTGTTACTCAAGACGATGCGGATAAAAGAGCAAAAGCCCTTGGCACTTTAATAAATGGATCTGATAATTGGTCGGGTCCTGGTTGGCCTTTAAATGCGGGCGATATAATATTCATAGACAGTATTGAAGAACTATACGACGAATTGCAGGACGGACCGCTTTATGCTTACTATGCAGGGGATAATGGCGACACAGGACACATGGTACTGGTTACTGGCGTAAATATTAAGCGCAACATTGTTTTTACAAACAACCCCAATGGATACATGGATTTTCAATACTTTGATGAGTTCTTGCTGCATCATACATCAAATCCATTTAATAATGAACCGTTATATGGCTGCTATCCTGCCATCTAAAAAGGAGGACAACATGAAAAGAATACTATGTATTTTTCAGTGTGCTTTACTTGCTGTGTCGCTTTGCGGTTGCAGTCTTCAGAAAGAAGCTGAAGAAAGCGCAAGCGATAGCAATGATGAAGCAAAATCTTTATGTGCATTCACCGTATCGCAAGGTCAACTTCTTGATTTTATGAATTCTCCGTCGTTGGAATACCTTAAAGTCAACGGCTACAATCCGCTCATTTACACTTTATCCGCCGACAATCACGACGCCGTTATTGTTGAGCCTTATAATGACAGGTCGGCATGGAAAAGAGAAATCAGCGATGATGACGATGCTCAGTACGGAGCCATGCATAATGTTCGTACAGAGCTAATACGCAAGCTCGGAAACGAATCGGAATTGAGCAAGCTCCTAAAAAATGCCGGAATTGATGGAGAAATTAAGAATTATGCTATTGTTTCCACTCCGCAAACAACGGATTTTTTGTGGGTTGAGCTGAATAACAAAAGCTGCTATGCAGAAATCAGCTTTCTTGGCGCAGGACTCGAGGAAGAGTACGAGCTTTGCTTTTTCAGTGAGAATGAATTCAAAGATAAAGTGTTTGGAGCCGACGGCAGGGTCATAGTCAACGGAACGGACCTCGAAGACAAAGCGTATGTCAACTTCTTCGACAATGGAGTCGGCTTTGAAGTGATACCGATAATGCAAGAACTCGGTGCAGAGATTGAGTGGCTTGACGATAATACTGCAAAAATGGTGTGCATGAATAAGTCGTACACCTATTATTCGGATGAGCTTAAGCTTGTCGAGGACAGCAAAGCAGATAATCTGCTGCTCGTTTTGATGGCTGGAACATCCAGAGCTGCATACACCATTGACGACAAAATCGTAGTTGATGAATACGCTATGCAAACCTTTGCTCAACTGATGGGTGCAGAATTGAGAATCAGTAAAGATACGCTGACAGCTACTGTGAGTGTGCCGTAACAAAAAAAGTCTCCACGCAGGGTAAACCCTGCAGGGGGACGGAACGACACTGTACAGCTACACCTGCGACACGGAAACGGGGTTCAACTACCTGCAGAGCAAATATTATGACCCCGCAATCTGTCGCTTCATCAACGCGGATGGACAATTAAATGAAGGCTTCCTCGGCCTAAACTTGTTCGCCTATTGCGAGAATAATCCGCGATGGATAATGATCCACATGGACAGTCTGCGGTTGATGATATATATAATGCGATTACTGAACTGTGGGATTGGGGATATGATAAGCTTAAGAAAGTAGGCGATGCGACCAAAGAAATTTATGCTGATTTAAAGAATATTGGATTCAATGTGTTTAACTCAGATGTGCAAAAAATTTTAGATTCAAAACATATTTCATTCTATAAAGGACAGTTGGTAATCCGCGAAAACTGGGGATTTACTAATGCAAGATCGGGTTCATTTGGAGTTATGTTTCTAAATTCAGAACAAGCTGATGCGGACACAGTAAATCATGAGTATGGCCATTTTCTGCAATTGCAAACTATGGGCCTCAATGTATTCATTACCCAAATAGCAATTCCATCGCTTCTATCTGACCCTTATGCTGATGACTATTATTCAGCCCCGTGGGAGAGAAGTGCGGATATTTTTGGCGGTGTTGATAGGGGCAATTATACCGAGAATAGTGATGTTAAGGCAATAGCGTACTTAGGCTTTTGCTTGCTCTTAAAATGAAAAGCTTTTAGGATTAGAGGAGGGTAGAATTGAAGACAAATATTATTCGTAAAGCTTTAGGCCTGCTGTTAGTGCTTAGTTTGGTTACAACACTTTGCGGCTGTGACCCCGCAATTGCAGGCGGCAATAACAAAGCTCTTCGCACAGTCGGAATATACTCCATGCTCGGTGTATCCGATGCCGGCGGAGAAGAGCTGTTGACTCTTGAGCAGGACGAATACGGCAGAACTCTGTTTGCATACAAAAACACATCTTTCAGCAGCGAGCCCACAGGCAGTGATAGCACCGACATTTATAATAATGACATTATTGCCGTGCTTGTCTGCCAGAGCTATGATGACAAAACCGCTGGCTTTTACGAACACGACAACTACATTTTTTCAACAACAGCCGCAAGCAGTGTGCTTGATGAAGATCTGGTGTATTCCATTTTTAGCGAAAGTGACATTGAGAGTCTGAAGCAGACCAACGATTGGGGAAAAGAGCTTCAGCCTGAAAAAATGGTGAGCGTCGAAGTTACCTCTACAGTCAAGGATATAAAACCCAACAACCTTGGCAAAATGGGGGATGCCGCCGATGCACAGATTGAGGGCGATGTCAGAAAACATTTCATTTCCCCCTACGCCGTGGATACCGAAGGACGGTGCCTGTGCTATTACAGGTATGACGATATTGACTGCTGCCTGCACGAGGGATATATTGTCCTGTTTGACGAAGGTGGTGCGCTTGTGACAATGGAGGAAATTACTTCTCCCGACAGTTTCAGAGAGCAGCTTATGGCTTTTGAGCTTGAATATGGCTGGCACATGAAATGAATAGAGTGCCAATATGTGTAGTAGCAACTTTATTGCAAAATTTTTTGCCATTTTGAGTGGCCGTTTTAATTAAGTAGTTTTAAATGGTACTAGAATGTGGAACTACGGAAAGAAAGCTTAAACTTGAAGCAAGCCATTCTACAGAAGGCAGAAGCATATCAAAAATTATGCAGATATACGGTGTATCAGAAAATTGTCATCTAAAACAGGAAAAATTCTCAAAATACTCATCTGAAGTTATTAATGAAGCTTGTGCACACTTGCACAATTAGTTTTCTATGCAATTACTGCGATTGTTGGTTATTCGTCATATTGTCTTCAAAAATAAAAAGTCGCCTGATTTGTCTTTTCGAAAAATCAAGCGACTTTTTTGGTGGAGCATAGGGGGGTCGAACCCCTGGCCTCCAGATTGCGAACCTGGCGCTCTACCAACTGAGCTAATACCCCATATTTTCTTTGCCCTGTTATTATAGCACACTTTCGGTTTTTGTAAAGAAAATATTTGTTGATTAAATCGCCGCTATGGGTTATAATACCCATGCGGCTTTTGACAAGGCTGCACTAGTTGGGGAGCCAGCGGTGCCCTGTAACCTGCAATCCGCTACAGCAGGAATGAATTCCCAACCGAGGATATGTCATGTGTCGTCTGACACCGATAAGCAGCGTTGACGAGCCGGTCTCGCGCAACGGAAACCCGTGAACCATGTCAGGCGGGGAACCGAGCAGCATTAAGCGGTGCTTTTCGTGTGCCGCGAGGGTGCCGGTTCTGAGCCGGCTGTCGGCGTAACGGGCATATGGCCTATTCGAAGCTGGGTGTGCAGTCTTGTCAAAAGCCGCTTATTATATCTGAAAGGAGTTTATGATAATGTATCAAGCGCTGTATCGCAAATGGCGCCCCAAGACCTTCGACCAGGTCGTCGGTCAGGAGCACATTACCGAAACCCTTAAAAATCAGATAATGACGGGCAGACTGTCCCACGCCTATCTTTTCATAGGCACCCGGGGAACGGGTAAAACCACCTGCGCGAAGATTCTCGCCAAGGCGCTGAACTGTGAGCATCCCGAAAACGGCAACCCCTGCGGAAAATGCGCCGCCTGCCGCGGAATTGAAGAGGGCAGCATTCTTGACGTTGTGGAAATCGACGCCGCCTCCAATAACAAGGTGGAGCACGTGCGCGCTCTGCGTGAGGAAGCGGTCTTCTCCCCTGTCTCCGTCAAAAAGCGCGTTTACATCATCGACGAGGTGCATATGCTCACCTCCTCGGCCTTCAACGCCCTGCTGAAAATTCTTGAGGAGCCTCCCGAGCACCTCACCTTTATATTGGCAACCACGGAGCTCAACAAGGTACCCTCCACCATTCTTTCCCGCTGCCAGCGCCACAGCTTCAAGCGTCTCGGCACGGACACCATCGCCTCCCACCTGCTGAACATTGCAGACAAGGAAAGCTTTGACCTTGAGCCCGACGCCGCAAAGCTCATTGCAGGCCTTGCAGAGGGTGGTATGCGCGATGCAATTTCCCTGCTGGACCAGTGCTCCGGCTTTGAGCATATTGATGTTGACGCGGTGTATTCCTCCATGGGACTTACGGGAAACCGCCGTATCTCCATGGTCATGGACAGCACCATTAAGCATAACTGTGAAGCTGCACTGGATCTTTTCAACGAGCTTTGGCGCGACGGCAAGGATCCCTGCACCTTCCTCGGTGAGCTGAACACCCTTCAGCGCGACTGTCTCATGCTGCAGATTTCCCCCAAGGCAAAGAGCAATCTGCTCTCCGGCGGCTACACTCTTGAGCTGCTGTCCGCCCTGAACAGAAGAATCACCAAAGCAGAGCTCATAAGCCGCATTGACACCGTTTCCGACTATCTTGCCAAGGCAAAGGATGCACCCAGCTCCAAGCTCATTGCGGAGCTTTGCATCATAAGCCTCTGTGATCCGTCCCTCACAGACGATGTTTCCGCGCTCCGCGGCAGAATTGCCGCCCTTGAGGCGAAGCTCGCAGGCATAGAGTCCGGGGCAATCAAGGTACAGGCGGAGGTCTCACCTGTCGTTTTCACCGATGCCGAAGCAAATGAGCTTCCTCCTGTCGATGAAGAGGAAGAGGAGCTTCCCTTTGCGGAAATCCCCGAGGATATTCCCAAGCCCCAGCGCAGCTTTGATCGGTCCGAGGAATGCGACGATATTGACCCCGCGCAGTTCACAGAGTATCAGCCGGAGGATGATATGCCCGTAATATCGGAGGGTGCAAGCCCCGTTTCCCTCAATCCCGACGCAGCACCGGAGGCGGAGAACACCCCCATTGACAGTGCCGAGCTGTGGCAGAAGATTATCGAAAAGGCGGAGGACAAGCTCCCCATGATGATTTGCTCCTTCATCGGCAACACCTCCAAGGTACGGGGCGAGGTCAGCTATGACACGCTGGACATCTATGCCGCCAAGGGCATGGTGTACAATAACATAAACAATCAGGATATATTGATTCGACTGCGTGCGGCAGCATCCGAGGTCACAGGCCGCAGTTTACGACTTGCCGTTCACGAGTTGGATCCCTCCGCAAATGCTCCAACGAGAAGCATTGAGGAGCTGAAAAAATTTAAAGAAACCAGACTCGTCTGATTTAATAAAGAAGTAAAAAACAATTTACTATAGGAGGATTTTTACTATGGCAAAAGGCGGATTCCGCGGCGGTATGCCCGGCGGCAACACCAACATGATGAAGCAGGCACAGAAGATGCAGGAAGAGTTCATGAAGATGCAGCAGGAGCTTGAAAGCAGAGAGTTCACCGCAGCAGCAGGCGGCGGCGCTGTTAAGGCCACCATGGCAGGCACCCGCGTTCTCAAGAGTATCGAAATAAACCCCGAAGCAGTTGATCCCGATGATGTTGAAATGCTTCAGGACATGATCGTTGCAGCAGTCAACGAGGCAATCACCATGAGTGAGGATGCCACCAATGCCGCAATGAGCAAGCTCTCCCCCATGGGCATGGGCTTCCCGTTCTGATCCTAAACAAGTTTAGCTTCAGAACGCGCCATATGATATCAAAGATATCACATCACTTCGTTCACCAAAAAAGCAGACCGCAATTGCGGTCTGCTTTTTTCATTTTAAGTCACTTCATAAATCCGCCGTCGGAGGTTATAACCTGGCCGGTGATAAATTCTGCAGCATCGGAGGCAAGGAAGGAAACAACAGCGGCAATGTCCTCGGGCTTGCCCAGTCTGCCCACGGGAGTTTCCTCCGCAAGCATTTCCAGTGTTTCCTCGCCCAGCACCTGCACCATATCGGTGTTGATAACACCGGGAGCAACGCAGTTCACGCGGATGTGTGTGGGCGCAAGCTCCTGGGCCAGTGCTCTTGTGAGTCCGATGATTGCGTGCTTTGTGGAGCAATAAGCCACCTCGCAGGAGCCGCCGTGCATACCCCATATTGACGAGGTGTTGATGATGCAGCCTGCGTGCTCATGGAGCATATTGGGCAGCACCGCCTGAATAGTATTGAAGGCGCCGTTGAGGTTTACCCCGAACATATGCTGCCAGTATTCCTCGGTCATATCCTGAAAAAGGCACTGCTTTGCGATGCCCGCATTGTTGACAAGGAGAGTCACATGACCGAGCTTTTCCTCAACCGCCTTTACCATGGCGTTGACTTCCTCGGATTTTGACACATCAGCGCGGAAGCACATGGCCTCATAGCCCTTTTCGGTAAGCTCCGCGACGAGCTCCTCCGCCTTGTCCTTTCGCTCAATATAGTTTATACAAACGGCATAGCCGTCCTCGGCGAGCTTTCTTGCCTCGGCTCTGCCTATACCTCGGGACGAACCCGTAATCAATGCAACTTTCTTCATGCCTTCACCTCAAATTGACTGTAATAAAGCTCACTGTAAAGACCGCCCTTTTTCAGAAGCTCCTCATGGCTTCCGCTTTCCACAACATCGCCGCCGTCCATGACGAGTATCACATCCGCATTGCGTATCGTGGAGAGTCGGTGAGCTATTACGAAGCTGGTTCTTCCCTCTGTGAGCTTATCCATAGCCTGCTGCACGAGGGCCTCCGTGCGTGTGTCAACAGAGGAGGTTGCCTCGTCAAGAATAATCATGGGCGCGTTCTCAATCATTGCCCGGGCAATGGTGAGAAGCTGACGCTGACCCGCGGAGAGGCTTGCCTTGTCGTCAAGCACCGTATCATACTGCCGCGGAAGCGTCATTATATAGTGGTCCATACCCACGGCCTTGCAGGCAGCGCGAAGCTCCTCGTCGCTGACATTTTCCTTGCCGTAGACAATATTCTCGCGGTAAGTTCCGTCAAAGAGCCATGTATCCTGCAAAACCATGCCGAACATGGAGTGAACCGCACTGCGTTTCATCTCCGAAATGGGTATTCCGTCAATGCGTATCTCACCGCCCCACAGCTCATAAAAGCGCATGAGCAGGTTCACCATAGTGGTCTTTCCTGCGCCGGTGTGACCTACAATGGCGATTTTCTGTCCCGGCTTCATCTCGGCGGAGAAGTCATGAATAACGGGCTTGTCCTCAAGATAGCCGAAGCGGACATGGTCAAATTCCACTCTGCCCTCCACCTTTTCGGGGAGGTCGAGGCATTGGCTGTCATCGGGAAGCTCCGCCTCATCAAGGAAGCCGAAAACGCGTTCCCCGGCAGCCGCGGCAGACATAAGGCTTGAAATCGACTGGGCTACTTGGGACAGCGGTCCCGAAAACAGCTTGACATAGCTGATAAACGCAACAATGGTGCCGAAGAGTATTTCGCCCTTCATTACCAGATATGCACCGAGAACGCAGACGGCAACATAGCCGACGGTTCCCGTAAAGCTCATTATGGGAGACATACTGCCGCCGATGAGTTGGGATTTCCATGAGCTTGAATACAGGTTGTTGTTGATTCTCTCAAATTCCTTTTTTGCTTCTGCTCTGGCGCCGTAAACACGGACAATATTGTGGCCGGAGTAAATCTCCTCAACATGGCCGTTGAGGGCGCCCATATTTTCCTGCTGCTGGCGGAAATACTTTTTAGCGCGGACAGCAAGAATCGTTGTGAGTGCAAAGCCTAAAAGCGAGGAGCCTATTGCAGCCAGCGCCAGCTTTGCGCTGGTGACGAACATAAGCACCACAACGCCCACGAACTGGATAAGTCCCTGAACAAGGCTTGTAATACTGCTGTTAAGGCCGGAGCTTATAGTGTCAACATCGTTGGTAACGCGGCTCATGATGTCGCCTGTGCTGACCTTATCGTAATAGTTTAGCGGCAGACGGTTGATTTTCCGGGAAATATCGCTGCGCATTGTCCATGACAGGCGCTGCATGACGCTGATCATCACATAGTTTGCCACACAGGAAACAATCCCGCTTATGAGATAGATAATCAGAATAACGACTAATGCACTGACTACGCTTTCCATATCAATGCCCGTGTCAAGCCCCGAGCTGATGATATTAGTGAGCTTTGCCATGAGGGTGGGCGAAATCAGGGACAGCACCGTAGCCGTCAGGGAAAAAACAAGGGATATTACTATTGCACCGTACCAGGGCTTGCAGAATTTGAATATTGCCAGCAGTGCGGATTTTGCGTTTTTCGGTTTCTCGTTCTTGGCAGGCTTTCTCATATGGCAAGCTCCTCCTCACTTAACTGTGACAGAGCAATCTGCCGGTATACCTCGCAGGTTTCAAGGAGCTCCTCATGAGTTCCCATGCCCACCTGCCTGCCCTCGTCCAGAACGATGATTCTGTCCGCACCCATGATAGTGCCTATTCTCTGGGCAACAATGAGCTTGGTAACTCCCCGGGTTTCCGCCTTCAGAGCGTCACGCAGCTCCCGGTCGGTCTTATAGTCAAGGGCGGAGAAGGTATCGTCGAAGATGAGAATCTCCGCATTGCGGCTCAAGGCACGGGCAATGGAGAGGCGCTGCTTCTGGCCGCCGGAGAAGTTCGTGCCGCGCTGCGCCACATCGGAGTCTTCCTTTTCCTCCAGCTCATCCACAAATTCACGGGACATGGAAATGCGAAGGGCCTTTTCAAGGCGTTCCTCCTCCGCAGCGGAGCCGAACAGCACATTGGACTTAACGGTACCAGAGAACATAACCGCCGTCTGCGGCACATAGCTTATCTTTTTATAAAGCTCCTCTAAAGCGTATTCCCTTACATTTATGCCGTCTACGAGCACCTCGCCCTCTGTGGCGTCATAAAATCTCGGAACAAGATTTACAAGGCTTGTCTTGCCGGAGCCCGTTGAGCCGATAAAGGCCACGGTTTCACCTCTGTGGGCGCAGAAGTTAATGCCCTCAAGGGCATGGCCGCTGCCGCCGGGATAGGTGAAGCATACATTTCTGAACTCAATCTCACCTTTTTCCTCTGTATCGGCGGTGAGCTCACCGTCAAGCACCCTTGGCTCGGTTTCCAGCACCTCATTAATGCGTCCTGCGGCAACAAGGGCGCGAGGTGCAATCATGATAACAAGGATTATCATGATAAAGGCCATAATGACCTGGGTTGCGTAGGACATGAACACTATCATATCCGCAAAAATGGCCACTCGGAGCTCCTCTGCTCCGGGAGTACTCTGTGCCACGGAATTAATCAGCACCGCGCCTATCCAGTAAATAGACATGCTCAGGCAGTTCATGGTGAGGCTCATGAAGGGACTCATAATCGTTGTAATGCGGTTTACATACAGTGAGTTTTCCATGAGGTCGGTGTTGGCCTTTTCGAATTTGCTCTCCTGATAATCCTCCGCATTATAGGCGCGAACAACGCGCACACCGTTGAGATTTTCTCTGGCGGAATGGTTGAGAGCATCCTGCAGCCACTGGATTTTTCGGAATCTCGGGAAGGTGAATTTCATTACAATGACAAGCAGAATTGTCAGCACCGCAACGGCAATGCCCGTGGCCAAAGACCACTGCCATGCCTTGCCCGCAATCTTTGTAATGGCCCATACCGCCATGACGGGCGCCTTAACGAGGACCTGCATGGACATGACTATGAGCATCTGCACCTGCACCACATCGTTAGTGGATCGGGTAATTAGGCTGGCTGTTGAAAAAGCGTTAATCTCCTCAAGGGTGAAGGTCTCCACCTTGTTGAACATTGCGCCGCGCAGTCGGCGGGAAAAGCCTGCGGCAATCTTGGATGCAAGGAGAGTTACGGTGATTGACGCGGCAAGGCTGCCCAGTGAGCATAATAGCATCATACCGCCGGCACGCCACACATCATTAGCGGCGCTTCCGGCGGTCTCTACAAGCTTTGTAATATTCGACATATAGTCGGGCAGCTTAAGGTCAAGGAATACCTGGGCGAAAATAAACACAAGGCTCAAAAGGAACAGAAGCCATTCCCGGAGCTTTATGTATTTCAGAAGCTTAAGCATCTATCCGGCTCCTTTTTGCAAATTCGTCGTATTTATCCTGAATGATTTTCTGGGTGATTTCAGCAAGCTCATGGGTTTTGTGGCTCTTCACATAGTCTGCGTCGATTACGGCGGAAACATCAACCTTGACATATGTGCGGTGCAGGGGGAAATTCTTCCCCACATGGTCTGTGCCGTATACCGTCACCGCAACCACGGGAGCTCCCGCCTTCTGCGCACTCTTCAGAGAACCTGCGTGGAAGGGCAGCAGCTCATCCTTGGTGCTGCGGGTACCCTCGGGGTAAATGCAGACAGATGCTCTGTCGCTGCTGATGATGTCGGCGGCGCGGTTAATGGTCACCAGCGCCTCACGGTTGTTTTCGCGGTTGAGGCTCAGGCAGCCGTAAGCATGCATGAGCTTTCCTGCAATGGGGATTCTGAAGTTGGAGGGCTTCGAGACATAGGTCATTCCCACAGTCTTGAAAATGGGAATCTTTACAATGGGGTCAAAATATGACCTGTGGTTGCAGACCATGAGGAATCTCCCTTGAGGGAGCTTTTCAAGTCCCGTGCATTCAACCTTTACCCTGCCCCAGGTGCAGAGCCATTCAGACAGGGCCTCAAGAGTCCATCTCCAGAATTTTGCGGGATTGTCATTTGGTTTTTTCAGGCTGATTGCAAGCTCTGTTCCTATAAGTATAAGAATCGCGTACACAACATTTGCCGCGATAAAGCAGCCTAAAAGCAGCAGCGGAACAATCCACAGCAGGCTTAAGCCGCTGTGAGCAAGGTCTGTGAGAAAAACAATTAGAGCCGTTGCGGCAGCGCCCATCGCTGCCATGATTTTAATAAGCATTTCTCGCTCCTTTTCACGCCTTCACAGGCGAAGAAAGAGTAATACATTAATAATCAAAGATTTAATCCGCAGTAATTATACCATAAAAAATATAAAAGCCAATATATTATTTAAAAATTTTAAACAATTTCCATTTTGTTCACATTTTCCAAAACCCGCGCAATTTTTCCGTATGATTTGACGAAAACCGACCTTTATTTGTCATATAAATATCAATCTCCAATCGGCATTTGAAAAAATTTGTGCGATTTGCACACCATTTTTTGCAAAATTCCCTCTCAAAAGTAGAAATGTGATGAATTTGTGAAAATTGAACTAAAGGACATCAAAATGAAATTGATTTTCGGTTTTTCATAGTGTAAAATACATAATTAGCTCTAAGTATTTAGACGTGTACAATTTTAATAGGAGTGTATGTATTTATGGAAAAGCTTATTTACCTGGCTCCTGCGCTTGCCGTTGTGGCACTTCTGTTCGCCGTATGGAAAATCGTTTTCGTCGGCAAGCAGGACGCAGGTACCGACCGTATGAAGGAAATTGCACACAGCATCAACGAAGGCGCAAAGGCTTTCCTCTTTGCTGAGTACAAAATCCTCGCAATCTTCATCGTAGTTCTCTTCGTAGCTATCGGTCTCGGTCTTAAGAGCTGGATTACCGCAGTCTGCTTCCTCTGCGGCGCTCTGTTCTCCATTCTCGCCGGCTACATCGGCATGAATGTTGCTACCAAGGCTAATGTTCGCACCGCAAACGCAGCTCGCATCGGCGGCATGAACAAGGCTCTGGCAGTTGCCTTCTCCGGCGGCTCCGTCATGGGCATGTGCGTTGTAGGCCTCGGCCTTCTGGGCGCATCCGTTCTCTACATCATCACCGAGTCCACTGAAGTTCTCTTCGGTTTCTCTCTGGGTGCTTCCTCCATCGCTCTGTTCGCCCGTGTCGGCGGCGGTATCTACACCAAGGCTGCTGACGTTGGCGCTGACCTCGTCGGTAAGGTCGAGGCAGGCATCCCCGAGGATGACCCCCGCAACCCCGCTGTTATCGCTGACAACGTAGGCGACAACGTAGGTGACGTTGCAGGTATGGGCGCTGACCTCTTTGAGTCCTATGTCGGCGCAATCATTTCCGCAATGACCCTGGGTGTTGTTATGGGCAAGAACAATGCTATCTTCCCCCTGGTTATCGCAGCATGCGGCATTTTCGCTTCCGTTATCGCAACCTTCTTCGTTCGCGGTAAGGAAGGCGCAAACCCCCACAAGGCTCTGAAGATGGGCTCCTACGTTTCCGCCCTTCTCGTTGTCATCGCTTCTGCTGTATTCAGCAAGATGATGCTCGACAGCTTCAACTTCGCATGGGCAATCATTGCAGGTCTGGCAGTCGGTCTCGTAATCGGCATCATTACCGAGGTTTACACCTCCGGCGACTACAAGTTCGTTAAGAAGATTGCTGACCAGTCCGAGACCGGTTCCGCAACCACCATCATCTCCGGCGTTGCAGTCGGCATGATGTCCACCTGGATTCCCGTAGTTCTTATCTGCGTAGGCATCTTCGTTGCATACTTTGTCAGCGGCGGTGCATTTTCCGCCGACGAATTCGACAGCAATGCAGGCCTTTACGGCATTGCTCTGGCAGCAGTCGGTATGCTTTCCACCACCGGTATCACCGTTGCAGTTGACGCATACGGCCCCATCGCCGATAACGCAGGCGGTATCGCCGAGATGAGCGGTCTTGACCACTCCGTCCGCGAAATCACCGACAAGCTGGACGCAGTCGGCAACACCACCGCAGCAATGGGCAAGGGCTTCGCAATCGGCTCCGCAGCTCTTACCGCACTTGCTCTCTTCTGCGCATTCGCACAGGCCACCGGCCTTGCAGCAGCAGATGTTGCACTCACCAGCCCCAAGGTAGTTATCGGCCTCCTCATCGGCGGTATGCTTCCCTTCGTATTCTCTGCAATGACCATGGACTCCGTTTCCAAGGCAGCTAACAAGATGATCGAAGAGGTTCGCCGTCAGTTCCGTGAGATCCCCGGCATCATGGAAGGCAAGGGCAAGCCCGACTACAAGAAGTGCGTTGCAATCTCCACCACCGCAGCTCTTAAGGAAATGCTGGTTCCCGGCATCATGGCAGTTGTTGCTCCTCTGGCAGTTGGCTTCATCCTCGGCGTTGACGCACTTGCAGGTCTCCTCGCAGGCGCACTGGTCACCGGCGTTATGATGGCAATGTTCATGTCCAACGCAGGCGGCGCATGGGACAATGCAAAGAAGTACATCGAAGAAGGCAACCACGGCGGCAAGGGCAGCGATGCTCACAAGGCAGCAGTTGTCGGCGACACCGTCGGCGACCCCTTCAAGGACACCTCCGGTCCCTCCATCAACATCCTCATCAAGCTCATGACTGTTGTTTCCACCGTTTTCGCAGCAGCATTTGTAGCAGCAGGCTCCCTGCTTTAATCTAAAAACAATTGTCAATCTCCCCGGACAAAAGTCCGGGGATATTTTTTTAATAATATTTCATATTTTGGCTACATTTTGTCCTTTTAATATGATATAATGTATGCTGAAATGATATTTAGCGCAAACTGGAAACGGAGACTGATTATGAAAAAACACTTAAAAAAGGCTTTATCTGTGCTGATGGCTTTTGTGCTGGTGCTGACAGCGGTTGTAACACTTATTCCCGCACCTGCCGCCGAGGCTACCACCCAGTCCGAGATTGACGCACTTAAGCAGAAGCAGTCAGGCCTCAAATCCCAGGAAAGCGACATTCAGTCAACAATCAACTCCCTCAAGGGTCAGCAGTCCAACACAATTGAGCTGAAAACCGCCCTTGATGAGAAGAACGCTCTGACTCTCCAGCAGATACTGAATCTCAACGAGCAGATTGATCTCCATCAGGAGCTCATCGACCAGAAAACCGTTGAGGTAGACGAGGCGCAAAAGGTTGCCGACGAGCAGCTTGAGCGCTTCAAGGTGCGTATCCGCAACATGGAGGAAAACGGCAAATACAGCTACATTGAAGTTCTCTTCGGTGCCGGCACCATTGGCGAATTTCTCAGCCTCATGGATGACATC
>JAUMWD010000007.1:76124-97814 GCA_030529825.1 Bacillota bacterium
ATATCTTAAGGCCGTCGCAAATCTCAAGGCCGTAAGGGCAGAGTATGAGACGGCTCAAAAGGAGCTCAAGGATAAGAAGGCAGAGCTTGAAGCACTCTCCGCCCAGCTTCTTAAGGATATCGACGAGGCCGCAGCAGTAATCTCCTCTCTCCAGAGCGACATTAATGCCAACGCCGATGTTCTCGCAGAGCTCGCCGCACAGGACAAGGCCCTGCAGAATGAGATTAACGCAAAAATTAAAGAGCTGAATGCCCAGCAGCAGCAGCAACAGCAGCAAGGCAGGCCCGCAGGCAGCGGCAAGCTCAGCGTCTGGCCCTCCTACACCACCTACATAACCAGCGTTCAGGGCAATCGTGTCCACCCCGTAACCGGACAGTACGGCACCCACGGCGGCACCGACATCGGTGCAGGCTACGGCTCCGCCATCTACGCCTCCGGCGGTGGCACCGTTGTCACCGCCTATAACGACAACGGCTATAACGGCGGCTACGGCAACTATGTCATCATCGACCACGGCGGCGGTCTCCAGACTCTGTATGCTCACATGAGCGTTTGCTCCGTATCCGTTGGTCAGTCTGTATCTGCAGGACAGGTCATCGGCTATGTTGGTACCACCGGTCGTGTCACCGGCGCCCACCTCCACTTTGAGGTATGGGCAAACGGTGCAAGACAGGATCCCCAGAGCTATTTCCCCGGTCTTTCCTACTCCTATTCTTCCTCTGCATGGGGCGGCTAAAACTCAAAAAAATTAACAAAATCACGGTTCGGTAGTTTACCAAACCGTGATTTTTTGTTTACAGGCAGTTAACTTATTGGCTTGACAAGCGTGATATAATGTCAAAGTATGAAAAATATTATGTAAATCACTCGAATGGAGATCGATTATGTATTATAGAAAAAGCAAGTCTGCTCTGTCGGCTCTGCTTGCGTTCTTACTTGTTTTCATCGCATTTTTCTCACTGATGCCGGTGCCTGCAGCACAGGCAATCTCACAGTCCGAAATAGATGCTCTGCAGGCGAAGCGCGACGAACTCAAGCAGCAGCAGTCCGACATTCAGGCCACCATCAACAATCTCAAAGGTCAGCAGAATGCCACCATTGAGCTGAAAATGGCTTTAGACGAAAAAAATACTCTCACTCTTCAGCAGGTTCAGAATCTTAAGGAACAGATTGAGCTTCACCAGCAGCTTATTGAGCAGAAGTCCCTGGAAATCGACGAAGCCCAGAAGGTTGCCGACGAACAGCTTGAGCGCTATAAGGTGCGCCTGCGCAACATGGAGGAGAACGGCAAATACAACTACATTGAAGTTCTCTTCGGTGCAAACTCCATCGGCGAATTCCTCAGTCTCATTGACGACATCGGAGATATAATCAAGAGCGATAAGGCCCTTGAAGATGCGTATATAAAGTCCGTTCAGGATCTCAAGGCTCTCAAGGCCGAATACGAGGAGGCTCAGGAGGAGCTCAAAGCCAAGAAGACAGACCTTGAAGCACTCTCTGCACAGCTTGAAAAGGATATTGAAGAAGCGACCCAGCTCATCGCTACTCTGCAGAATGACATCAATGCAAGCGCCAGCCAGCTGTCAAAGCTCGAATCCGAGGGCGACAGCATGGATACGCAGATAGCCAACCTGTCAAAGCAGCTTGCCGAGCAGGCCAAGCAGCAGCAACAGCAGCAGCAAAGCGGAGGCTCAAGCTCAAGCATAATTGCCACGGGCTCACTCATGTGGCCCTCTTATACCACTTCCGTCGGAAGCCCCTATGGCTACCGTATCCATCCCATTTACGGCACCTACAAGCTCCACGGCGGCGTTGATATCCGCGCAAGCTACGGCACCGCAATCTGGGCGGCTGACAGCGGCACGGTCGTCACCTCTCAGGACGGCTGGAACGGCGGCTGGGGCAACTATGTCATGATCGACCACGGCAACGGCGTTCAGACCCTGTATGCTCACATGAGCTCCCGTGCAGTCTCCGTGGGTCAGACCGTCTCCAAGGGTCAGGTCATCGGCTATGTAGGCTCCACCGGCGCCTCCACAGGACCGCACCTCCACTTTGAGGTATGGAACTACGGCAGCCGCGTTGACCCCATGAGCTACTTCAGATAACAGGAATTAAAATCCCCCGACAAAGTCGGGGGATTTTTTCTATTCACTTATACTTGGGGAAGCGTTGCAAAGCCGGTTTCAAGCTCCTCATCCGTGGGGATGTAGTCGCCCAGTTCGCCGCTGTTGAACTTCTGATAGCCTGCGAGGTCGAAGTAGCCTGTGCCTGTAAGACCGAAGAGAATCTTTTTCTTCTCCCCTGTTTCCCTGCACTTCAGCGCTTCGTCGATAGCTGCCCTGATGGCATGGCTGCTTTCCGGTGCGGGCAGATAGCCTTCAACACGGGCAAATTCCTTTGCCGCCTCGAAAACCTTTGTCTGCTCATAGCTCACCGCTTTGATATAGCCGTCATGATACAGCTTTGAAATTGTGCTGTTCATGCCGTGGTAGCGCAGACCGCCTGCGTGGTTGGGTGAAGGCATGAAACCGCTGCCCAGGGTGTACATCTTCATCAGCGGAGTAACCTTGCCGATATCACCGAAGTCGTAGGCATACTTGCCGCGGGTGAGCGTGGGACAGCTTGCGGGCTCGACGGCGATAAACTCAATATTGTTCTTACCCTCAAGGCGCTCTGCCATGAAGGGAGAAATCAGGCCGCCGAAGTTGGAGCCGCCGCCTACGCAGCCAATGACCACATCGGGAGTGATGCCGTATTTGTCAAGGGCAATCTTGCTCTCAAGGCCGATGATACTCTGATGCAGAAGCACATGGTCAAGTACACTGCCCAGGACATAGCGGCAGTTGGGGGTATTAACCGCAACCTCCACCGCCTCGGAGATGGCGCAGCCCAGGCTTCCGCCGGTGCCGGGGTATTTCTCGTTTATGGCTCTGCCCACCTCGGTGGTTTCCGAGGGAGAAGGAATGACATTCGTTCCGTAGGTTTCCATGACGGCCTTGCGGTGGGGCTTCTGCTGGGAGGATACCTTTACCATGTAAACGGTGGAATCAATGCCGAAGAAGCCGCTGGCCATGGAGAGTGCCGTGCCCCACTGACCTGCACCGGTTTCGGTGGTGAGCTTTGTGAGGCCCTGCTGCTTTGCATAATAGACCTGAGGCACAGCGGAGTTCAGCTTATGACTGCCGGAGGTGTTGGTGCCCTCAAACTTATAGTAAATCTCTGCAGGAGTGTCCAGAAGCTTCTCAAGGTTGTACGCACGCACCAGAGGTGATGGACGGTACATCTTGTAAAAATCAAAGACGGGCTGGGGAATTTCAATGAACTTGTCAGTAACATTGAACTCCTGGTCAATGCAGGCATCGCAGAAAACCGCCTGCATATCCTCTTTGGTGACAGGCTTGAGAGTTGCGGGATTGAGCATTGGCTCGGGCTTTTCGCTCATGTAGGCGCGGAGGTTCTGATATGCTTTGGGCATTTCATCCTCTTCCAGATAGATTTTGTAAGGTACCTTACTCATTTTTGTTTGCTCCTTTCTTTTAATAAAAATTTGAGTTTCCAGAGACAAAAGGCAAACAAAAACTCCTGTCTCTGCATTATGCAGGGACAGGAGATAAAATCCTGCGGTGCCACCCGGCTTGACGCTATTGCGCCCACTCAATGCGTACTTCATACGCCGACAAGTATAACGGCTCGTCACACCGTCTCCCCTACTTGAAATCTTTCGGTTTGCCCTCGCAAGTCCATTCATTCTGCCCTCCGATACCGCTTCACACCAACCGCGGCTCTCTGAAATCTTCAAAGCAAAATTACTACTCTTGTTCATCGGTTTTGTACATACTACCACTTTAAATACTTAAAGTCAAGTATTTTTTCTTGCCATTTTTTCGTAAAAAATATATAATTTGTTCATACCATTTCCCATGAAAGGAAATACCGGAAAAAATGAAGCAGATTCTGAAGCTCACATTGCTGTTTATACTTATAATCCTGCTGGTGCTATTAATTATCTTCAGGTTTATAAACCCTGCCGCCCCGGAGAAATCGGTGCCTGAAGCAACACCCATGCCCGAAAAAAACGTGGAGATTGTCCCGGGCGCGGAATATTTCACCTTTAACTTCGTTGGCGACAACACCCTTGACGGTGTGGGCTACGCCTCCGTCACCGGCGGAAAAGAGGATTATCCCTACGCCAACACCAAGGAGTATTTAGACGGCGCGGAGTTTAATTTTGCCAATCTTGAGTGCATTTTCTCCGATGCCTCCCTGTACTCGGACAGTCTGTTTCATTTTAAAGCACCCACGAAAAACACCGCCATGCTCACATGGGCCGGAATAGATTTCGTCACCACCGCCAACAACCACACCCTTGACTACGGTCAGCGCGGTCTTGACGACACCGTTGCGGCATTGGAAAGCGCTAAAATCGCCTATGGGCTTGACGGTAAAACCACAGTATTTGAAACGGAAAACGGCATTAAAATCGGCATCTACTGCGGATTCCGGTATGTCAGCGAAAAAGCCGTCACAGACGCCATAGACGAGCTCAAGTCTCAAGATTCGGACTTTATCATCTGTGCCTTCCACTGGGGCAACGAGGGCGAATACCGCCCCACCGCCATGCAGACCTCTCTTGCCCATGCCGCCATTGACGCAGGGGCGGATCTGGTCTACGGCTCACACCCCCATGTGCTTCAGCCCGTTGAGGAATACGGCGACGGCTTCATCATTTACAGTCTCGCCAACTGGAGCTTCGGCGGCAACTCACGCCCTGCGGATATGGACACCGCCATAGTGCAGCTCACCGTCATGCGTGACACAAACGGCGCGGTTTCCATTGCCGGTCACAAGCTCATTCCCTGCCGTGTCAGCAGCGTTTCGAGCCACAATGACTACTGCCCCACTCCCTATGAGGAAGGCACTCCGGAGTATGACAGAGCCATGAGCAAGCTTCTCGGAACCTTTACGGGTCCCGACCTTGTGGTGGATTATTCAGGTCTTCGTCCCAAACCCACCGATTCCCCCGAGCCTACGGACTCACCCGAACCCACCGACACTCCAGAACCCACGGATGCTCCGCAGCCCACTCCCGATGTGGAAATTCCCGAACCACCTATAGCAGAAACAGAATAACAAAAAACAGAGGTCAAGGCGCTGCGCCATGACCTCTGTTTTTATTTACATTTCCGGAAGAGGGATGCTCTTTTCCAGAAGCACCTTGCCAAAGCACATAAGCATAATTCCGGCGGAAGCCTTTATCTCCACATCCGCATCGCTGCGTTTGCGGTTTGCCGAAAACAGATATACATTGCCTGCATAGTCCTGACAGTACTGCTTGCACTTCATGTCGTCGTCTACAAAGAAGAGGCCCACATCGCCGTCGTGGATTATTGCGCCGCGTTTGCACAGAGCCACGGATCCGTCTGCGATGTAAGGCTCCATGCTGTCGCCGTCGATTCTGACGGCAAAGTCGGCTTTGCTGGAGGCCGGAATCATATAGTCGGTGTAATCCTCGCCCAGGGCAGGAGAAGCGTAGCCTGCAGCGGCAGGTGTGGCATACAGAGGTATAATCTTCATTTCTGTGCTTTCCTCCGATACCTCCGATTCAACTCGGCAAAGCTCGTGGTCAATCACTAAATTGGTCAGCTTCCTCCCGCTTTCATCAAGGCGGCGGTAACGGGAAACAAGATTCATTTCCTCCGCATCTGGCATAGCGGGCGAGGTGATCCCCTCACACATACACTCAAGAGGCACATTAAGCTCCGAGCATATGCGCATCATAAGGTCAAAGTCCACCTTCTGATTATCGCGCTTAACCATGCTGTACAGAGTCTGCTGGGGCACATCAACCCTGCGGGCAAGCTCGCTGACGGTTATACCCGACTGCTTCAGTATTTCCTTTAGTGTAGAGCCTCTCATGGCGCACCTCCGTTCTAAAACAGCATATCATGCGCGATATATTATGTCAAGGAATAATCGTTTCTCGTCAAGTTATGATAATGCGTAGTTGACGCATTGCACATTTCGGAGTAATATGTACATATGAACATTCTTTCATATGTAGGAGATATATTATGAACGAACAGATTTTCTCCGCGGACACGACAGAGGAAAAGCTTTTGCAGAGCATTGATATGCCCGACGATGGCATTCTCTGTGAGCTTTCCGAGTTTTTCCGCGTTTTCGGCGATTCAACACGCATACGCATATTGTACGCACTATCCAAATCGGAAATGTGCGTCTGCGACCTTTCAAAGGTTTTAGGCGTTTCCCAGTCCGCAATTTCCCATCAGCTTCAGGTTCTGCGCTCCAGCAGGCTGGTCAAATACCGCCGCGAGGGCAAAACCGTATTTTACGCCCTTGATGATGAGCATATTTTCTCCATCATCAACATGGGCATAGAGCATTTGGAGGAGTAAGTCATGGCAAAAGAGTTTTCAAGAGACATTAAGCCCGTTAAAAAAGCAAAGCAGCAGCCTCCCCGCACTCATGAACATTCCCACGCTCACGGGCATTCCCATACTCATAAGCATGCTGCAGGTAAAAAGAAAAAATCCGTCAAGAAAAAGGGCATCAATATTAACTCCGAGGTTCTCGCCATTATTTTAGGCGCCGTGCTTCTAATCGCCGCCATGGCGGTTACGAATATATTCAGCGATTTGAATGTGTGGATAAAGCTTGCAATATTCCTCGTTCCCTATCTTATTTGCGGCTTTGAGGTGCTTGCAGAGGCTCTTGAAAAGCTCTTCAAGGGCGAATTCCTCGATGAGGACTTTCTCATGTCCGTGGCCTCCATCGGTGCTCTCTGCATAGGCGAATACGCCGAGGCCGTGGCCGTCATGCTGCTTTTCCGCATAGGAGAAGCCTTTGAAGAGCGTGCCGAGGATAGGAGCCGTCGCTCAATTGCTCATCTAATGAACATCCGTCCTGACTATGCCTGCGTAGAGGTGGGAAACACAATACGCCGTGTTGATCCGGAAAGGATACGCGTAGGCACCGAGATTATCGTAAGCCCCGGGGAAAGGATTCCCCTTGACGGTGTCATCACCTACGGCCGCACCACAGTGGACACCTCGGCTCTCACCGGCGAAGCCATGCCTCGGAGCGCCGAAGCCGGTGACAGCGTAACCTCCGGCTGCATAAATATTTCAGGCGTTATCCGCGTACGGGTAACAAGCCGCTTTGCCGAATCCACGGTATCCAAGATTCTCAAACTCGTTGAGGATTCCGCAGAGAGCAAATCTCACCGGGAGAAGCTCATCACCCGCTTTGCGAGAATCTACACCCCCGTTGTGGTGGGACTTGCGGTGCTTCTCGCCCTCATCCCCTCCTTAATCACCGGTGATTGGGTGGAATGGATTCGCCGCGCCCTTATTTTCCTTGTAATTTCCTGTCCCTGCGCCCTTGTAATCTCCGTTCCTCTGACCTTCTTCAGCGGCATAGGCGGAGCGTCACGGGTGGGTATTCTCATAAAGGGCTCCAACTATCTTGAAGCCCTGGCCGATGCAGGCGTAGTTGTGCTTGACAAGACCGGTACCGTAACCCAGGGCAGCTTCTCCGTCACTCAGGTGGAGCCTGTGGGCATAAGCGCAAAGGATCTGCTCACCTTGGCCGCAGCCGCAGAAAGCTACTCAAGCCACCCCATAGCCAATTCCCTGCGCAATGCCTGCAAGTCGCTTCCCGACGCCTCCCTAATAAAAGATGTGCGCGAAATCCCCGGCCGCGGCGTATACGCCGTGGTATGCGGGCGCAAGGTACTCGTGGGTAATGAGAAGCTCATGGCCGCCGAGGGTATTCAGACGCTGAAGCCCGATGTCAACGCAACCATCGTTCATGTTGCCGCTGACGGCTGCTACGGCGGCTACATTGTAATCGATGACCGCATCAAGAGCGGTGCCAAGTCCTCCGTAAAGGCGCTATACGGTCTGGGCGTTGAGAAAACCGTCATGCTCACCGGTGATAACGGCGCAACGGGCAGAGCCGTTGCCTACGCCCTGGGTGTCAACGATGTTATGACGGAGCTTCTCCCCGACGACAAGGTCATCGCCGTCAAGGAGCTCAAGCGCGAAAACCACTACGGAAGCCTTGTGTTCGTGGGCGACGGTGTCAACGATGCGCCCGTGCTTGCCCTCTCCGATGTGGGCGTGGCCATGGGCGTCATGGGCGCCGATGCCGCCATCGAGGCCGCCGATGTGGTGCTCATGGACGACGACATCCGCAAGCTGCCCCTTGCAATCACCATTGCAAAACGCACCGTGGGCATAGCAAAGCAAAATATATGGTTTTCTTTGGGCGTAAAATTTGTTATAATGCTTCTCGGTGCCTTCGGTGTCGCAAATATGTGGATGGCGGTATTCGCCGATGTGGGCGTGCTCATCCTCGCTCTGCTCAATTCCGCCCGCGCCATGATAATTCCCGAATACGACGGTAAGAAATAATTATGAATGTTTACGATTTTGACGAAACAATAATCTACCCCGATTCCTCCTTTTCATTTATCAGGTGGAGCATTCGCAAGCGCCCCCGGTTGTTTCTGCTTTGGGCGCCTGCCTTTATATGGTACGGGCTTCTGTTTCTGCTGAAGCTCACCACCAAGGAGAAATTTAAATGGGCAATTTTCGGCATCGTGCGTCATCTGGACGATATAGATGCCGAGGTTGCGGAGTTCTGGGAAACCCACGAAGGCAACTTCTGCGACTGGTATCTGAAGCAGAAAAGGCCCGATGACCTTATAATCTCCGCATCCCCCGAATGGCTGCTGAAGCCCATATGCGACAAGCTGGGAGTACATCTGATAGCTTCTCCTCTGGACAAACATACAGCAGTCACTCACGGTCTCACCTGCACGGGAAAGGAAAAGGTTCGCCGTTTCTATGAGGAATACCCCCATGGAGTAATCGAGAATTTTTATTCCGACGCTCTCCGCGATGCTCCCGTTGCCGAAATTGCAGTCCATGCCTACAAGGTCGTAGGTAAGGGCCAGCGAATTATTCCCTGGCCAGAAAAGAAATAAAGTAAATCCCGCTGAATATTTCAGCGGGATTTTTCATTTATTTCAATATGAAACGCAAACGCCTTATCTATAACACAGCGCTCATGACCGGGGCGTCCCTGCTCATGAGCCTCATATCCATGACCTTTCAGGTGTGGCTCGCGGGGCGAATCGGCGCCGACGGAATCGGCCTGTATCAGCTTGTGCTGTCGGTGACCTTTCTTGCCGCAACCTTTGCCATATCGGGAATACGCTTTGCCGCAACGCGGCTGGTTTCCGAGGAGTTAGGTTTGGGGCGCAGAGGCGGAGCCTACGCCGCCACGGGAAAGTGCTTTGCCTATTCCCTGCTGTTCGGGATTTCCGCGGGACTAATCCTTTGGTTTTGCGCGGAGCCCATAGGCTTTTTATGGATTGGCGATGCCCGCACCGTGCGAGCCTTGAAAATCAGCGCACTGTCCATGCCTCTCATATCCCTGTGTGCCGTCATCAGCGGCTATTTCACCGCCTGCGGCAGAGTATGGAAGCCCACTCTAACCCACCTTGTTGAGCAGCTTGCCACCGTGGGACTTGTGGCTTTTTTTCTCTCCCACACGCCCCAAGGGGATATTGAAAAATGCTGCTGCAGCGTGATGTTAGGCACCGTATGCGGAGACGCACTGTCCCTTGTGCTCATGCTCATATTCTATTTCACCGACGCAGGTGTGCGAAAAAAATCCGCTGTGGGCGCCCATTTAACCTCCCGTATGCTGAAAATCGCTCTGCCTTTAGCCTTTTCCGCTTATGCCCGTTCTGCCTTGTCAACGCTTCAGCATCTGCTTGTTCCTAAAGGGCTTCGGGCCTCCGGTCTGTCGTCGAATAAGGCGCTTTCCGATTACGGCACAGTCAGCGGAATGGTCATGCCCGTTATCGCCTTTCCTGCCTGCGTTCTGACGGCTCTTTCCGAGCTGATTGTGCCCGAGCTTACGGCGGCGCAGGTGAATGAGGACACGGAGGAAATCTCCCGCATATCAAAGGGCATAATAAAAAAGGGCCTCGGCTACTCTGCGGCCGTTGCCCTTTTCATGTTCGTTTTTGCTGGCAAGCTGGGGATTGTCATTTATGACTCCCCGGAGGCGGGGCATTTCATACGGCTCATTTCGCCGCTTATCCCCGTAATGTACACGGATGTGCTTATTGACGGCTGCCTCAAGGGATTGGGGCAGCAGGTGTGGAGCATGGGCATAAACATACTCGATGCTATGCTGGGAGTAATCCTCACCTGGAAGCTGCTTCCCCTATATGCCATGAGCGCATACATAGGGATAATATATTTCAGCGAATGCCTGAATTTTGCTCTGAGCCTGTGGCGGCTGCGTCAGATAATGCCCGCAAGGACAAGGAACAGCAGCACAAAGGTTACAAGCACGGCAACTGCAAACAGGGTAAAGCCCAGGGAGAATTTGCCCTTCTGACCGCTTTTAGAGGGCGGCACTAACCTTGCCTTGCGCAGGGCGTTTACAACCGGCTTATAGATAAGCAGAGTAAGACCTGCGTTTATTCCGCCCTTTACGAGGTTAAAGGGCAGGAATATAGGCACCAGCATTGCGGCCACCTGCTCACGGGGAACACCCATGTAAAAGGGCGTGATGATGTAGTTCCAAAGCACCATGCACAGAGCCATGAGCGCAACGCCTATACCGAGGCCGATAACCGCACCCTTGTAGGAATGGCTCTTCTTATAAAACCATGCCGCGGGAATTGCGAAAGCGCAGGTGGAAAGGAAGTTCATGAGCATTCCGTAAGGTCCCGTGGTGCTTACGGTGAGCATTTCGATGAAGGATACGATGAGCGCAATGATTGCAGCGGCTGCAGGGCCGAGAATAAAGCCTGCGATTGCAACAATCGCATCCTTTGGGTCATAGCTTAAAAAGCCTGCAATGTTTGGCACAAGCTTGCCGATAAGCACGGCAACAAAGCTTATGGCGCAGAACATGGCAACGGTGGTCATGTACTTGACTGACATTTTGGTTTTCTGCATGATTATTTCCTCCGAAAATGAAAAATCGCCCGAAAGAAAATATCCTTCAGGCGCTCAAAAAATCAATTTGAACATCTTCTTCCATCCAGACTTTACTGTCGGTTCCGGAGTTGCACCGGATCATGCCAAAAGGCTCGCGGACTTTACCGCCGGTCGGGAATCACACCCTGCCCTGAAGATATCTATTCGGTTAAGCTCATTATAGCGCAGACGGAAAAAATGTCAACACCCCTTTGACATTTTACAGCACTTGGCATACAATCGTTGCAAAGAAGGAGAAATCATGGAATTCGGAAAAAGCTGCAGCTTCACAGGCCACCGTCCCCAAAAGCTTCCCTGGAGGTATGACGAGTGCGACCTGCGATGCCTGGAATTCAAGAAAAAGCTTGCCGCGGTTGTGGAGGCCGTATATGAGTCGGGCATAACCCACTTCATAACAGGCATGGCCATGGGCTGTGACCTCTACTGCGCCGAGGCTGTGATTGCCCTGCGCCGCCGCCATCCCGACATCACTCTGGAGGCCGCCGTACCCTATGACGGTCAGGAGGCAAAGTGGGGTCAGGCCCTGCGGGAGCGCTATAACCGCATCCTCAAGGAATGCGACACCGTAACGCTCATTCAGGACAGCTACACCCCCGATTGCATGATGCGCCGCAATAAATACATGGTGGACCACTCCTCCGTACTCATCGCCTGCTATGACGGTCACGCAGGCGGAACCTGGAACACCATTAAATACGCCATGGAAAGGGATATTGAAGTAATACAACTTCCCATAGAATAAAAAAAGCATTGCAAAGCAATGCTTTTTTATTCTTTCATCAGAAATTCGTACAAATCCTCGGGATTTTCCGCCACATAGATTGCACCGTGCTCCTCAAGCTCGTTGGGCTCGGCATATCCGAAGCGCACGCCTATGCAGTCCATGCCGCATTTTTTCGCTCCGTCAACATCATACATTCTGTCGCCGATTAGAACCGCCTCATCCGCGGTAATATTAAGCTGCTGCAGAGCATAGTCGATGACCTCCCACTTCTTTCCCCGTGTTCCGTCAAATTCGGAGCCGCACACGAGGTCAAAATCCCCGGTCATTCCGTGCTTTTCAAGGATTCTGTCGGCAAAATACTTGGGCTTGGAGGTGGTAACAACGGTGGTAATGCCCTTTTCACGGAGCTTCAGAATCATCTCATGCATACCCTCAAAGGGGCTGCACTCCGCCCAGCCTATGGGGCGGTAGCGCTCTCTGTAAAGGGCAACAGCCTCCTCCGCCGTTTTAGCGTCAAAGCCGTATTTCCTGCTGAACATCTCCGTAAGAGGAGGCCCGGCAAAGCACATAAGCTCGGAAAGCTCCGCCTTGATACCAAGCTTATCCAGCGCATACTGAACGCACTTTGTTATGCCCTCCGCGGTATCAAATACAGTACCGTCAAAGTCGAAAAAAACATATTTTTTCACGACGCACCTCCGGAAATTTAATAAAAAAATTTTATCATTCACGCACTTTTTTGTCAATCTGCGCATAAAATTAGGCGAGGTGAGAAAATGAAAACGGAATTTTTTCTCGGAGCCAACAGTGCCAACGGCTTCTACTCGCTTTACGATGAATATTGCCGCGAACAGGGCAGCTATCTGTATCTTATCAAGGGCGGACCCGGCGGAGGCAAATCGAGCTTCATGGCAAGAATTGCGGAGGAGGCAGAAAAGCGCGGCTATGATGTGGAGCTTATACATTGCTCCGGGGATCCCGACTCTTTGGATGCGGTTTACATAACAGAATTAGGTGTTGGATGGTTCGATGCCACCTCACCTCATATTGTGGAGCCTGACGCCTTCGCCGTTTGTTCGTGTTATGTTAACTTGGGCCAATTCTGCTCCCGTACCGAAAATGAAGATATTGTAATTTATACACAACTGTACAAGGAAATGTATGACACCGCTTATTCATATCTGAAAGCGGCAAATTGCGTAAAAAGTACGGAAATTCACGGTTTATGCAGTAAAAGTGCCATAAACAAAGCCAAATCACGCGGTCAAAGCGCCGCAATCAGAGAGCTGGGAAAGAAGCGCAGCGGTGAAAACCGTGTCCAACGCCGCTTCATCCGCTGCATAAGCTGCAGCGGCGAAGTTGTTTTATCTGATACAGTGTCTGAATTATGTAAACATATACATTTACTGGATGACCGCTTTGGTCTTGAGCAATATTACCTCGAAGAGGTGCTGAAAAACGCAGGTGGAGAAAGTATCATAGTGTGTCCCTCTCCCCTCAATCCCCAGAGGCTTGACGCTCTTTTATTTCCCAAGAAGGGGCTTGCATTTGTTGCATCTTCTCTCATGCCTGACATAAATGCCTATCGTCACATTCGCCTTGATGCCTTGGTTTCGCCTGATGCCCTGCGGGAAAAGCGCAGCGAGATTCGTCGAAAAGCGCAGCTTTACTCCCAGCTCACGGACACAGCAATTTCCTATCTCAAAAGAGCAAAGGAATATCACGACAAGCTGGAAAACGCCTATCATTCCTGCATTGATTTCCGATCTCTGACCGAATTCACGGAGTCAGAGCTGAAACGGATATTTGAAAACAAATAAAGGACGCCACAGGCGTCCTTTATTTTATCATAGCTATCAAAATCTGTGTTATTACGAAATATATTACCGCACAGGCAATCTCGAGAATTCCGATTACTCTGCAGAGCTTTTTAAAGGGCTTTTTGCTCTCATCAAGGTATCTTCCCATTACAATGAGGATCACACCGAAGAGCACACCGCAAAGGTCAAATGCTATTGTGGGCAGTCCGTATTCATCGAAAAAGAGTGTGGCTTCAACGCCCATTTTGCTCATCTGAAAGGCAAATAGGATCAGCATCGCTATTATAAGCGAAGCGCAAATTATTACTACGGTCTTTCTCTTATCTTTTGCTTTCATAAGCATACCTCAGCATTTTGGACCGCAGCAGCAGGTATAAAGCAGCCACGCGGAGCAACAGCTGGAGCAAAGCTCCGCACCGGGGCAGCAAAGCGAGGTACTGTAGGTTTTTGAATAGTCCGTATATGCTGTTGCACCGCTTTGAAGTCTCTGGAGAAGACGGCGGTATTCCTCTTTGTCCGGATCGATTTCCACGGCTTTTTGGGCATCGTTCACGGCGGCAATGCGGTTGCCGAGGTACATATTCGCCACGGCGTGGAGATAATACCACCTGCCGTCGCGTTCAGTTTCCGGCACCTGGGAAAGGGCAGTGAGGGCCTCATTATAGCGTCCGTTGCGTATGTAATTCACCGCGGCGCGGCATTCCACACGCTCCTGAGCCTCTTCCCTCGCGCCGGTCCAGCTTCCCCAGCCGCTGTAGCCGCCAAAGCCGCCATAACCGCCGAAGCCGTCTGTGCTTCCGCTGTTGGCGGTGCCGTTTTTAATCTGGTCGTAAGCGGCATTGATTTCGTTCATTTTCTCCGCCGCATGGGGATCATCGGGATTGCGGTCGGGGTGATATTTTTTTACAAGCTCGCGGTAGGCCTTTTTTATCTCCTCATCGGAGGCATCAGGCGAAACACCGAGCACCTTATAGGGGTCCTGTACCATCCGGCACTGCTCCTTTTGTTTCTTTAATGTTATAGTGTCTGTTAAATTGTGTCCAGACACCGAAGCAAAGGATATTGCGTATTATGTCCGCATCCTGAATCAGCGGAAGCATTTCGAAATTCTCCACACAGTCACCCATGAGCATTTCAAGTATGCCTCGGAAGCGTTCCATTTCATCTATGCGTCCGTAAAGCTCCTTCATGGGGTTGTATTTATAATATCGCTTGTCGTCTTTGAGGTCTATGCAGGCATCCATGATATAAATAAACTGCCCCAGTGCCATGCCCATTTTCCTGAGGTAGCCCGAAAAAAAGTCCTCTTTATACACAAAAAGCTCCGCCATAAGTCGCCCGAAGCATCGTGAGGCCTCATCCGGCAGGGGCTTCCATGATTTTTCTATTTCGGAGAGCTCCTTAATGCTCTCCTCCATCACTCCGCACTGTCGCGGATACTGCTCCTTGATTCTGCCGTAGGCCTTTTCCATGAGCTTCGCCTCGGCAAGGGAGAGGAGACTTATGTCATCGCGCCAGTCGTCAATGCAGTTGAGATAGGCCAGCGCAATATTCATATCAGCGGCGTAATCGGTGATTTCCGACTGCCACAGAGCTTGTTTTTTCAACGGATGCGCAGGGCATCCTTCCTCCCCGTTCTTCTCCTGCGGCTCATACATGGAGTTCAGCACAAGCACAAGGAAGGTCATGTCGTAGGTCAGCGTAAATCTTGCAAAGCCGCCGAAGCGTTCACGAAGTGCGTGGCAGAGTCCGCAGTAGCAGGCCCTGTACCGAAGTCTTTGCTCCTCGCTTAAAAGGCTCTGATTTGCCGCAACAAAGCCGAACATCAGGTCTTACCCCTGAAGGAATTGCCGCACTTTTTGCAGACAATGCTGATTTTGCCTTTGCCGCGGGGAACGCGCAGCGTCGTTCCGCAGCCGGGACATTTAAAGAACTTATAGTCGTTTCGCTGAACCCAGCGTTCCTTCTGAATTCGGAAGAAGCCGGATAGATTATAGGTAAATTTCAGATACTTGTTATTCTCGTCAATGCGCTTATAGCGGTTTTTGCTCATCATTCGCACATAAACAAGCACAAGGAGCACCACTGCCAAAAGCCAGAAGGTTGTGGAAATGCGGCTGCCTCTGAAAATAAGAGACAGAAGCAGTCCAACGCAGGAGGCAATTGCCATAGTTTTATTCAGTTGGTCATTGCCGTAGCGTCCGGCCATGAAGCGCGCAAGTTTTTCTCTCATTCAGGCTCACCTAAAAGAATAATTATAGTAAATAATATTACCATTGTGCAGGGGTAAATATATCAAAAATTTGTTAACAATCAGCCCTTGCTGTAGGCCCAGGTGTATTCCGTAGTGGTGACATTTCCGCCCTCGGAGTCAGTGCTGACACGCTTGATATAGTTTCCCGCATCGTCGTAGGTATATTCATACTGCACGAAGCTTGCAAGAACGCCGTTTGTGCCGAAAACGCTGCGTTTGAGGACATTATCCTTTGCGTCGTAGGTGTACTCGATTCTTTCTATGACATTTCCCTCACCGTCACATTTAAGGTCGGTAATGAGTCGGTCATTTGAGTCATAGGTGTAGCGGTTTTCAATGGTTTCCTCTTCCATATAGTCAACGCGGACACAGTTGGACTCTCTGCCCTTGCCGTCATAGCCATAGCTGTATTCCGCGGCAAGGAAGCTCTCGCCCTGATAGTGTTTTTCGTTGACGCACAGGCCGTCGTCGTTATATTCATAAATGGTTTTAGCCAGAGTTTTTCCCTCGGATACGCTGGTTTCGGACAAAAGCAGACCTGCATCGCTGTACTCGTAATTGACTCTGTAGTCCTCAACAAATTCCTCCGGGCCCAGTGCAACATAGGAAACGCGAAGAACGACATTGCCGTTTTCATCGTATTCGTTGGTATAATAGCCCTCGGGAGCATCGTTGACGCCCATGCTCATTTCCTTTGTTACTCTTCCCCGACCGTCATAGTCGTAGTAAACAGTGAGATATTTAAGACCGTTGAGGTTGTAATTCACCTCTTTGGTGAGTCTGCCCTCGTCACTGTCATAGCTCACAGGGGGAAGCGTTTCCTCGGGAGCCTCGGAGGCTTGCGTATTCTCGGGAGTCGACTTGCCGCAGGCACAGAGAGACAGAAGCATCGCAAATGTAAGAATAATATATACAATTTTTTTCATCACAATCCGACTCCTTTCGAGTTTCATTTCAGTTTACCATAACAGGCAATGCAAATAAAGTATTTTTTGTAAATATGCAGTAAAAAACTCCCTTTGGTACACCAAAGGGAGTTTTTTGTCATATTACAGTACTCTTACGCGGAGAACATCGCTGATGTCGCGGATGCTATCCGCAACATCCTCACCGATGACATCACCCAGGTCAATCATGGTGTAGGCATACTTGCCGCGGGGCTTGTTTATCATATGCTCAACATTAATGTTCTTTGCGGTGATAAGGTCAAGGATGCGGTTAATCATACCGGGAACATTGTGGTGGATAACGCAGAGACGGCACACACCCATGCGCTCCAGCTTTGCATTGGGGAGATTTACGGAATTAATGATATTGCCGTTCTTCAGGTAATCGTAAAGCTGATGTGCAGCCATTTCCGCACAGCGGTCCTCACTCTCGGGAGTACAGGCGCCAAGATGAGGCAGGGCTATGACATTCTTGCCCGTGAGGATCTTCTTATTGGGGAAGTCCGTAATGTACTTTCCCACCTTGCCGCTTTCAAGGGCAGCAAGCATTGCGTCGTCATCAACGACCTCGGCACGGGATTCGTTAATTATACGGACACCGTCACGCATCATGGAAAATGCCTTTTCGTTCAGCAGATGATGGGTGTTCTCGTTATAGGGAATATTAATGCTTATGTAATCGCACTTACGGAAAATTTCGCTCAAATCGTCGGCGCGGACAACCTCACGGGAGAGTCGCCATGCAGCCTCAACGGAAACGAAGGGGTCATAGCCGATTACGTTCATGTCAATGGCAAGGCAGGCATTTGCAACCATAGCACCGGTGGCGCCAAGTCCCAGAACGCCGATGGTTTTTCCCATAAGCTCGGGGCCTGCAAAGTTTGCCTTGTGCTTTTCCACAAGCTCGGGGATTTTGTCGCCCTGATCGGAAATGCTCTTTACCCAGTCGATGCTGCTCACGACATCGCGGGATGCCATAACCAGAGAGCAAAGAGTCTGCTCCTTAACAGCTTCCGCATTTGCGCCGGGGCTATTGAACACAACGATGCCCTGCTCCGCGAAGTCCTCAATGGGGATGTTGTTGTAGCCTGCACCTGCTCTTGCCACTCCCAGAAGCTCGGGGTTAGGCACAAAGGAGTGCATATCGGAGCTGCGGATAATGATGCCGTCGGGGTTTTCAACCTCTGCGCCCACATTGCATTTAAGCTCAAACAGCTTTTCTAGTCCCACAGGGGAAATTTTGTTTATTGTCTTTATATTATACATTATGTGTGACCTCAAATTCTTTCATATAATCAACAAGGGCCTTAACCCCTTCAATGGGCATTGCGTTGTAAATTGATGCCCTCATGCCGCCGGCAATACGGTGGCCCTTCAAATTCAGCATACCGCGCTGTTCGGCTGCCTTGACAAATTCCCCGTCAAGCTCCTGACTGCCCGTGCGGAAGGTAACATTCATCATACTCCGTGAGGCGGTCTCGGCATGGGGAACAAAAAGCTTTGACTCATCGAGGAAACCATAAAGGAGCTTTGCCTTTTCAAGGTTGAGCTTTTCAATTTCCTCAACACCGCCCACGCTCTCCACCCAGTCAAGGGTGTTGCCCAGCATATAGATGCACCAGCAGGGCGGAGTGTTCAGCATGGAGTCCTTTTCAATAAGCACCTTGTAGTCCATAACCTTCGGCGTAATGGGCATGGCCTTGCCCGCAAGTGACTTGTCGATAATCACAACCGTCAGGCCCGCAGGAGCCATATTCTTCTGGGCGCCGGCATAAATCAGACCGAACTTTGACACATCAACGGGCTTTGAAAGAATGTCCGAGGACATATCGCATACAAGTGTCTTTCCCGTTTCGGGAACATAGTGCCACTCCGTGCCGTAAATTGTGTTGTTGGCGCAGTAGTAGAAATAGTCGCTGCCCTCGCTGACGGAAAGCTCCTCCGGAGACGGAATATAGCTGTGGTTTCTGTCGGAGGTATCGCAGGCAATGTGTACCTTGCCGTACTTTTCCGCTTCCTTTGCGGCAAGAGAGGCAAAATTACCCGTCACGGCATAGGATGCCTCGCCGCTGACCATGAGATTCATGGGAATTGCGGCAAACTGCAGTGTTGCGCCGCCCTGAAGAAACAGGATTTCGTGGGTATCGGGAACCTTCAGCGCCGCCTTCAGCTTTGCCTTTGATTCATCGAAAACGGCCTTGAAGTATAAGCTTCGGTGACTCATTTCCATAATGGACATGCCGCTTGATTTATAGTCCAGAAGCTCCGCCTGAGCCTTAAGCAGTGCGGATTCAGGCAGGACAGATGGGCCTGCCGAAAAATTATATACCTTTTCTCCGGACATGAGTTCACCTTCTTTTCAGACTAATGCTACAATTTTAACACTCTGTCTATTATTCGTCAATTGGCGTACCGACGAGTATTTCCCCGGAAACAAGCCCTATTTTGATGTTTTTGACCACTCCGCGCAGGTCTTCGCCCTTGCAGCGCACAAGAACATAGTTGTCGCTGTGACCCTGCCAGAATTCCCCCTCCTTTGTTTCAAAAAGAACGGGGAGAGTTTTGCCCAGTTGCGCCTGGAGAAATGCCTTTCGGGTTTCCGCGCCCACGGCACGGGCCTCCTTTGAACGCTTTGCCTTGGTTGCCCTGTCAATCTGATTGGGCATCTTGTCTGCCGGAGTTCCGGGGCGCCGTGAATACGGGAAGATATGAACATCGGCAAAGCCGACCTTTTTCAAAAATTCAAGTGTCTCCTGCTGATGCTGCTCCGTTTCCCCGGGAAATCCCACGATTGTATCGCAGGTAAGACCGCAGTTGGGGAAATATTTCCGCAGCAGCTCGGTTTTTTCAAAGAATGTGGCTGTGTCGTATTTTCGGTTCATGTTCTTCAGCGTTGTGTCACATCCGGACTGCAGAGAGAGGTGGAAATGGCGGCAAACCGTACCTGCGGCAGCAAGACGGCGGCAGAAATCCTCGGTGATAACACTGGGCTCAATGGAGCCGAGACGCAGGCGCAGCTTGGGCGCAGCCTTTGCGATTTCGCAGATAACATCCGCGAGGTCGGGCTTTCCGGGCAGGTCAACGCCGTAGGAGGCAATTTCAATACCCGTGAGCACAAGCTCCTTGAAGCCCTCTTTTTCGAGCTCCGCCGCCTTCTCCGCCGCAGCCTTTACAGGCAGGCTTCTCAATCTGCCTCTGGTGTATGGAATGATACAGTAGGTGCAGAAATTCACACAGCCGTCCTGAATTTTAAGCAGGGCTCTTGTTCTTCCCTCTGCTGCGCCTGCGGGAAGCTCCTCGAATACGCGGCGCTGAAGAGGATTGTCGATTTCTCTTGTCACCTCGCCGGTCTCAAAGGCCTTTTCCGCGGCAGCAACCAGCTTGTCGTGGTCGCCGGAGCCGAAAACCACATGGGCGCCTAATTTCTGCGCCGTATCGGGAGAAAGCTGGGAATAGCAGCCGGAAACCGCCACAATGGCATCGGGGTTTTCCTCCTTAAGGCGGTTAATGGCCTGACGGGATTTTCTTCCCGCCTCCGCCGTTACCGCACAGGTATTGACAATGACAAGGTCGGCAATTTCTCCTTCAGTACAGGCCTCGTGACCACGGGAATTCAGGATTGTTTCCATGGCCTGAGTCTCATACTGGTTGACCTTACAGCCGAGAGTGTATATAATATATTTCATAAATCATTCCTCCGAAGGAGTAAATATGGAAGTTTATCTTGACAATGCCGCCACCACGAAGGTCTGCCCCGAGGCAGCAGAGGCGGCGCTGAAAATAATGACCGAAAATTACGGAAACCCCAGCTCCACCCACACCATGGGCAGAAATGCCAAGGCCGCCCTTGACAAGGCACGAAAGCAGGTTGCCGCAGCCTTGGGCTGTGACGCAGGCGAGATTTATTTCACCTCCTGCGGCTCCGAGGGTGACAACTGGGCAATCCTCAACGGTGCAGAGAGCATGAAGCACCGGGGCAAGCATGTCATAAGCTCACAGCTTGAGCACGACGCCGTGAGAAAATCCATGTATGAGCTAGAAAAGCGGGGCTATGAGGTGACCTTCCTTGAGCCTATGCCCGACGGCTCCGTAAATCCCGAGAGTGTCAAAGCCGCTTTGCGCTCCGACACGATTCTTGTTTCTCTCATGATGGTGAACAACGAAACCGGCGCAGTCACCGACATTGCCGCCGTTTCAAAAATTCTCAAGGCGGCAAAAAGTCAGGCTCTGCTCCACTGCGATGCGGTGCAGGCCTTCATGAAAATTCCCTTCTCCGCAAAATCTCTCGGCGCTGACATGATAACAATCAGCGGTCACAAGATTCATGCACCCAAGGGTATAGGCGCATTGTATATCAAAAACGGGGTTAAAATCAAGTCCTATATCATGGGCGGCGCCCAGGAAAACAAAATGCGTGCCGGTACGGAGGCCATGCCTCAGATTGTTGCCTTCGGCACAGCCTGCGAAATTGCCAAAAAGGAAATGCCCGCGGCTCACAGGCGCATGGCGGAGCTTCGTCAGCGCGCCATAGACAAAATATGTGAAGAAATGCCCGAGGCCGTTGTAATCGGCGGCGGCTCACCACATATATTAAGCATTTCCCTGCCGGGCTGGCGCAGCGAGGTGCTCATGAATTACATGGAGTCCAAAGGCGTATATGTGTCCCGTTCCTCCGCCTGCAAAAAGGGCGGGCGAAGCCATGTGCTGGAGGCCATCGGTCTTGCGCCCGAGGTCATCGACGGCGCCATCCGAGTCAGCTTCTCCCGCTATACCACCGCAGAGGAAATTGACGCCTTTTGCACCGCGCTGAAGGAAGCTCACGATTACCTCGCTCACAGATAAGCATAAAAAAAGCCTTGCTTTGCAAGGCTTTTTTATGCTTTTTATTCTTCTT
>JAUMWD010000021.1 GCA_030529825.1 Bacillota bacterium
CAGGAGCTTCCTCCTCGTCAGGAGCTTCCTCAACGGGAGTTTCTTCAGCTTCGGGTGCTTCGCTATAGAGATCATCCTCAAGAACGGACTGATGAATAATATCAATCATCATAGCTTCCACGGGGGAAAGCTCGCTTATATCTTTGTCAAAGGCTTCCTTGGCGGTTTTTGATGTGTCCACCGGCACCTCGTTGAGATAACCCCTTAGTGCTGCTCCTAAAGCTGCGGTATCCTCATATCTGTCCTCAACCTTGAAGGCCAGCGCTTTTTCAATTATTCTGGTGAGCTTTTTGCCGGAGCCCCAGGGAATTTTGATTTCCTTGCCGTTCATGCGCTCACGCATGGCAGCGGCACGCTGGTCGGGGCTTGCCTTGGCAGAGGATTTGGGAACAAAGGGAAGCCTGCCGCCGTTTATACCGGCATACAGCATAAGGCCCACAGCGTAAACATCCGCAGCTGCGGAGCAGCTGCCGTTCCAGAACATTTCAGGAGCTATGTATTCCAAAGCGTCCTTTGTGCCCTCTTCGGATTCGGGCTTTTCGCCGGAACCGATGGCAACGCGGCCATCGTCACAAATGCTGATATTGCCGGGACGAATGCCGCCGCGGTAGCCGTTCTGGCCTCGCTGGGAGAATGCAGTGTCGCATACCTTGGCAAGAAATGCAACAAGCTCTCCGCGCTTATATTCTACATATGAATTACCGACGGTTTTTTCAGAATTGAATACAGGGATATCAGCCATGGCTCTACCTCCGTACAAGTGTAATAATAAGTTATATGTTGACATAATATCACGATATTGGGCTTAAGTCAAATATAAAGATATCTTTTATTTTTTTATAATGTGTGTTATTATAATCTTCAGACCATTTTCGGAGGCAGATATGAAGAATGGACATGAGTGCTACATAATCGGCGCAGGCGATTTCCACGGCTTTAAGCAGGAGCCTGATGACAGCGACTATATCATTGCCGCAGATGCGGGCTATATTGTGTGCTGTGAAAACGACATAATTCCCGACCTTGTGCTGGGCGACTTTGATTCCCTGGGCGAGGTACCGAAGCATCCTAATGTTATGGAGCTTCCCGTTGAGAAGGACGATACGGACACCATGTATGCCATAAAGCTGGGACTTGAGCGCGGCTATCATGACTTCTTCATTTACGGCGGTCTCGGCGGAAGCCGTGCCGACCATACAATTGCCAATCTGCAGGCTCTGCTTTATATCGCAAACCGGGGCGGCAGAGGCTGGATTTACGGAAGCCATCATGTGTGGACCGTGATTAAAAACGAGGCGATCCGACTTGAGGGCCAGGGAAACGTTGCCGTTTTCTGCCCCGACGGAAAGGCAGAGGGGGTTTTCCTCCGCGGACTTAAATACGAATTGGACAACGCGCAGATAAGCTCCGATTATCCTCTCGGTGTCAGCAACAGCATGGATGCCTCGGAGGCGGAGATACGCGTTGATAAGGGCGCTTTGCTCATAATGTATGATTTGACTGTTGGTGAAAAAGATTGATTAAGTATAATGCAGGAAAATGTGATATTGCGGTAATCGGCGCCGGCCATGCAGGCTGCGAGGCGGCGCTGGCGGCAGCGCGTCTTGGCATGGACACAATTTGCTTTACCGTTAACCTTGACAGCGTAGGAAATATGCCCTGCAACCCTGCCATAGGCGGCACCGGCAAGGGACACCTTGTGCGTGAGCTTGATGCCTTGGGCGGCGAAATGGGAAGAGCCGCAGATAAGGCCTGCATTCAGTACAGAATGCTCAACAGAGGCAAGGGACCTGCGGTACATTCACTTCGAGCCCAGGCAGACCGCCGCCGCTATCAGGAGGTCATGAAGCGTACCCTTGAGAGACAGGAGAATCTCCGCACAAAGCAGGCGGAGGTTGTGGAAATCGGCGTTGAGGACGGCCGAGTTGTTTCCGTAACCGCCCACACGGGCGCTGTTTTTGAATGTAAGGCTGTTGTCATTGCCAGCGGCACCTATCTTGACGGACGCACCATCGTGGGCGAGGTTATACGCTCATCGGGCCCTGACGGACTTGCCGCTGCAACAGAGCTCACGGCCTGCCTCAAAGATATGGGACTTTCCATCCGACGCTTTAAGACGGGGACACCTCCGCGAGTGAATTCCCGCACTGTTGATTTTTCCAAGATGGAAATTCAGCCCGGGGATGATGATCCCGAGGGCTTTTCCTTTGATACCCTAACACCTCCCGAGAATAAGGCGGTGTGCTATCTCACATACACAAATGCGGAAACTCATAAGATAATTCTCGATAATCTTGACCGCAGCCCCATTTACTCCGGTGTTATCGAGGGCATCGGTCCCCGCTATTGCCCCAGTATTGAAACAAAGATAATGACCTTCAGGGATAAGCCCCGCCACCAGCTTTTCATTGAGCCCATGGGACTTAACACCGAGGAGCTTTACATTCAGGGCCTTTCCTCCTCGCTTCCCGAGGAGATACAGCTCAAAATGCTGCACAGCATTGCAGGCCTTGAGCAGGCGGAAATGACACGCCCCGCCTATGCAATAGAGTACGATTGCGTTGACCCCACGGAGCTGTATGCCACCCTTGAAACAAAGAAAATTTCCGGTCTTTACGGAGCAGGACAGTTTAACGGCTCCTCCGGCTATGAGGAGGCGGCGGTGCAGGGCTTTGTTGCAGGCGTAAACGCGGCGCTGAAGATAAAAGGGGAGGAGCCCCTTGTGCTGAAGCGCTCCGACGGCTATATCGGAACTCTCATTGATGACCTTGTGACCAAGGGCACCAACGAGCCTTATCGCATGATGACCTCACGCAGCGAATACCGCCTTCTCCACCGTCAGGACAACGCGGATGAGCGCCTTTCAAAAATCGGACTTCGCATCGGACTTGTGTCCGAGGAACGGTATAACAGAGTGCTTGAAAAGTATGCTGAGGTGGAAAAGGAGATAAAGCGCCTTGAGAGCTGCCATCTTGCGCCCACGGATGAGCTGAACGCATTCCTTGCATCAAAAGAAACTGCGGAAATCACCACGGGGGTATCACTTGCGGACCTCATACGCAGACCGCAGCTTGGCTACCTTGAGCTTGCACCCTTTGACGAAAAACGCCCGGAGCTGCCCAAGCCCGTGTGGTATCAGGCGGAGATACGGCTTAAATATGAGGGCTATATCAAGCGCCAGCTTAAGCAGGTCGACGAGTTTGCCCGCATGGAAAAGCGAAAGCTGCCAGAGGATATTGACTATGATGAGGTGACGGGGCTTCGACTTGAGGCGCGAGAAAAGCTCAAGAAAATCCGCCCCCTTTCCTTCGGACAGGCAAGCCGCATTTCCGGCGTGTCTCCCGCGGACATTTCAGTTCTCATGGTTTATCTGGAGGGAAGACGATGAAAAAGGTCGTGCTTGGCTTTTCAGGCGGTGTTGACTCCGCCGTGTGCGCTCACCTGCTGAAAAAGCAGGGCTTTGAGATGCAGTGCCTTTACCTTGATAATGCAGGGGAGGAGGCAAGAAACGATGCCGTGAGAACCGCCGAGTTTCTTAATCTCCCCTTGGAAATCCGTGATGTTCATAGTATGCTTGAGGACTTGGTGTGCAAGCCCTTTACGGAGGCATATCTTCGGGGCGAAACCCCCAATCCCTGCATAATCTGCAATCCGAGTCTTAAGTTTAAAATGCTCCTTGAGTATGCAGATGAAATCGGCGCGGAACATATTGCAACGGGCCATTACGCCCGTGCGGAAAATGGAGTGCTGTATAAGGGAAAACCCTCAAACGACCAAAGCTATATGCTTTGCAGACTTAAAAGAGAGCAGCTTGACCGCTTGATTCTGCCCTTGGGTGAATTTGAAAAAGCGCATACCCGCGCCCTTGCGGAGGAAATAGAGCTTCCCGTGGCGAAAAAGCCCGACAGCATGGAAATCTGCTTTATTCCCGATAAGGATTACATCGGCTGGCTCGGGAAGCGTGCCGAGCTTCCCGAAAAGGGTAATTTCGTATTCCACGGCGAGGTCATCGGTACCCATGAGGGCATCCACCGCTACACCGTAGGTCAGCGCAGACCGGGACTTTTCAATGAGCGCAAGCTGTATATCTCCCGCATCGATGCGGAGAAAAACGAGATTGAGCTTGCTCTTTGGGAGGAGCTTTTCAAAACCGAGGTCTTTGCAAGAGGCTTTAACTGGCTTTGCGACAAGCCGGAAAAGGAAATCCGTGCCTCTGTGCGTGTGCGCCATACAAAGTGGGAAAATCCCGATTGCACCGCCGCCATTGAGGGCGATTTGGTAAAAATCATCTGTGATGAGCCCGTGCGCGCCCCTGCAAGAGGACAGTCTGCCGTGCTTTATGAGGGCGACCGCGTTTTAGGCGGCGGCTTTATTATCTGAAAAAATCCCGAATTTATAGAGGTATAAATGATCACAAGCATTCTTGAGATAATAGGAACAATTGCTTTTGCGGTTTCCGGTGCAGTTGTGGGAATACGAAAAAAGATGGACATCTTTGGAGTGGCAATGCTGGCTATCATCACCGCTGTTGGCGGAGGAATTATCAGAGATGTTGTTATTGGAGTAGTACCGCCAACCGCTTTTCGTAATCCAATTTATACAGTCATAGCAATAGTCGTAGCAATAATTGCTTTCTTACCGTTTATCAGTAAAAAAATAGATTTGAATCATTTTATATGGATTCTGGCAGACTCCATAGGCTTGGGCGCGTTTACCATTATCGGAGTTTCAACGGGATTTGCCTTTGATAATCTGTTTTTAGAGGTTTTTCTCGGTGTTATTACCGGCGTGGGCGGCGGAGTAATCCGTGATATATGCTCCGGTGACATTCCCATGATTTTTTTAAAGCACTTTTATGCCTGCCCCTGCATTATCGGGGCGATTATCTGTGCGGTTTTGAACAGATATAATACCGATTTAGCCATGGTGCTTGGGTTTATTATAATTCTCATTTTAAGGCTACTTGCCGCAAAATATAGGTGGCACCTGCCGAAAGCAAAGTAAATATTCTTAAATACAGGTTTTGCGAACAAAAAATTACCCGCCGAAGGATATATCCTTCGGCGGGTTTTTGCTTTTCTTTTACAGCTCGTAGTATCTCATATATCTTGCGAATATGGCCGCAAGCTGACAGCGCGTTGCGTTGCCGTTAGGCGTTATGGTCGAGGCGCTTGTGCCGTTTATGATCCCGCTGCCCAGAGCCCAGTGCATGGAATCGTATGCCCACTGACCAAGCCGGTCAACATCGGCAAATCCGTCAAACTCGGCATATGCTGATGTGTCCAGCTCCTTGAAGCAGGCGTAGCCGTAAAGCATCTTTGCCGCCTGGGCGCGAGTGATTTCAATGCTTGTTCCGAAGCTGCCGTCAGTGAAGCCCTCACTGACACCGGTAGAATATGCCCACTTGACCGCGTCAAGGCACCAGGTGTCGTCGTTTACATCTGTGAAGGGATTTTCTATCTCCGAAACATCGGGGGAGCCCTCAAGACGGTAAAGCACGGTGACCATCATGCCGCGAGTCATGGTGTCGTAGGGACTGAAGGTGGTTTCGCTTGTGCCGTAAAAAAGTCCGCGGCTCATGACATAGTCAAGGTCCTCGTGATACCAACGAAGTGTGGTAACATCAGTAAAATCTGCGGAGAGACACTCCTGCAGACTGCTGCAGAGGGGGAAGGTGTATTTCGTGGTATAGTTAGGACGCAGGAATGCACAGACCTTGTCGGTGTAGATGTTTGCCGTGCGGCAGCTTACATGGCTTTTGCGCCAGTCCATATCATCCTGATTACCGCCGATGTAGAAAACATTACCGTTGCCCGGATCAAATTCCGTAACCAAAGCCACATGACAGTAGCTTCCGTGCTCGGGAGTGTTGAAATAGATGAGATCGCCGGGCTGGGGAATATATTCATATCTGTCAGCCGCAAGGGTGTTGGAGTTGGTGTTTATATAGCGGTTAAGGGAGAAGTAGTACAGCTTACCATGGTCGTTTTGAGTAAACCAGTTTATCTGATATGTAACGCCTGTTGCCGCCCAATTACAGCTTCCCCATGTGGATTTTGCGATGGGAGGGAAAATGCCGCCGGTGGGATTCTGCGCAGTGCCGCTGAGCCCCAGCTCGTTTGCAACATAGGTAACATAGTATACGCACCAGTCAAAGGCAACATCGGGGAAAGCGTCGCATTTGTCGCCCTCATAGCTCATGGCCTTTTCCACCATAGCCTCCTGTTGGGAAGCCTCGGCATAGCCGACGGGAATAAGCGTCAGCATCAAGATAAGTACAAGAAAAAGGGAAATAAGTTTGCGTTTCATCAGGTCATCTCCAGTCACGGATTACTCTAATACAGAAGCTGACAAAAATCAACAGATTTCGGCAAGTAAATTTTGCTATTGAAAATGTAATATCAGATATACGAAAAAATCATATTAATTTTGTAGGAATTACTTGACATGAAGAAACCAAGGGTGTATTATACGCGTAGGGTAAATCCCTAATGAATTTGTAGGAATTGAGGAACTGCAGAATGTTCAACTGTATCTGTTGTTGTGAATACCGATGTTGTCGCCGAATTTCAACGTGAAGCGATGGTCTTGTTGTGACCTGGTTTTATTATGAAATTCTGACGACAGCATTTTTAATGCTGCCATTTTTGTTTTTTAAGGAGAAATTATCATGTCAAATATATATAAATCCGTTGATGAGCTTATCGGTAAAACCCCTCTTATGGAGGTCAGAAACCTGGAAAAAAACTACAAGTCACTGTCCCGTGTGCTTGTAAAGCTGGAAATGTTCAACCCTGCAGGCTCTGCAAAGGACCGCGTTGCAAGAGCGATGCTGGACGATGCCGAGGCAAAGGGCATAATCGACGAGGCCTCTGTAATCATAGAGCCCACAAGCGGAAACACGGGCATCGGGCTTGCGGCGGTGGGTGCGGCAAGAGGCTACCGCATCATAATCGTAATGCCGGATTCCATGTCCGTGGAGCGTCAGAAGCTTATGAAGGCCTACGGTGCGGAGCTTGTGCTCACCGATGGCAAGCTGGGCATGAACGGAGCCGTCGCAAAGGCAGAGGAGCTTAAGAAGGAAATCCCCAACAGCATTATTGCTGGACAGTTTTATAATCCCGCAAATCCCGCCGCCCACCGCGTAACCACAGGCCCCGAAATATGGGCTGACACCGAGGGCAAAGTGGATGTGCTCGTGGCAGGTGTAGGCACGGGAGGCACACTTACGGGTACTGCGGAGTATCTTAAGAGCCGTAATCCTGATATAAAAATCGTTGCCGTTGAGCCTGCAGGCTCACCCCTAATAAGCGAGGGCAGATCGGGAAATCACGGAATTCAGGGCATCGGCGCAAACTTCATTCCCGAAAATCTCAACCGCGAGCTTGTTGACGAGATAATCACCGTAACTGACGAGGATGCCTTCGCCATGGGGCGTGAGCTTGCCCGCACAGAGGGGCTGCTCTGCGGCATAAGCTCCGGCGCCGCACTTTATGTCGCCTTTGAGCTTACAAAGCGCCGTGAGAATGTGGGTAAAACCATCGTTGCGGTGCTCCCCGACACCGGCGCCCGCTATCTTTCAAGTGAAATGTTCGAGGAGTAAATTGCCGTGTTCGGAGATTTAAGAGAAACAATAAACGCATATATGGCCCGTGACCCTGCAGCAAAAAGTGCCGTTGAGGTGCTTCTGCTGTATCCGGGCATCAAGGCAACACAAAGTCACAAAAGAGCCCATTGGTGCTATGAGCATAATTTAATGCTGCTTGCAAGGGCAATTTCCCAGATAAGCCGCCACCGCACGGGAATTGAAATACATCCCGGGGCGAAAATCGGCAAGCGCCTTGTCATCGACCACGGCATGGGCATTGTAATCGGAGAAACCGCGGAAATCGGCGATGACTGCATTCTGTATCACGGTGTAACTCTGGGCGGTACGGGTAAGGACAGCGGAAAGCGCCATCCCACCATCGGAAACAACGTGCTCATCGGCACGGGCGCAAAGGTGCTTGGCCCCTTTAAGGTGGGGGATAACAGCCGAATTGCGGCAAACTCCGTTGTGCTCAGCGAAATCCCCGCCGACAGCACCGCCGTCGGTGTTCCTGCCCGCGTAGTGAAAATCGCAGGAGAAAAGGTGGATTACGCAAGCGAGGTAGACCAGGTCAGCATTTCCGACCCCGTTGCCGAGGAGCTTTCCTCCATAAACCGCATCCTTGCGGAAATAAACAACAAGCTGGACGCATGAAAAAAGCACATCTTGGGTGGTACCCAAGGTGTGCTTTTTGCTGTTGTTTTATTCGGTGCGGAGTGCTTCCACGGGATCCTTATTTGCGGCAACGCGGGAGGGAATGACACCTGCGATGACGGTGAGAAGCATGCTGATTGCCACAAGGGCAATTGCCGCTAAAGGAGGCAGTACTGCGTTAATTGAGTAGATGTCCGTAAGGTTGTGGACAATTGCGTTGATGGGAACACAGAGCAGTACGGTTACAAGTATGCCTATGATACCTGCTCCGAAGCCCACAATAACCGTTTCCGCATTGAAGACACGAGAGATATCCTTCTTTGAGGCGCCGATGGCGCGAAGAATGCCGATTTCCTTTGTGCGCTCCAAAACGCTGATGTAGGTGATAATGCCTATCATGATGCTGGATACAACGAGGGAAATTGCAACAAAGGCGATGAGAACATAGGAGATTACGTTGATGATGGTGGTGATGCGGCTCATGATCAGTGCCACATAGTCAGTGTAGCTTATCTGGTCCTCAAGCTCCACACCGCTGTTGTAATCTTCGATAATTTCCGCAACGACATCCTTGTCGGCAAAGGTGGAAACATAGATATTAATGCCGGCAGGGGAATCAAGGTCATAATAGCCCAGGGAACGGAGATTGATTTCGTAGCTGCTCTTGGAGAAGGTTTCGGGCATGAGATTATCGTAAATGTATCTGTAACCGTCGGTGGTGATATACATCTGATTGAATGCCTCAACCAAAGCGGAGGTGGGCATATTTGCCATAGCGGACTTCATGGAAACCGCGTACTGCTCGGAAATCCCGGCAGAAATCATCTGCCGCATATAGGAGAAGAGCGTCTCATCGTCCATGGCGTCAACCATACTCTTGTACTCGGGGTAGTTTTCTATGACCTGCTGCTCAATGTCGGCCCTTGTAACATTCTTAAGCTGCTCGTCAAGGATGGAGTCAATATAGGCCTGGGGAGCGACGCTGCTGTATTCAATGTAAAGCTCTGCCTTCTTGTCATCGTCAATAACAGAGAAGTATTCGTCGACGATTTCCTTGATTTCGTCATCTGTGAGTACTGAACCGGTATCCTTAAAGGGGAGTCCGGTGAACACATCGTTTTCGGGGTTTTGAAGCTGATCCTTAACAATGTCGCGCTTCGCGGTTTCCTCGGCAACATAGCGGGTAAGCGCGTTGGTGTAGCCGATGGCACCACTCATCATGGAGTCGCCTACGGGACGGATAACGCCCACGATTTTAAGTGGAGTTCCGTTGCTGTAAAGTGTCTTAAGTCCCAGGTCGTCGGAGCTGATGTCCTTATATTCTCCACTCATGGGGTCGAGCTGCCAGCAGTCGGCGGGAAGAATGAGCCGGAAAGTCTTGTTGCAGATGTCGGAGTAGCTCCAGCTTTCGATGGCGCTTGTTTCGGGCTCCTCGCCTAACATATAGCTTGTCATGGCAGAGAGCATATCGTTTGCGGACTTGAGACCGAGGGCATAGAGAACAAGGTCGGAAACCTCGTTGTTCTGGTCAACGATGAGCACAACCTCGTCATAGGACCGAGGCCATTCTCCGTAGAGCAGGTCATATTGCTTGGGGATAAGGTCGTTTATGAGTTCACCGTTCTCGCCGGGGAGCATTTCCTGCCATACAACGAGCTGGCTGGTGCCGGTGGAGGAGAGGTTTGACATATCCGACAGTGTGGAATTTACAGAGCTTTCCGCCTCTTCGCCTATAACACCTGCACGCATGGAACTCATGAGCGTCATTATGTCGGACTTGACGATGCTGCCGTCCTGGTCCTCCGTGTAGAGATTCAGAGCAATGTTGTAGGTGTACTGGATGGAGGAAACATGGTCCTTAAGATCCGTTGTACCCTTGCCGGCCATCTCCGTGTCCAAAAACTGCTTGAAGGCATGGAGGTTGTTTGTCTCAACCTCAGCGTTATTCATAGCACTCATCATATCGTAGAAAATGGTGTTGGAATACACGGCGTCGGTGTCGTGGGCGTTTTCCTCGTCCTCGGCATTTAAGCCCATCAGCGTGGTCATAAGCGAGGAAAGGTCAACGCTTTCCTCCTGAATCATAATGGGGTAGGAAGAAAGTGTGTCCTCCTGAATATCATCAATATAATTGTTGACACCTGTGGAGATTGAAAGAATAAGGGCAATGCCTATGATACCGATGCTTCCGGCAAAAGCCGTAAGCAGGGTGCGCCCCTTCTTTGTCATGAGATTGTTGAGGGAAAGAGTGAGGGCGGTGAAATAGCTCATGACGGTTTTCTTGAGCTTGAGTCCGGTGGTCTCCGTGTCTGCGGTCTCATAGGGCTGCGTGTCGTCGGTTATAAGTCCGTCCTTGAGACGGATAATGCGTGAGGCGTATTCCTCGGCAAGCTCGGGATTGTGGGTAACCATGATAATGAGCTTATCCTTGGAAATCTCCTTGAGGATGTTCATTATCTGAACGCTGGTCTCGGAGTCAAGAGCGCCGGTGGGCTCGTCGGCAAGGAGAATGTCGGGATTGTTTACCAAAGCACGGGCAATGGCAACGCGCTGCATCTGACCGCCGGACATCTGATTGGGTTTTTTATTAAGCTGATCTCCCAGACCGACCTGCTCAAGAGCTTTGACGGCGCGTTCTCTGCGCTCGGCCTTGCTTACACCCGAAAGGGTAAGGGCAAGCTCAACATTGGCAAGAACGGTCTGATGGGGAATGAGGTTGTAGGACTGAAAAACAAAGCCCACGGAGTGGTTGCGATAGCTGTCCCAATCACGGTCATCAAAATCCTTTGTGGATTTGCCGTTTATTATGAGGTCTCCGTCGGTGTACTGGTCGAGACCGCCGATGATGTTCAGCAGGGTGGTCTTACCGCAGCCGGAGTGACCGAGAATTGCCACGAACTCATTTTCGCGGAACTCAAGGTCGATGCCTTTAAGCGCATGGACGGTATCCTCGCCCATGACATAGTCTTTGGTTATGCCCTTTAGCTTCAGCATCTGAAAAAATCCTTCCAATTAAAAATATATAAACTGTATAGTTTATCATTATCTGCTGTTTTTAAATTAAAGTCAATAGACATCACTAAAAGTTAACCAATTATTTGAAAAGTGTGCGGAATAGAAGCGGCAGTATCGGTTGACAATCATACTGTGCTGGGTTAAAATAACCGAGGTATGCCTCCGTAGCTCACCTGGATAGAGCGTGCGCCTCCTAAGCGCAAGGTAGTGAGTTCGAGTCTCGCCGGGGGTGCCATAGGAAGAAAGCACCGCAAAAGCGGCGCTTTTTTCATATATCGAACTCACTACCGTGTCATCCCCGAAGGGTTGCCCGTGCCTGCACGGGCGAGTGAGTGGGGACATAGCGTCCGCACTGCGGCCGAAGGCGCAGTGAGTTCGAGTCTCGCCGGGGGTGCCATAGGAAGAAAGCACCGCAAAAGCGGTGCTTTTTTCTTATCTCGAACTCACTACCGTGTCATTTTTTTCGCCACATCATTCTTTGATATGGCGGCAAGTACCGCTATAAAAACAAAAATAAGCGCAAAAAGTGTTAAATAATTAATTATTAGTGCAAATTTAACATATATATTAAATTTACATTGATTTTTGCGCGGAATTGTTGTTAAATATTAATGTTGTGTTAATTTGAGGCACAGGAGAACTATTCATGAACACTTTACAGAATATTCTGTTTGCCGTGGGCGGATTGGCTTTCGGCACGCTTGCCGCATATGTCAATTATCGTGTCAGCCGTAAAGGTGTGAAGCACACCACCATGGCTGCCATAATGGGTACAAATGCGGTCAGAATGCTTGTTGATATTGCCGCACTTCTTGCCGCGTTCTTTGTCGGCAGGCTTTTCGGTCTGTCATATTTGGTTACGATAGTTCCTGTGGCACTCGGTTTGTCTATTTTCGGAATGATTTTCCTCAAAAGGCTGACAAAGCAGTTCACTGAAGAGGAAGATAATTCAAAGGACGGAGGTGAATAAGCTTGTCGGAATTTTTCAAAAACTTCCTTGCTCCGACGAATACGGTTTATACCATGTGGATAATCATTGCGGCTCTCGCAATATTCGGCTTTATCTGCACCCGCAAATTTAAGGATGTTCCCGGTCCTCTGCAGAATGTGGCGGAAATGGCTGTGGGAAGCTTGATGAACTTTTTTGAAGAGGTACTTGGCCCGAAAAGAACAAGGCAGTATTTCCCGGTGCTTGCAACCTTCTTTGTTTTCATTGTTGTTTGCAACTACTGCGGACTGCTTCCCGGTGCCGGCGAATACTTCACCGTGCCTACATCTGTGCTTGCAGTTACTGCCGCACTTGCGGTTATCGCATTTTTCACTATCCACACTACGGGTGTTATGGCAAAGGGTGTCTGGGGTTATATCAAATCCTTCCTCACTCTCATGCTTCCAATATCCCTGCTTGAGCTTGTAACAAGGCCGCTGTCGCTGGCACTTCGACTTTACGGCAATATCTACGGCGAAGAACGCGTAACGGAAACCTTCTACGGAATTTTCCCCGTGATTCTGCCCATTGTCATGAATGTGCTTAGCCTGCTGTTCTGTTTGATACAGGCCATGATATTCAGCATGCTTCTGGCAGTATTTATTGCCGAGGCAACCGAAACCGAAGAAGAATAATTTAAATAAAAGATAATTTACGGAGGAAATCACATGGATTTAGTATACGGTCTTATTGCAATAGCAGCAGCACTGGCAATCGGCCTCAGTACCATCGGCGTTGGCATCGGCCAGGGCATTGCAGCAAGCAAGGCACTTGAAAGCATGGCACGCCAGCCCGAAATGAAGGGCAAGCTTCAGACCACCATGATTCTTGCAATGGGCATCATGGAAGCACTGGCAATCTACGGTCTGCTTATTGCATTCATCATTCTCGGCAAAATGCCCTGATGACGGCATAATTAATATGTCGGAAGGAGGACAAAGCTTTGATAATAGAAATTGTAGGACTTGCAATAAGCGTTCCTGAGTTTATTTGGACTATCATCAACTTTTTCCTTCTCATGTTCCTGTTAAATCAGTTCCTTTACAAACCGGTCCTTAAATTCATGGACGAGCGCCAGACGCGTATTGACGCAGGTCTTGCCCAGGGAAAAGAGGCCGAAAAAGCAATGACGGAAAGCAAAGCCGGCTTTGCCGAGGAGCTTGCGCAGAGTGGTGCGGAAGCACGAGAGATAATCAGCGCGGCAAGAGGCAAGGCCGAGCAGGCAAAGAGCGAACGGCTCAATGCCGCCCATGCCGAAGCGGCAGACATACACAATGATGTATACCGCCGCATTGAAGGCGAGGAAGCCGAAGCGAAGAAATCCGTCGAGGACAGCATGCCCGAGCTTGTGGCCATTCTGTCACAGCAGCTTCTCCACAGCGACGAAGCAGTGCAGAACGGTGAGCTCATAGCAAGCTGCATCAATGCCGCAAAGGAATAAATTCAAATACAGGACTCCGGGAAGGGAGGTATAGTGCGTGCAGGAATTTTTCCAGAGCATACCTGAAATCGTGTTCAGAATACTGAACTTTGTTATTCTGTTCGGCGCGCTTGGTTTTTTGTGCCGGAACATGATAAAGGATATGTTTCAGGGCAGAAAGAATAAAATAGGCGAGGATATTTCCGAAGCCGAAGAAGCAAAGAAAAAGGCAGTAAACCTTGAAAAGGATATAGAAGCTGCGCGTGCAGAAAACGAGGCACGCAAGGCTGAAATAATGGAAGGCGCGGAGAGGCAGGTTGAGATAAACAGCCGCAGCATCGCCGAAGCCGGAGAAGCAGAAGCAAAGAGCCTCATTGAGAATGCCGCGAAGAGCGAGGGCCAACTCCGTGAGGAGATGGAAAGCCGCGTATCCGCCGACGCCATGCGTCAGGTGGCGGCAATCACCGGCGAGGTTCTGCGCAAGGGCAGCTTTGAGAATTCAAAGCAGGCTCTGAATGACAGATTTATTGAACAAATAAAAGAATTGGTATCGGCTATGCCGAGTGATATTTTAAACATGAACGAACTGAAAAAACTTGACATTTCAATATCCAGCGCGGAACCCCTCTCCGAGGAAGAAATGAAAAAGCTGACGCAGATTATCTGCGAAACATTCATTTCCTGCCACAATGAGGTTGATTCCGACCTGATCGGCGGCGTTCGTATGAAGGTCGGCGATACCGTCTATGACGGTACTCTGGCACACCAGCTGGACAAGCTTTCCCAGGATGTTGAGAGCAATACCCGTCAGTCCGATGCGGAAAGACTGAATATTGCTGAAGGCATTAAGCAGCAGCTCGCAAAGGTCAGCGATGATATCGATGTATTCCAGACCGGCAGCGTTGTAACCCTCGGTGACGGTATCTGCCGTGTTTCCGGACTCGCCGATGTTATGGCAGGCGAGATGCTTGAGTTCCCCGACGGACTCAAGGGTATGGTACAGGACCTTGAAAAGGAAAATGTGGGCGTTGTTCTTCTGGGCGAATACAGCCATATTCAGGAAGGCGATCCCGTACGCCGCACCGGCCGCATCATTGAGGTTCCCGTTGGCGAAGCTCTCATCGGCCGCGTTGTTGACGCCATGGGCAAGCCCATTGACGGCAAGGGCCCCATTAAGACCGAGTCCTTCCGTGCCATCGAGAGCCCCGCACCCAGCGTAATCGACAGGAAGAGTGTTTCCGTTCCTCTGCAGACCGGCCTGAAGGCCATTGACGCACTGGTTCCCATCGGCCGCGGCCAGCGTGAGCTCATCATCGGCGACCGCCAGACCGGTAAGACCGCCATTGCTCTGGATACCATCATCAACCAGAAGGGCAAGGATGTTATCTGCATCTATGTTGCCATCGGTCAGAAGGAATCCACCATTGCCAATGTTGTTGAGCGTCTGCGCAAGTTCGGTGCAATGGATTACACCATCGTTGTATCCGCAAACGCCTCCGAGCCGGCTCCCATGCTTTACATCGCACCCTATGCCGGTGCAGCCATGGGCGAATACTTTATGTATCAGGGCAAGGATGTCCTCATTATCTATGATGACCTCAGCAAGCAGGCTACCGCTTATCGTGAGATTTCTCTGCTGCTCCAGAGACCGCCAGGACGCGAAGCATACCCCGGCGATGTATTCTATCTCCACTCCAGACTTCTGGAGCGTGCCGCACGCCTCAGTGATGAAGCCGGCGGCGGCAGCATGACCGCACTGCCCATCATCGAAACCCAGGCAGGCGACATCTCCGCATATATTCCCACCAATGTAATTTCCATTACCGACGGTCAGATATTCCTTGAAACCGACCTCTTCCATTCCGGCGTACGCCCTGCAATCAATGTAGGTCTTTCCGTAAGCCGTGTCGGCGGTGCCGCACAGATCGGCGCCATGAAGCAGGTTGCAGGCCGTCTGCGCATGGACCTCGCCCAGTACAGAGAGCTGGCATCCTTTGCCCAGTTCGGCTCCGACCTTGACAAGGCAACCCGTGACACTCTGCACCGCGGCGCAAGAATGACCGAAATTCTGAAGCAGAGCCAGTATGCACCTATGTCCGCAGCCGACCAGGTAATCGTTATCTTCGCTGCCAACGAGGGCTATGCTGATGATGTCGAGCTTGCTGACATTGCCCGCTTTGAGACCGAGGTTATTGAGTATGTTAACCGCAACTATCCCGAGCTGCACGATGAGATTCTCGGCGGCAAGAAGCTGAATGCTGACCAGCAGGCAAAGCTCAAGGCGTGCATCGTGGACTTTAAGAAAACATTTTGATAAGAAATAATGCTTTGAAAGGAGGGGCTTAAATGGCAAATATGCGAGCCATAAGGACGCGCATTAAAAGCGTCAAGAATACCCAGCAGATAACCAAGGCCATGAAAATGGTGGCGGTTTCCAAGCTGCGCAAGACGCAGGCGGGTATGCAGGCCATGCGCCCCTTCGCTGAAAGAAGTCAGGATGTCCTGAACACACTTCTTTCCGGCGGCGCATCTCTGGAAAACCCTTTCATCACTCCGCGTAAAGAGGTAAAAAAGGTTTGCTATGTCCTGTTTGTGGGCAACCGCGGACTCTGCGGAATCTATAACAACGCCATTCTCCACTTCATGCGTGATATTGCCGGAGAAGAAACAAGGGATTACTGTCTTGTTGTATGCGGCAGGTGGGGTAAGGATGTCATTCAGAAAACGGGTATGCCCGTTCATGAAACCTTCAACGAATTGAGCGACACGCCTAACAGCAGGGAAGCTCTTGAGATTTCGGAATATCTGAAGAATATGTATCTCACCGGCGAGGTTGACGAGGTGCATCTTGTCTATCAGCACTATGTGTCCGCACTTAAGCAGGAGCCTGTAAAATATCAGCTCCTGCCGGCAAAGCCTACGGCGGATGAGCAGAAGGAAGGAAATCAGAAGGACTTCATCTTTGCTCCCGACATGGACAGCGTGCTGGAAAGCGTAATGCGTCTTACCATTAACAACAAGATTTTGTCTGTCATGCTGGAGGCTAAATGCGGTGAGCACAGCTCACGAATGACTGCAATGACCGCCGCGGCGGACAACACAAAGGAACTCATCGGAAAGCTGGATCTTTCCCTCAACCGTGCCCGTCAGGCTGCCATTACTACGGAGATTTCCGAGATCGTCGGCGGTGCCGCGGCACTGAAAAAGAAGAAAAAATAACTAACAACCCCTATAATAGGAGGTATTTCAATGGAAAACGGAATCGTCAGAAGGGTCATTGGCCCTGTTGTAGACGTACAGTTTCCCTCCGGTCGTATGCCGGATATCTATAACGCAATAGAAGTGCAGCTTGAGGACAGAAAAATCGTTATGGAAGCAGTACAGCATCTGGGCGACAACAGCGTAAGATGCATCTCCCTGTTTTCCACCGACGGCCTTTCCCGCGGCTGCAGAGCAGTTGACACCGGCTCACCCGTAACCATGCCTGTCGGCGAGGATACTCTTGGCCGTATGTTCAATGTCATAGGTGAGCCCATTGACGGCAAGGGCCCCGTGGACAACGCAAAGCGGATGCCCATCCACCGCACCGCACCCGCCTTCACCGATATTACCCCCTCCACCGAAATGCTGGAAACCGGCATCAAGGTCATCGACCTGCTGGCTCCCTATTCCAAGGGTGGTAAAATCGGCCTCTTCGGCGGCGCAGGCGTCGGCAAAACCGTTCTCATTCAGGAGCTTATCCGCAATGTTGCTTACGAGCACGGCGGCTACTCCGTATTCGCAGGTGTCGGCGAGCGTTCCCGCGAAGGCAATGACCTTTGGAACGAAATGACCGAGTCCGGCGTTATCAGCAAGACCGCACTGGTCTTCGGTCAGATGAATGAGCCCCCCGGAGCACGTCTACGTGTTCCTCTCTCCGGCCTTACAATTGCGGAGAACTTCCGTGATAAGTCCGGTCAGGACGTTCTGCTCTTCATCGACAATATATTCAGATTTACTCAGGCAGGCTCCGAGGTTTCAGCTCTGCTGGGCCGTATGCCCTCCGCTGTTGGTTACCAGCCCACTCTCGCAACGGAAATGGGCGCTCTTCAGGAGCGTATCACCTCCACCCGCAATGGCTCCGTAACCTCCGTACAGGCAATTTATGTTCCTGCAGACGACCTTACCGACCCTGCACCTGCAACCGCATTTGCCCACCTTGACGCAACCACCGTTCTGTCAAGAAGTATTTCCGAGCTGGGCATTTATCCCGCGGTTGACCCTCTGGACTCCACCTCCCGTATTCTCGATCCCAATGTTCTGGGCAAGGAGCATTATGAGACCGCCCGTGCAGTTCAGGCAGTTCTGCAGAAGTACAAGGAGCTTCAGGATATCATTGCCGTTCTCGGTATGGACGAGCTTGGTGTTGAGGATAAGGCAACCGTTAACCGCGCACGCCGCATCCAGCGCTTCCTGTCCCAGCCTTTCCATGTTGCAGAGAACTTCACCGGTCTTCCCGGCAAGTATGTCAAGCTCGATGACACCATCCGCGGCTTCCAGGCAATTCTGGGCGGCGAATGCGATGATCTGCCCGAGCAGGCATTCCTCATGTGCGGCACCATCGACGAGGTGCTGGCAAAGCGCAAAGAGATGTAAGCTATGGATAAGACATTTCATTTTCAGATTACTACCGCAGACGGTGCGATCGCCGATGTGCAGGCGTCCTATGCCACGGTTCCTCTCACAGACGGTGAGGCAGGAATCCTTCCCAGCCATGCTGCCATGATTGCGGCTCTCAAGGAAGGCGTTGTGCGCTATACCGTTGAGGGAAAGGACAATTATGCGGCAGTGTCCGGCGGCGTTTTGAGCATTGCCGATGATGAGGTGATTATTCTCGCCCGAAGCGCAGAGCTTGCGGAGAATATTGACCTTGCCCGTGCGCAGAGTGCAGAGAAACGCGCGAGAGAGCGCATTGAAAGCAAATCCTCTGAATGGGATATGAAGCGTGCGGAATACAGTCTCCAGCGTGCCATAATCCGCGAAAAAGTTTACAATATGATTAACCATTAAATGAAAAAGCTCCCCGACAAGTCGGGGAGCTTTTTCATGTCTTTTATGCTGATATTACCTCGTAAAGTACCTTAACAAAGAAAATCGCAAGCACCGTAATCATTATGGGTTTCATTGATTTTGCTCCGCCCTTTTCAAAGTAGCGGACGCCGAGATGGTTCCCCAGAATTCCGAAAACTCCGGCAGTGAGGCCTAAAAGATATATGACTTTGCCGTTGATTATGTAAACCACAAGTGCAGCCACATTAGTGCTGAGATTAATTACCTTTGCGGTGCCGTTGGCCTCTGTGACGGGAATATGAGCGACTGCGGTGAGAAGAATGATGAGAAATGTTCCCGTGCCCGGGCCGTAGAAACCGTCGTATATTCCGATTATGAGGGCAATAACGGAGGCAAAAACAGCGGCTTTCCCGAAGGGATAGGCCGATTTTTCCTCCACGAGAGCTTTTCCGCGGCTCACATATAACGCCGTCAGAGGAAGAATGACAAGCATTATGATTTTGAATACACCGTCATCCAGCAAAAGTGCGATTTCTGCACCGAGACTTGAGCCGATCAGGGCAAATACGGCGCAAATCCCCGCCATTTTCCAGGGAATGAAGCCGTCTCTTGCATAGCGCACGGTGGTAAGGCTTGTGCCCATGGCAGAGCTTAACTTGTTTGTGCCTATGGCTGTGGTGACGGGAAAGCCTGCAATGAGATAGGCGGGCAGGGAAATAAGACCGCCTCCGCCTGCAACGGCATCAACAAAGCCGCCCAGAAAAACAAGAGGGCAGACTATCAGAAATTGTGCGATATTGAGCTCCATCAGACCTTAACCCACAGCAAAAGGTTGTTCTCAAAAATTATGTTAACCTTTCCGATGTCCTTGAGATAGCTTAAATAGGATTTTACGGTGTTGCCCAAAAGCGCATACTGCTCAAAATTCATGGTAAGACCGTAGTCGGCAAAAATGCGCTGAAGAATGATTTCAAAGTTTACAGGCTCGGCACAAATCTCAAGTATCTTATCAATAATCTCAAGCACAACGGCGCGGTTGAGGGCGGCAAGCTCTGCCATGCTTTCAACAGCCTCGGTGTGGGCAGGCACAAATACGGGAGCTTCAAGAGCTTCGACATAGTCCAGAGTTTCCAGATAGGCTTTTACGTCGTAGATGTAGCCTACGCGGTACTTTTCAAGAGTTGCCGCGGAGGAAACGCAGTCAGCCATAAAGCACACGCCGTCGGGCATTCGGTAGCCGACCATGTCAAAGAAATGACCGGGCAGGGGAATGACCTCAATCTCCTTGGGGAAATCTACAGAAGTTATGTCAACTGCATCGCTCTCCTGCGCAAGCAAAAACTTGTGACGCAAATCCTTGGGGGGAAAGCCGCCATAGAGGAATGCGGGCTCAAGAACGGTGTGTCGGGTAAAATCAGCCTCAATGCCGGGAGCGAAGATTTTGCAGCCGGTCTGGGCCTGAAGATACTTGTTGCCGCCGATGTGGTCGGCGTTTGAATGAGTGTTTAAAATCGCCTTTAGTGTCCAGCCGTTTTTGTCGAGAATCTGCCTTACCTTGCGGCCTGCCTCCTTGTCATTACCGCTGTCGATGAGATATACGGAGTTATCCTCGTTGCGATAGATGCCGATTTTAGCAGGACAGTTAACATAATATGAATTATTTGAAACCTGAATGAGCTCGTACATAGATATTCACCTCAAGAATAAGTTTAGCACAGAGTGCATAAGCAGGCAATAAAAAATAAGCTGTCCTTCGACAGCTTATTTTTTGATTATTATTCGGTTACATCGAGCCCTGTAAGTGCTTTCATTACTTCAAGCTCATAAACGGGGAAGTAGAGCTCATATTCCTCGCCATAACGGTTAATCTGAAGTGCATAGTAAGGCTTTATAAATATGGTGCCGTACTGGTTTTCAGTGATTTTGTATTTCTTGTACTCGCCTTTGTTGTAAGGCGTTCCTTTATTCCAGCCTGTAACCTGTGCCTTCTTTTTAATGGTGCGGATCCCCGTTAAGCATTCCTTGGGAAAAGCGTATTTCGATATCGCATCGGCAATATAAAGATTTTCTTCATCGGCAAAGACCTTGAGCTCGGCGTTAATGAAGGTGAAGAAGCCTTGCTCCTTGGGTTTGACTTCACCGTTTTTGAGCTTGTACTTCATCATGAAAAAGTCGGCGTTGAAGGCATTGTCAGGAACACCGAGCATATCGTAGCAAGCCTCAACCGCCGCGTCAGCTCTGCGAATAGCCAGCGAGGTGTTTTCGTCTTTGTTGACTTCTTTGTTCTTTTTGCGCTCGTAGAGCCAGAGTATGCCCCAGATAACCGCACAAGCTATGGTGCCGTACATAATTGCGGGAGCATTGATGAACATCTGCTTAAAGCTTACCTTACCAATACTTTTTATGGTGCCGCATATGCCTATGATTGCTGCCAGAGAAGTGATATACTTAAGGATGCGAAGCCCCTTGGGAAGGGAGGCTTCCTCCTTGAGCTCTTCTATATCGTCGGAGCAGCTGTCTAATGCAGCCTCCTGGGCCTCTGTAACCTTATCAATGATAAATTCCTCACCGTCTAACTTTTCGTTGTGCTTGTCATCGGTAATGTTTATACAGAATAATGCTTTCATGGCTTTACCTCCGCAATAGTATACAATATTATAACGCTCCAGGGCAAAATGTGCAACGGAGAAAATGAAAATAGCCGCATGGGGAGAGGCAAGAGGGGATTGGTTATTCACTCTAGCATAAATTGAGCGCAGCGATTATCCAGCGGTGAAA
>JAUMWD010000022.1 GCA_030529825.1 Bacillota bacterium
ACAGCCTCTCCGGGAGTATGGGGCAGAGTTTCACCGTTTACATGAGTGCTGCTGAGCTGTGCTCCACAGTCTGCGCAGTAGATAACTTCGTCATAGGATCCCGCTCTGGTGCAGGTTGCGTCAACGATGTTCTCCTGAACTGCTGCTGCGGGGGTATGTGCCTTCTTGGGAACTATCTGCTGTGCAACAATAGTTTCTCCGCATACTGAGCAATGGCTGCCTTCGGTAAGACCCGTATGAGTGCAGGTTGCTGCTACTGCAGCATCAACAACGACTGTATGGTCGGTCTTTTCGATTGCCTTTACCTCTCTGCTGATAAGAGTTTCGCAGTCTGCGCAGAACGTTATCTCTGTATAAGAGCCCTCTTTTTGACAGGTTGCAGGTATAATGTCTATCTCGATTACCTCGCCGGGTTTATGGTTAAGCTTTGCAATTGTCTTTATTGTTCTGCTTATCTCGTGATTGCATACAGTGCAGTAGACAACCTCATCGTAGGAGCCAGCTTCCCGGCAGGTTGCGTCCTTGACATTCTCTCTGACTGCCTCACCGGGAGTATGAGCCTTCATTGCTACTACCCGCTGTGCAACGATGATTTCTCCGCACACAGAGCAATGGCTGCCTTCAGTAAGTCCGGTTTCAGTGCAGGTTGCTTCTACTGCCGCATCGGTGACGGGAGTATGTTCAAGCTTTTCTATCGTCTTTGTTGTTCTGCTTATCTCATGATTGCATACAGTGCAGTAGACAACCTCATCGTAGGAGCCTGCTGCCTTGCAGGTTGCTGCGACTTCATTTTCTCTGACTGCCTCTCCAGGAGTATGCGCCTTCATTGCTACTTCCTGCTGTGCAACAATGATTTCTCCGCATACGGAGCAATGGCTGCCTTCGGTAAGGCCGGTCTCAGTGCAGGTTGCTTCTACTGCCGCATCGGTGACGGGAGTATGTTCAAGCTTTTCTATAGCATCTACTTTGGCCTGTTCTTCAAAGGATTTGTTTTCAAATGTTGCGGTGTAAGTATCGCTGCCTTCCTCGGAGCAACTTGCATCCTTGTGCGCCTTTACCGCAATTACAGTTTCGATCTCTTCTGCATCGCAGCTTACGCACTGACGGCTGGCTGTGCATGTTGAGAAGTCATCGCTCCACACATAACTTACGGTGCCGAAGCTGTGTACATGTTCACCGCTTTCAGGGGCCACAGTGAGCTTTATCGTTGCGATATATGTGCTTCCGCTCTGTCCGACGCTTGCGCTGTTGACACCGGCAAGTGTGATGGTCGCCGTGCCTGCCGCAAGAGCCTTAAGCGTGATATAGCCGGTCGCACCGGTATCTACCGTTATTGCAGCTTCAGGTGTGATCTGCACAACACTGAGATTGTTTACCTCAATGGTGAAGTCCTTCGACGCTCTGCTTGCATGAGTAAGTGCCAAAGTAATCGTTTCTCCGACCTTAAGGCTTACATCTGTGGTAGTTCCATCACCCGTTGTTGCCTCAACAGGGATAGTATCTTCAGCGGGTTCATCGCTGCCGTTGCCTACAGTAACTTTTACTTCTGCGGTTCTTGCGTAGTCACCATTATCGTTAGTAATGGATATCGTTACCGTGCCGTCATTTGCACCTGTGATAACGATCTCTCCTGTTTCGCCCATTGCGATGTCGATGGACTTTGAGGATGCGCTTGCCACTCCATCTTTGTCAAAGCTGAGAGTGAATGTGTAATTCTCTCTGCTTGAGCCGTTTATAAGCTTGAGTATAAAGCTCTCGCCCACATTTATACTTATGTCATCCTTGGGATTTCCCGTTGTGGGAGTTATCTCAATGGTCGTTCCGGATACGGGAGGATCTACGGGAGTATCACCGCCTTCGCCCTTGACGAAGATGTAGACCTCGCCGAGGCCGCTCTCGCTGGCGGATGCTGTGAAGCTGGTGCTGGTGGAACCGATGAAGTAATTGGTGCTGCTGTAGGGATAGGATACGTGATTATTTGAGGTGTATCCGAAGCCTCCGGCAGAATAGCTATTGTCGCCCGTCTTGATATAGGGGCTGTTGCCTCCGTTTACCTTAAGGACATTACTGCCGTTATACAGTCCAATAAGGCTTGCCGAGGATGCAGCCTTGGCTTCCCATTCTGCCTTTTCAAGTCCTGTTGCAATTATCTTGCCGTCGGCAACAGTGACGGGGATGGTAGTAAATCCGCTGCCGCTGGTGTTGCTGTTGTTATTTGCAAGTGCAACGCCGCTGCCGTCTTTTACAGTAACAATTAGATAGGTCTTGCCCATCTCAAAGCTATTTGCGAGGGTGTAGACCGTACCGTCAACAGAGGGATCATCTGCTCCGCAACGTGTGCACTTTCCGTCTTTGTAGTTGTGGCCCAGTGCCGCTACTACATTCTGTGCAACAATTACTTCGTTGCATACGGAGCAGTGGCTGCCTTCGGTGAGGCCTGCCTCAGTGCATGTTGCTGCTACCGCCGCATCAGTTACAACTGTATGGTCAAGCTTTGCAATTGCCTTTGTAGTTTTGCTTATCTCATGGTTGCATACAGTGCAGTAGATGACTTCATCGTAAGAGCCGGCCTTCTGGCAGGTTGCTGCAACTTCATTTTCACGCACAGCATCACCAGAAGTATGGTAGATTTTTGGAATCTTTTTTACCTCGGTCTGAGTCTTGAATGCTTCGTTTTCAAATGTTGCGGTGTAAGTATCGCTGCCTTCCTCGGAGCAACTTGCATCCTTGTGCGCCTTTACCGCACTTACAGTTTCGATCTCTTCTGCATCGCAGCTTACGCACTGACGGCTAGCTGTGCATGTTGAGAAGTCATCGCTCCACACATAACTTACGTTGCCGAAGCTGTGTACGTGTTCACCGCTTTCAGGAGTCACAGTGAGCTTTATCGTTGCGATATATGTGCTTCCGCCCTGTCCAACGCTTGCGCTGTTGACACCTTTAAATGTAATAGTCGCAGTGCCTGCTGCAAGAGCCTTAAGCGTGATATAGCCTGTTGCGCCGTTAGCTACGGTTATTGCAGATTCAGGTGTAATCTGCACAACACTGGGATTGTTTACCTCAATTGTGAAGTCCTTCGACGCACTGCTTGCATGAGCAAGTGCCAAAGTGATCTCTTCTCCGAACTTAAGGCTTACATTAGTGGTAGTTCCCTCGCCCTTCGTTGCCTCAACAGGGATAGCATCTTCAGCGGGCTCATCGCCGCCGTTTCCTACGGTGAGTTCAAGGGTTGCCTTTCTTGAGTAGCTGTTGTCTCCGTTTGCAAAGGTAACAGTGACCTTACCGTCCTTGAGGCCGGTTATCACTATATCGCCTGTTCCGCCCTGGGCTATGGTCACGGATGCCGGCTCGGCCTTTGCAACGCCATCCTTATCGGGTGTAGCTTTGAACGTATACTCGCTGCTGCCTCCATTTGTAAGTCTTACCCTTATACTCTCGTTGACCGCAATGGTCTTGCTCTCGCTCGGATTGCTAGTAGTCGGAGTAAACTCAACATCGGCCTTGACTTCAGGCTCCGTGCTGCCGCCGTCACCTACGGTGAGGTTGATGGTTGCCTTTCTCACGCCGTATTGGCCATTATTGGAGAAGGTAATAGTCACCGTGCCATCCGCAAGACCTTCGATTTCGATCTCACCGGTTGCGCCCTTTGCAAGCTTTACGGAGGATTCGGAAAGGCTTGCTATTCCGGGCTTGCTTGATGTTGCAGTGAAAGTATACTCACTGCTTCCACCGTTGGTAAGCTTAACAGTGAAGCTCTCGCCCACTTCGATGGTTACATCTTCACTGGGATTGTCGGTGCTGGGTGTAAGCTCAACAACAATCCCCTCTTCGGCAGGAGGATCGACCTCGCCGCTGTCTTTTACATAGACGTCAACTGCCGAGCTGCTTGAGGTGTTGAAATTAAATATGTAACTACTAGTCACAGCATTCGAACCGTAGCAGAGAGTACTGCTGCCATCTGTCACTTTCAGTCCGGACACCGTAAGTGCAACCGGAGTACCGGACATTGCTACACTTGTATTGCTTGCTGCGGACAGATACTTGTCTCCGCACTTGAAGGCAATACCGCTTCCGCTCTCTACCGCTTCCCATGTAACATACTGTGCCACACTGGAGCTTACCGTGATGGTATCGCCGATGGAGTTAAGTGTGCACTTTTGTCCCGAGACGCCGTCACTGCTCTTTTCAGAGTAATTGTTATTGTTTGCAAGGGCATAGCCTGAGCTGCCGCTGCCACTCTTGCCTACAAACAAGTACTCTTTGCCGACTTCAATGCTACTCGCCCTTGTATATGTAACATCGTCCGCTGCCGCAAAAGCAAATGTCGGCATGAGGCTGATGCACATGGCAATGACAAGCAGTAAAGCCAGAGATTTTCTGGTGATTTTCTGCTTACTTTTCATGTCTTGTTTCTCCTCCTTAGCAAAATATTATGTTTTTACAAAAAATAACATGCTCATTATCACATTATAATACATTTTTGTCAATAATAAGGTTTCATTTTGTATAAATTTTACAAAATGAAGGCAAAAATTTTGTATTCTTACTTTCTGACGCAGCTTATCACCCTTGCTTTGCCATTACAAATACTTTTTTCTCACCTAGCATTATTCCATCCACTGCAACAGTCAGGGTATATTCTCCCCCGGTACAAAACTTGACCTTGTTCCAGTCCATCTTCAGATTTAGTCCCTTGTAATCGTCAGGCAGGCCTGTTTTGTCATGCACAATCGGCATTGGTCCCTCAACACTCGCGGTAACCTCACTTTCATTGAACATCTCCACCTTTATGCGGTGGGGTTTCGAAGCATCTAGGCCCAAGAACGTCACTATGACCGCAAATGAAAACTGCCCGGGAATCTGTTCCGGCGTGATGCTTGTCAGTATTCCGTTTGCGCACATTCCTCTCGCCTGCGTGCTGGACGCATTCATGCAGAAAATAATATCCGATATCCTTGTCATTCGGGAACCTCCCTTATTGAGTATAATTGAATTATAACGCATTCTACACCAGATTTCCATATTCTGCAGGAATTGTTAACGAATTATTTTTCAGCTTTTATGCTTTTATAATTCACATTATTTATATTAGAAAAATGTCCAAAGGTACTTGTAATTATATAATGTTTAATATATAATTAATTACCAATAATTTGAATGATAAAATATGGCAATAGCTATATACTATTCAAATCAGCATTTATCAGGAAAAGAAATCTTGTTTTCAGGAGGCACATTATGAAAAAGCGTATTATGTCCATAATCATGTGCATATGCATGATTGCGGCAGTATTGGCATTGTGTGGATTTGCGGCTGACAACGGCAATGTCAAAAATGGCGCATATGAAGGAGATGTGTGGGAAGCCACAGGTAACGGCACTCTCTCCTACTGTGCATTAGACGGCACAAAACTTACCTTAAGCAAAACAGCCGTTGACAAAGGAGATAACTGCTTTGACATTAATCTCAAAGTAGTTGCCGAAAGTACAGATAAGCTCATTATTCCCGGAGCAGCGGCAACCGTTCTCCTGATAGACACTTCAGAATCCATGAACTATTGCTCCGTGTGCGGCCAGCAGTATTGCCGGGATAAGGCCCCCAGCCGTCTCGCCGCAGCAAAAAGCGCGGCCATCAGCTTCCTTGACAGCTACAAGGGCGATGTTGTCGGCTCCGGCCGTTTTATCTCTCTCGTTCAGTTCAGCAACAAGGCATCTGCCCCCCTCGGCTGGGTTGACGTATCCACCAAGGCAGGCTACGACGCAGCAGTGAAGGCCATCAACAGCATGGGAACTAACTACGGTACGAATCTTGATGCGGGCATTTGCGTTGCAGCTTCTATGTTCGGCTCTCCCGACATCAGTTTCGTAGGTCCCACCAACAGATACGTTGTTGCACTGTCTGACGGCGCACCCAACCTCTCCAGAAGCGGTGGCTCCGGCATTTACGGCAGCGCACAGGTCAATGCCGACACCTCTGCCGCAGCAGCAGCTCTCCGCAAGTGCGCAGCTGTTTATACCATTGGCTTCGGTATTCCTTCTGAATATACATACGCAGGCGGTCCTTCTGTAAACGACTTTCTGAAGAACAATATTGCAAATCCCGCAGTCGGCGGCTTCACCTTTGCTTACAGCGCCGATAACGCTTCTCAACTAAACGCTGTATTCGCAGCCATCAGCAGTAGCATCAAAACCAGCATCGGCAGCTCCGGCTCCGGTGCAATGGTTCTTGACCCCATGGGTGATTTTGTTTCCGTAATAGCTTGCCCCGACAATTTCAAGATCAGCGAAAACGGCTATGTATGGCAGCTCGACAACGTTGAGCCCAAGGTTGTTACCAAGTCCAACTGCACTACATACATCTACACCTATGACCTCACTTACACTGTTAAGCTCGATGTAGATGCCGAAGGCTTCGACGACAGCGTATACCATCCTGCAAACGCCCCCACCTTCCTCAAGTGGTCTTGTTGCGAGAGCTTTGCATTTCCCGTCCCCGGTCTCAAGGGTGAAACCAGTCATTACACCGTTATCTTCAATCAGGGCGCAAACGGCGATATCGAGGGTCAGGATGCAGACGGCAATGTAACCTATTCCGATCTCAAGAAGTGGTCAGCCACTCCTGCGGCACCCGCAGTTACTCCCGACAGTGGATACAGCTTTGCCGGTTGGACCCCTGTTCTCGCAGACGTAGTAACCTGTGACATTACCTATGTTGCTCAGTACGTTCCCCTTGAGAATACGCAGTACAAGATCGAGTATTATCTTGAGCAGCTTGACGGCAGCTTTGCTTTAGAAAAAACTGAGTACAAATCCGGCATGACCGACACTGTTGCAGAAGTAACTTCCGAAGACGAGCTCAGCTTCTCAGGCTTTACTCTTGACAAGTCCGTTGACGGCACTGTTCTTTCCGGCAACATCTCCGGCGACGGCAGTCTCACTCTCAAGCTCTTCTATGTACGCAACAGCTACGGCTACAGCATAGAATACTACTACGGCGGTGCTCTTGACGGCAGCAAGACCGAAACCGGCAGTGCGAAGTACGGTGCAGTTATCAGCAGCTATACTGACAAGCCTGTTGACGGGTACGCATTCACCAAGGTTGACAACCTGCCTCTCGTTATCGGCGAAGGCAGCAATGTCATGAAGGTCTTCTATGATCCCCGCACCGACCTCACCTACACCGTAAATTATCTCTGGAACGGCACCAATGTTACCGTTGCTCCCTCCAAGGAAGTTTATAATCAGGTTCTCGGTGCAACTGCTGAAGAGCTGCCCATGAACATTGAGGGCTACACTCCTGTCAGCAATGCTGCAAAGAGCATCGTCATCGCAGCTGACAACAATGTTATCAATATCTACTACTACAAGGACGTAAACCTCACCGCAAACAATGCAGAGTTTGAGTACGATGGCGAAACTCACAGTGTTTCCGGTTTCACCGGTGCACCCGCAGATGCCGCATTCGTAGATATTGAAGTCGGTGCTTCCGGCGTTGCCTCAGGCACCTATCCCGCAGCATTTGCCGATGACGTTATCGGAACAGTTGACGGCACTGCGAAATACATAATTACCGATACTGACGATGGAAAGCTTGTTATTACTCCCATTGCTACCCCCATTGTTATCACCGCTAACAGCGCTGAAAAAACCTACGATGGTACTGCCCTCACCGACAGTGGATACACATACACTGAAGATGTTCTTCTCCCCGGTGACGAACTCGTGGCCGTCGTTGAAGGCACTCAGACAAATGCCGGTTCCTCCGCAAACGCCATTGTATCCTACAAGGTAATGCACGGTGATGCTGATGTTACCGGTCAGTATAACATTGCAGAATGTGTAAACGGCACTCTGACCGTAACTCCCGCAAATGTTACTATCACCAGTGGCTCTGCAAGCAAATCCTATGATGGCAAGGCACTTACCTGCGACACAGTTTCCGCGACCGGATTTATTTCCGGCGAAGGTGCCAGCTACAATGTAACCGGCAGTCAGACCGAAGTCGGCTCTTCAAAGAATACTTTTGAGTATGCACTCAACGATGGAACAAATGCCTCAAACTACAACATTACCCTTGTCGAAGGTACTCTTACTGTGACACCCGAAGCAGCACCCAAGACCGGAGATGACAGCAACATCGCTCTTTGGGCTTGGCTCATGGGTCTTTCTGCAGCAGGCATTGCAGGCATTGCAATAGCCCGCAAAAAAGACGAAATATAATAATTGACAATAATTAAAGCGAGGGTTATTCCCCCGCTTTAATTGTATGTATAAGGTTGGATTCTAAATGAAAAAGCGCATATTAAGAAGCATAATTCTTGCCTTACTGATAATCGTTTTTTGCATTTCTACGTTTATGCTGATATTTATCAAGATACGTGGAAATAAAGAACAGTCGGCGTTTGATCGTATTGCAGAGACAGTACACTCTTCCGATCAGCTCCACGGAACTACGGATGATAGCACTCAATTACTTTCTAAATATATCGGAATATACGAGCAAAACAGCGATTTTGTCGCATGGCTGAACATTCCCGGTACCAACATAGATTATCCCGTAATGTATACTCCCTTTGAACCTAACCACTATCTGCACCGTGCCTTTGACGGCTCTTCTTCCGTGAGTGGCACACCTTTTATCGGGTATGGTTGTACTCCGGATAGCGATTGCATAATTGTACATGGGCATAACATGAAGAATGGCACTATGTTCGGAACCCTTGACAATTATAAAGATGAAGGCTTTTTTAATGAGCATCCTACTGTTATCTTTGATAGTCTTTATGAGCAACGCGAATACAAGATTTTTGCGGCAGTAAATTGTGAGGTCGTTCCTTTTGGCGAGGTTGGATATAAATATTATGATCACGGAGGCAATTTGAGTGAAGATGGATTCACGGAGCTTGTCGGGTGGCTAATTGACAATTCGTTGTATGATACCGGAATTATCCCTCTCCCAGATTCACAAATTCTGCTGCTTTCAACATGCAGCTACCATAATACTGACGGAAGATTTGTAGTAGCAGCTTACTTAGAAAAATAACATATAATTGTGATTGGAGCCGCAGAACTGTTGGAATGTTTTCAGTGGAGTGATACAGATTTTGGTCTTCAGCACGTGAAAGAAGAACTGGCAGACGTGTTGGTATATTCACAGAATCTTTTGGATAAGCTGGAAATTGCTGCGGCTGAGAATGTCAATATGAAGATGGATCAGAATGATGCAAAATATCCGGTAGAGAGTGCAAAAGGAAATGCCAAGAAATATACTGAGTTATAATTCGAAAAGTTACATTTTCTTGAAATGCATCTCTTTACACGTTGCAATCGTTAAATTGTACGGAGGATATGCTAAACACAATTCAGGCAACAGCTTGGGAATTGGGTACCGAAATTACATCTGTCACAAATACTCTTGAAGAAGCACACGAAGTCGGTGCATGAAATAATTGCATAATTTATAACAACAGCGGGAGCCGAAAATGAGCTCCCGCCTTTTTTGTTTTTAATCTTATCTTTTTGGAATAGCTCAAACCATTGATAATGCAAGATTTAGGCTGAATTTTTGTTTGTAATTTGGGCATAAAAACGGCATTTTTTTGATTAAAATCAGCATTTTAAAAATCAAGCGAAATTGAGAGCGCAAAATACCCGGAAGCCATTGATAATACAAGAAAAATCCAGCATCTTCAATGGATGCTGGACTTCTCATTTTTGGTGGAGATGGGGGGAGTTGAACCCCCGTCCGAAAGCACTTTAACAGGAACTTCTCCGGGCGCAGACGGTTATTTACATTCCCTCACCCGTGCGCAAGCCGTCATGCTCACGGATTCAGTAGCTTCATTATGCATGGTGCGCTCAAAGCTTTGCGCACTCATGTTCACCACTAATCGACGCCCAAACCGAGGCCGTGGTCCTCCCCGGCAGGACGCTCGCTAATTATGCAGCGAGAAGAACAGTTTCGTTGTTGTTCTTTAATTTATAAGGTGCCCGTTTTAAAGATGTCAGGCGCATCTGCCCGCTATTCCTGCCTCCACACCCCCGTCGAAACCGGTACATCCCCGTTTTTCAGCTTCGTCGCTACATTGCAGGTAATCTGCACTGCGACAGCTCGACCGGTAATATTGGAAGAACTCTATTTTGCACTCGCGCATTTAATCAGTGCCGTTAAATGCGCGAGCAGCTTATACATTAATCTTTCAGGCCTTTTCGGGTTCGGGATAATCTACACCGAAGGTGTCAACTGTGACCTTCTTCATGGTCTGGCGGTGAATAGGTCTATCCTGTCTGCCGGTCATGCACTTTGCAATCTTGTCCACATTGTCCATGCCCTCAACGACCATGCCGAATGCGGCATACTGTCCGTCAAGATGAGGTGCATCCTCGTGCATGATGAAGAACTGGCTGCCTGCGGAGTTGGGTGCCATGGAGCGTGCCATGGAGATTACGCCGCGCTCATGCTTGAGATTGTTGATAACGCCGTTCATCTTGAACTCGCCCTTGATATGATAGCCGGGGCCGCCCATGCCGGTGCCTTCGGGATCGCCGCCCTGAATCATGAAGCCGCGGATTACACGGTGGAAGATGGTGCCGTTGTAAAAGCCGCTCTTAACAAGGGAAATAAAGTTGTTTACGGTGTTGGGTGCGACCTCGGGATAAAGCTCAACCTTTATCTTGTCGCCGTTTTCCATTTCGATGGTTACGATAGGATTGCTCATTATTATATCTCCTTAAATCATTTAATAGCGTTCTTTCATGCCGCGCTCCATATCACGGAGAGCCTCTTTCTTTGCATCATCGCTGCGCTTATCATAGAGCTTTTTGCCCTTGCACAGACCAAGCTCCACCTTTACCCTGCTGTCCTTGAAATAAAGCGACAGCGGAATAAGTGTAACACCGTCCTGCATGATGCGTGCATTGAGCTTTAGAATTTCCCGCTTATGCATTAAAAGTCTGCGGGGACGAACTGGGTCCTTATTAAAAATATTGCCCTTTTCATAGGGGCTGATATGCAGGGAACGGACAAAAATTTCGCCGTTTTTGATGGTGCAGTAGCAGTCCTTCATGTTGACCGTGCCTGCGCGCAGGCTCTTGACTTCCGTTCCGGCGAGCTCAATGCCTGCTTCATAGCGCTCAAGCACGAAATATTCATGGAAGGCTTTTCGGTTGGCCGCAATCTGCTTTGTTCCCGTTTGCTTTGGCATTTCGCTCACCTTCTTTCCATTGCGGAGAGTATTTTACCACACAGACACATAAAATTAAAGTACTTTTTGTAAATGAAAGGGAGTGCGCTGCACTCCCCTGTTTTTAATCTCTGTTGAATTCGCGCAGACGAAGGTCGGGATTCTTCTGCAATGCCCAGTTTACGCACCAGTCGGAGGTGAACAGAAGCAGATTATTTCCGCGGAAATCCTGCACCCACTTGGTATCGCTTGTGAGATTGAGGTCACGGGGATTTATATCCTCGTTATCAATCCAGCGCACCACCTCATAGGGCATGCTGCGGCGGCGGACATCGACGCCGTATTCGCTCTTGAGACGGTACTCAAGAACTTCAAACTGCAGAACACCCACGACGCCCACGATGACTTCCTCAACACCGGTGAAGGGCTCGTGGAAAATCTGGATTGCACCCTCCTGTGCTATCTGCATGATACCCTTTTCAAACTGCTTGCGCTTCATGGTATCGGTACGCTCAACAGCGGCGAAATGCTCGGGTGCGAAGGTGGGAATTCCCTCAAACTCCAGCTTTTTGCTCTTGTCGCAGATGGTATCGCCGATGGAGAAAATGCCCGGGTCGAAAACGCCGATGATATCGCCCGCATAGGCTTCGTTGATAATTGCGCGCTCCTGCGCCATAAGCTGCTGGGGCTGTGCAAGGCGTATGGGCTTTTCGCCCTGAATGTGGAAGTATTCCTTATCACGCTCAAACTTGCCGGAGCAGATGCGCATAAAGGCAATTCTGTCGCGGTGGGCCTTGTTCATGTTTGCCTGAATTTTGAAAACAAAGGCAGAGAACTTGTCCTCAAAGGGGTCAACAATGTCGTCTCCCGCAATTCTGGGAAGAGGCGGCATGGTCATATCTAGGAAGCTCTCCAAGAAAGGCTCTATGCCGAAGTTGTTCAGAGCAGAGCCGAAGAACACGGGACTCAGCTTACCGCTGCGCACCATGTCAAGGTCAAACTCATATCCCGCGCCGTCAAGAAGCTCTACATCATCGCAGAGAGTCTGACGCAGGCGTGAGCCGATAAGCTCATCCAGCTTCTCGGTTTCGTCTAAAGAGCACTCAATTGCCTTTATCTTATTCTGGCCTCTGTGGAACTCATTAAAGGCGAGAATTTCACGCTTTTCGCGGTCATACACACCCTTGAAATCAATGCCGCAGCCAATGGGCCAGTTCATGGGATAGGTGCCGATGCCGAACTCGTTTTCCAGCTCCTCCATGAGGTCATAGGGGCTGCGCGCATCACGGTCCAGCTTATTGATAAAGGTAAAGATGGGGATATTGCGCATGGCGCAGATTTTGAACAGCTTTCTCGTCTGGGGCTCTATGCCCTTTGCGGCGTCGATTACCATTACAGCAGAGTCTGCGGCCATGAGAGTGCGGTAGGTATCCTCGGAAAAATCCTGATGTCCAGGAGTATCCAGGATATTTATGCAGTAGCCGTTATACTCAAACTGCATGGCGGAAGAGCTTATGGAAATACCGCGCTGTTTCTCAAGCTCCATCCAGTCGGAAACCGCGTGGCGCGCGGTAGCCTTGCCCTTGACTGAGCCTGCAAGCTGAATTGCTCCGCCGTACAGCAGGAGCTTTTCGGTAAGCGTTGTTTTACCTGCGTCAGGGTGAGAGATAATCGCAAATGTTCTGCGACGCTCTATTTCCTTTCTTAAATCAGCCATAATATGTCTCCATTAATCAAATTCACACGAATAGGTATATTATCACACATATTCAGTAAAATCAAAGCTTTTCTTCTTTATTTTCGGGCTTTTTTATGATATTCTATGCTCAAGAACATAAAGGAGTTGTAATCAATGAGCGTTATTGTTAATCCCTTTGAGCCTGCCGAGCTTTGCGGCGTTAAGTTAAGCAGCAGAATCATCCGTTCCGCTACTCATGAAGGCATGGCCGACGAATACGGAAAGCCCACCGAACAGCTTATCAAGACCTATGAAAAATACGCAAAGGGCGGCGCAGGTCTTATCATAACCGGCTACATGGCAGTAACCCAGCAGGGAAAATGTCCTCTTTACAACATGACAATGCTGGACAGAGACGAGCTTATTCCCGCCTGGAAGGAGCTTACCGACAGAGTTCATGCCGCCGGTGCACCCATATTCGCACAAATTGCCCACTGTGGCCGTCAGACACGCAAAAAGGTTACGGGCATGAAAACCGTTGCTCCCTCCGCAATCCGCGACTTCCTCTACTGGGAAACCGTGCCTCACAAGCTGAAGGAAAAGGAAATATACAGAATTATCGGGCAGTTTGCCGATGCGGCGCTGAGAGCAAAGGAGGCCGGCTTTGACGGAATTCAGCTCCACTGCGCTCACGGTTATCTCCTGAGCGAATTTCTCTCCTCCCACACCAACCACCGCAAGGACAAATGGGGCGGCAGTCTCGAAAACCGCTTCCGCATCGTTGATGAGTGCATGAAGGCCATGCGGGAAAAGGTGGGAGATTTCCCGATTATCGTTAAGATGAACTGCTTTGAAAAGGACAAGGACGGCATTAAGCCCGAAGAGGCTGTGGAAATCGCAAAGCTCATGGAGAAAGCGGGCGTTGACGGCATTGAGGTTTCCTGCGGTCTGCTCAAGGAAGGCTTTGATATGTCCCGCGGTGATTTCCCCTATCCCATCATGTGTGCGGACAACTTCCGCTATGAGCATCTCCCCAAATTCACCTGGCCGCTCATGAAGCCCGTAATGAAAATGCTCATGGGCAGTCCCAAGCCCCTGCGCTCCTACAATGTTGAGGCGGCAGGCATGATAAAAAAGGCTGTCGGCGTTCCCGTTATTGTCGTTGGCGGCATACGCTCAAAGGATGAAATCAACGCTGTTCTAAGCGGCGAAAAAGCCGATTTTGTGTCCATGTCCCGTCCCTTCATTCTCGAGCCCGACCTTGTAAACAAGCTCCGTGACGGCATTGAGGACGAGGTAAAGTGCATTAACTGCAATTACTGCCTTATGGGTGCTGAGCAGAGACCGCTTCGCTGCTACTACGGAAAGCTTCCCGAAAATAAATAAGCAAAAAACAACCGGCTCAAATGAGCTGGTTGTTTTTCTTAATTTCTGCAATCTCTTCTTCGGTAAGTATTTTTACGGTTTCATAGGGCGTGGGATTCTTTTTGTGGAGCTTTTTACTTATGATGCTAACCGCAAGATAGCTCAAAACCAAAGCCGAAAAACCGCACAGTATGCTGATTCCCTCGCCTGCGCCAAGCACCGCAGCAATTGCATATCCGACAAACAGCAAAATAATCGGAATAATATACACGGCAGCGGCTCCCTTAAACAATCCGCCCGTGGGAATATCTATATATACATGCTGGCCATTTTCGGCGCCGACGGTATTCCGAACAAGAGTTTTCATATCGCTTTCGCCGCCCACAACCCATGTGCGCTCAACGAGCACCTCCGCAAGGCCATCGTCTCTTGCATTTGTAATTACTGCTTCCTGTAACATTTTGCTCTCCCGGATAATTAGTAAAATGATTATACACGGTTCTTTTTTATGTGTCAATTTCTTCATTATTACTAATTATACTTGTTATAAATTAATTGTTATGATAAAATATGTATAAATAATTCCATTTGGAGGTTTTGCTATGCCCAGCATACTGAATCTTAAAAACGCCGATTGCAGATACTGCCACAGATGTGTCCGCCGCTGTCCTGTTAAGGCCATTCGCTTTTCGGCCCGTCAGGCACACATAATCACTGATGAGTGCATTTACTGCGGTCAGTGCTTCGTTGTATGTCCTCAGGGCGCGAAGGAAATTGTTGACGACACCGAGCGAGTACGCGTTATGCTTCAGAGCGAGGCTCCCGTAATTGCCAGCATTGATCCGTCATTCTATGCCTGCTGGAACAACTGCGGAATCAACTCCATTACAAAAGCTCTGAAGGAGTTAGGCTTTACCGATGCCGAGGAAACCGCCCGCGGCGCAACACTTGTTAAGAGAGAATATGAGAAGCAGATAGCAAATAAAGAGCAGAGCATCATTATTTCCTCAAGCTGCCATTCCATAAATCTTCTCATTGAAAAGCATTATCCCGATTTGCGAAAGCACCTTTCCCCCGTGGTTTCACCCATGATTGCCCATGCACTTGAAATCAAAAAGCGCATTCCCGAGGCAAAGGTTGTTTTTATAGGCCCCTGTGTTTCAAGGAAAGACGAGGCCGTAGGCACTGCCGTAGATGCGGTCCTCACCTTTGAGGAATTAGACCAGATGTTCCTTGCGGCAAAGATTGAAATTGAGCCCGAGTTCGGTGAAAGTGAGGCCGGCCGCACCCGCGGCTTCCCCATCGCCGGCGGCATTATCAAGTCCATGGACCTGCCTGACAACGGCTACACTTATCTCTCCGTCAGCGGAACAAAGGAATGTATTTTCGCCCTTAAGGATCTGCAGAACGGCGATATTGAAAATTGCTTCATCGAAATGTCGCTCTGCGATGGCGGCTGCATAAACGGCCCCATCATGGAAAAATACATAAACTCCCCCGTGCGTCACATGAACGCAGTTCTGAAGAATGTAGGTACCGAGGACTTTGATATTCCTCAGCCCGAAGACGGCTCTCTCTTTATGCAGCACAATGTTCCCGCAATAAAGCAGCAGATGCCCACAGAGGCTGAAATAACCGAAATTCTTCACAAGCTGGGCAAATACAAGCCTGAAGATGAGCTCAACTGCGGCACCTGCGGATATAACACCTGCCGCGACAAGGCAATAGCAATTTTCCGCGGCAACGCCGACTACACCATGTGCCTCCCTGCACACACCGAGCGCGCAGAGCGATTCAGCAACAAGATACTGAACAACATGCCCAGCGGCGTTGTTGTCGTTAACGAGGATCTCGAGGTTCAGCAGCTCAACAGGACTGCAATGAAGCTCATGAACATTGACCACGAATCCGATGTTTTAGGCGACAGCGTTGTGCGCATTCTTGACACGGCTCCCTTCTTCTCTGTTCTTGAATCAGGAAAGACCGTAAAAAAGCGGAGAGGCTACTTCTCCGACTACGATAAGTATTTTGAGCAGACCATAGTATATGACCGTTCCTCTCATATTCTCATCGACATCATCAGCGATGTCACCGAGGAAGAGGCGGATTCCACCTACAAGAAGAAGCTCGGCCGCGAAACCGCGGAAATAGCAGACCGTGTTGTTGAAAACCAGATGCGTATAGTACAAGAAATTGCATCGCTGCTGGGCGAGACAACCGCCGAAACCAAGATTGCTCTTACAAAGCTTAAGGAGTCAATGAATCTCAATGATAACTAATAATCTTTGTGCCGAAATCGGCTACATGAGCGTAAATCACTTCGGTGAACAGCTTTGCGGAGACCATGTGGATGTTATTGAGAATGAGGATTCCACCATTGTTGTTCTTGCAGATGGTCTGGGAAGCGGTGTAAAAGCCAGTATTCTTTCCACTCTGACCTCAAAAATCATCTCTACTATGCTTGCCGCAGGCCTCAGCATCAACGATGCGGTCGAAACCATCGCCGCAACGCTTCCCATATGTTCCGAAAGAAAGGTTGCTTTCTCCACCTTCACCATTATACGCCTTGAAAAGAATATGCACGGTGCTGAAGAACGCGCCGACATAATTCAGTACGAAAACCCCAATGTGATTTTTGTGCGTGACGGAAAAAATGTGGAGATGCCCCTGACCACCATGCAAATCGGTGAGAAAACCGTTTACCGTTCTTCCGTAATGCTGCGAGACGGTGATGTTTTTATAGCAATGAGCGACGGTATCCCCTATGCCAGCGACACCGGCGTTCTTAACAGCGACTGGGATCGAGACGGAATTATTGACTTCATCGCGCCACTCACCGAGGGCGGCTTTACCGCAAAAACGCTCACTTCAATTCTTGTTGAGGAAACAAACAAGCTCTATGGCGGCAAACCCTTTGACGATGCCACCGCCTGTGTAATAAAGATTAAGCAGCGCCAGCTTCTCAACATTGCCATCGGCCCTCCCGAAAACAAAAAGGACAACCGGCGCATGATGGCACTGTTCTTCGCAAAGGGCGGAAAGCACATTGTATGCGGCGGTACTACCGCAGGCATTGCCGCGGATTATCTCCACAAGCCTGTGAAGATGAACTACTCAAGTCCCGATCCTGACATTCCGCCCACATCAGTAGTCGAGGGTATTGACCTTGTCACGGAAGGCATTATCACCGTTGACCGGATTCTTCAGTACGCCAAGGACTATGTCAAGGACAACGCCTCCTTTGAGCAATGGAGCTACAAAAAAGACGGAGCTTCCCTTGCCGCCCGTATGCTGTTTGAGGACTGCACGGACATAAATATGTTCATAGGAAGAGCCGCAAACCCTGCTCATAAGGATTTGCCGATAAACTTCAATGTTAAGATGCAGATTATCTCCGAGCTTGCGGATTGCCTCCGACAAATGGGCAAACGAGTAAAGGTAATGTATTTCTGAACATGAAAAAACCTCGAGAATTCTCGAGGTTTTTTCATGTTCAGAAATACCATATTCTTTTTCCGTCACCGCAGAAGCGGTAAGCAAGTCCCGGGGCGAGCATATCGCCGTTGCGGCACAGAAGCTCATCAACGCGGACAAATTCATATCCTTCTTCAGTGAGTATATCAATTGCCCGAAGCACGGCAGGTACGGTGGCATCCTTTGTGTCATGCACAAGGATTATCTGTCCGTCACGAGCATGTTCGACGATGTAATCGCATATATAATCCTCGTCAATGTTCACCCAGTCTCTGGGTGTACTTGACCAAAGAATTGCAATCTGGTCAATTTTATTGAGCTGCAAGCCGGTATAATATCCATAGGGCGGTCTGAAAAACTGCGGTCTTTCGCCAGTTATTCCCTCAAGTATTTCATTGGTCTGCTCAAGCTCTTTTGCAATTGTCTCTCTGTCGCTCTTAAAAAAGTTTATATGTGAATATGTATGGTTGCCTATAAGATGCCCGTCATCATACATGGTTTTTACAATTTCGGGATGCTTCTCCGCCTTACTGCCCATGAGGAAAAAGCTTGCTTTTATATCGCGCTCACGAAGTCCGTCAAGCAGCTCCTCCGTATATTTTCCCGGTCCGTCGTCAAAGGTCAGGGCAATCTGCTTCTTCCCTTCAGCGGAGTTTTCTGCATAATATGTCTTCTCAAACGGTGTTGTCAGATTGCATACACAGACCGCAGCAGCAAGAACAACCAACAGTAGCACAATTTTACGCAGTATCTTTCTGAATTTTTTCATATATCATCACTCAACACCATATATTTATAGAAAAGCGGATGCCGCAGCATCCGCTTTTGACCTCTGCCACAGCCGCAATACTTCAACAAGCGGAGTGCTCAATTCCGCAAATATTCATACTGCGCCGTTGGCATACCCATTCCTGCGCTCTACACATCGCAGTTCTGCGTCAACGATGCTTCAAGCCTTGGAATACTTTTGCGGTCTCACAGATTCACTGTTATCAACAGGGAAGCAGATATTCGGGGCAATCCCTTATATCACAATCTCAAACAGCTATTCCGCTGCACCGCGGCTATCTCAATCAACAGGCAGACTCGTCTGCCTCTAAATGAAATACATTTTAAGCTATACAGCTTATATAATAAAATAGCACAAGTCAACTGCGAATTCAAGGCAACATCTGCTGTAAAGTGTCCGAAAAAATCGATAATCATAAAAGATTATATAAATTGTACATTTTTATGAATTGCATCACAGCACAATTCCTAAAAAAACAGTTAAAAAGTTACTAAACATAAGGTGTTTTTCAAAAAATAACTATTGCAATTTTACATAACATGTATTAATATTAATCTGTACATTAATCCAATGCTTGGATCATTGCGTCCGTTTGATGCAAATTTATGACTTCACGGCAGGTTTAATGCGTCCGTTACGATAGATAATCTGAGATCTGATCCATCAATTTGCTTCCGTCGTAATAGATAATTTAATACTCTTCCCTGAAGGCCGCTGATTTGCTGATAATAGATAATCTGTTCCGCAAACAGCATGGATTTGTGGCGATTTCTGGAGAAAGGAGGAAATCTATCTATGACAAAAACTGCAAAGTCTACTAAGCTTCTCTTCGCTTTTGTAGTAGTGCTTGCGGTTATGCTTATCGCTGCTTTCTCAATGAGTGCACAGGCCAATGCTGAGGCATTAGACGTAACTGATGATGTTTTTGACATCACCGATGATGTTATCGTCGAAGCTGCAAGCCATGATGCTATTGATGAGGTTATCGACAGCATTGACTACGATCCCTCACCCATTCCCGGTGAAGACGATTGGATGTCCTATGACGGTGAGAACTTCGAGGGTGGCCCCCACTGGTACCTTCACATCACTCACTACTCCCTGCTTCCCGATGATTTCACCATTACTCTGTGGTCTGACCTTTCCGCACCTAATTACTATCAGACTCTCACTAAGGCTGATCTGATGCTTCGTGGCGGCATTATCCGCATTCCTGCAGCTGTTCCTGTATATGTCACTTCCAGCAACGGTTATGTTGAAGGTTGGGCAATGATGGACCCCACTGCTGAAGGCGCAGCTCTTCTCAATCCCGCAACCGGTCTTTGGGATGAGTACGATAATCTGTGGTGCCCTCACTGCGGTATCCTCGAGCAGGCACACAACTTCCAGCAGATTCATCATGACACTGCTGTTATCTGGGGTATCCCCGTAGGCGATCACAATCTTCACCTGCATGTTATCC
>JAUMWD010000008.1 GCA_030529825.1 Bacillota bacterium
TTGGAGCTTGCCGATTTTTTCTCCGACTTTTCCTTGTCGGCCTTTTCCTCGGCCTTTGTAGCTTCCGTGGGCTCTGCAGACTCCTCCGTGCTCCGGCTCTGAATATCTCTCTTTTCACCGAAGCCGCCTGCACAGGCGGCAAGCGACAGCACCATGAGCACAGCCATCAGGAACGCAACAAATCTTTTCATTTCAGATTATCCTCCTCAAGTTTATATTCCGTTATTTTTCTCAGCCTGTGCGACAGGCAGCTTTTGCTTACCGGCGGATATGATAGTCTTGCAAGGTCGGAGAGGCTCACCTCGGGATTTGCTATTCTCAACAGTGCTGCCTCCTGCAGAGGCTCGGGCAGACTGTCAAGGCCGTATTCCCTCTCGATACGGCGTATGGCCTCCATCTGGCGGGCCGCGGCAGCAACGGTCTTATCCGCATTTGCCGAGTCGCAGTTTACCTTGCGCATGATTTCGTTGTTCATTTCTTTTTCGATTTTCTGACCTACCAGTGCCATGGTTGCGTTGGTTGCTCCCATGGCCGTGAGCACATCGGCAATTTCATCCGCTTTTTTGAAATACAGCAGATGATTACCTCTGCGTTGGGATTCCTTTGGGTCAAAGCCCATCTCACGCATGACGGAAACGGCCTCGCGGGACACGCTGTAATGCGCCGTGGCAAGCTCAAGATGATATCGCTTCTTCGGATCGGTTATGCTTCCTCCTCCGAGGAAGGCTCCCCGAAGGAAGGCCGCCTTGTCACAGGGCTCCTCGATGATTCCGAAATTTATGTGCAGCGACAGCGTGCTCACATCGCTTCCGAAGGCATCGTATATGCTTCTGATTTTTTCTGCGTCGGTAATGTAAAAGCTCCTCTTCCCCTCTGCGTTCTCCGCAGGCAGGCGGTCAAATCTTATGCCGAAGGCCTTTTTGAAAAGATGGGGCAGACGCTGGGAGAGAGCGTCCGAGGAGGTGATTATCCGTATCTCCGCAGGACTGAAGCTATGGCAGTACAGCAAAATGCCGTAGGCCTCGGCAAGAGCGCAGCATTTGCGTTCTATGCGAGGCTGACAGAGCTCATTTTTTACTTCTGCGGAAAAGGTCATGTTCTGCTCCGGAATCAGCCGCCCCTGTTAAGGTCGCGGGTAATATTTGCTACATTTATGCCGTCTTCAATCAGGGCATCGCAAAGGGCATTTGCAATGGCAACGCTGCGGTGGCGTCCGCCGGTGCAGCCGATGCCGATGGTAAGGCTGTACTTGCCCTCTTCTATATACTGGGGCAGCAGGAATTTGATCAGCTCCGTGAGCTTGTCCATAAATTCCTTCGTCTGGGGGAAACCGAACACATAGTCCCGCACATCGTCATCAAGGCCGCTGTGGGAACGCATGGACTCGATATAGTAGGGATTTGGCAAAAAACGCACATCGAACACAAGGTCGGCATCCATGGGTATGCCGTACTTGAAGCCGAAGGACATTACATTCACGGTGATGGGGCGCTCTGCGGCATCTCCCGAAAACAGAGTGTACAGCTCATTCTGAAGCTGGCCCAAAGTAAGGTGGGAGGTGTTTACGATATAGTCAGCCGCATCGCGGATGGGCTGCATAAGCTCCTTTTCTCTGGCGATGGAGTCGGTAATGGAGTCGCCCTTCTTTCTCAGGGGGTGAGGACGGCGTGACTCCTTATAGCGCTTGATGATAACCGCAGGCTCCGCCTCCATGAACAGGATTTTGTAGCCGAAGCCCATTTCCTTAAGGGTATCCAGAGCGCCGAAAATCTCCTGCACGCCGTTTTTCTCGCGCATATCCGTTACCAGTGCCACCTTTTCATAGCGGCCCTTGGTGGCGGCGCACAGCTCCGCGAAGCGGGGAATCAGAGCCGCAGGCATATTGTCAACGCAGTAGAACGCAAGGTCTTCGATTATGTCCGCGGCCTGGCTCTTGCCGCCGCCGGAAAGCCCTGTGATTATAAGAAATTCCATCAGTTTTCTCCGTTTTCATTTGCTTCATCGACCTTTGCCCTGGCGGTATCCGCCATGGCATCCATAATGGTCTGCTTCTGTCTTCTCCAGTTATCAACAAGGATCATGCCCTTGGGATAGATTCTGATCTCCGGCATGAGCGTTACCTTGAATTTATCGTAAACAACATGGCGCACATGGTCCATGAGCTCCACCACATCGTCATAGGTGGCATCGCCGGTATTTACAACAAAGCCCGCGTGCTTTTCGGAAACCTGAGCTCCGCCTACGGAATAGCCCTTCAGTCCCGCCTCATCAATGAGTGCGGCGGCGTAGCCGTTTTCCGGACGCTTGAAGGCACTGCCTGCAGAGGGCATATCAAGAGGCTGCTTTGCCCGGCGCTTATCGTTCATTTCCTTCATGCGGGCGGCAATGGCCTCGGGATCGTCGGGAGTCAGCTTGAAAACAGCGCCGAGAATCGCACAGGGAACGCTTTCAAAATTGCTGTGGCGATAGGAGAAGCCCGCATCCTCGTTTTTGACCTCCGTAAGGGCCTGGTCTGTGAGATAGTACATTACAACGCTGTCCACAACATCCTTCATCTCGCCGCCGTAGGCGCCTGCGTTCATAAGCACGCCGCCTCCGACGCTGCCGGGAATGCCGCTGGCAAACTCAAGGCCCGCAAGGCCCTTCTGCTGGGCAAACTGGGCAAGACGGGCAAGAGATACGCCGGCCTCGGCATAAATGGTATTTTCGGTTTCGCCCATACGCAGAGCCTGAAGATTTTCGGTGCTGACAACACAGATATCAAGGCCCTCCTCGGGGATGATGAGGTTGGTGCATTTGCCCACCATAAGAGGGGCAACGTCAAAATGGTGCAGAATAAAGAACACCTTTGACATATCCCATACATCCTTGGGTGCAATATATGCTCTGACCTTACCGCCCAGCTTAAAGGAGCAGTGCTCCTTCATGCTTTCCTGCTCGCGCAGGTCAAGGCCGGGCAGTTCTTCCTTTATTTTTAAAATGGCATTTTCAAGACTTTCCATATTTGCTCTCCTAAAAAATTATAAAACGCCTGCATCAATGGCAGAATCGTGATTTGACGCCAGGGTTTCCGCGGCATTGTAGCCCATCTTTTTCTGTCTGTTATTCATGGCGGCAAGCTCGAGAATTACCGCAAGGTTTCTGCCGGGACGCACGGGAATCGTAACGCTGGGTACCGTTACACCTAAAATCTCCGTGGACTCGTCAATGAGCCCCAGACGGTCATACATCTTGCCGTCCTCCCAGACCTCCATATTGACCACAAGGTCTATGGCACCCTCGGGCTTAACTGCGCCCACGCCGTAAATGTGGCGCACATCAACCACACCTATTCCGCGAAGCTCCATGTAATATCTTATGAGCTCCGGAGCCGTTCCCACAAGGCCGGTTTTATTCACCTTGCGTATATCCACCGCATCGTCGGCAATGAGTCTGTGGCCTCGTTTGATAAGCTCCAGGGCGGTTTCGCTTTTACCTATACCCGAATCTCCCGTGAGCAGCAGGCCCTCGCCATGTACCTCAACAAGAACACCGTGCATGGTGGTGCGGGGCGCCAGATGAACATGGAGCGAGCTTATGACATTTGCCATGAAGTCCGAGGTGTCCTCGGGAGTGGTAAACACATTGCGGTCATACTTTTCCGCCATTTCCACACACTCGGGGAATACCGCCGCGCCGTGGCACAGCACCAGGGCGGAAATATCCCATTGCATGAGCGCCTCAAAGCATTTGCGTCTTTCCTCATCGCTCTTAAGCTCAAGATAGGTGCTTTCTACGCGACCTATAATCTGAAGCCTCGAGGGGTCAAAATAATTATAGAAGCCCGCAAGCTGAAGAGCCGGGCGGTTTATGTCAGCCGTTGTGAGAAGCCGTGTTTCATAGTCAGAGGAGGTGTGCAGGGGTATGAGCTTATTCTCCTCCACTATGGTTTTCAGCTTCACGGAATATTTGCTTGCCATAAGCGTATACTCCTCCCAATGTATAATATATCTATATTATTATATATCATTTTACAGATTTAGCAACAATTTTTGATTGCGGAAATTAAGTTACAAAAAAGTTAAATTTGTACTTGCAATTACGGTTTTATTCTGCTATTATTAATAAGCTGTCCTTAAATCGGGCAGATAAACACAAGCAAGGAGGTGCTTCAACTAATGGCAAAATGTGAGTTTTGCGACAAGGGCGTAGCCTTTGGTATTCAGGTTTCCCATTCCCACAGACGCTCCAACCGTACATGGAAGCCCAATGTGAAGCGCGTCAAGGCCATCGTAGACGGCAGCCCCAAGCACGTTTACGCATGCACTCGCTGCCTCCGCAGCGGCAAGGTCACCCGCGCTGTGTAATAGTTTAATATTACCCGAAACAAGCTCGCCTTTAAGGCGAGCTTTTTTCGTTGTGCGGAAAAGTTTTTGCAGCAAAAAACGGATGTTAATAAACATCCGTTTTCTGATTCAGTATAATGCAGGTATCTGTGACGGCGGCATTTTCCCCATACAGCTCATTTGCGCTGTTTCTGTGGGCGACAATACCGAGGATCATGGCAACGGCGGCACCCACCAGAAGAAACACAATAGCCGCAATTACAAGAAACTGCTTTGTGTGGAAAATCGGTCTGGCTTTGCGCGGCCTGCGCTTTGCTTCCCGCGCCGCTCTTTTCTCAAGTCGCGCATTCTTCTTTTCCTCACGGCGGAGATTTTCACTCTCCACTCTTGTTCTCTTACGGTGAAGCAGCATTTTCCCCCGCAGCGCAGCCTCGTCCTCGGGGAATTCCGCCAGGATTTCATCATATATGGCGTCGGCCTCGTCCCATTCCTCCCGGGACACACAGTGCTTTGCCTTCGATATTTTCTTCCGCTTTTCCCGTGAAGCGGGAACATCCTCGATCATCTCTTCGAAAATGGTTTTTTGCTCCGTAACCGACACCTCCCCTTGCAGTTGTTTAAAAAAGCTTTGCTATTTTATCATATCTATACACTTTCGGTCAATGGAATATTGAATTATATTTAATCTGCGTATAAAATTAAAGCGGTGATAAACAATGTATAAGAAGCTTATTATTTTTGACCTCGACGGGACTCTGCTGAACACCCTGTCCGACCTTCACTGCTCGGTAAACTTTGCCTTGGCGCAGGAGGGCCTCCCCGGGCGCAGTGTGGAGGAGGTGCGGAGCTTTCTGGGCAACGGCATATTGAACCTCGTTCAGCGCTGTGTTCCCCAAAACACAGACAGGGAGAAAACCCTACGGGTATTTGATGCCTTCAAAAGCCATTACGCACTGCACAGCATGGACAGCACCGCTCCCTATGAGGGAATTTGCGAGCTGTTGGAAAAGCTCCGCTCCGCCGGCATCCGCCTCGGCGTTGTGAGCAACAAGGCGGATTCTGCGGTAAAACCGATTATCGCCCACTATTTTCCCCATACCTTTGACTGCGTTTTGGGTGAGCGTGACGGCGTAAGAAAAAAGCCGGCTCCCGACTCCGTTTTTGAGGTTATGCAATCCTTAGGCTGCGGCCCCGAGGAAAGCGTTTATATCGGCGATTCCGAGGTTGATATTCTCACGGCAAAAAACGCCGGCTGCGACTGCATTTCCGTATCCTACGGCTTCAGAAGCCGCGAGCTTCTTTTGGAAAGCGGCGCCGAAGTCCTGTGTGAAGCCGCGGCGGATATTGCAAATCTTCTGGGGCTGTAATAAAATATAAGCGACAAATAACTGCGAGGTAAGCATGAACAATTCAAAGCGAACAGCACGGGCTCTTGCCTGCGCCGGAGTGGGATATTCCCTGGGGGAAATCAACTCCGCATATCTTATGGGTCTGCGCAGGGGCTATGACATCCGAAAAAAGGGCACGGGTAATCCCGGTGCCACTAACACCATGCTGCTGGAGGGTAAGCTCGCCGGTGCCTTTGTCATGCTTTTTGACATCGGCAAGGCCGCCGTTTCCGTAAACCTTTGCCGCAGGCTGTTTCCCAATTTCTCCAGCGCAGGGGAAACCGCAGGCACAGCGGCAATTTTAGGCCATATGTTTCCGGCCAAGCTGGATTTCCGCGGCGGCAAGGGGCTTGCCTGCATGGGCGGCACCGTCCTTGCTTTAGGGGATTTTCCCGCCATGCTGGGCTTTGCCGCGGCGGTGCTTATGAAAACCCGCTATCTCTGTGCCGTACCTATTTCCGCATCAGTATTTTACCCCATCTATCACGGACTTATCAGCGGCAATTGGGAGGGCTCCGCCATTCTCGGTACCGTGGCCTTTCCCGTATTTGCAAAGCACATTGAAAACCTTAAGCGCATCAGGGATAACCGTGAGCTTCGGGTGGACTTCATATGGGACAAGGACGGCGAGCTGGAGCGCACGGGACTCCGGGAGGAATCGGAGAAAATCGACCGTGGTGAAATTCCCGACAAGCACCCGCTGCCTCCCATGCCGAATTAAAAAAAGAGATGTCTTGAGACATCTCTTTTTTTAATTCGGCAGATCATACATCTTCATGGTTTCGCGGCTGCGGAATTCGTGCTTTTCATAGTAGCCTATGAGCCTTCCCTCCTCATCGCGGAGCGCCACCATGTAGACATCCTTGTTTTCCTTTTCGTTAAAGTATGTGTAGACAAGGTTGTTGTCCCTGTCGGCGGAAAACCACGCAAGCACCTTTTCTATGAGCTCCTTTGACTTCGGACCGTGGCAGGCAAGCAGGCTTTTGCCCACAAGGGCTCCGCCGCCGCTTTTTTCATAGCGTGTTTTTGCGGCGGGATTCATGTAGATAATCTCATGCTTTGTGTCGCAGACCACAACGGCGCAGCGGTCCTGTTCGACAATGCTTTTGAAATATGGGGAAAGCTCCATTTTTAACCTCACTTAATTTGACAAAAATTTTTGCTGTGATATAGTTGTATATTAATTATTGACGGAGGTGGAATATATGTTCATAACCGACACCTGCGAGGGCTTTACCGAAAAGCTCTCCTCCACCCAAGCCGTTCCCGGAGGCGGCGGTGCCGCGGCACTCTGCGGCGCTTTAGGCGCATCACTCTGCGCCATGGCGGCAGGTCTTACGGAAGGCAAAAAGAAGTTCGCCGGATATAAGGACGAGCTTGAAATCATAATATCAAAGTGCGACCTGCTTCGCAAGGATTTTCTTCATCTTGCGGAGGCGGATGCAGAGGGCTTTGCGCCCCTTGCCGCGGCATATTCCCTGCCCAAAGAAGCTGCAGGCTATGCCGAAAAAATGCGGGATGCCACCCTCACCGCCATGAGCGCACCCTACGCCATGGTGAATAACTGCTGTGAGGCAATTGAGCTTATTGAAACACTTTATGACGGCAGATGCAGCGCCCTGCTCATTTCCGACGCGGGCTGTGCCGCGGCTCTGTGCCGCGCCGCTCTGCAATGCGCCGCCATGAATGTTTTTATTAACACCAAAACCCTTCGGGGCATAGCGGAGTCCGATGCCGTTGAAGCGGACACAAGGGCGAAGCTGGCAGAGTATCTCCCGAGAGCAGAGGCTGTTGCCGTCAGAATTACGGACATTCTTTCAGAGGTAAAATAAATGGCAGAAATCTTAAAAGGCGCTCCTGTGGCAAAGGCCATGGCCGAGGAGCTCGCCGCGAGAATACAAAAGCTGAAGGAACGGGGCATTACCCCGAAGCTGGCCATAATAAGACTTGGCAGCAACCCGGACGATATATATTACGAAAAAAGCGCCACGCGCTTTTGTGAAAGGGTGGGCGCCGAGGTAAAAAGCATCGTATATCCCGCAGACTGCGAGGAAACCCGCCTTATCCGCCGCATAAAGCGCATCAACAATGACGACAGCATCCACGGCTGTCTGCTTTTGAGGCCGCTTCCCAAGCACATTAACGAATTCAGGGTATCCGAAGCCCTTTGTCCCGAAAAGGACATCGACTGCCTCACCGTGGGCTCTCTGGGTTCCGTTTTCGCCGGCAAGGGCGCGGGCTTCCCGCCCTGTACCGCCCAGGCAGTAATGGAAATGCTTCAGCGCAGCGGCTTTGAAATTCAGGGCAAAAGTGCCGTTGTCATAGGCCGCAGCCTTGTTGTGGGCAGGCCCGTTGCCATCATGCTCCAGCAGGAAAACGCCACCGTCACCATGTGCCACAGCAAGACCGAAGATCTCGCCGAAATCTGCCGCCGTGCCGATATCATCGTTTCCGCCGCGGGTCAGCCCCGTATCGTGACGAAGGACTTCGTACGTGAGGGTCAGGTCATCATCGATGTAGGCATAAACAGTAACGGCAATTACATTTCCGGCGATGCGGACTTTGACGAGGTTGAGCCCATCGTTGCCGCAATCACCCCTGTTCCGGGAGGCATAGGCGTTGTCACCACCGCAACCCTTGTAAAACATCTTGTGGATTCCGCGGAAAGCTTTTCTACAAAAAGCAAACAGTAATATACGATACCGACAGCAAATTCTGACTATCGTTCAGACGAGGTGCGATATGGGAAAAGAAATAAAAATACACATTCTCCACTGCGGCTACATCCAGCTTGAGAAAAGCATGCCCAACGCAGGTGAGCTTAAGCTGAAAAACTCGATTAATCATGTCTTCGCCAAGGATGCACGCCGCGTCACGCTGCCCGTCTGCGCATATCTCGTGGAGCACCCCGTTCACGGCAGAATACTCGTTGACACGGGCTGGTGCCGCGATATAAGCCCCGACGGTGTTTATGATAAAAAGGCGGCAAAAAAGCTCATGCCCGGCTATCTCGCGGACTTCTACCGTCCCTATGTACCCAAGGGTATGGCAATTCACGAACAGCTTGAGGCCATGGGCATTATGCCCCGTGATCTTGACTGCGTAATCGTCACCCACCTTGACCCCGACCATGTCTCCGGTGTAAAGCATCTTCAGGAGGCAAAGCGTATTGTTGTTCCCGAATATGAATGGTTTTATTCCTGCCGCTATGTGTTCAAGGCGCATCAGCCCTTCAGAGCCTTCATTCAGTATCCCTTTGAAAAGATACCGTACCGCGCCACACCCTCGGACAGATACTGGCACTTCGGCAAGCCCGTGGGCGTAAATCACTGGACGATAAATCTTTTCGGAGATGACAGCTTTTCCATTGTCAATGTCCCCGGTCATACCCGGGGAACAGGCGCGGTCATTATTAACACCGACTACGGCTTTATGCCCCAGGATTTCGTTCTTCTGACCTCCGACGCGGCATTCAACCGTCACAGCTGGGAGAATATGAGCATCAGCGGTCTGGGACTCGGCGAAGAAACCATGCGCAGCTCTCTCGACTGGATAAAAAGCATGAGCGAGCTTCCCGGCTGCAGAGCGGTGCTTGCAAGCCATGACCCGGAAATTGTGCCTCAGACCATTACTCTGCAAATGAAATAATTCAAAGCGCGGATACGGAGTTGTCCGCGCTTTTTTGCACACAATTCGTTAATCTGTTGACAAACTTCCCTGCGTAGGATAAACTGTATTTTACAGAGCTTCATAAACTCAAACGGAAAAATTTTATGAAAGAGGTAGTAAACATGAGCAGCTTTAAAGACCTTCGTATTGTGGACAATTTCTATCAGACCAGCTCCTACATTCCCATGCCCACAGTTCTTATTTCCACCATAGCAGAAGACGGCAGCACCTCCGTAGGCTCCTACTCCCTCTGCTTCCCATATTACATTGCAAAGGGTCACAAGGGCTACTACGCGCTTATTCTCGAGGCCCGCAACTCCTCCAACACCGCGCAGCATCTGCTGGCAGGACGCAAGCACTGCGCCATCAATTATATGCCCGCAGGTCCCGGCTACAACAAGAAAATCGTTGCACAGGGCTGGGCAGGCGACACACCCGAGGAAAAGATGAAGAGCTTCGGCTTCACCCTTGAGGAAGGCCTCTGCGCAAAAGAAAATTCCGGGGAGAAGCGCCCTCTGGTGGTTACCGAGGCATATCAGGTCTTTGAATGCACCTGGATGGACGATCTGGAGGATGCCTACGAGGACATCGGCCGCCAGCTTGTTGACGGCGCATATCCTCCCCCCTACAAAAACTTTAACGGCATTACCACAGAATTCGGCGCCCACTTTATTCTCCGCATTGACAAGGTTCTCATGAAGCCCGAATACTACGACAACATCATTAACGGTGTCAAGGGCAGAAGCTGGCCCAATGTTCTCGTCTGCCACGGCTACCGCGACAGCAAGAACTTCTGGTTTGCAAAGACCAGAAAGCTCATCCCCGAAATTCTCCCCATCCGTCAGGCAACCCTCAGCTCCGTGCGCTATGCCGCAGACCGCTGCGATCCCAATGTTCACTTCACCGACGATGCCCTCGAAAAGCTCCTCAATGTTCCCCGCGTATTTCTCCCCACCGCCCTCAAGGGCTGCGTAGCATGGGCAAAGGAAAACGGTGTTGACACCATCACCGCAAAGGAAATGGAAATCATTAACGACAAGCGCGCCAAGGAAAAGGGAAAGACCAAATAATGCGGGAGTCAAAGCTTGATTCTCTCCGCAAATCTGCGATTTTGAACAGCTTTGCTGACACAGAACGCCTGCGGCATTGCCGCAGGCGTTTTTCTTCTTTGGATTGACATTTTCGGTATAATGTTATATTAATATAATGTTATATTGCATCTTATCACTGACTTATAAAAGGAACTGTTGCTATGAAAATAGTAATCATAGGCGGCGGCAAGGTGGGTGCTCTTCTCGCCTCGGAGCTGACAAACGAAAATCACGATGTCGTTATCATAGACGAGGACAAGGAAAAGGTCAAGCTGTTCTCCGAGACTATGGATGTCATGACACTCCACGGCAACGGAGCTCTTGCCTCCGTTCAGCGTGAGGCGGATGTGGACGAGTCCGACCTCGTCATAGCCGTCACCGCCCAGGACGAAATGAACATACTCGCCTGCATCGTGGCCCGAAAATTAGGCTGCCCCAACACCATTGCCCGCGTGCGTAACCGCGGTTACGCCGAGCAGATGTATATGCTTAAGGATGACCTGGGACTTTCCATGGTCATAAATCCCGAGCTTTTGGCGGCTAAGGAATTCTACGGGCTTCTGCAGATGCCCGCCTTTATGAACCGTGACTCCTTTGCAGAGGGCCGTGCGGAAAATGTGGAGCTCGCCGTGGATAAGGACAGCGTTCTCAACGGTCTGTGTCTTAAGGATATGTCCTCCAAGGTCAATGTCAAGGTTCTGGTCTGTGCGGTGGTGCGTGACGGCAAGGTTTTCATTCCCGACGGTAATTTCGTTCTCTCCGAGGGCGACAAGATTTATGTTACGGCTCCCGCGCGTATGCTGGCAAAGCTCACCCACGAGCTCAAGCTGCGCAGCAGAAAATCCAAAAATGTTCTCATAGTCGGCGGCGGCAAAATCGCCGAATTTCTGGCACCCATGCTCCTCAAAAGCGGCACACGGGTGAAAATAATCGAGAGCGACCGCAATCGCTGCAGCTACCTTGCCGAGATTATGCCCGACGCCAGCATCATCTGCTCCGACGGCTCCAGTCAGGCCGTTCTGAAAATGCACAATATCGAGCACATGGACGCCGTACTGCCCCTGACAAATATTGACGAGGAAAACATTATCATCGCCATGTTTGCCCGCCGCGTGGGCGTGCCTCAGGTGCTTACCAAAATAAACCGCATGGAATACGGTGAAATCCTCGGCGACCGCGGCGCAGACGCTTTAGTGAGCTCCAAGGAGCTGTGCTCCTATGAGGTTGTCCGCTTTGTCCGCGCCATGGAAAACACCGGCGGCAGCGCCGTTCTCACCATTTACAAGCTGGCCGACGGCAAGGCCGAGGCCCAGGAATTTGCGGTTACCGACGCAACAAAAAATCTGGGCGTGCCTCTCATGAATCTGAAGCTCAAGCCCGGCATACTCATTGCCTGCATCAGCCACAAGGGAAAAATCATCATCCCCGGCGGCTCCGATATGCTCTCCAGCGGCGATACGGTGGTGGTCGTTACCACCGCAGGCCGTGCCATAATCGACCTTAACGACATTTTTGCATGATATGAATTTTAACGCTATAAGAAAAACCGTTGGTGTAATACTTTGCATCGAGGCGGGCTTTATGCTTCCGCCTCTGGTTTTTGCGCTCTTTGAGGGCGATTCGGCGGCTGTTGCCGGCTTTGTCACGGCCATTGCGGCTCTGCTTATTGTGGCTCTGCCCTGTTCACTGATTAAGCGCGGCACAGGCACCTTAGGCGCCCGCGACGGCTGTGTCACCGTTGCCTTTGCCTGGATTGTCATGTCGCTTTTCGGCGCAATTCCCTATTATGCCAGCGGTGCCATCAGCAGCGTTTCCAATGCGATTTTCGAAACCATCTCCGGCTTCACCACCACAGGCACCACCATATTCGCCGATGTTGAAGCCGTTCCAAAGCCCATTCTTCTGTGGCGAAGCATCACGAACTGGCTGGGCGGCATGGGTGTTCTGGTGTTCCTGCTTGCCATCATTCCCATGGCACGCGAGGGCGGCGCCATGTACCTTCTGCGAGCGGAATTTCCCGGGCCCATGGCAGGAAAGCTCGTTCCGAGAATGCAGAAAAGCGCAAAGCTGCTCTATGAAATCTACATCCTCATGACCGTTCTTCTGCTTATTCTGCTAAGCTTCGCCATGCCCGTATTCGATGCGGTGAACATTTCCCTCACCACCGTCAGCACAGGCGGCTTCGCCGTAAAGAACGACAGTCTCATGTCCTACAGCCGTTATGCCCAGATTGTTACCGAGGTGTTCATGTTCCTCTGCGGCGTTTCCTTCAGCATATTCTACTGCATCGTGGCGGGAGAATTTCTGCGTATTAAGAGAAACCGCGAGTTCAGAGTATATGCCTTTGTTATCCTTGCCGCGGCGCTTCTCCTGGGTTTAAGCTGCATAAACAGCTTTGATTCCACGGGTGACGCCATTCACCACTCGCTGTTTAACTCCATCGCCGTCATCAGCACCACCGCCTTTGTAACCGTTGACCCGAAGCTGTGGTCAGACTTTGCCAAGGCAATGTTCGTTGTGCTGATGCTCACAGGACCCATGGCGGGCTCCACCGGCGGCGGCATCAAGCTCTCCCGAATCATGATTACGCTCAAGTCCACTTATCGCAACCTGGCAAGGACAATCGTTCCCAACTCCACCCACCTCATCCATCAGGACGGCGACATCGTGGACGAGGAGACCGTTTCCACCGTCAACAGCTTTTTGGTGGCCTATGCCTTCTTCGCTGTGGTCAGCGCCGTACTGCTTTCCCTTGAGGGCATAAGCTTCGGCGAAGGTGTCACCGCGGCAATCTCCTGCATGGGCAATGTGGGACTGGGTGTGGATGCCTCGACCTTCTCCATGGGCGTTGCCCATACCAGCGTGCTCAGCAAGCTGGTGCTGTGCTTTGATATGTTCCTGGGCAGACTCGAAATATTCCCCCTGCTGATAGTCTTCGCCCCGGGTACATGGAGAAAATAGCAAAAATACCGATGCGATCAGATTAATCGCATCGGTATTTTTTATCGGCAAAGCTGCCAGAAGGCCACGGCAGAGGCCGCCGCAACATTCAGGGAGTCAACTCCGTGGTACATGGGAATTTTCACCGTATAGTCGCAGTCGGCAATGGTCTCCTCCACAAGTCCGTCACCCTCGGTGCCGAGGATGATCGCCAGCTTTTCCTCCGCCATAAGGGCAGGATCATCAATGCTGACGGAGTTATCCGAAAGCGCCATGGCAGCGGTTTTGAAGCCCATTTCCTTCAGCATATCCAAGCCCGGGTGAGGCCACTCGTCCACATATTTGCCGATATACGCCCAGGGCACCTGAAAAACGGTTCCCATGCTGACGCGCACACTGCGGCGGTAAAGGGGATCGGTGCAGGCGGGAGTCAGCACAACAGCCTCAACGCCCAAAGCGGCGGCGGAACGGAAAATCGCACCTAAATTTGTGGGATTGACCACATTCTCCAAAACGGCAATGCGCCGCGCATTTTTGCAGATATCCTCCACCTTTGCCTCGGGAGGACGCTTCATGGCGCAGAGCACGCCCCGCACGAGCTTGAAGCCCGTGATTTTAGTCAGAATATCGAGGTCGGAAACGAAAACGGGAATATCGCCGCAGCGGGCAATGACCTCCTTCGCCTGCGTCTCCACATGACCGCGCTCCATGAGCATGGAAACAGGCTCACAGCCGAAATCAAGAGCTCGCTCAATGACCTTGGGGCTTTCGGCGATAAACAGTCCGCCCTTGGGCGCTTCGTAGTTGAGAAGCTGGGCCTCCGTAAGGCGTGCGTAAATGTCAAGCTCCGGTGCGTTATAATCTGTTATTTCTATTACATTGGGCATAATCTGCCTCCAAAGCACAAGGTATATGCGATTATACCACAGCCTTTTGCATTTTTAAAGAACAGCTTGCGGAGAAATGTGCAATATGGTACATTAAAATCATAAATGAGAGAGAGGTGCTATATGGATAACAACACCAGACGCCTGAAAAATATGGCCTATATTTCCGACACAAGGCTTGTTTTGAAGCAGTTCAAGACAAAATGGTTCGTGCGCAAATACCGCCGCATGATTTCCTTTAATCTTCCGCGGGTGAATTATCTGCTCAAGCGCATGGGTGTGCATCGCAAGGGCTTTGCCTATCTTGAACCTCCTTTCTCCTGCGACTACGGCGACAACCTTTATCTGGGTGACAACTTCTATGCCAACACGGGCTTCACGGTGCTTGATGTGGGCAAAGTCACCATCGGCGACAACGCTCAAATCGGCCCCAATGTCACCATAACCACCGCAGGTCATCCCGTGCATCCTCAGGCGCGGAACACCCACTATGAATACGGCATCGACATCACCATCGGAGACAATGTATGGCTGGGCGCAGGCACCATTGTTCTACCCGGTGTGCATATCGGAAACAATGTAACCATCGGCGCAGGCTCCGTTGTCAACAAGGATGTTCCCGACAACGTTATTGCCGCAGGTGTACCCTGCAGGGTCATCCGCGAAATTACCGACGAGGACATGAGATATTACTTCAAGGACCGCGAATTTGACGACGAGGCATGGGAGGTTGTCAAGGCAGGCGGAGACGATTGGAAGAGCATAATTAAGAACAAAAAATAAGAGGCTTAATAAGCCTCTTATTTTTTGTTTTCAACCCTTTTGAACAGCCGCCAAAGAACGAAAATTGCGGCGGCGCACAGAACGAATTCAGCCACGAGCTGGGAATATGCCATGCCGTAAAGGGGCCATATTCTGTTGAGCAAAAGCAGTGCGGGAATCTCCAGGGCCACTTTTCGCAAAACGGCAAAAACAAGAGACTCCTTTCCCATGCCCACGGCCTGAAAAATGCCCACGGCGAGGAAGTCAACCGCAAGGAAGGGCAAGCCCAGACAGAAGCCGCGCAGGAAAGCTCCGCCGTAGGAAACGATGTCTCCGTTTTTCATAAACAGGCGGATGATGTCCTCCGCAAAGATAAAATACAGCGCCGCAGCGGTGAGGATAAAGCCCACTGTGAGCTTCAGCGTAAACACGATTGCCTTTTTCATGCGCTCTCCGTTGCCCGCGGAATAGTTATAGCCCACAAGGGGCATTATGCCCTGGCCCAGGCCCATGGAAATGTACATGGGGACCATATTCACCTTGTGGGTGATGCCCATGGCCGCAACCGCCGCCGTACCGAAGGGTGCGGTGAGATTATTCAGCACGGTCATGCCCGTCACATTCAGAAGGTTCTGAATTGCGGCGGGAATTCCCACGGCGAAGGCGCCGAGAACAATGGCTTTTCTGAAGCCGAACATTTTCGGGCTGAGGTCCACAAAGGTGCTCCTGCGGTTTTTCATCAGGAACACGAGGTAGTAGAGGCAGGCCACACAGTTGGAAATAAATGTGGCGCAGCCCGCACCTGCGGCGCCCATGTCAAGGCCCCAGGGCATGATGAAAACGGGGTCAAGAATGACATTCAGCACACAGCCGCTGATGACGCCTATGCTGGCCTTTGCCGAGGAGCCCTCGGCGCGAATCATAAAGGACAGCACCACATTGAGTATGGCAGGAGCAGCACCCAGAGTCACCGTCCAGAGCATATACTGCCTTGTGGCAAGCTCCGCCCGGGCATCAACGCCCAAAAGGCTCAAAAGTCCCGGCTGAAGCACCACGCTTGCAAGGGAAAACAGCAGGCCGCAGATCATTGCGGAATAAAAGCCGAAGGCGGCGGTGCGCCGCACCGTGTCATAATCCTTTGCGCCCAAAGCGCGGCTCATAAGGCTTGAGCAGCCCGTGCCGAAGAGATTGTTGACAGCGTTAAAGGCCAGCAGCACCGGGGCGGCATAGGTCACGGCGGCGGTCTGCACGGGGCTGTTGATAAAGCCCACGAAGTATGTATCCGCAAGGTTATACAGCACCATTACAAGGCAGCTTATGACCGTGGGTACAGCTAACTTCGCCACAGCCTTGGGAATGGGCATTGATTCAAAAATTTCGGTTTTTTTCGCGTCTAACATGAAATCACACTTAAAGGTTTGTTTTCCACATTCTATGCTCAAAGCGTTTATTTGTCAAATGCGGCAGGGAACGGTTTTTGTTCCCTGCCGCAGCGTTTTATATTTGCTTTTTATTCAGAATGGGGATGCTCAAGGCAAAGCACAGGACACACAGAGCAAGTGAAATAATAATCGCCGCGGTGTATGCTCCCGTATCCGCCGCCCCCACAAGAAGCGGCGTGCTGTTCATAAGCTCCGCAGGGGAATACTTCCCCACCTTGGGGAGCAGGCTTAGGAGGTATATGACAAGAAAGGCTCCGCCGGTTCCCGCAAGCACCACAATGTTGGATTTCGCCACAGCGGAGAAGAACACCATGAGCATGACGGTGAGCAGACCCGCAAGCCACCAGCACATTACGGAAAAGCCCAGATTGCAGGCAACGGAGTTATCCCAAAAATATCCGTTTATTCCGTAGGTTATGCCAAAGCATAGCCAGTAGTACAGAGTCCACAGCACAAAAAGCACCAGCGTCTTTGAGGCCAGCACCTTCCAGCGCTCAAGACCCTTTGTCAGGGCAAGCACCAGCGTTCCCGAGCGGTATTCCTTTGTGAAAATACTGCTTTCAAGGATAATTAACACCATAAGTCCCATGGGGATATTCTTGAAAAACTGCACCCACGAATCCATGGCGCTTACGGTCACCGCAGTTACGGTCATGCCGCTTTCCGCAAGAGTTTCCGACAGCATATCCATGAGCCAGGGCGTGAGCTTCGCCACGGCGGGATTCATGATACCCAGCAGAACAAAAACGCCGAGAAGAACAAAAAACTTTGCGGAGCGGAGCTGCTCCTTCCAATCCTTTTTCATAAACGCAAGCAGGGATTTCATTTCTCCACCACCTCCATGAAAAGAGATTCGAGAGTGGGCTCCACCCGCTCCGCCTTCAGCAGAGGTATTTTTCGCTGCGCCACAAAGCTCAGCACATCAAAAAATGTGTTTTCGGATTCCCTGAAGGAGAGCTTATTCACGCCGGTTTTTCGCATATCGGAAAAGCTCTGCAAAAGTATCTGCAAATCTCCCTCGTTTTCCGTCTCCAGAAGATATTCCTCGCTGCGGTATTTTGACTTAATCTCCGAAAGCTTTCCCTGCAAATCGGCAACGCCGTTATTCAGGAAGGCGATGTCCGTGCAAATTCTCTCCACATCCGAAAGAATGTGGGTGGAAAACAGCACCGTTGTTTCGTCTCTCACGGCGGAGAGGATGTCGAGAATTTCCTTTCTGCCCACAGGGTCAAGGGCAGAGGTGGGCTCATCGCAGATGAGGAGCTTCGGTCTGCTGAGCAGAGCCTGGGCTATACCCAGCCGCTGCTTCATACCGCGGGAAAAGCCCTTTATACGGTGTTTTTCAGAGGAAAGACCTACCAGCTCAAGAAGCTCGCCGCTGCGTGCTTTCAGCTCTGTACGCTCCATGCCCGTAATCTCTCCGCAGAATGAGAGATATTCCGGCGCCGTCATGAAGGAATAAAACTCAGGCACATCGGGCAGGTAGCCTATATGGCGGTTGGTTGCGGTCTGGCCGTAAACCGCCTTTTCCCCCGCAACGAAAATCTCGCCGCCGTCGGCCTTATGAAGACCCAGCACGGTTTTCATGGCTGTGGTTTTTCCCGCGCCGTTTTTTCCGATGAAGCCGAAAACGCTGTGCTCCGGAACGGTCATTGTAAGACCCTTCAGGACTTCCTTGTCTCCGAAGCTCTTTTCAAGCTTTTCAATCTGAAGCATTTTCCGTTTCTTCCTTTCCGTAGGTTTCAACGCAGAAGCCGTGATGGCCGCATTCGGTGCAGGTCAGCTTTCTCGCGTGGAGCGTGTGCCGCGCCCAAAAGGCTTCCTTAAATGTTGGCTTGAACACCTTATGGCACTGTGGACATATGTAGGCAACACTATTGAGATAATAGCGCGACACCAGAATGGCGAAGGGAATGTCCACCAGCAGATACGCAATAAACGGCCACCATATTCCCGTGACTATCCATATGATAATGGAAGCAAGCTCCATGGCGACAAGCGGAATTCCCACCAGGAGCATATTGGTGTAAACCTTTTTCAGTTTCTTTTTGTTTTCCATAATCAGCGCCATGTCACCGATGTCCTGCGAGTCCGGCTTTTCGATTTTGCTCAAGCCCTTTTTAAGCTCCGTGAGCTTGTCGAGCTTTTCCTTCTTTTCGGAAATCTCATCCCGCAGAGCCGTCTCCTGCTGCTCTAGCAGCAGGGATATCACATTTTCCGGCTGTTCCTCGGACAAAAGCTCTGAAATGCTGTCAAGGGACAGACCTACCTCCCGCAGAAAACAGATAATCTTAAGCCGACGCAAATCCGAATCCGAATAAAGGCGTCTTCCGCCCTCGCTGAGGCTGGTCGGAACGAGAATGCCTCTGCCGTCATAGTACTGCACCGTCCGCACAGTAACTCCGCAGAGCTTCGCAATTTCTCCGGTTGAATATTCTGACATAGCTTTTTCACCTCCGTGACCCCACTATACAGCATTACGCAGCGTAACAAGCAATACCCTACGCAGAGTAACAAGTAATTTTTTATAAATAATATCAAAAATTTCCCCTTTATACAATGCTCATGTGCGCCTGCAAAACATTTATTTAACAGCGCAGGTTTATTGACTTTAATCTGCCCTTGTTTTATATTTATAGTGACATAGAATTGGGAATTTCCCCAAATAAAATCACGGAGGAACACTATCATGGCTTTAACTGCCCAGCGCATCGCAGAGCTTGAAGAGCTTTGCCGCCGCTTCAGAATCGACGTGCTCACCGCAATCCACGGCGCACAGTCCGGTCATCCCGGCGGCTCTCTTTCCGTCTGCGAAATCCTGACCTATCTCTATCAGGAACACATGAACATTGACGCAAACGACGCGCAGAATCCCGACCGCGACAGACTGGTACTGTCCAAGGGCCACGCCGCCCCCATGCTGTACCGCAACCTCGCCGAGAAGGGCTTCTTCCCCGTTGAAGATATGGCAAGTCTCCGCAAGATGGGCGGACTTGCAGGTCACCCCAATCTCCATTGCCCCGGCGTAGAAATGCCCGGCGGGCCTCTCGGTCAGGGCTTCCCTGCGGCACAGGGTATGGCAATGGCTCTCAAGCTCCAGAACTCTCCCGCAAAGGTCTATGCCATCCTCGGTGACGGCGAGCTCAACGAGGGTGTCATCTGGGAAACCGCAATGAGCGCACCCAAGTTCAAGCTGGACAACCTCATCGCCATTGTTGACTACAACAAGGTACAGCTTGACGGCACCACCGACGAGGTTATGCCTCTCCGCGACCTCGCCGCAAAGTGGGAAGCCTTCGGCTGGACCGTTCTCGAGTGCGACGGTCACGACCTTGAGGCTCTTGACTTCTGCATCACCGTTGCAGACGCCGCTGTGGATGTTCCCACAGTCATTATCGCCAACACCGTAAAGGGCAAGGGCGTTTCCTTCATGGAAGGCAAGAACACCTGGCACGGCAAGGCCATCGACGACGCAAGCTTTGAAACCGCAATGAAGGAACTGGGAGGTGACTGCAATGCCTAAAGCAATAAGAGAAGTATACGGTACCGTGCTGGCAGAGCTCGGCAACGAGAATCAGGACATCGTAGTCCTTGACGCCGACCTTTCCGGCTCCACCAAGAGCGCAATCTTCGGCAAGGCTCATCCCGAGCGTTTCTTCAACATGGGCATTGCCGAGCAGAACATGGTTGCCACCGCGGCAGGTATGTCCACCGTGGGCAAGATTCCCTTCGTGAATACCTTCACCGTGTTCCTCACCTCTCTGGGTCTCATTTCCGCCCGTGACCAGATTTGCTACGCAAACCTCAATGTCAAGTTCGGCGGCGCATACTGCGGCATGTCCGACGCTCTGGACGGTGCAAGCCACCACGCCACCGAGGATATCGCCATCATGCGCGCACTGCCCAACATGAAGGTCATCGTTCCCTCCGATGCTGCCGCAACCCGCTGGGCAACCAAGTACGCAGTTGACAACTACGGCCCCATGTATCTCCGCCTGAGCCGCGATGTATATCCCGACCTCTACGCAGAGGACGCGAAGTTTGAGCTGGGCAAGGGCGCCATCGTCCGCGAGGGTACCGATGTCACCGTCATCGCCTGCGGTCTGCTGGTACACAAGGCAATCGAAGCAGCCGAAATGATGGCAGAGAAGGGCGTATCCGTCCGCGTTGTGGATATGTATTCCATTAAGCCCATTGACCGCGAGCTCATCGTGAAATGTGCAAAGGAAACCGGCGCAATTGTCACCGCCGAGGAGCACAACATTTTCGGCGGTCTCGGCTCCGCCGTTTCCGAGGTTCTCGCCTATGAGGGCTGCGGCGTTCCCACGGAGTTTGTGGGCATTCAGGATGTCTTCACCGAATCCGCTCCCTACAAGGAGCTTCTGGCAAAATACGGCGTTGACGCAAACGGCGTTGCCGCCGGCATCGAAAAGGTCCTCAAGAGAAAATAAGTCAATATGAGGGGAGTATGCGCTCCCCTCTTTTGGGAGAAAGAATATGCAGCTTGAATATTTTGCGCCCGGTCGCACCGAGCTTGCCGGTAACCACACCGACCACCAGAAGGGTCGTGTGCTTGCCTCCGCCGTGGATAAGGGCATCCGCGCAAGGGTGGAGCCCAACTACGAAAACAGGATACGCATCAAATCCGCAGGCTTTCCCGACCTGGATGTGAGTCTGTTCAATCTTGATGTTCTCCCCGAGGAGTTCGGGTCTTCAAAGGCCCTCGTACGCGGTGTTGCCTCCGCTATGTACGATCTGGGAATGAATCTGGGCGGCTTTGATGCCGAGATTTCCAGTGATCTGGTATCAGGCTCCGGATTAAGCACCTCGGCGGCATATGCGGTGCTCATCGGCAAAATATTCAACGGACTATACAACAACAACGAGCTGGAGCCCATCGCCATAGCAAAGGTTGCCCAGCAGGCGGAAAACCTGCATTTCGGCAAACCCTGCGGTCTCATGGATCAGTTGGCCTGCGCTCTCGGCAAGGCGGTTTACATAGACTTTCTCACCCAGGAAATCATCCCCGTAAATGCGGATTTCTCCCGCATGGGGCTCACCCTCTGTCTCACGGATACCGGCGGCAGCCACGCAGGTCTTGACACCTCCTACGCCCGTATCCCCGCGGATATGCGGCTCATCGCCAGCTTCTTCGGCAAGGAGGTTCTCGGCGAGGTGAATCCCGCGGAATTCCGCGCCCGCAGGTGGAACACCGCTGACCGTCCCGTCCGCCGTGCAACCCACTTCTTCGACGAAAACGACCGTGTTCCCGCAATGCGTGACGCTCTTGCGGCGGGCGACGGCAAAACCTATATGCGCCTCATGAACGAGTCCGGTCGCTCTTCGGAAAAGCATCTTAACAATATCGTAACCAGCGCCACCAACGACCGCAAGCTGGAAAGCGGACTTGAGTTAAGCGCAAAGCTGCTGGAGGGAAAAGGCGCATGGCGTGTTCACGGCGGCGGCTTCGCCGGCTGCGTTCAGGCCCTTATGCCCTCGGATTTCTTCCCCAAATACAAAAAAGAAACAGAAAAAATCTTCGGTGCCGGAAAATGCACCGAGCTTAAATTAGGATAAGGATAAGAATATGAAGTTTTTTGAATCACTCTCCAAGGTTCAGGTAGGCAGCATGTCCCTGGGCAGCCTTCTCAACGCTGTTGTCATTTTCGTAATCTGCTTCATTGTCATCAAATTACTTAAAAAGTCCATTGAGCGAATGCTGGGCAAGAGCCACATCGACGAGAGCCTCAAGAGCTTTTTGGGCTCCGTTCTCTCCGTTGCACTGTGGGCAATCGCAATCATCATCATTGCCGACTCCCTGGGCATTCCCGTAACAAGCCTTGTTGCTATCCTCAGCGTTGCCGGTTTGGCTCTCTCCCTTGCAATTCAGGGCCTGCTTACTAACCTCTTCTCCGGTGTAACCATCCTTGTCACCCGTCCCTTTGTGGTTAACGACTTTGTTGACATCGGCGGCAACTGCGGAACCGTTCGCAGCATCGGACTCTTCTACACCGTGCTCTGCACCGTGGACAACAAGCTCGTTCATGTTCCCAACGGCGATGTAACCTCCGCCAAGGTTGTGAACTTCAGCACCGAGAAGCTGCGCCGCGTTGATCTTGCGGTAACCGCTTCCTATGGCTGTGCCACCGAGGATGTACGCAAGGCACTTCTCGAGGCCGCAGACAAAACCGAAAAGGCCCTCAAGGAGCCGGCACCCTTTGCCGCCATCAACGCCTACAACGCAAGCAACATCGAGTACACCTTCCGTGTATGGTGCAAGAGCGCAGACTACTGGGATGTTTACTTCGCTCTCAACGAGAACGTGCGTGCAAGCTTTGCCGAGAACGGTGTTGAAATGACCTTCGAGCACATAAATGTTCATGTTGTTGAAAAATAAACACTCTGCTCAAATTATAGATATAGGGTAAATTTTTACATTTCTCACTTTACAAGCAGCATATATTGTGGTATCATAGGTTGTGTTAGTTGTTAATTTTCTAACACGATAAGCCTTCTTACTATTTTTAATCCTTGAATTAGAAAAACCGCAGATGTCCTTTGACATCTGCGGTTTTTCTTTTTTGGTCTCATTTTTCGGTTATTACGAGGCCTTCGGCTTCATCGTTGTAGGTGACCTCCAGCACAAGAGTTTCGCCCTGTTCGTTCACAAGGGTAATGGTTTCCGTGCCGAATTCTTTGGCGTAAATCAGCACCTTGTCTTTAATATCTTCGCATATTTCAGCATCACCCAGATCTCCCTCGCAGGAGCTTATCTCCCAGACATGGCCGCTTTCAATGGGATAGTATTCCATAACACCCTGAATGCCGCTGTTGTCCACCGGGGAATGCACAAGCATAATTGCCGTCACAACTACGGTAATTGCAGCGGTAATAATTCTGTTTCTGTTTTTATTCAGCAGGACAAGAATGAATACAACGATTTCTGCCGCGATAAAAATTACGGACAAAAGATATTTCGGGAAATGACCGATGCAGGTATTCAGGAAATTTACAAGATGCATGCCCAAAAAGCCCGTTGCCACGGCAAGAATCAGCGCAGAAAGGAGATTATCCTTCTTCACAAACCATGCTATCATGCCGCCGGGCAGCGTCAGCAGGGTCATTTTAAACCAAAATCCGTAATAGTCGAAAAGTTCCCAGCCCGCAGAAGAAAAGGGCACCTGAAGCAGGTAAATAAGCGGCTGGCTTATGAGGAAAAACACAAAGGTTTTAAGCCCCGCCTCAAGGGGCTTGTCGCAGTTCATGATAATGATGAGTGCAAACAGAATCCACGCCTCGTAGGTTACGCCGATGTTCTCAAAGGACGTGTCTCTGAAAATAGGGATAATCATAATTGCGGCCGTAAGCACGGCGGTGGCAAGCGCAAACAGAATTACTCTCGGCCAGGTCATTTTCGTTTCAAAAAACAGCTTGCGTAGCGCTTTCATAAGACTTTTCTCCGTTCAGAATTGATTTGATTAATTATATATCATTCGCAGTTGTTTTTCAACATTGATACAAAAAGAGCAGATGCCTAAGGCATCTGCTCTTTTCTGCGTTTATCAGAGAATCTCAATGAGCTTTTCCGCAATCTGGATTGCGTTGGTGGCAGCGCCCTTGCGGACCTGGTCGCCGCAGCACCACAGGCACAGACCGTTTTCATCGGTGAGGTCCTCGCGGATACGGCCCACGAATACGATGTCCTGATCGCTGGTTTCAAGGGGCATGGGGTAACGCTTGTTGTCAAGATCATCAACCAGCTTGCAGCCGGGTGCCTTTGCAATGGCTGCCTTTGCGGCCTCAACGGAAACCTTATCCTTGAATTTCAGGCAGATGGAAACGCTGTGGCTGCGGACAACGGGAACGCGAACGCAGGTGCAGCTTACCTTCAGCTCGGGGAGGTGCATGATGCGTCTGCCCTCGTTCTGGAGCTTCATTTCCTCTGAAGTATAGCCGAAGCACTGCTCGCCGCCGATCTGGGGAATTACATTGTAGGCAATCTGATACTGGAACACCTTGGGCTCATAAGACTCGCCCTTCTGCAGAGCCTCCACCTCGGCAAACAGCTCCTTGGGGCCGTTGGCGCCGGCGCCGGAAACTGCCTGATAGGAGGAAACTATCATGCTCTGAATGGGAGAAATGGAGTTGAGTGCATTAACTGCGGTACAGGAAATAACCGTGGTGCAGTTGGGGTTTGCGATAACGCCCTTGTGGAGCTTTACATCGTCGCCGTTGATTTCGGGAACCACAAGAGGAACATCGGGGCAAAGACGGAAGGCGCTGGAGTTGTCAATGAAAACTGCGCCGCTTGCCTTGATGTCGTCAATAAACTTCTCTGCGATATCGTTCTCGGCTGCGCCCATGATGATGTCAAGGCCCTTGAAATTCTCAAGGCAGGCCTCAACGACCTTTATCTTCTCGCCCTGAAAGACATATTCCTTGCCTGCGGAATGGGCGCTGGCAAGAAGCCGCAGCTCCTCAACGGGGAAGTTGCGCTCGGCAAAAATCTTCATCATTTCCTGGCCTACGGCGCCGGTGGCACCCAGAATACCTACTTTATATTTCTTCATTTATTTTACCTCACTTTACAAAACTGTGATAAATTACTCTGACGGCATTTTCAAAGTCGTCGTTATTTACACCAACTATTATATTCAGCTCATCGGGGCCCTGAGAAATCATTCTGATGTTGATTCCGTTCTGGCCCAGAGCTGCAAACAGCCTGCCGGAGGTGCCGGGCTTGAAGGCCATTTTACGGCCGACTGCGGCGACAACCGAAATGTTATCCGTAATCTCCAGGCTGTCGGGCTTTATGGTCTTCTGGATTTCGCCCACAATGGAGAATATACACTTTGAGGCCTTTTCGGAGGACACAACAAGAGATACGGAGTCTATACCCGTGGGGGTATATTCAACACACAGTCCGTGCTTTTCAAATATCTCCAGCATGGTGCGCAGACCGCCAAGCTCCGAGGACATTCCGCTCTTATACACCGTGACAATTGTAAAATTCTTTCTGCCGGCAATGCCCGTAATGAAGCGTTCGTTGATTACATCGTCCTCAAACTTCTCCATTATGATCGTGCCGGGATGCTCGGGAGCATTGGTATTGCGGATATTAAGCGGGATATTCTTTTCTCTTACGGGGAACACCGCGCCCTCGTGAAGCACCTGGGCGCCCATATAGCTGAGCTCACGGAGCTCGTTATAGGTTATATGCTCAATGGTATCGGGATTATCCACAATTCTCGGATCTGCCATGAGAATGCCGGAAACATCCGTCCAGTTCTCATAGACATCGGCGTTAAGCGCCGCCGCCGCAAGAGCTCCCGTTACATCGCTGCCGCCCCGGGAAAGCACCTTGATGCTGCCGTCGGGCATAACACCGTAGAAGCCGGGAATTACAACCCTGCGCCCCGAGGCAAGTCTTTCCAGCTCGGTGTAGGACTCTTCTTTATTGATTGTTCCGTCGAAATTGAACTTAAGCCAGCTTTCGGCATCGAGAAAATCGTAGCCGAGGAAGTCCGCCATGAGCTTTGCGGAGAAATATTCGCCCCGGGATACCAGCTTGTCCTTGCTGATGCCGCTGTCCAGCTCGGCACGCAGAGCCCCGAGCTCGGACTCGATGTCAACCCCGAGATTAAGCTCCCTGCAAATCTCGCGGTAGCGGTCGGCAATCATTCCGAAGACGCCGTCGCATTCAACGCCGTATTTAATATGTGCATGGCAGAGATACAGCAGGTCCGTGAGCTTGTGGTCCTCCTTGTTTCTCTTGCCGGCGGCGGAAACCACGATGACCTTTCTCGCAGGGTCCGCCTTAATTATGTTTTTGACCTTTATAAACTGTCCGGCGGAGGCCATGGAGGAGCCGCCGAATTTTGCAACCTTTAACATACCTTATTAAATAATACCCGCGAAGAAGAGCTCGGGGTCTGCCTCCTTTGCCTTTGCTGCCCATGCGTGCATTTCGGCAACGCTTACATCGGCGATGATTGCGCCCTCACCGCAGGGCTCAATGATCATGCTGTCAAGCCATTCGTCCTTGCCTGCGAAGCGAACATAGTAGGGGTGCTTCTCGGCGGAATTGTCGGGCTTCATGTCCTCAATCTTATCGGTATAGAAGCTCTTGACGCCGCAGAGAATGTCAACGCAGTCCTGAACGGCATTGTATGCCGTGGGATAGCGGCCTGCGCCCTGACCGTAGAAGCTTTCCTTGCCGGAAAGACTTGTTTCAAAGGAAATGATGTTCATTGCCTTGCTGACCGCGGCCTCAAGCTCGCCTGCGGCAACGAAGGAGGGCTCAACATAGGCCAGCACCTTGCCGTCAACATTCTTACCGAAGGCCAGCATTCTGCAAACGCGGCCCAGCTCCTCGGCGGCGAAAATATCGCAGGCCTTGATATGGCGGATACCCGCTACAGGCACATCCTCTTCCTTGAAGCAGGCGCCGAAGGCAACATTTGCGGAAATGATGCACTTGCGCTGAATGTCAAGACCGTCAATGTCGGCAGTGGGGTCAGCCTCCGCATAGCCTAAACGCTGTGCCTCGGCAAGGACCTCGCCGAAGTCGCTGCCGTTGACATGCATATTGTCAAGGATGAAGTTTGTGGTACCGTTCATGATGCCGCAGAAGGAATCAATCTTGTCAAGCCTTGTGGCGCGCTCAAGATTCTTCAGCCAGGGGATTCCGCCACCCACAGCGGGAGTACAGCGGAAGGCAACGCCCATCTCCTTTGCAAGGGAAACAAGCTCCTTATAATAATGAGCAACAAGATGCTTATTCGCGGTGACAACATTCTTGCCGGCCTTCATTGCCGCGGACACATACTCAAAAGCGGGAGAAAGACCGCCCATTACCTCAACAACGGTGTCAACCTCTTTATCATTTAAAATAGTATTGATGTCTGCAACGGCACGGCTGCCCAGCTCGGGCTTATCTCTGCGCACCAGAACATATTTGAGCTCCATGTCACATCTCTTGTCCACGATGTCCAGAACTCCGCCGCCGACTACTCCGCAGCCTAACAATGCAATTTTCATATCAATACCGCCTTTTGTTATATTCTTGTCTTTATCCGAAAGACATTTGTTTTTGAGATAAAAACAATATAGCACACCCCACCGTCTTGTGCAAGGCTTTTTGCAAGCTCTTGTGTAGAAAACTGTCATAAACTCCATGGTGTTTTTGGTTAATTTGCGCAAAAGCGCATTTTTGCAATCTTGCATTTGCAAGTCGCATTTTAAATTTGCATCAAGATATCGGGCAATCTTGCATATTTCAGCCTATATTTTGCATAATTTTACGCATTTTGAATTTTTTCGCTTAAGCCAAATGGTAGCGTGTTAAATATTTTGCATTTTTCGATTTAAAAAAATTCATTTTTGCCCTTGAAAAACAGTTTGAGAGGGTGTATAATGCAGCCATATTGAAATTCCGGTGATGATTTTTTTCAAATCGGATTATGCAAATTCTTTCAACTCACAAACAAAATTCAGGAGGAAAATAAAATGAAGAAATTTGTAGCAATGCTTCTTTGCCTCATGATGGTTGTTGCTCTCTGCGCATGCGGTGAAAGCGGCAGCCTCGATGACGCACTCAACAACAGCGCCAAGGAAGATGTTATTGACGGCAGCGCAGGCCTCGCAATGGGCACCGGCGGTGACTCCGGCACCTACTATGCAGTGGGCGGCGTTATCTGCAAGGTAGTCGGCGACAAGACCGGCCTCGACCTCACCGCAGTTGCAACCGGCGGCTCCGCAGACAACCTGCAGAACATGGGCCTCGTTTACCAGCTGGCAACCGTTCAGTCCGACGTTATGACCTATGCATACAACGGCACCAACACCTTTGCCGAAAGCGGCAAGCTCGACAATTTCCGCGTTCTCTGCGCTCTCTATGCAGAAACCGTTCAGATCGTAACCCTCGACCCCAGCATCAAGAGCGTTGCCGACCTCAAGGGCAAGTCCGTCTGTGTTGGTGACCAGGGCTCCGGCACCTACTACAACACCGTTGACGTTCTGGCTGCATACGGCATGACCATCGACGACATCAAGCCCGTATACCAGTCCTTCGCCGACTCCACCGAGAGCCTGCAGGACGGCAAGATCGACGCCGCATTCCTCTGCGCCGGTGCTCCCACCCCCGCAGTTTCCACCCTTGACTCCGCAAAGCCCATCTACCTCGTTTCCATCGACGACGAGCACATGGCAAAGCTGCTTGACGCATGCCCCTACTACGCATCCTACACCATTCCCGCAGGCACCTATGAGTCCTTCAAGGAAGACACCCAGACCGTTACCGTAAAGGCAACTCTTATCTGCTCCGCAAACCTCTCCGATGACTGCGCATACAAGCTCGTATCCGCCATCTTCGAGAACAAGGACGCAATCACCGAGCTGCACGCAAAGGGCGCAGAGCTTGATCTCACCTTCGCAACCGACGGTATCGCCGTTCCCTTCCACGCAGGTGCAGCACAGTACTTCGCAGAGCAGGGCATCACTGTAGCAACCAAGTAATCTAAACCAAAAGTTTATAGCGAATTTAAACTACGGCGTCTTTCGGCGCCGTAGTTTAACCCGTATTTTAAGGGCTTTCTGATATTTACCAAAGGACGGACTCTCATCCGTCTTTTGGTAAATATCAGTATGCACCCGGAAAGGATACTCCACCTATGTTCAAGAAAAGCAAAAAGAATATTAACGAAAATCTTGAAACAAAGACCTCCTCTGCCGCAGCAAGCGAGGAAGTGAGTGTTGACGAAGTTATGAAGAAGTATGACAGGGAGTCCAACACCCGTATATGGGAGGGCGTTCCCAAGTATATAGTCATGACTATAATGGCGCTGTTTTCCATCTTCTGCATCATCATGACTCTGTTCATCACCACCGATGACCGCATCAGACTCACAAGCTTTGTGGGCAGCGCTCTTCTCATGGGCTACCTTGTATATCCCGCAAAGAAGGGCTCACAGCGCGTCAATCATATGCCCTGGTATGACATTATTATCATGGTGGCCGGCGCAGGCGCATTTTTCTATTACTGCTTCAACGCCTCCGACATTATTGCCCGTGTAACGCACATCTACTCCTATGAGATCATCATCGGCCTTATAGGTCTGCTTGCTCTCATGGAGCTCTGTCGCAGAAGTGTCGGCGTTCCCATTCTCGTTGTTGCCGGCGCATTCATGCTATACGCCTGGTACTACTTCAGCTTCACCAAGCACCTCGGCCCCAGTGCCGGCGGCCAGTACCTCATCTATAATCTTTTCTACAAGACCACCGGTATTCTGACGACGCCCATCAATGTATGCTCTAAATACATCGTCGTGTTTATAATTTTCGGCGCCTTCCTTGAGCGAACCGGTATTTCCGAGTACTTCATCAAGCTGGCAAACTCCATTGCAGGCGGCTCCTCCGGCGGCCCCGCAAAGGTTGCCGTCATCTCCTCCGCACTCTGCGGCATGGTTTCCGGCTCCTCCGTGGGCAACACCGTCACCACCGGCTCCGTCACCATCCCCATGATGAAGAAAACCGGCTACAAGCCCGAATTCGCAGGTGCTGTTGAGGCGGCCTCCTCCACCGGCGGTCAAATAATGCCTCCCATTATGGGCGCTGCGGCATTCCTCATGATCGACTATCTCGGCGCAGAATACTCCCGTATTATCACCTACGCAATTCTTCCCGCAGTTCTTTACTTCGCAGGCATTTTCATCACCGTTCATCTGGAGGCAAAGAAGCTTGGACTCCGCGGAATTCCCCGCGCCGAGCTCCCCTCCTTCCTGAAGCTTCAGAAGCAGATTTATCTCCTCATTCCTCTGATTGTTCTGGTCTGGCTCGTTTCCTCAAACACCTATACCATGGCCTTCTCCGCTGCCATTGCAATTTTGCTGGCAATCGCAATCGGTCTGGTTGAAATGCTGCGCATCGGTGTCTCCGCACGCAAAAGCGGTAACGCTTCAGCCAAAACCTCTCTTGTAAAGGAAACCGCCGTCAATCTCGGCAGCATGATTTTCAACTCCTTTGCCAACGGCGCCAAGAGCTGCATTTCCGTAATCGCCGCCTGCGGTATGGCCGGCTGTGTTGCAGGCTCCATCACCATGACAGGTCTCGGCTCCCAGCTCATTAATGCCGTTCTGAAGATTTCCGGCGACCACATCTTTATCGCTCTGTTCCTTACCATGCTTTGCTGCATCGTTCTGGGCATGGGCGTTCCCACCACCGCAAACTTCTGCATCATGGCAACCACCTGTGCTCCTATCCTCATTGAGATGGGCATTGACAACACCGCAGCATACTTCTTCGTATTCTACTTCGGCATCGTGGCTGACATCACTCCTCCCGTTGCTCTTGCTGCATACGCAGGCTCCGCCATTGCAAAGTCCAACCCCATGAAGACGGCAATAAATGCCACGAAGCTCGCCATAGCGGCCTTCATTGTACCTTACATTTTCGCCATGAACCCCGTAATGCTGCTCATGAACGAAGGTGTACTCAGCGCAATTCTGGTAATAGTCACTTCTCTGCTGGGCATTTTCGGCATTGCCGTATGTCTCAACGGACACCTCTTTACCCGTGTTATCTGGCCGCTGCGTATCGCCATCCTCGCCGGCGGACTTGCAATGCTGGTTCCCGGTCTGGCCACCGACGCCATCGGCTTCGTTGTAGTAGCCGCTGTCGTTTTGTATCAGTACCTCACCGCAAAGAATCACACCCCCGTCAACGCATAAAAATGAAAGATTCGGTAAAAATAAAAAGAGCAGTTTTCTGCTCTTTTTATTTTTTTCTTGATTTATTCACATCTTTGAGTTATTATATCATCCGTTGACTATCTTCCGGGAGGAATAATTAATGAAGTTTTTATCCGAAGAATGGTTTGTTGCCCTTGAGGAAAACATTTACCGACTGTTCAATAAGCCCAGCAAGCTGACCTTTAAATTCTGCGAAGTTTTTGAAAACTGCCCCGGCGAGCATTCTCTTGTCTGGGTTGTATATGATGTTGACCGCGGCATTGCAAAGAATGTCACCCACGGTTACGATGTCATCCCCGAGAATGATTACCTTGCAACAGGCGACTATAAGGACCACATCAGAGTCTGCAAGAAGGAAATCGATCCCAAGAAGTCCGTCATCAACGGCACCTTCAAGGTCGACGACCACGATGCCGGCGTAAGTCCCATGAGACTTCTCGGTCTCATCAGCATGTATATGCGTCTTGTTGAGGCAAAGCAGCTTCCCAATGTTGATTACGAATAATAAAAAAGGCACCCGTCGGGTGTCTTTTTTATTATTCTTCGTCTATGATATAAATCTGAAATTCGCCTCTGGCAGTATGCACACCCTCGTCGTTATAGACATTGGTTTCCACTAAAACCACGGTTTTTCCGTCCTTGATAATTCTGCCCTCAGCCCGGAGACTTTTGCCCACAGAGGGCCGCAGATAATACATATTTCCGCTGAGAGTTACGCCCCTGCGGTTAAGCCGGCTTACAACAACGCCCGCGGCCACATCACAAAGGGAATATACAAAGCCGCCGTGGGCCATGCCCCAGGGATTCATTGCCTCGGGCCGAAGCTCGCCCTCCACGACACAGTTGTCCTCCCCTATGTCCGTGACTGTGATTCCGTTATACTTGTTGTAGGGGCAGCGTTCGTTGGCTCGCTGCAATAATTCTTCTTTAGTCATATTCATACCACCTTGTTTCCTAATTATATCCGCCGGCTTATGTATCGTCAAGCGCAAAGGCATGGCTGACGCGCCAAACTCCCTGTTTACAAGAGGAAAAATCTCGTGTATAATATTTTAGCTAAAAATTATAAGGAATGATAAATATGCTTGAATTTGAAGAATATAAGGTAAAGCTCAACGGACTCAAGCCCACTCTCGACGGTCTTGCCGAGGCTTTGCACCTCGACGCCGCAAACAAGGAGATTGAGGAGTTAGAGGGCCAGAGCGCCCGTGACGGCTTCTGGAACGATGTGGAGAACTCACAGAAGGTACAGAAGCGCATCGCCACTCTGAAGAACAAGGTGGAAAAGTATTCAAAGCTCTGCACTACCTGGGACGACCTTTACACTCTTTGTGAAATGGCGCTTGAAGAGGGCGACGACAGTATGCTGGAGGAGCTTCAGGCAGACTACACCGCCTTTGAGGAAGCTCTCGAGGCAATGCGCCTCGGAACCCTGCTCACCGGCGAATATGACGCAAACAACGCCATTCTTACAATTCATCCCGGTGCAGGCGGCACCGAGGCACAGGACTGGGCATCCATGCTCTACCGTATGTACACCCGCTGGACAGAGCGCCACGGCTACAAGTACACCCTCATGGACTGGCAGGACGGCGACGAAGCGGGTATCAAGTCCGCTACCATTAAGATTGAGGGTGAAAACGCCTACGGCTTCCTGAAAAGCGAAAACGGCGTTCACCGCCTTGTCCGCATCTCCCCCTTTGACGCCAACGCAAGACGCCAGACCAGCTTCTCCGCTGTTGAGGTAATGCCCGAAATCGCCGATAACAACGAAATCGAGCTTCGCGATGAGGATATAAAAATGGATGTTTACCGTTCCAGCGGCGCCGGCGGTCAGAAGGTCAACAAGACCTCCTCTGCAGTCCGTCTCACCCATATCCCCACCGGCATAGTAGTTGCCTCCCAGGTTGAGCGAAGCCATTTCCAGAATCTCGAAAACTGCCGTCAGATGCTCCGTGCAAAGCTGGCGGAAATCAAGGAGAGAGAGCATCTCGAAAAGATTTCCGACATCAAGGGCGTTCAGATGAAGATTGACTTCGGCTCCGCAATCCGTTCCTATGTTTTCATGCCCTATCAGCTGGTTAAGGACCAGCGGACGGGATTTGAAAACGGCAATATCACAAATGTTATGGACGGCGATATTGACGGTTTCATCAATTCCTTCCTGGCAATGAAAGCCGCTAAATAAGCCGTTTTCAAATCAAGGCAGCAAAGCTGCCGTCGCCGCTTGCGGCGGCGCGAGGCAGCGCCGAGCAAGACATTTTAATAATGCTTTTTTCGCGCTTTGCGCGCAAAAAACGGCAATATCACAAATGTCATGGACGGCGATATTGACGGTTTCATCAATTCCTTCCCGGCAATGAAAGCCGCTAAATAAGCCGTTTTCAAATCAAGGCGGCAAAATAAAGAACAAAAAAGCTCACCGACGGTGAGCTTTTTTATTTTTTATTCTTCTTCGCTTTCTTCGCTTTCGTCGTCCTCGTCGAACTCGAACTCAAGCTCTTCGCCGCAGGAGGTGCAGAGTACGCTTCCGAAATCTATATCCTCCTGATAGATTCCCATAACCTCTCCGCAGGAGGGACAGGTGACCTCGAACTCCGCGTCATCACCGCAGCCGCTGCAGCAGCCGCAGTTACCGTCGCAGCCGCCGTCCTCCTCGTCCATATCCTCACCCAGGGCTAAATCCTCCACATAGGCGATGTCGTCGCCCAGCTCGTCTATGGACTCTGCCATGTCGGCTAAATTTGTCTCAAGATCCTCTATGTCCGCGGCAAGGGAATCTATAACCTCAATCATAGCCAGCAGGAGCTTGCCCTCACCACTGTTTTCATTGACGCCGAGGCCCTCGGCCAGTCCCTTCAGATATGCGACTTTTTCAGATGCGGTCATCACAGTCTACCTCCTTGTGATTTTGCCTTGTTTAAAAAAGAGGAGAATTAACTATTCTCCTCTTTTTATTATTTCAAAATAATGCTTTCAGTATAATTTTTTCTTGAAAAATTATGCGCGGCTGAGATACTCGCCGGTACGGGTGTCGATCTTGACCTTTTCGCCGGGCTCGATAAACAGGGGAACCTTAATCTCTGCGCCGGTTTCAAGAGTTGCGGGCTTGGTTGCGTTGGTAGCAGTGTTGCCTGCGAAGCCGGGATCGGTTTCGGTTACCTCGAGCTCTACGAAGAAGGGAGGCTCAACATTGAACACCTTGCCCTTGTAGGAATAAATGGTGCATTCCATTTCTTCCTTAACGAACTTGAAGTTGTCGCCGAGAACGGATTCATCAACGGGCTCCAGGTCGTAGGTTTCGGGGTTCATGAAGTAGTAAAGGCCGCCGTCATTGTAGCTGTAAGCCATGGTCATGCGGTCAACGGTAGCGCTCTCAAACTTTGCGGTGGGGTTAAAGGAAGTTTCGGTAACTGCACCGGTGATGACATTCTTCATCTTGGTGCGGACAAATGCTGCGCCCTTGCCGGGCTTAACATGCTGGAACTCAACGACCTGCATAACCTGGCCGTCCATCTCAAAGGTAACGCCGTTTCTGAAATCACCTGCTGTAATAGGCATATAGGTTTCCTCCTATGTGTTAATTTACAAAATAATTTTAGCTCTAATATTTTACATTATATAATGCTATATTGCAAGATTATTTTCCCTTTGATTTTCTATTTTGTTGCTTTTTCAGGGCTTTAAGCTCATCCTCGGACAGCTCCGCCTTGCCTGTACGCTTCTCAAAGGCAATCTGAATCATGTAAACCACCAGAGACAGAATGCCTATCAGGTACAGAATGTTGGTAACCGCTGACGGAATATTGGGGAAAACTTCACCCAAAATAAGGGTAATAAGAATGAAAATAATGCCCATAATCAGCAGCGGAGTAAAGGATATTTCCTTAAGCTGCCTTTTCTTTTTTTTGGGCTGGCTTCTGTCTGTAACTTTCTTTGACATTTCTGAACCTCCGTTAAAGAATAATAAGCTCTTTGGGTGCGCGGGTAATGTTCTCACAGCCGTTTTCCTTTAGAATAAGAACATCCTCGATGCGTACACCGAATTTGCCGGGGATATATATGCCGGGCTCCGCGGAGATAACCGCGCCCGGGGGCATTATTGTTTTGCAGCTCGGTGCTGCGTTGGGACTTTCGTGGATATTAAGGCCCAGAGAATGGCCGAAGGAATGGCCGAAATATTCTCCGTAGCCTGCCTCCTCAATGACCTTTCGCGCCGCGGCATCGATTTCACAGCCGGGAATACCTGCTCTTGCGGCTTCAATGCCCGCAAGCTGTGCCTTCAGCACCGTGTCATAAACCTTTTTCATTTCCTCCGTGGCATAAGCCACGGCAACCGTTCTTGTCATATCGGAGCAGTAGCCCCTGTGGATACAGCCGAAGTCCATGGTAACAAAGTCGCCGGGCTTAACCACCGTGTTCCCGGGAACTCCGTGGGGCATACTGGAATTTGCTCCCGTAACGGCAATAGGCTCAAAGGAGTTGCCCTCCGCGCCGTGCTTCAGCAGACGGTAGGTGATTTCCGCGGCAATGTCACGCTCCGTAATGCCCGGGCGGATAATTCCCAGAACATCGTCAAGAGCCTTTTCCGCAATGTCCTGCGCCTCCCGGAGATATTGCTGCTCCTCCTCCGTTTTGGAGGCCCGCAGCTCATCAAAAACTCTCTGGGCAGGAATAAGCTCCATGCCCAGGAGCTCTTCATAGCGGAGATATTCACCGTGGGGCAGAGAGTTTTCCTCCGCACCCAGCTTTTCCACTCGGTTTTCCGCAAGAGCGTTTTTTATAAGCTCCGTCAGCGGTTTTTCCCTGCCGAGAAGCTCCACACGGACACAATCGTCAACGGATTTTTCCGCCGCCTCAATATAGCGTGAATCGGTGAAAAGATATGCCTTTTCCCGTGTCACTAACACCGCGCCGTCGGTGAAGGGGAAGCCGCAGGCGTAGCGCTGATTCCTCTCATCGACCGCAAGAAGGGCATCAAGTCCCGTTTCCACGAGCTTTTTCTGTATTGCGCATACATTGTTCATGGCCAAAAATCCTCCGGGACAGTTGATTTTAATGTCGAAAATATTATATAATAAATTAATTATAGCATAAATTATCAAAAAACGGGAGAAAAACATGAAAAAATCTCGCTTTATTCCGCTTATTTTAATTTTTTGCCTTATACTCATGCTGTTCTGCCCCGCAGCACTGGCTGAAACCACGGAAAGCATAGACCAGTATTCCGACACGCACCCCTATGTTTCATCAAAATATGCCCTTGTTGCAGACATGGACACGGGCAGAGTTCTCTATGAAAAGGGAGGCTACGAGCAGCATCCTCCCGCGAGCATTACGAAGATTATGACCGCCCTGCTGTGCATAGAGGCAATCGAACGGGGTGAGCTGAACCTTGACGACAGTATAACCGCCCCCGACGACTGCCGCGAGGGTGTTCCCGATGAGGCCAGCACCGCCCACATCGTAGGCGGCGAAATCATGAGCCTTGAGGATATTCTCTACTGCACCCTGCTTCCCTCCGCCAACGAGGCCTGCAATATCATTGCCGTTCTGCTGGCAGATTCCAGAGAGTCCTTTGTGAATATGATGAACGAGCGCGCTGCGCAGATCGGCTGCACCAGCACCCATTTCTCAAACCCCAACGGCATAAGCAACGACAATCACTACACCACCGCCTACGACCTCTTCCTCATTGCAAGAGAGTGTATGCGCCACGAGATATTCTCTACTATTGTGGGCACCGTTAAGCACGATATCCCCGCCACCAACAAAAGCGAGGCGCGCCATCTCACCAACTCCAACGCCCTGATCAATGTGGAATCCTTCTACGGAGACCACTATGTCTACCCCGGCTGCTACGGCGTCAAAACCGGCCATACCGAGCTTGCCGGCTACAACCTCGTCACCTGCGTCGAGCGCAACGGCATGAACCTCATGGTTGTTGTCTTCGGCGGCTACGCTTACGGTACGGGCTTCAGCAACTTTACGGACTCGGTCAATCTTTACGACTGGGCATTCAACGAATACCGAAGCGAAAAGCTTCTGGACAAGGGAGTTGTCATGGGCACGGTTGCCATTGAGGGCAGCAAGTCCGGCGAAACCGTGGAGCTTGTCACCATGGACGATGTCTGCGCCGCCTGCGCAAGCAACATGAGTGTCTCCGACCTTCAGCAAGCCGTCAGAATTTTCAGAAGCTCTGTCTCTGCTCCCGTGGAGAAGGGCGCCGTTTTAGGCGAAGTAAGCTACACGGATGCTGAGGGCAACATATTTGCCTCAACACCTCTTGTGGCAGCCGAAAGTGTTGATTCCCGCGGATTTTCCCTTGGCAGCGGAAACGGACTTTTCAGCCATGTATGGGTATGGATTGTCCTGATAATTCTGCTTCTTGCCGCAGGCTTTTTCGGATATATGTATATAAGCTATAAGAAGCATAATGCGAAACTTGCCAAACGCCGTCACGGCGCACATGAGGTGAAGAAAAATGAGAAAGCATAAAATACTTTCCGTTCTGTTGACGCTGTGTCTGTTTATGTCAGCGCTCACGCCCTTGGCATCAGCAGATATTCTCGACTATACATCAACCCCCGAGTCCACGGCAAAATGCGTTTTGCTCATGGACCTTGATAACGGCAACGAGCTTTATGCCGTCAACGCCGACCAGAAGGCATATCCTGCCAGCACCACAAAAATTCTCACCGCTCTGCTCGCCGTAGAGGCTGTGGAACGGGGCGATATAAGCCTTGACGACATGGTCACCGCAAAGCCCGGCTTCAAGGAGGGCATTACCGACGACGCCTCCAACGCAGGAATCAAGGAGGGCGAAGTCATGAGCCTCCGTGACCTGCTTTACTGCGCCATGCTTCCCTCCGCCAACGAAGCCTGCAATGTCATCGCCATGTATGTTTCGGATTCCATCGGCAGCTTTGTCCGGCTCATGAACAGCCGCGCCGCGGAGCTTGGCTGCACGGGCTCCCATTTTACCAACACAAACGGTATGCCCGATGAAAATCACTACACCACGGCCCGTGATCTCTACCTCATTTCCGCCGAGGCCGTAAAGCATGAGACTTTCACTGAAATCTGCGGCACCGCAAGCTATATTACCGCCGCCACCAATATGAACGGTCAGAGAGAGCTTCACAACTCCAACGCACTTATAAATGAAAATTCCGTTTACGGGAAAGCCTATTACTACGACGACGCATACGGTGTGAAAACAGGCCGCACCGATGCGGCGGGGCTTTGTCTCGTTGCCGCGGCACAGCGCGGCGGTCTGAACATCATGTGCGTGGTGCTCGGCGCCGACGAGGATTTTGAAAACAAGGTATTTGACAGCTTCGGCGATGCCGTTAAGCTCTTCGATTGGGCCTTCGGCAACTTCAGCTACCGCTGTCTTTTAGAGAGAGACTCCGCTGTGGGCGAGCTTCCCGTTGTTTTAGGCGACGGCGCCGATTCCGTTGCGCTGGTTGCCGACGATGATGTGATAGCCTTTGCGCCCATGGGACTCACCTCCGAGCACATAAAGCTCAAGACCGTGCTTGATTACGACAGTCTTGAGGCGCCCGTAAAGGCCGACACCCCTGTCGGCAAGGTCGAGGTTTATGATGAGTACGGAACTCTCTACGGCGAAGCAGCCGTAAGAACCCGTGACGATGTAAAGCTCGCCGTTGACGAATATCTTGAGGATTACGCAAAGAGCTTTATTGAGAGCAACTGGATTATCATCGCCTGTGCTTTGGCCTTTCTTGTGGTTCTCATATTCGTAATAGTTGTCCTCCGTCATAAAAAACGCGGCAAGAAGGCCTCGGGCAAAAAGAGCAGTTCAAAGAAGGCTCCCGAGAAAAATCCCGCCCCGAAGAAGGCGGAAAAGAAGACCAAGAGCAAATCAGAGAAAAAGGTGAATAAATGAAAAGAACAGTCTGCGCACTGCTTGCGCTGATGCTGCTGTTCTCCCTGTGTGCCTGCGGCAATGATGCCACCCCCGAGGAAACCCCCGAGGCTACGGAAAGAATCCTCACCGAAACGGACAAATGGGCCATGCACATTGTAAACAGATATAACATGGATTACGAGGACTTCGCAGAATACTGGAGTCTCCTCTGCGACAACTATTTCGGCGAAGACTTCATAAGCCTGCTGAACATTCTGTCCGACTGTGAAAATGTGAATTTCTCCATGGAGGAGAAAAATGCGGAAATAGCAGACAAGCGCAGTGAGTACGAAAAGGAATACGGCACGGACCTGCGCTTTGAATACAAGGAATGTGTTTTAGAGCCCTTGGAGGATAGGGCAAACGAGGATTTTGCCGCAGAGCTTGAAGGACTCTACGACAGCATCTGCGTCCTTACGGGCGAGGCCGCCCAGTGGAGCGATACCTCCTGGAATTACTTTGCAGAGGGACTGGGCTGTGACACGGAAACGGCAAAGCAGGTGGTGGAGCTCTATGCCGCAATGGGAGAAAAATGCCACGAGGCCACGGTGGAGGAGGCCTCCGCCGCTACAGTCATTCTCCTCTACGGCGACAGCGAGACAGCCTATAACACCTGGCTGTACAAGGTCAACGGTGTCTATGTTTCCCAGTCACTTATAGACAACGCTTCAGCTCTCATAAATCTCATATATTAAAAAGCAAAAATCCCCGACGGCTGTCGGGGATTTTTCATCGTTGACTGGGACCCGGGTCGTAGTCTCCGTAAATAAAATCATCAATGTCAGTATTCATTATATCACCCCAGACTTAACAGCACATATATTCATCATATGCGTCAAGGGCGATTACAATTCCGAAAAATTATTCCGCACACAGGGTTATGCTCACAAGCTCGGGGCGGTTAAACAGGCGGGGAACGGGAACGGAATTTCCCAGGCCGCGGGACACGATCAGCTCATAGCCTCCGCAATGGTAAAGTCCCGCCTCATAGTCGGGAAAAAGCGTTCTGTCGGTGCTTATGAGGCCTCCCACACCGGGGAGCCGTATAAGTCCGCCGTGGGCATGGCCGCAGAGTATCAGGTCAACGGGCAGGTCGGGATACTCCTCCGCCCAGTAGTTTCTGTGGCCTAACAGCACGGTGTATTCCCGGGGGTACTCACCGCGGAGCTTCTCCGCCACCGCGTCGGGCGTGGCTATTCCCTCCCAGCTGTTGGGATCCTGAACTCCGGCCAAAACCATGCGCTCACCGCCGCGTTCAAGGCAAATATATTCATTTTCCAGATATTCCACGCCGAAGCGTTCAAAAAGCTCCGTCAGCGCGCCTATCTGCCCCGAGGCAAAATCGTGGTTTCCGCTGACAAAATACACGGGAGCAATCCCCTCTATTTCCTCCAGCAGCTTTTCCACATTAGGCAGCTCCTCCGCCTCGGTGATAATATCTCCCGTTATGGCTATGATATCCGGATTTTGCTGACGCACCATTTCCGCAAGCTCATGGGAAAACTCCGCGCCGTGATAATCCGAAATCTGAACAATTTTAAATCCGTCAAAGCTCCGGGGAATTCTGTCTCCCGTGACGGAATATTCCGTAAGCTCAATATTTACGGCACTGTCATGCACAAAATATGCGAGAGCCGCAATTATCAGCAGCAGAACAAGAAGCGCTCTGCCGCGTTTCTTTTTTCGTCTTTTCACATTTACGCCTCCGTGTGAGGATGTCAGCCATTTTATCACAGCATAAGTAAAAGTTCAACTTTTCACCGCCGTCAACAGCTTTTGCACCACCGACGCCTCGAAATCCGGCAGCTCTTGCCGATTTTCGGCGACGCAAAAATTTAGCTCTTGCTATTGAAAGAATTTAAGCGTTGCTGTATAATTAAATATCTATGTATGTAGGCGGTGTACATGAGCAACCCCCAACCGCCCCACAAAAGAAAAGGATGATACTTTTATGAGCGCTTCTACCGAAAGAAAAAATCGCATTGCCGCCAAGGCTGACGGTACCCACAAGAAAACCATAGCCATGCGCAAGGAAGAAGAAAAGAAGAAAAAGGACAAAATCAAATGGACCATCATAGGTACCATTATCGTTTTGTTCTTTGCCGCAATTATCTTTTTGAACACCGGCGCATTCTACAGAAACGCCACCGCCGTTTCCGTTGATATTGAGGCCTGCGAGGCAGACGGCTTCTCCATTCCCGCCGAGAAGGTGAACTACTCCATTGCCGAGGTCTCTTATGTTTTCCAGTACAACTACAGCAACTTTATTAACCAGTACGGCTCCATGGCCTCTTACCTGGGCCTTAACACCGGCTCTCCTCTTAAGGATCAGGCCTGCATGATGGGCGGCGGTGAAAACGAGGACTACACCTGGTATGATTACTTCATGGATGCCACCATGTCACAGCTTAAGAGCTATGCCGTCACCTCCGCATACGCCAAAGCCGCAGGCATTGAGCTTTCCGATGATGCCAAGGCAGAAATCGACAACGCAGTAAAGAGCCTTGCCGAAGGCGCAAAGGCAAACGGCTACTCCCTGAACAAGTATCTCGCCAACGTCTACGGCAAGGGCTGCAACGAAAGCGTATTCCGCGATGTCCTTGAGATGGAATACATCGCCATGGCCGTTCAGGACACCATCTCCAACGCAAAGGATTACTCCGCAGAGGAAATCAGCGCACATTACCTCACCGTTGCCGATGATTACGACTTCTACAACTACAGCTTCTACCTTGTTGCCGCCGAAACCGAAACGGGCGAAGACGGCACCGCAGCTGCCCCCACAGAGGAGGCAATGGCAGCAGCCAAGGGAACCGCAGAGCAGATTATGGCCGCTGTTAAGGCAGGAGATCTGGAGGCTGCCGTAATCGATGTTCTCGGCGAGGATGTTGTTCCCCAGCACGATGACACCGTTGAGGGCGAGGCCGAGGAAGGTCATGTCCACACCGCATCCACCGCAAACACCGATGTTCAGGGTAACAGCATCGAGACCGACCTGGCAGCATGGCTCAAGAGCGCAGACCGTCAGAACGGCGACATCGAGGTTGTCGAGGCCGCAAATCAGGGCTACTATGTTGTCATCTTCAACGGCCGTCACACCCAGACCGAGCCCACCGAGGAATCCGGCGATGTTCCTTACTGCGACTACATTGCAGAGCAGCTTCTCCGTCAGGCAGACTTTGAAGCATGGAGCAGCAGCGTTTACAACGCAATCCTCGACGGTGTAAGCGTCTCTGAAAAGTTCTTCAGCAAATATATCGGCTAACCCGATTATTAGAGTAACTTAAATTTAAAAAGGCCGCCGACGGCGGCCTTTTTTGGTGAAAAACATGGATGAAAGAACTCTCCGCGCCCGCATGCTTTTGGGCGGGCAGGCAATGGAAAAACTGAAAAACAGCCACGTGGCAGTCTTCGGCTTAGGCGGCGTAGGCTCCTGGTGCGCCGAGGCGCTGGTGCGCAGCGGCATAGGTAAAATCACGGTCATTGACCGCGACACCGTGGGCCGCAGCAACATCAACCGTCAGGTAATCGCCACGGAAAGCACCGTGGGACTTCCCAAGGCGCAGGTCATAAAGGCACGGCTTCTGGAGATTAATCCCCAGGCGGAGGTAGTTGCCCTCTGCGGCCACTACGACGCAGAGCACCGGGAGGATTTCTTCGGCGACTACGATTATATTGTAGACGCCATTGACCTCGTCTCCTGCAAAATCGACCTTATCATGACCGCCATTGACCGGGGCATCCCCATCGTGTCCTCTCTCGGAACGGGCAACAAAAAAGATGCCTCACAGCTCATGCTGTGCGACATCAAAAAGACCAGCGGCTGCCCCTTGGCAAGAGTCGTACGCAAGGAGCTTCGGGCAAGAGGAATTGAGCATCTCGATGTAGTTTTTTCTCCCGAGGAGGCCGCAGAATGCGAGCAGCCGGAGGCTCCTCCTCCGGGGCGCAGAAGCGTTCCCGGCTCCCTTGTATGGGTAACCGCCACGGCAGGTATGCTGCTGTGCCAGCATGTTATCCTGAAGCTCACGGAAGCAGAATAAGAAAAGCCGTCACTGTTGTGACGGCTCTTTTATCTTTAATCAGTTCGAGGTATGGGGAAGTATAACGCAAGCTTCTGCGGTGTCGCCGGTTCCATCGGCGCTCTTTGCCGCAGGGTCAAAAGCAAACCCGCTGCCCTGTTTTTATAAAAGCACTTTTTTAATGCAGAGACCAACGCATGAGGTTTTGGAAATAGTCATATTTAAAAATAATCGTTGGTCTCTTGTTCTGCATCTATAAAGACGGAAAAATTTCTTCCGCGTTTCACATTTCAGAAAAATTCTTGCAGAGTTTGACTGCATGGGTTATAATAAGCGGGCGGAACGGCAGTTTTCCGTATATCCGGGTGTGGCCCAGTTGGTAGGGCGCTTGGTTTGGGACCAAGATGCCGGGAGTTCGAGTCTCCCCACTCGGACCATCAAAGAAACCTCTTTTGTCTACCAAGGCAAAGGAGGTTTTTTGCGTTGAGCGGTAGATTTATTTATGAACTGCCGCTATAATAGATACAGTCAAATTTGAATTTGTAGAGATGAAATAATTCAGTTTTGAGAACGAAGGGGAAAGAAAATGCCATTTGATTTTAAGAAAGAATATAAAGAGTTCTATATGCCAAAGAATAAGCCTGAGATAGTCAATGTTCCAAAGGTAAATTATATTGCAGTAAGAGGCAAGGGTAATCCAAATGAAGAAGGTGGAGCATATCAGCAAGCCATAAGTGTTTTATATGCTGTAGCCTACACACTTAAAATGAGTTATAAGACCGATTATAAAATTGAGGGATTCTTTGAATATGTTGTACCACCACTTGAAGGATTTTGGTGGCAAGATGATGTTGATGGAGTTGATTATTCCAACAAAGACTCATTTAATTGGATTTCAGTAATAAGGCTTCCAGATTTCATAACAAAGAATGATTTTGAGTGGGCTGTTGAAACTGCTGCCAATAAGAAAAAGATAGATTGCAGCAAGGCTGAATTCCTATCAATAGATGAGGGTTTATGCGTTCAGATAATGCACAACGGGCCTTATGATGATGAACCTACAACAGTAGAAATCATGAATAGATTTATTGAAGAAAACGGTTATGAAAACGATTTCTCAGAGGACCGCATTCATCATGAAATCTACCTTTCTGACGCTCGCAAGGTTATTCCCGAAAAATGGAAAACAGTAATCAGACATCCTATCAAACGTAAATAAATCCCAGCTTGTCGAGCCCAATAAGCAGATGTACCTTTTGTGGTTTCTTACCTTGAAAATGTACCTTTTGGTCGCTCTTTCACATAGAAGGACTTGTATTTTGATACAAGTCCTTCTTTTTTGTACCAAGGCCGTTGTGCTTTAAAGGGGCGAACAAAGCATTTACAGAAAATATGAAGCATGGTAGAATTATAATACAAACTTATCCTTTCGTATTGCGAGGAAGCCAGTATGAGTAATTTAATCTTTTCCTGCGGCGCAGGCTGTTTTGAAGGCTTTGAAGAATCCGGCTGTATCCAGCTGAAGGGAATCCGCTACGCCGTCTCCCAACGCTTTGCAGAGCCCGCACCCTATGTGTATCCCGCAGGTGTTCACGCTTGCAAAGAGCCCTCTCCCTATGCAGTCCAGCTTCCCTCTGCCGCAGAGGGAAATTTTTCGGGCATGGATTACGAAAATCAGAAGCAGGAGGAAAGCTGTCAGTATCTTTCCATGACGATTCCCGCCGATTTGAAAGAAGGCGAAAAAGTGCCTGTCATGGTATGGATTCACGGCGGCGCTTACCGCAACGGCGGCTGCGACGCCATAACCTATGACCGCACACGCATGGTAAAAGAAAACCGTGTGATTTTAGTGGGGCTCAACTACCGCATTGGTATTCTCGGCTTTTCCAGAGACCGTTCCGGCAGCTTTGCAAATCTCGGTCTCCTTGATTTGATAGAGGGGCTGCGTTGGGTAAAAAGCAATATTGCCGCATTTCACGGCGACACGGACTGTATCACCGTTTTCGGACAGTCCGCCGGCGCGGATGCTGTCCGCTGCCTGATGATTTCCCACGGCACAGAGGGGCTGTTTCATCGCTGTATCATAGAAAGCGACCCCATCGGCACACTGACGGGCCGCGAGGATATGGAGCAGAAAATTCTTGACGAAGTCAACGCCATGCCCATAGACGCCTCTGTTGAGGAGGTTCTTGCCACCCAGGCAGCCGTCACCGCCCATGTTACGGAAAAAGGTCTGGCAAAATATATGATATTCGGCCCCCATGCAGGCGTATATCCGCTTCCGCCCCAAAACGAAGCCGATAAAAAGCTCAAGGAAGCCGCAAAAAAATATGATTTGCTTATGGGCTCCAACACCCGCGAGGTCTCTGCCTATTTGATTGATAAAGAGCCTGTTAAAAAGCTTGACGGTTTTCCCCTGACAAAATGGATAATCGAGCTGGTTGTCGGCACGCTGAGCAAAAAGATTTTCATCAAGCCCACAGAGGAGTTTGCGGCTCGGTATGCAGCTTTCGGCGGAAACGCCTATCTGTATTCCTTCAGCTGGGGCGCCGGAAAAAGCTTTGTGGGCGCATGCCATATGATGGAGTTTTTGCCCCTCTTCGGCAGCGACTATCTGAAGAAGGATCTCGCCAAGATGGGAATGAGCGACGAAGAGATTCACAAGCAGGGTATTCCCATGAGAAAAATCTGGGCGGAATTTGCACGAACCGGAAAGATCTCGACAAGTGAAGTTAAGGGAATGCTCAAGATAACTCCTTGCGAAGTAAAATAAAAAGAAGGACTTGTATCAAAATACAAGTCCTTCTTTTTTCTGTCCCCATATGTAGCTTTCCGTGGGTTTGGCTATTGACTTTTACTCCGGAGAGAGGTATAATTTGTTATACAAATCATACTTGAAAGGAATTTTTAATATGGCTAATCCTCAAGGAAAATACGCATGGACCGCCACCGTTGGCGAAAAGGGGCAGATTGTCATTCCCAAACAGGCAAGGGAGCTTTTCAACATACATCCCGGCGACACTCTGCTTCTGCTGGGCGACGAGCAGTTGGGCATTGCCATTCCGCCTCAGGCGCAGTTTGAGGAGATATACACGAAAATCTTCGGAGGTCAAGGCTGATGAGTGTTGCCGAAATCAAAAATCTGTGCAAGGAGTATCCCGCTTTCAGGCTGCAGGATGTTTCCTTTGAGCTGCGCTCCGGCAGAATCACCGGCTTCATCGGGCGCAACGGTGCGGGCAAAACCACAACCATAAAGTCCATGCTCAACCTTGTGCATCCCTCCTCGGGAGAGATATATTATTTCGGTCTTCCCCTTAAGGGAAACGAGGCGGAAATCAAGGGGCGCATCGGCTATTCCACGGGCGCGGCAAACTACTATCCCAAAAAGAAGCTCAAGGAGCTTGCGGCAGTCACAAAAAGCTTTTTCCCTAATTGGGACGAGGCGGCATACAAAGAATATCTTGAGCTGTTTCAGCTTGACGAGGAGAAAAGCCCATCGGAGCTTTCCGAGGGCATGAAGGTCAAATGCAATCTGCTGCTTGCCCTGTCCCACAGGGCGGAAATCCTCATTCTCGACGAGCCCACCAGCGGTCTTGACCCCTTTTCCCGTGACGAGCTTCTGGATTTGTTCCTTCTTCTTAAGGAGCGCGGCGTTGCAATTCTCTTCTCCACCCACATAACCTCCGACCTTGAAAAATGCGCCGACGACATCGTCTACATCCGCAGGGGAAAAATCGCCGCCGCAGCCACAAGGGAGGAATTTCAGCGCAGTCTCGGTCTTGAGGGCGAAACCCTCGAGGAAACCATGCTCCGTCTTGAAAAGGAGGCCCGCCATGACTAAGCTTCTAAAAAAAGAGCTGAAGCTCACCGCTTCGCCGCTTTCATTTTTATTCATCGCCTTTGCGTTTATGGCACTGCTCCCCGGCTACCCCATTCTTTTGGGCGCATTTTTCATCTGCCTCGGAATTTTTCAGACCTTCCAGCTTTTAAGAGATACAAACGACATTCTCTTCTCCGCGCTGCTGCCCGTTGCCAAGTCGGATGTTGTGAAGAGCAAGTATGCCTTCTGCGTTTTCATTGAGCTTTGCGGCTTTGCCGTTATGGTCATTCTGACTCTTGTGAGAATGACGCTTCTGAAGGATTCGGCAGTTTACCGCGCAAACGCGCTCATGACCGCAAACCTTGTTTATCTCGGCTTTGCCCTTGTGGTTTTCGGCTGCTTCAATGCCGTTTTCCTGCGGGGATTTTTCAAAACGGCCTATTACTACGGCAAGCCCTTTATATGGTTTATTGTCGTAGCATTAATTGTAATCGGCATTGCCGAAGCACTGCACCACATTCCCGGGTTTGAGGCTGTGAATTCCTTCGGCTTTGAGCATATACCGCTTCAGCTGTCCGCGCTCCTCGGCGGCATGATGCTTTTTGCGGCATTAACCCTTCTGTCTCTCAAAGCGTCTGTAAACAATTTCGAAAAAATCGACCTGTAAACCCATACGAAAAAGCACAAAGCCTCGGCTTTGTGCTTTTTATTTTTTGAGAGCTTGATTTTTTCGCAGGCCGCTATATAATAGCAAGGTAAATCCGATTATGAAAAAGGTATGTATATGAAGCTTTTGTGTAAAATTCTTCGGCTGGATCCCGACTCCCGTGAGGGTATAATCTCGGGCACCTCGGCCCTCGGTATAATCGTCAATCTGCTGATTGCCGCCATGAAGGTCATCCTCGGTATGCTGGCCAATTCCATCGCCATCATATCCGAAGGTGTCAATAATGCCTCCGATGCGCTGACAAGCGTACTCACCCTTGTGGGCACAAAGCTTGCAGGCAAAAAGCCCGACGCAAAGCACCCCTTCGGCCACGGGCGAATTGAATATCTCACCAGCCTGACCATTGCCATCCTGATAATTGTCACCGGTGTTGAAATGCTCATCAGCGCCGTGGGCCTCATATTCAAGCCCGAGGAAATGGACATTTCAGTCGTTGCCCTTGCAGCAGTTGCAATATCCGCCGTTATTAAATTCTTCCTCGGTATTTTTACCATAAAGCAGGGCAAACGAGCCGACTCCGGCGCGCTGGTCGCCGTAGGTCTTGACTGCCGCAACGACTCCTTCGTTTCCGTCATCACCATCCTCTCCGCCGTTGTCTTCCTCGTCTTCGATTTTTCCGTTGACGCCTATGTGGGCGTGTTTACCTCTCTGCTGATTCTCAAGGCAGGTGTTGAGGTCCTCCTGGACACCTTATCCGAGCTTCTGGGCAGACCCGGGGATGCCGAGCTTGCAGCGAAGCTCTACAAGGAAATCCGCGCCACTGAGGGCGTACTGGGTGCCGCCGACATGATGCTTCACAACTACGGGCCGGAGGCATATTCAGGCTCCGTAAATATAGAAATCGACCACGAAAAAACCGTGGGCGAAATATACGAGATTATCCATGCGCTTCAGCTACGCATCATGCGTGAATATAAGGTCACCATGGTGTTCGGCATCTACGCCGTGGACAACGATCACGAGGATGTAAAGCAGATACGCAAGACCATCGCCGACTTTGTCGTGAGGCAGGAGCATGTCAAGAGCTTCCACGCCGTTTATCTCGATCCCAATTCCCCCAGACTCTACTGCGACCTCATTGTTGACTATGACATGAAGGACTGGGACTTCCTACGCAGCGAATTCACCGCCTACATGGGCGAGCATTTCCCCCGAAACGAAATTGTCCTCACGGTTGAAACCGAGTTTGTCTGACTACATACGCAAAAAGACATCCGCAAAGCGGATGTCTTTTTTGCTTACGGATTGTCTGCCGTATTCTCACAGCTCCTTCACCGTCAGAGGCTTTCTGCATGGAACACGATGATACTTAACATCGGGATAGCCGATGACCATACAGGTTTTCGCCTCATGTCCCTTGGGAAGCTGAAGAATTCTTCGCACCTTGCCGCTGAGCCTTGTGCAGACGACGAAGAATCCGCTGTACAGCACACCCAAGCCCAGGCTCTCCGCCATAAGCTCCATGTAGGAGGAGGCGAGATTTGCGTTGCCCGTGGATTTCGCGGAAACCACGATTACAAGCGGCGCTCCCTTGAAGAAAAATTTGTCGTCAATCTCCATATTTGCGGCAGAGGGATATACAGGCGTTGCCAGCTTGCTGCCCTTGCGGAAAAGCTTCACGCAGATTTCCTCAAGCTCCGCCTGCCTGCTGCCCAGAATCGTAAAGGCCACATCCTGGGAGTTGGAGGCCGTAGGACAGTATCTTCCCGCCTCTAAAATCATCTCCAGCTTTTCGGGCTCAACCGCCTTCTCCTTGAAGCGGCGAACGCTTCTGCGGCTCTTCATGGCCTGCAGGAGCTTATGATTGTCAAACTCGCTCATGCTGACGAGTTCGCCGCCGTCAGTCTCCATGCCGTTCAGGGAAACAGCGCCTGCAGGACACACTGCATAGCAGTGGCCGCATTTAATACAGCCTGCTTCCTTTGTTTCCGCCTTGCCGTCAGCAATTCGCAGATAGCCCGTGACGCAGTCCTTCACGCACTCTCCGCAGCCCACGCATTTTTCCTTGTCGATTATAACAGGCTTCATACTCTTCCTCCGGTTTTTCATTTTTCCGCCGCAGCGCTCTGTCTGCGGCACTTTTGCTTAAGATTATATCAAAGGAAAAAGACTTTTACCATAGGGTAAAAGTCTTTTTAATTTCAGTCTGCCTCGCAAACGATCTTTACCGTTACATCGCCGGTGATAGTAACGGAAAGCATGGGATTTGCGGGATCGTCAATGACGAGGTCACCCTCTACCACCTCATACCGCACGAAGTGATAGGGCTCATCGTCCATGTAGTCCTCGTGGTTATACTCAAAAAGCTGGCCCTCGGGAACATACATAGTTCCCTCCTCGGTGTAATCCTCCGTTCCGCTATCAACAACATAGTTGAAGGCATAGAGGGTGGTGTAGCTGATTTCGCCGCCGTAGTCGAGCATATTACCCTCGTGCCACGCACCGCTGCTGCGGACATAGGCGGAGGCGGTGACATTCTCAAAAGCGTTGTCGGCAATGAAATCGGGTGTTCCGTCAAAGTAGACATCCAAAGTGCCGCAGTCGGCAAAGGCACTGTCGCAGATGGAGCTGACGGATTCGGGGATTGTAAGAATGCTTCCCTCATAAAAGCCGCAGCCTGCAAAGGCGCTGCTGCCGATGGCTTCAAGCTCGGAAAAGATGCCTAAATCAAAAACTCCGTTATTCGTGCCGGCGCCCTTAAATGCATTGCTGCCGATATAGCTCACATCGCCGAATATCTGCACGGAATCGGTGGCGGCAAGGATGTCGTTCCAGGGGCGGAGCGCAGGGTCCTCAAAGTCCATCATTTTTCCTTCGCCGTCAATCCAAATGCTGCTGTCATACACAACAACGCGGACATCCTCCGCATTGTCGGCACCCACAAGCCAGGGGTCCTCCTCGGTGCCGCTGCCCTCGATTTTATCTGCGGAACCGCAGGCGGAAAGGCACATAAGGGAAACAAGCATAAGCACTGCCAAGAGCAGAGCGATTGGTTTTTTTCTCATTTTTTACTCCCTAACCAAAAGATTTACCACTTCCCGTGACAGAGAAATTTTATCACAAGTCCGACCGCGGCGCAACACCCTCGGAATTCAAAAAGCTCCCCGACACATTTTGTGTCGGGGAGCTTTTATGTACAGTCTTAATCAGAAGGGCCAGTCAAAAACCGCATTGAAGAAGAACCAGAGAGCGAGCTTGGTAATCATCGTTTTTCCTCCTTAAAGTATTTGCGCATTTATATTATCGCCTTCACTAATATTTATGCGAAAACACCGCCGAATATTACTCAAGGGAGGAAAAATCCGTAAATTTTTTATTATCGGCGTCTTCAGCCGCCTATTGCCTCTGTCTTGAAGATAAAAATCACGGAGGAGGTGGCGGCGGCGGTGCGGGTGGTAAAAATATCGTATTCCTGACCAAAGGCCAGCCATTCCTTCATTCTCATGGCAAGATGCTCCGCCTGAACCTCGGTGAGGGCGGAGAGGTCGGCATACTTTTCCGTGATGTTCATTATGCTCTCCATGGTTTCACCGTTGAGCAGCGTCTCAAAGCTGTCTATGGTTTCGCGGCTGTCCTTCAGCACATCGACGAGATTGCGCAGACGGCGCACCGTATCGGGCAGATTGTCCACAGACTTTTTGACCTCCGCATCCGCAAGGTCATTCTTCAGGCTTTCCACCACGGACATGAGCTGCATGGCATCTCCGGAAAGCCCCGAGAGCTGGCTTATATTGGAGTCAAAGCGGGACAGCAGACTCATGAGATTTGAAAATTCCCTGCTGCCTAAAATCTTCTCTATTCCACTGGTGTCAATGCTCTCCAGCTCGGTCACAAGACGCTCCATAAGCGCAAGGTTTTCATCGGTGACATACTTGTCCATGAGCTCTAACAGCTCACGGTTTTCATTGTAAAGCTCGCCGGCCTCGCCCACCGCAGCCAGAAGCTTTTCCGCCTGGGCGGCACCGCCGTAGAGCATCTGCATAAGCTCGTTGACATCCAACGCCGAGAAGGCGTTGAGCAAGCCCTCAATATCCGCAAGGGCAGTCTTAAGGCCCTCAACACCGTCCAATGCACCCTCGCCGCCCAAAGCAAAGACGGAGGAGAAGGGTACGGCGGCAAACATCATGTTGCTTATGGAAAAGCTCTCTGTGTCGGCGCTGACGGAATACTCCGTCTTGGTAACGGCGTCGCCTAACAGAGGCGTCTGCAGACTGTCTAAAGCAAGGCTTTCATTCATGCCGGGAACGCCCACAAAGAACACCAGCTTATGGGAGCCGTCTCCGAGAACGGCGGCGTTTTGAGTTGTAACATTTTCAAAGCTCTCCTCGGGGAGAATCATGCCGCCCACGAAGAGAATGGGGCAGGTAATGGTTTCGCTGCCGCCGCCGATGCTGACGCTTTTCGTGAGCTTATTTTCAACCTTGATGTCCAGCTTAACATTACCGCTTTTGCCCGAAAGCTCCTCATAGCTGATTTCCTCTCCGTCAAGGTAATACTTTATGCTGATGCTTATGGGCGGCTCATCTTGGGTGCTTCCGCTGTAATACAGCTCGGTGGCTTCCATATCCCAATACATACGGTTGTCCTCATATACCGGGTCTATGAAGGTTTTCACATCGCTTATGTCGGACAGGTTGGTCACATCCTCAATTCTCACCTGAGGAAGGTCCGTATGTATGCAGTCGGTTACGCTGGTGCCGGCAACACTTCCGTCGGGGCGGAGGTTTACATACACGGACTCCTCCTTATATACGGGAGTATCGGAAAGAGCAAAGGTTTGGTGGGGAGCCGCGCTCTCCGTCGCCTCGGGTTCTGCCTCGCTATCGCCGTCTCCGCAGCTGCAGAGGGAAAACAGCAGTGCCGCGGCCAGCAGCACACAGACAAGGCGTGAAAAAATGTTCTTATTTGTATTCATGTCCAAGCCTCCAGGTGGGTGTAGTCCTGCTTATGAGTTTCTCGCAGGTGCAGAGCATGGGAGAAAGGAGCAGCATAATAACACATTCGCTGATTATGGCGCCGCGGGCAAGGAGAATGCACATACCACGGACAATGTTTATATCGCACACGATATAAACGCCGAAGGTAACCACAAAGAACACCATGGCGCTCTGGAAAATTGATTTTTCCGCGGTTTCCGCGGCAGCAAAGATAGCTTCCTCTCTTGGCAGATGCACAAGCTCCTCACGGAATCGGGTTGTCAGCAAAATCGCGTAGTCCACGGTGGCGCCCAGCTGAATGCAGTTTACAACCGTGGGGTCAACGAAGGAAACCGTAGTACCCGTAAGAGTGGATATTGCCAGATTGAGCCATATTGCAAGCTCAATGGCGAGAACGAGGATTACGGGAAGTGTGGGAGACCTGAAGCATATCGCTATGAGAATGAAAATCGCTACTATTGACAGCACCGCCGTCACCGCGAAGTCTCTGTCCGTTGTGTCCATGAGTCCCTGGGTAATGGCTCCCTCGCCTGTTATATAGGCGTTGCGGTCACAGGCCTTTACAATGCGGTCCATGTCCTTAAGCTGCTGTGTCAGCTCCGGGGTGGCAGGGCTGTATTGGGAGTTCACCATGATGAGCTGCAGGCCGTCCTGCTTGCACAGCTCAAGTATTTCGTCGGGAATTATGCTGTCGGGAATTCCGGGCCCCACAAGGGAATTATAGGCCAGAATATAGCTTATGCCGTCGAGACTCTCCAGCTCGCGCTCCATTTTACGTAGGTTTTCCGCGGGGATAGAGTCGTCAACGATGACAAACTGGGTGCTGGCCATGCCGAAGTCGTCCTTCAGGGCCTGAAGCCCCTCAATTGAGGTCATATATGAGGGCAGCGCCCTGTCCATGCTGTAATACTTATCCACATTGTTCTGCACAAGGTAGGCAGGCACAAGGAGAAGCAGGAAAAGCAGGGAGAAGGCCCGACGGTGCTTAAGCACGAATTTATTAATCCGGGTAAAGCCGGGAATATAGCTTTTGTGGGTATATTTTGCCATGGGCTCCTCAAAAACAAGGAGGATTGCCGGGAGAACGAAAACAACGGTGAGTATGCCGAACACAACGCCCTTGGCCATAACAAAGCCGATGTCAAAGCCTAATTTCAGCCGCATGAAGCAAAGGGCGGCGAAGCCGAACACCGTGGTGAGGGAGCTTCCCAAAAGGGCGGTGAAGGATTTTGAAACCGCCTCCGCCATAGCCTCCTCGCGGGTTTCAAAACGAGGTCTTTCCTCGGCATAGCGGTCAATGAGGAAGATGGAGTAGTCCATGGTGACGCCCATCTGCAAAATGGCGGCAACGCACTGGGTTATGAAGGAAATCTCCCCCATGAAGAAATTGCTGCCCATATTGTAGGCCACCGCAAGTCCCAGCGTTCCCACGATTACAAGAGGCTGCAGCCAGGACTTCATCATCACCGTCATCACCGCCAACGCGAGAAGTACCGCTATGGCTATGTATATGGGCGCCTGGGTATCCGCAAGCTCGTGAGTGTCGTCCACCATGACGGAAAGTCCGCTTAAGTAGCACTCCTCATCCAGAAGCTTTTTTATCTCTCCGATGGCCTGAAGGTCTGCGCCCTCAACGCCGTCGGCTTTCTCATAGCGCACCAGCATCATGGTCTTGCTGTCGTCCTTTGAGTAGAAAACATCCTTAATGGCATCGGGGAGAATGTCCGCGGGAATTCCGATGTCCGCAATGGTGTCCACCCAAATCACCGAGGACACATAGTCAACCTGCAATATTTCATTTTTCAGTGCCACCGTCTGCTTGGGAGACATATTCTCCGTAATGACGATGGAAATTCCCGCCGTATCAAAGGTTTCGTCCAGCACCCTTTCTCCCTGCATGGACTCAAGGTCCTCGGGGAGGTAGGACAGAATGTCATAGTTGACACCCGTGCAGAAAAAGCCTATGGCCGCAGGTATGACAAGAAGCAGAGCAAGTACAAGCACAAGCTTCGGATGCTTTGCCTCCCAGAAGGCTATTTTCTTCAAGCCATACACCTCATAATCACTAAATGACTGAATAAACATTTTACTCCAAAGTGATGATTATTTCAACTGTGAAGCCCGTTAATATATTTCCGCATTTGTCAGATTTTCACTTTTTCCGGCGCCGCAGCATTATCACCTTGACTTTTGAGGGCTTTGGGTATATTAGTGTAATTATGGGAAATTATTAACAATTTGAAAAGGAGAATGTATATGAAAGGCAAAAAGCTGCTTGCGCTGTTGCTTTCGGTAATGATGCTTGTGCCGCTGTTTGCAGGAGTTGGCACCGCATCCGCCGAGGAAATCAGCGGCGCGGATTACCCCACCGTCTTTGTCCACGGTCTGTTGGGCTGGGGCGATGAGGACTCCATCAACAAGATCGTGCCCTACTGGGGCATGACCGCAGGCGATATGAACGCCTACATGAACGGCCTCGGCTACAACACCTATGTGGCCTCCGTGGGCCCCGTTTCCAGCGCATGGGACCGCTGCTGTGAGCTTTACGCACAGCTTGCGGGAACAAAGGTTGACTACGGTCAGGCGCACTCCGACAAGTCAAGCGCACAGTTTGACGAGCTCGGCTATGACCTGCACCATGAGCGCTACGGACGCGACTACACGAACAATGCCCTCATTGACGAAAACTGGGGACCCATTTGGGAAAACGGCAAGGTTGTGGGCTGGTATGACACCAAGGTAAACCTTGTGGGCCATTCCTTCGGCGGCCCCACCATCGTGGAATTCCTTCAGCTTCTGGCAGAGGGTGACGAGGCAGAGCGTCAGTGGGGCATGCAGCAGGCAAAGCTTTACGGCGGCGACTGGCACGACTACATCTCCCCCCTGTTCTGGGGCGATTATGATGGCGAGTATCTCGTAAACTCCCTCACCACTCTTGCCGGCGTTCTCAACGGCACCACCTTCATCTCTGCCTGCGACGACGAAACCGCCTTCCTCACCGACTTCGTAATGACTCTCGGCAACGCCATCGGCTGCACCGACCTTGTAGGACTTTACGACTTCCAGCTTGAGCATTTCGGTCTCACCAAAACCCCCGGCACCGATGCGAAGGCTTACTTCGATTACATCAAGCGCGCGGGCTTCATCGAGGCCGATGACCAGGCATGGTATGACCTTTCCATTGCAGGCTGCAACGAGCTGAAGCAGGGCTGGGAGACCTATGATAATGTTTACTATTTCTCCTATGCCGGCGACAAGACTCACGAGATGCTGGGCAACAATGTTCCCGACCTTGATATGTGGCTGCTGTTCCAGCCCTTCTCCACAAAGATGGGCGCATATGTCAACCGCTACGAGTTTATCGACAATGTTGACGGCACCCGCTGGGGCTATGTCAACAACGAATGGAAGCCCAATGACGGCATGGTTAACTCCATTGCCGCAAGATATCCTCTGGGCGCAGCCCACAAGGACTATGACGAAAACAGCATAGAGCCCGGCGTATGGAATGTATACCCCGACCAGGATATTGACCATCTGGGCTTCAGCGGCGGCATTCTCAACTCCAAGCCCATTCAGTGCCGCCAGTTCTACAAGAACCTCATGGAGGACATTGCCGCGACAAAGCCCGTCAGCGCAGAAAATCCCTTCGTTGATGTAAACAGCGGCAGCGTTTACTATGACGCGGTTCTGTGGGCCGTGGAAAAGGGCGTAACCAAGGGCGTTGACGACACCCACTTTGCTCCCGATTCCGCCTGCACCCGCGGTCAGGTTGTCACCATGCTGTGGCGCGCCGCAGGCTGCCCCGAAAGCAGTCTCAAGACCAACCCCTTTGAGGATGTTGCAGGCACCAGCCCCTACTATGATGCAATTCTGTGGGCCGTGGAAAAGGGCATTGCAAAGGGCTATGACGCAAGTCACTTCTGCCCCAACAAGACCGTGACACGCGCGGAATTTGTAACCTTCCTCTATCGCTACAGCGGCTCACCCGCCGTCAGCGGAAGCAATCCCTTTGCAGATGTAAGCAGCGGCAGTGCCTTCAAAGATGCCATTGTGTGGGCATCACAGCAGAACATCACCACGGGCTATGACGCAAGCCACTTCCGCCCCAACGAAACCTGCACCCGCTGGCAGGTAGTTCTGTTCCTTTACAGAGCCTTCGCATAAAAGAAAAGCAAAAAGGAGACTGTCTCTGACAGTCTCCTTTTTTTATTCTTCAATCCTCGATTTTAGTAAAGCGCTGATATTTCACTCCGTGGCGTTCAACGGTTTCAAGCCACATGGAAGCCGGGCGCACCCAAATGCCGAAATCACCGTAGAGGGCGCGGTAGACAACCATTTCCTCTTGGGTTTCGGAATGGCGCGCAAGATACAGCACCTCATATTCATTGCCCTTGAAGTGGCGGTATTTTCCGGGTTTGATTTCCATATTACAGTCCCTCAAATATCTCCGCGCCCTTGGTGCCGAGCCAGCGGTTAATAAGTCTTGTGCAGAGAACCATTATTGCGGCGAAGATGACTATGATGCTGCTTGCTCCGATTTTGCTCTCAAGGAAATATCCTGCTGCGGCAAAGGCCACGGCAACTGCCCAGCCGCCGAAAATTATTACCAGCGCGGCCATGCTCTGCTTAACGGGAATGGATTCGTTTGTCCATGTGAGATTAGGCTTTTTGAGATTAAGCGCAAGGCCTGCGGCGGAGCTGAGCATGATGAATACAACTACCGCAAGCTCCGCAAAAACAGCCTCCGAAAAGTCAAGGCGGAAGGCATATGCCGAGGCGGCGGTGAGTAAGACCGCAGGAGGCATGGTGATAACCCAGTGCAGCTTCTGCTTTGCCTCCAGCACCGACTTTGCCTCCACGGGCATGGACTGGGCAATCCAGACGCTCTTGCCCTCAAGAGAAACGGAGGGGGCGGTTATATCGTTCATTGCCGCGCACAGCAGGCTCACTAAAACAACGATGAGAGGCGTATAGTCGCCGTAGCTCTGAAGCATGGGCGCGAATACCGAAATTCTGTCGCTGTATATGAGAACAAGCACGGCGGCAGCCACCATGAAAAAGCTGCCCAAGGCGGTGTTGAGCATATAGTTTGCGCTGGAGGTAAAGCGCTTGAGCTCCTTGCGGAAGAGAGCCTTGTCCGCACCCACAGCCTTCACGGTTTTTTCCTTGTAAACCTTCTTTGCCGAGGCTTCCTTCTTCGTGGTTATAGACACAAAGGTCTTGGAAAGGATAAACCAGGTCAGGGCAAACAGCGCCGTCACAAGCAGCACGAACAGCAGGAGGCTCAAAACATCGCCTTCGCCGCCCATACCCATGAGATAGAAGGGATACAGCCATGTTCTGACGGTTTCGCCCACGGCCTCGCTGTTGAGCATCAGGCTCTCGATTATGGTGTAGGACTGGGAGAAGAAGTAGTAGTATGCGGCGAAGAAAACAAGGGCAAAGGCCACCGTAAGGAAGCTCTTGTTTTTAAACTTTGCCGCCAAAAGCGCAACTATCCAGCCCAGGAAGCAGGTGAGCACGATGACCAGCACCGTTATGGCAGCAAACAGCAAAATCGCGGAGATGATTCCCCCGAAGGTGACGCCCGCGTAAATGAAGCGCACAACCGCGGCGGGAATAAACACGATTGCCTCGTACATAAGCGCCATGAGCGCCACACCGAAGATACGCACCAGAAGAATGTTTGAGGGAGGTATGGGCATGGACAGAAGGAGCTCATTGTCCTTGGCATGGTACATGCCCGCATAGGTGTTGAAAACGCTGCCTAAAACACCCATGAGAATGGCGGTCATGCCCGTGAGAGTGTAGTAAAGCCAGGGTGTTTCGGAAAAAAGCAGGGGCACAAAGCTCAGGCTCATGGCTGCAAACGCGCTTGCAAGGAACAGCATCAGCAGTGCATAGAGCACAATGGTGGAAATAACCTTGCGCTTCGTTTTCAGCGCGCCGGTTTTTTTGTCCTGAAAGTAAAATGTGTTCAGCTCGAGGAACTGTTTTTTGAATAAGGCTTTAAGCATAATTATTCCTCCAGCTCAAGGAACACAGCCTCAAGAGACTCGTCGCCCCTGACCTCTTCCATGGTGCCGGATTTGATGAGCTTGCCGCCCTTGATGATAGCCACCTTGTCGCAGAGCTTTTCCGCAACCTCCAGCACATGGGTGGAGAAGAAAATCGCGCAGCCGCTGTCGCACATTTCACGCATTATGCCCTTGAGAAGATGGGCAGCCTTGGGGTCAAGGCCCACAAAGGGCTCGTCCATGATTATGAGCTTGGGCTCATGGACAAGGGCGGAGATGATTGCCAGCTTCTGTTTCATGCCGTGGGAATAGGCGGAAAGAGGCTGGGCAAGGTCGTCGGTGATCTCGAAGATGTCCGCATATTTGCGGATGCGCTCTGCGCGCTCATCAGCGCCTACGCCGTAAACATCCGCCACGAAATTCAGATACTGAATGCCCGTCATGAACTCGTAGAGGTCGGGATTGTCGGGGATGTAGGCAAGCATTTTCTTGCACTCCAGGGGCTTTTCCTTAACGGAAACGCCGTCAATGTATATTTCACCCTCATCGAACTTGAGGATGCCCACAACGGATTTCAGGGTTGTGGTTTTGCCCGCACCGTTATGACCGATGAAGCCGTAGATTTCACCCGGTGCAATGTGCAGAGTCAGGTCGTCAACGGCTTTCACATCGCCGTATTTCTTCGTAAGCTTTTCAATCTTTAGCATAGTATGAATAATCCTTTCCGTAACCCTCAAGATCAGAGCCGTATCTCAATACGGCAGACAGTGCAAACAGTATCAGCGCCAGGAAAATATCAACGCTGAATGTAAAGTCAAATGATGTATCTGTTTTCATCAGGGTGCCGATGATGACGACAATCATTTCCGATGCCGCAGGCAGGGCCAGCGAGAGAATTGCGAGAATTCTCATTTTCTTTGAAAACTCCACGGTAAAGGGTGTTCCCATTCTCAACTCATCCTTGAGATATTTCACCGCGAAGGCAAAAAAGACCGCCGCAAACGCGCTGGAAACAGTCTGGCACAGAGCCTCAACCTGCATTGCGGCCATATCGATGTTCATATCATCGATTAAGCCAATAATCTCCACATTGCCGGTGCTTATGAGTGTTCCCGCCACGGCGCTTCCGAATATGGCCACAACAGCCAGAAACGTTGCCGCCACGACACAGCAGACAAAGAGCACCACGCAGATTATTTTAAACGCCTTTGCCCATTTCTGGACCTTATTTAGTGAATACATTCTGTTCTCCTTTCAAATAAACGATGGTTTTGGGTTTAAAAGGGCCGCTCCGTCTTCTGTGGAACAGCCCTCTGTTTTCGCATTATGCGGCTTTCTCGGTTTCCTGCACGAGAGGAAGTCTCACGGTGTTAATTCTTGCCTTGGCATCGCTGCCGTCTCCCTGAACATAGGAAACGCTGAGTACGGTTCCGTCCTTATTAATCTCTGTTGCAAGCACGGTAATCTGCCAAGAGCTGCACTGAATTTCCGTTCTGCTTACCTCGCCGCCGAAAATGTTCTGCACGAGGAAATAGTGGCCGTTGTCATAGTCATTGCTGGCAACCAGCTCGCCGTTGTCCCAGAAGGCATTTTTAACGGAGTCGGAAACCACACCGTTTTTAATGTCATAATAACGGCTGAAGGTGTGGTCGTTGGCGGTGAAGCGAATGCCCACCAAATCGTCGTTAATCTGGGCGATCCGGGGCTGCTCCGCGCACAGAGCGTGCTCCATGATTTCACCGTCACGGCTCTTGACTTCATAGCTGTATTTTACAATTCCGTCCTCGCCGGTGAGCTTTGTTACGGTGAAGTTCGAGCTTTCTACAACGACGGTGCCCTCGGTCTTGCTGTTCTCCTGACCTTCAACGGGCGTGGTATCGTTGCAGGCGCAAAGCGCAAGCACAGCCGCAGCCATACAGATTATTGCAGCAAACTTTTTCATTCTGCACTGCTCCTTTCGTAGCACAAAAAGCGGTATCGGAGTCCCTCCTCCCACAGCTCGCCGCTGTCCTCGGTGATGCTCCACTCGGGACTCTCATCAAGGTTCGGGAAGAAGGAATCGGACTCGGGACATACATCAATTTTAGTGACATAAACCCTGTCCATATAGGGATAGAAATCACGGAATACGCTTGCACCGCCTAAAATCATGCAGGGCTCCTCCCCGGCAAGGGCAACAGCCTCCTCCACGGTGTGGGCAAGCTCCGCACCCTCGATTTCAATATTCTGCCGCGTAATTACGATGTTGCGGCGGTTTTTAAGAGGTCGTCCACCGGGAAAATCGGCTAAAGTTCTGCGGCCGACAATCACGGTTTTTCCCCGTGTGCGCTCAACGAAGTTGGCGCGGTCTGCCTTCAGCACAACCTGCTGTGTTCCGTCTGCGCCTATTCCCCAGTCGGAGAACACGGCAACTATTGCATCCATGATATCATCTCGCTTTTTTAATGGTTTATTGCGTCACACCGCAACGGGAATCTTCTTGTCAAAGGCATTGGGCTCGTAGCCCTCCATCTTGAAGCTGTCGCGGGTGAATTTATAGAAATCGTCAACATCCTTGTCCATTATGAACTTGGGTGCGGCCTTGGGTTCGTTCTTGATTATCTCCTCAATGAGGGGAATGTGTCTGTCGTAAATATGAGCGTCGGCGATGACATGCACAAGCTCGCCGGGCTCAAGGCCCGCCACCTGCGCCATCATGCAGGTGAGCACGGCGTACTGCACAACATTCCAGTTGTTTGCCGCCAGCATGTCCTGGGAGCGCTGGTTCAAAATCGCGTTGAGCTTGTTGCCGCTGACATTGAAGGTCATGGAGTAGGCGCAGGGATACAGCGCCATCTCGCTGAGGTCGGCGTGGTTGTAAATGTTGGTCATGATGCGGCGGGATGCCGGATTGTTCTTCAGGTCATAGATGACGCGGTCAACCTGGTCCATGTCGCCTTCCTTATAGTGATGCTTCACGCCCAGCTGATAGCCGTAGGCCTTGCCGATGGAGCCGGACTCATCTGCCCATGCATCCCACACACGGGCGCGAAGCTCGTTGACATTGTTGCTCTTTGCCTGCCATATCCACAGGAGCTCGTCAATGGCGCTCTTCCAGTAGGTGCGGCGGATGGTTAGGATGGGAAACTCCTCCGCAAGATTATAGCGGTTTACGATACCGAACTTTTTAACGGTGTGGGCAGGCGCGCCGTCATCCCATCTGGGACGCACATCAAGGTCTGTATCCCACACGCCGTTTTCGATTATATCTTTACAATTCTGAATGAATATTTCGTCTGCTCTGCTCATGCTTATTCCTCCGCATAATTAATCAGTTTATTTTATCACAATCACCCCTTCAAGCGCAACAACATAATATGTGGAGAGAGTGGATAAAAAGGAGTGATGCTGTGAAATATCTCATTGCAGGCGGTGATGAGCGCATGGTCTGCGCCGCCGCCGTACTTGCCGCTGCGGGAAACGAGGTTCTTTCCCTGGGCATGGAAAAGGCCAGCCTGCCCGACAGCGTTCGGAAGGCCTACGAAGCCGAAGGCGCCGACTGCGTAATCCTTCCCCTGCCTGCGGAATCAAGCCGTGGCGGAGCTATCAACGCCCCGTTTTCAAGAGGCAACATCAGTATTTCCGGGCTTTTGGATAAGCTGCCCGAAAACACCCTTGTCTGCGGCGGAAAAATCAGCGGAGGACTGAAGTACGAGGCACGGATCAGAGGACTCCCCATCGTAGACTACATGACGCGCCCCGAGCTTGTGACGGGCAACGCCGCCATTACCGCGGAGGCCGCCCTATGTCTGCTCATGCAGCGCACGGATTTTTCCCTGTTCGGGCGCAGCGCCCTTGTAATCGGCTACGGAAGAATAGGTCGGATTTTGTCAGATAAGCTCCGTGCTCTCGGTGTGAAAACCTATGTCATGTCACGCAATGCGGACTCCCGTGCTCTGGCGGAGGCTTTAGGCTGCATTGCCCTTGCCCCTGCGGACACTCTGCCGCCTCTTGACATGGTCATCAACACCGCGCCTGCACCTGTTTTGACGACACTCGAAGCCCTTTGTTCCCCCTGTCTTCTGTTAGAGCTTGCCTCGGCTCCCGGAGGACTTGATTCCGCAGAGGCCTTCCGTTTGGGCCACCGCTATTTTGCCGCCCCGGGGCTGCCGGGAAAGTATGCGCCGAAAACCGCCGGCGCGCTGATTGCGGAAACGGTTATGAAAATTGTAAAGGAGCATGAAAATGAGTAAACCTCGTGTGGGGCTGGCGCTTTGCGGCTCCTACTGTACATACGATAAGCTCTTTAATGAGCTTCCGGAGCTCGCGGAAAAATACGACATCATCCCCATTATGAGCGACACCGCGGCACACACGGACAGCCGCTTCGGAAAGGCAGAGGATTTCAAGGGCAGGCTCACCGCCCTGACGGGACACCCCGTTGCGGAAACCGTCGTTGACGCGGAGCCCTTAGGCCCGTCAGCGCCCATGGACGCCCTCATAATCGCACCCTGCACGGGCAACACCCTTGCAAAGCTCGCCGCAGGCATCACCGACAGCGCCGTCACCATGGCGGCAAAGGCTCATCTGCGAAACGGCAGGCCTCTGATAATCGCCTTTTCCACCAACGACGGTCTTTCGGGCTCGGCTAAAAACATTGGCGAGCTTCTAAACCGCAAAGGCTATTACTTTGTCCCCTTCCGTCAGGACGATTTTGCAAAAAAGCCCCGTTCTCTCGCCTCCGATTTTTCATTAATCGGCGAAACCCTTGAGGCGGCACTTTGCGGAAAACAGCTTCAACCCATTATTCTTTAAGGACGCGCTCAAAGTAAAGCTTGCTTTACAATTTGCATAATATCACAGCTTGCAGGCAATGTCAAGTGCCCTTTACATTTTCTTTTTAAGCGCATCTTGCATTTGTAGCTCTTGCAATAGGCCGCGCCCATACTTTATAATATGGGCAAATACTCTTTCAAGGGGCGCGAACTATGTCTGATAAGCTGAAAAAAATTTTAGACAGCATGAGCGTGGAGGAAAAAATCGACCTCTGCGAGGGCAAGGATTACTGGCGCACACGGGCCTATCCCCGATACGATATTCCCTCCGTCATGATGAGTGACGGCCCTCACGGTCTGCGGAAGCAGCCCGAGGGCAGCGACAATCTGGGCATTAACAAATCCGTTCCCGCGGTGTGTTTTCCCACCGCTGCGGCAACGGCCTGCAGCTGGGACGCGGAGCTTCTCTCCGAAATCGGCCGCGCCATTGGCGAGGAGGCCCGCGCAAACGGGGTTTCTCTTGTGCTGGGTCCGGGCCTCAACATAAAGCGCAATCCTCTCTGCGGCAGAAATTTCGAGTATTTCTCCGAGGACCCCTATCTCTCGGGAAAGCTGGCCGCCGCCTATGTAAACGGTCAGAAAAAAGCAGGTGTGGGAAGCTGCTTAAAGCACTATCTTGCCAATTCCCAGGAGTATAAGCGCTTTTCCTCAAACAGCGTTCTGGATGAGCGCACCCTGCATGAAATCTACCTCACGGGCTTTGAAATTGCCGTAAAAGAAAGCTCTCCCGCCGCCGTCATGTCCAGCTACAACATCGTTAACGGTGAGCATGTGGGCGACAGTGAAAAGCTTCTGAACATTCTGCGCAGGGACTGGGGCTGGAAGGGCATGGTGGTCACGGACTGGGGTGCCATGAACAGCCGTGTCAAGGGCTTCAAGGCAGGCTGCGACCTCATGATGCCCGGCGGCAGCCACTACGGAAAATCCGCCGTTAAGGCGGCTTTGAAAAAGGGCGAGCTCAAGGAAGAGGACATTGATGACTGCGCACAGCGTGTGCTGAATTTTGTCGAAAACGCAAGCGACGCTTCCCAGCGTCCCTGTGAAATGGAGGCTCATCACGAGCTTGCCCGCATTGCGGCGGAGCAAAGCGCCGTGCTTCTGAAAAACGAGGGCGCACTTCCCCTTAGGGGAAAAGCCTGCCTCATCGGCCATATGGCAAAGGAGCTTCGCTATCAGGGTGTAGGCTCCAGCCATATTAATCCCTACAAGCTCTCAAATCCCGTGGATTTCATGGAGCTTCCCTTTGCCGAGGGCTGCACCGCCGAGGGCTACACCAACGACAAGCTCATTGCGGAGGCCGTGGCGCTTGCGAAATCCGTTCGCACTCCCGTGGTTTTCGCAGGTCTGACGGATATTTTCGAGTCCGAGGGCTTTGACCGAGAGCACATGAAAATGCCCGAGGGCCATGCGCGGATGATCGAGGCCGTGGCGGAGGCAAATCCCAACACCGTGGTTGTGCTGATGGCAGGCGCTCCCGTTGAAGCGCCATGGATAGACAAGGTAAACGCCCTGCTGTATATGGCGCTCCCCGGAGAGGCAGGAGGCGAGGCAATAAATCGTCTGCTCACGGGAAAGGCAAACCCCTGCGGCAGGCTTGCGGAGACCTGGCCTCTTTCCTATGACGATGTTGTGACAAAGGATTTCTACGGCAAAGACGACGCGGAATACCGCGAGGGAATTTTCGTGGGCTACCGCTATTACGACAGCGCCCATGTTCCCGTGCGCTTTCCCTTCGGCTGCGGCTTGAGCTATACGAGCTTTGAATACTCCGAGCTTTCCTGCGACGGAAAAAGCGTTTCCGTCACGGTTAAAAACACGGGGGAATTCTACGGCGGCGAGGTGGTTCAGCTCTATGTCCTTCCTCCCGAGGGCGGAATTTTCCGACCTGCAAGAGAGCTCAAGGGCTTTGAAAAGGTTTTCCTCATGCCCGACGAGGAAAAGCGCGTTACCATACCCGTTAATGACCGCAGCTTTGCGGTGTGGCACGAGGGAAAATGGCTTGTTCCCCGGGGGGAATACACTCTTCAGGTCGGCGGACTTGAGGTGAAATTCACACCCGACGACACGGTTGCCCTGAACACTCCCGAGGAGCTTAAGGGTACTTGGTACGAAACACTTCAGAGCACTCCGTCAGCGGAGGAATGGCACCGTCTTTTGGGCTTTGATTTTGAAAGCAGGCCGAAAGCGCAGGGCGAATTTGACATGGACAGCTCCCTTGAGGAAATTGTGCCCTATTCATGGGCGGCGCGGCGGCTTTACAAGGCAATCGAGCTTGTCATGGGAGCATCTCAAGGAGGACGGGACTACTCAAATCCCGCCTTCAAAATGATGATGAGCTGCGCCGTGGAAAGCTCCGTGCGCAATCTGGCAATCTGCGGCGGAGTTCCCGAAGGGCTGCTGAAAATGCTTATTAAATCTGCAAACAAGAAGAGGAAATGATATGGGCTGCGAAAACGGAGAATGGATAATGCGCGGTGTTGCGGAGGATGACCCCCACCGCATCAAAAGCGCGGAGGAGCTTATAGAATACATTGACGAGGTGGGTATTCTCCCACTTTTCCGCAACGAGATCTCAGACTTTTCCGTGGAGGATCGCACCGTTGCGGAGCATTGGTGGTCGGGAAATATTGACCTTGACCCCTGGGAATGGCGAGGCGCCATTGCCCGCAGCGGCAGGGTGGCCTACGGCAAATTTTTTCACGGCAAGGCCTGCTGCATTTCTCTGAAATGGCTGCCGGATTTCATCAACTTCCGCCGCGACGGCTACGACTTTGATTCCCGCTGTGACGAGGGACTCGTTCCTCATAAGCTGGCAAGAATCATGGCCTGCTTTGAGAATGCTTCCGAGCAGTACAGCAACGAGCTCAAGGCCAAGCTCCCCGGGGAAAAATATCTTGACGCCGCCATTGGCGAGCTGCAGATGCAGACCTATCTCGTAATCCGCGATTTCAGACAGCGTCTCAACAAAAAGGGCTTGCCCTATGGCTGGGCAATCGGTGTTTACGCCACGCCCGAGAGCATCTGGGGCGGTGACTTCGTCACCTCCGCCTACTTCCGCGAGCCGTCGGAAAGCCTGGAGAGGCTGATTTCCCTCATTCGGTCACAGCACCCGGAGCTGACCGAAAAGGACATAATAAAAGTGCTTAAGTAGCCTTGCATAAGCAAAACCGGTTTCCTGACGGAAACCGGTTTTCTTCATTCATATAGCAATTAGCTGACACTTACTTGTCACCGCAGAAGCTGGCCTCATCACTCTTCCAGCCGCGGTCAACCAGCCAGTATCTGTACTCCTCCTCGGGACGGGGCTCGGCCCCCTCGGGGAGCTCCTCATCGGTCTGACGGGAATTCTTCAGTCTGCTCTCATAAACGAACAGGTCCATGACGCTGAAGGGGAGCTCCAGCTCCTCTGCAACGGGAAGAAGAATATCCTCCACAAGAGCCTCTCGCAGCTCAAGACTTCCGGGGTAGTTTTCCTCCGCCATGCGGATGCGCTCACGCAGGGCCTCATCGGAATTGTAAAGCTCAAAGAACTTATATACATTGATATTGGTTTTGTCGCTCATGTTCATCTCTCCGCAATGAATTTATCGTATGCTTTATTATACTACATTATAAACGCAACTTGCAAGTGGGGCGTGATTATTCCGTATTTTGTACGCGAAAGCCGTTACACTTAAAAATTTTTAACGATTTTTGCCTGTTTTGCAAATTTTTTGCCGACTTCTTGACAAACTTTTATATATGTTGTATTGCACAAATGAAATTGTTGTGCTATACTTTTAACGCATAACTATATTGCATTGGCAATTAAGTAAAGTAGTAAGAAAGGAAGAATCGCATGAACGAAAAATATGCACCGCTATTTACCCCCTTTAAGATTGGCGAAGTGGAAATCAAGAACCGCATCGTCCAGTGTTCCATGGGCGGTACCTCCCTCTTCGGCTGGCTCGAGCCCTGCCACTTTGATAAGGAAGCAGCTTACTTCCTGCTCCAGAGAGCAAAGTGCGGCGTAGGCCTGGTCCTCCCCGGCATGCAGTGTGTCCGTGATACCATGGGCAGACGTTGGCTCTATCAGAACAAGAAGATGTTCAAAGAGCTGAAGCCCTACATGGAAGAGTACCACAAGACCGGCGCAAAGCTGTTCATCCAGCTGGCAGCAGGTTTCGGCCGTTCCATGGCAGTTACCCCCTGGATGGTAGCTCTTGCAAAGAACCCCATCCTCAACAAGATCGCATCCCCCATCGTTGACGTACAGTACAGCTGTGCTTCCGCATCCGCAACTCCCAACCGTTGGTCCGAAGAGATCCCCACCCGTCCTCTGACCGTTAAGGAAATCCAGGACATGGTTTACGCATTCGGTAAGACCTCCAAGATGCTCCGCGACGCAGGCATCGACGGCGTTGAAATCCACGCTGTTCACGAAGGTTACCTGCTTGACCAGTTCACCATGGAGAACTGGAACCAGCGTGAAGACCAGTACGGCGGCTCCTTCGAGAACCGTTTCCGTTTCCCTGTTGAGATCGTTCAGGAGATCAAGAAGCAGGCCGGTGCTGACTTCCCCGTATCTCTCCGTTACTCCATCAAGTCCTACTGCAAGGGCTGGTACCAGGGCGCTGTCCCCGGCGAAGAGTTCGAAGAGTGGGGCCGTGACTATGATGAGTCCGCAAAGGCTATCAAGTACCTCGGCGACATGGGCTACGACTTCTTCAACTGCGATAACGGTACTTACGACTCTTGGTACTGGGCACATCCCCCTCAGTACATGCCTGATAACTGCAACGCAAAGGACGTTGAGTGGGCAAAGCAGTTCACCGACAAGCCCGTTGCTTGCGCAGGCCGTATGACTCCCGAGTACGCAGCAGAAGCTATTGCAGCCGGCCGTCTCGACGCAGTTGCAGTTGCTCGTCAGAACCTGGTTGACCCCGAATGGATCCTCAAGATCCAGGCCGGCAAGGAAGACGAGATCAAGCCCTGCATCCGCTGCCACAACGGTTGCTTCAACTTTGCAAAGTACAAGGGCACCGCAAACATCCAGGGCCTGGAAGACTCCCTCCACCTTGGCCGTTGCGCACTGACTCCTCCCACCATGCAGCATAACCGCTACAAGATCGTTCCCACCCAGAAGCCCAAGAAGGTCGCTATCATCGGCGCCGGTATCGGCGGCTGTGAGTGCGCACTCGTTCTGAAGCAGCGTGGCCACCATCCCGTAGTATTCGAGAAGAACGACCGTATCGGTGGTCTGTTCCTCACCGCTTCTGCAATGTCCTTCAAGGAAAACGACAAGAAGCTCATCGCATGGTACGAGAACGAAGTTAAGAAGGCCGGCATCGAGTTCCGCTTCAACACTGAGATCAACGATCTGGGCGTTATCGCTCGTCAGTTCGACGAAATCATCGTTGCAACCGGCGCAACTCCTCGTAAGATGGCTATCCCCGGCTTCGAGAAGTGCCTCACCTTCACCGACATCCTGAAGGATAAGAAGCCCGTTGGCGACAAGGTCCTCTTCTTCGGCGGCGGCCAGTCCGCTTGCGAAGCTGCATACGAAATGGTTCTGCAGGGCAAGCACCCCATCATCGTAGAGTATGCACGCGACCTCGTTCCCGCACAGAACGTCTGCCTCTCCAACGCATCCTTCCTGCGTGACGTGCTCGCATACCACAAGGTTCCCGTATACCTCGAGCACACCATCCGCGAGATCAAGGACAAGACCGTTGTTGTCGCTTCCAAGGACGGCAAGAACGTATTCGAAGTTGAATACGATGATATCGTAAACGGCATCGGCTTCGTTCCCCAGCCCGTTGGCGGCAAGGGCAAGAACATCCATCGCGTCGGCGACTGCGTTGCTATCGGCAACCTGCGTACCGCTATCTGGCGTGCATGGGACGTCTGCATGGGCATCTAATCCCATCGGATTGTTCTTACAACAAACAAATAAAAGCTCCCCTTCGGGGGAGCTTTTTCTTTTCCTGTTTTTCTTATTCTCTCCTGCGTTTGACATTTTACGCAATCTACAATATACTCTATTTGTATTTGCTTTTTGGAGGCCGCCATGAGATTTCCCTGTCTTGTCCTTGACCACGACGACACAATTGTAAACAGCACCGCCACGGTGCATTTCCCCAGCTTTCAGGAATATATGAAGCTGCACTTCCCGGAGGTAAACTTTACCCTCGAGGATTATTTCCGCAAGAATTTTGATCCGGGAATTTTAGCACTCTTCCGTGAAATCGGCATGGACGACGCCATGATAAAGGACGAGGAGGTCTTCTGGAACGAATATGTCCAGCACTATGTTCCCAAATCCTTTGAGGGTATACGCGAGCTGCTTTGGGAGCAGAAAAACGCAGGCGTGAAGCTCTGCGTCATTTCCCATTCCTACGCTAAGAATATCCTCCGTGACTACAGGGAAAACGGCCTGCCCGAGCCGGATTTGGTTTTCGGCTGGGAATGTCCCCATGACCAGCGCAAGCCTAATCCCCATCCCGTTTTCGAAATCATGAAGCACTACGGCTTCAAGGCGGAGGAGCTTCTCATAATAGACGATTTGAAGCCCGGCTACGACATGGCAAGGGCCGCAGGCGTTAAATTCGCCGCCGCCGGCTGGGCCAACGACATTCCCGAAATTGAAAACTTTATGCGCGCAAACAGCGATGTGTATTTCAAAACAGTTTCCCAATTCAAAGCCTATTTAGAAGGTGAAAAAGATGAGTAAGAATATAACCAAAATCGTTCTCACAGGCGGACCTGCCGCAGGCAAGACCTCACTTATCAGCCGAATTCTCAAGGAATTCAAGCAGGAAAACGGCTGGCGTGTCATAACAATTCCCGAAACCGCCACAGACCTTATTTCCGGCTTCGGTATCAAGCCCTTCGGCAACTGTCTTTCCATGCTGGCCTTTCAGGACTTTGTCATCGCCGACCAGCTTCACAAGGAAAAGCTGGCGTTGGAGGCGGCAAAGCTTGTTCCCGAGGACAACATTCTCATCATCTATGACCGCGCCCTCATGGACGACAAGGCATACATTTCCGACGAGGAATTTGCCTCTGTCCTTGCGAAATTCGACGGCCGCACGGAGCAGAGCGTTCTGGCAAATTACGATGCGGTGCTGCACCTCGTCACCTGCGCAAAGGGCGCAGAATTTGCCTACAATTTAGGCAACACCGCCCGCACAGAATCCCTTGAATACGCAAGGGAAATGGACGACCGCACCCTCCGCTCATGGCAGGGCCACCCCAACCTTAAAATCATCGACAACTCCGTGGATTTCAACGACAAGATCCGCCGCGCAATGCAGGAAATTTACCGCCTTGTTGGCGAGCCCATGCCCCAGGCGAAAAAGCGCAAATATCTCATTTCCATGCCCGACATGGAAAAATTCGCCGAGAAATACAGCGCAGTTGCCATCGACATGATGCAGACCTATCTATGTGACACCACGCCCGACATAGAGCGCCGTGTCCGTCAGCAGAAAAACGGCGACGACTATCTCTATTTCTACAACGAAAAGCACCTTGCCGCCGACGGCAGCCGCTGGAACACGGAAAAGCCCATTTCCGAGAAGCGATATATCCGGTTCCTCATGGAAGGCGACCGCGAATTCCACCCGGTGTTCAAAACCAAGTACCGCTTTGTTTACAACACCTGCCGCTATGAAATCGATGTTTATCCCTTCTGCACCGACAAGGCCGTGCTGTTCTGCTATACCGGTGGCGATGATGCGAAAATCCCCGAGGAACTCGAAGTCCTCAAGGATGTAACCGGCGATCCCATGTATAAGAACAAGCAGTTTGCCCGCACGCTTACGCTGTAAAGGATCGCGGCAAGCCAAAAATATTTTCGTCAGGAGCAGCAATGAATCAGGCAGAAATCTTTTATACAAGTGACCGAAAAAGCTGGCGCCGCTGGCTCGCCGAAAATTTTCAGAGCAAAACCGAGGTTTGGTTTGTTTTTCCCATGAAGGATTCGGGAGAACCCTGTCTTTCCTACAACGATGCCGTGGAGGAGGCTCTTTGCTTCGGATGGATCGACAGCACCATAAAACACATTGACCCTCTCCACCGCATCCAGAGATTTACCCCCAGAAGAAAAGGAAGCCCCTATTCAAGGCCGAACATAGAACGACTCATATGGCTGGACAGTCGGGGCATGATCCAACCCGAGGTAAGAAAATCCGTGGCGGATTTAATCGAAACGGAATACATTTTCCCCGAGGATATCTTGGCTGTTATCAAGGCCGATGATGCGGCATGGGAAAATTTCAGGAGCTTTTCCAACTCATACAACAGGATCCGCATTGCCTATATTGACGCCGCAAGAACGCGCCCCGAAGAATTTGAAAAGCGGCTTAAAAACTTCGTTTCAAAAACAAGGGACGGAAAACTCATCAAGGGCTTCGGCGGAGTAGAAAAGTATTATAAATGATAAAATCCCGCTGTGACACTTTTCAGATATGTCACAGCGGGATTTAATTTATAAGTCTTTTTGCCTTTCAGAGCACATCGAAGCCCTGATTTTCCACGGCTTCTTTGAGCATTTCTTCCGTTACCGTATCATTGCACCTGACAACTGCGCTGCCCGTTTCGTGGGACACCTCTGCCGCCTCAACGCCCTCCACAGCCTCAAGAGCTTTTTTAACTCTTGCGGAGCAATGGCCGCACATCATGCCGCCGATTTTCATTGCTTTTTCCATATCAGCTCTCCTTTACAACTACTCTGTCGCCATGGACCTCCAATTTGCCCTGGCAATACAAAATTATTGCCTTGGGGAGGAGCTTCCATTCAGCCTCCTCCATAATTCTCCGTTCAAGGCTGTCCAGGCTGTCGTCCTGTCTGACCTCCACAGCCTGCTGACCGATAATGGCGCCGATTTTTCCGTCTGCATCGGCGAAATAGGCCGTTGCGCCCGTAACCTTGCAGCCGCGCTCAAGAGCGCATCTTGCCGGACGCTCCTCATTTTCAAAGGAGGGGATAAGAGCGGGATAAACACCGATGACGCGGTTTTTGAACTGGTTTGCGATTACGCCCAAGGGCATATTATAGCCTGCCAGCACCACAAGGTCGATGTCCATATCCCGGAGCTTGTTGGAGATCGCCATGCTGTAGCTGAGCTTTGTGGGGAAGTCGGAGGTTTCAACCACAACCGCCTGCACGCCGGCATTGGCGCAGCGGCGGAGGGCATAGGCATTGGCCTCGGTACAGATGACCGTGACCAGCTCATAGTTGGGAATCTCTCCGAAATACATGGAGTCGAGAATAGTCTGGAGCCGTGCACCGTTGCCGGAAACAAGTATCGCAGTTCTAATCATAATACATTCTCCTCATTCAATGCTCATAAGGCGTTTGGCGGTCTCAAGATTGAGCTGCTCCGCCGTTCTGACCTTTTTCAGTGATTCTTCAAATTCCGCTTTCTTATCTGTACTGCAATGAAGCTTAATCATATCCTTAAGGCTCTGCTCCGTGAGATTTTCCAGCTCCACGCAGCCGCCGCAGCCCGTATATTCCACGAAGCTGGAAACCTTGGGGTCATAGCTGACACCCACAGAGGGCACACCGCTGTTTGCGGCAAACAGCAGGCTGTGCAGACGCATGGCCACCACCATCTTCATCCTTGACATGACGCCGATGGCAAGCTCCGCCTCTCTGATTTCGGGTAGAATAACGCAGGGAAGCTCCGAAAGCTCCGCAACCAATCTGGAGGGCTCGAGGTCCTTTGAATAATTCATAGGCAGGAAAACAGGCTTGAGTCCAAGCTCTCCGTAGGCAAATCGCAACGCTCCCGCGATATCAGCCGCCTTTTCCTCAAAGCCCGGCCAGGGGCGAAGTCCCAGGCAGAGATATTTTTCCTCCTCGGAAAGACCGTTTGCCGCCATGAATTCCCGGACTCTCTCCTCCTCACAGGAAGGAACGGAAAGCACCGGGTCTGCCGCAAGAATAAGCTCGGGCTTTGTAACCTTGATATCCTTCAGCATTTCAAGGCTGTCGGGATCGCGGAGAGTCATAGCATCAACAAAGCTGTTGAGAACCCTCGCGGACATTCTGCGGTCGCTTCCGTATTTCAGGGGGCCGATACCGCAGCCGTACATCTGTACCCTGCAGCCCAGCTTTTTTGCTCTGCGGATGGTGTAAAGATAAAACCAAAGGCTTCTTCGGCTGGTGACATCCTGAATAAGACTGCCGCCGCCGTTAATATAGAGCCTTGCTCTTGAAAAGACCTTGCCCTGCTGTCGTATATTTCCCCGTCCGATGGCGTTAACATCGTGGGTGCATTGGGTGTCATTGGGCGAACGGGAAATGACCGTTATCTGAATATCTCTGTCTATACTCTGAAGCTGGGAAATCATGCCCGAGAGGATGGCCTCGTCACCTGCATTGCCGTGGCCGTAAGCACCGCAGATCACAACGCTGTCGCGGATGCCCTCTCGGCGTTTTTTCTCCCGCAGTATTATTTTTTCGTATATCTCAATCTGTCTGCGGCAGGTGCTGGCCGCGGAGAATTCATTCTTCGCTTTTTCATACACCGCCTCACCCATGCTCTTTCGCAGAGCCTTGTCCTCCGCAAGAGTAACGAGCTCATTTGCAAGGCTGTGGTAATCTCCCACATCGAAAAGCATACCCGTTTTGTTTTGGATGAGCAGCTTTGGCAGGCCGCCCACACGGCTTGCCGCCGTGGGGATTTTGGCTCTTGCCGCCTCCGTCACCGCATAGGGGAAGGTCTCGGAAAGAGAGCATATGACATTGATGTCAACAGTGGAGTAGTAGCCCTCCATACCGTTGAGCCAGCCTGCAAAGAAAACCTTTTCGGCAACGCCCAGCTCCTTTGCAAGATTCTCCAGCATTTCCCGTTCCTGACCATCGCCGGCAATCAGCAGGCGAAGCTCCTTGCTGCTTCCGCTTGCCTCGGCGAAGCCCCGAACCAGTGTTGCCACATCCTTTACGGGGTCAAGGCGTGCCGCTATGCCCACGATAACATTTTCGGGGGTGAAGCCGCAGCCGATTTTTTTCAGCCATTCGGCTCTGTCAACCCGCTTCTGCTCAACATCAAAATCCACACCGTTATATATGGAGTACATCTCGTTGGGCTTGAAGCCTCTCGATATGAGAGTGTCTCTCATGCAGTCGGAAACGCACACGCGGTAGTCCATTCTGCGCAGGGCATACTTATTCAGCTCGCCGTAGGTTGCGTTGGCAAAAGGTCTGCCCAAATAGTCTAAAGTATAGTCGCTGTGAACGGTGGTAATAAAGGGCATGGAGAATTTTCTCTTCAGCAGGGCGCCCATGAGATTGGCGCGGCTGCCGTGGCAATGCACCGCATCATAGCCGCCGTTTTTAATAATCTCGCCGGTTCTGCGGTAGGAATTCAGGAAGCTGCCGTTAAAAACCGTGGTTGGTATTCCCCGCTGGCGCGCCTCTTCCGCAAAGGGGCCCTCCATATAGCACACAAGCTCCGCCCTTATGCTCTTATTCAAATCCTGCAGCAGCGACAGAACATGGGTTTTTGCGCCGCCGGAGTCGCCGCCGGAAATCAGATGCAATACTTTCAAGGTATTCTCCTTGCCTGACAGTAAATTTTATTATATAATCACATTATTGATATTTTATTATATAATACCGATTTATTCAGGTCAACGAAGGTAACAAAGAATGACTAAAATTTACATAATTCGTCACGCCGAGGCCGAGGGAAACCTCTACCGTATAGTACAGGGACACATGAACAGCTATCTTACCGCCACAGGCTACCGCCAGCTGGAATATCTTGCGGAACGGTTTAAGGATGTTCACATTGACGCTCTGTACTCCAGCGACCTGCGCCGTGCCGTTGCCACCGCGGGCGCAATCACAAAATACCACGATGTCAAGCTGCAGAAAACACCGCGGCTGAGAGAGCTTTGCATGGGTATATGGGAGGGAAAGAGCTTCGGCGACATGGCCTATGCCGACCCCGAGGCCATGTATAACTTCAACAACAATCCCGCAAAATGGACTGCCGAGGGTGCGGAAACCTACAGCGACTGCGCTGAACGCTTCCTTTCCGCAATCCGCGACATAGCCGCCGAAAACGAGGGAAAGACCGTTGCGGTCGTCAGCCACGGCGTTGTCATACGCTCCGCCCTTGCAACCCTTATGGGCATTGAGTCCGACGAAATGTCCAAGAAGCTTCCCCACGGAGACAACACCGCCGTCTCCCTTCTCAATGTGGAAAACGGCGAAATCGAGGTTGAGTATTTTAACGACAACAGCCATGTGCCCTATGAGCTCTCCACCTTTGCAAAGCAGACCTGGTGGCGCTCGGACTCCGGCGGCAAGGACAGCGCAAACCTGCGCTACGAGGTGCTCGATCCCTCGCTTGACGGAAAGCTTTACACCAAATGCTATGCCGACAGCTGGATGGCCGCCCACGGCAGCCTTAACGGCTTTGTTTCTTCTCTGTATCTCAACGATGCGAAGAAAATGTGCGCCGCCGATAAGGGCGCAATTCTCGCCGCCTATGACTCCGAAAACGAGTTTGTGGGCATTGTGGAGATGGACATTTTCCGCGGCAAGCGGCAGAAATACGGCTGGATAAGCCTCATTTATCTCACAAAGGAAAACCGCGGTCACGGTCTCGGCGTTCAGCTTCTGGGCATGGCCATATGCCGCTTCCAGAGTCTCGGCTTTGAGAGTGTGCGCCTGCACGTTTCCTCTGAAAACAAGCGTGCCATCGCCTTCTATAAAAAGCACGGCTTTGATATAATAGGACAGGATCCGGGCTGCGGCGCGCCCCTGTATCTCATGGAGAAAAAATTCGGTTAATTTTTCTCGCACCGGCACGGACCGCAAGTGCAGCTTTCTTACAGCGTTGTCCGCGGTCGGCTGACGCAAAGGCGATTATTTTACACATAGCAACGGAGCAAAAAATGTGGTATGACAAGGCGAAAATCGAACATCTGAACACCACGGGACGGCGGATTATCGCGGTCTCCGACATCCATGCCAATCTACCCTATTTCAAGGGACTCATTAAGAAAATTAAGCTGTCGCCCTACGATGTGCTTATTCTCAACGGCGACTTTCTGGAAAAGGGCGAGGACAGCCTTGCCACTCTGCGCTTTATCATGGAGCTGGGCAGGGAATACGATGTCCACCCCATCTGCGGCAACTGCGACAGCTGGGCGGATTTGACGGAGGAGCAGACCTATTTCCCCCTTGACCGCATTCTTAAATACATTCTCTTCCGCGGCAGCGGAATCCTCTATGACATGCTCTGCGAAATGGGTGTTGAGCTCAAGGAGGGGCTCGACCTTGCTCCCTATATGCCGGAGCTTAAGGATCGCTTCAGGGAGGAATGGGACTTTCTGCGAAAGCTGCCCCAGATTATCGAGACGCCCCACTACACCTTTGTCCATGGCGGCGTGAAGCCCGACCTTCCCTATGAGGAGCAGATGGCAGGCGACTGCATGAAGTTTGACAACTTCATGGAGCAGGGCTATATTTTCGATAAATGGGTTATTGTAGGTCACTGGCCCGTGATGCTGTATCTGCCCGACCATGTCTGCGCAAACCCCATCATAAACGAAAAGCAGCACATCATTTCCATTGACGGCGGCTGCACCTTAAAGGATGACGGACAGCTGAACGCCCTCATCATTCCCTACGAGGGCAGCGAGGATTTTTCCTTCGTTTCCTACGATAAATTCCCCGTAAAAACCGTTGTCACTCCCCAGAAAAAGGGCGAAAAATCCTACTATATCCGCTGGGGCGACAACAAGGTAAAGGTGCTTTCCCGGGGCGGGGAATTCTCTCTCTGCCGCCATATCCGCACAGGCTATGAGATGGAAATTCTCACGAAATACCTCTATTCCGAGGAAGAGGAAACAACCTGCAACGATTCAACGGACCTTGTTTTAGAGCTCAATCCCGGCGACGAGGTCAGCGTTATAGAAACAACAAGCCGCGGCTTTCTTGTTAAGCACAAGGGTACAAGCGGCTGGTACTTTGGAGAGTTAAGATGATAAGTAATCAGGAATTTTTACCCGTTTCCAAGTCGGAAATGGAGGAACGCGGCTGGTGGTGGTATGACTTCCTGCTGGTGACGGGCGACGCCTATGTTGACCATCCCAGCTTCGGTACCGCCGTCATCGGGCGTGTACTTGAGGCAGAGGGCTACCGCGTTGCAGTTTTGGCACAGCCCGACTGGCACAGTGCCGAGGCCTTTGCCGCCTTCGGCAAGCCCCGTCTCGGCGTGCTCATCGGCGCAGGCAACCTGGACTCCATGGTTGCCCACTACACCGCCGCAAAAAAACGCCGCAGCGAGGACTTTTATTCTCCCGGCAAGAAGGCAGGTCTGCGCCCCGACAGAGCCACAATCGTCTATTCAAACCGCGCCCGTGAGGCCTTCGGTCCCGAGGTTCCCATTATCATCGGCGGACTTGAGGCAAGCCTGCGCCGCTTTGCCCACTATGACTATTGGGAGGACAAGGTGCGCCGCAGCATTCTCTTTGACAGCGGTGCGGATATGCTGGTTTACGGCATGGGCGAATACGCGGAGCGCGAAATCGCCAAGCGCCTTAAGAAGAAAATTCCCGTTTCCGAAATGCTTGACATTGCAGGCACCGCATACCTCACCGCCGAGCCGGAAAAGTGCGCCTTCCCCCATGTGGAGCTTCCCTCCTTTGCGGATGTCCGCGACAACAAGCGGCTCTATGCGGAGGCAACACGGGTGGAATACGCCGAGCATGACCCCGTCCGCGGCAAGGCCATGATTCAGGAGCACGACGGACGCTTCCTCGTTGTCAATCCTCCTGCCATGCCCCTCACCTCGGCGGAGCTTGACTTCGTGGCAGAGCTGCCCTACACCAAGCAGTATCACCCCATGTATGAGGATATGGGCGGTGTTCCCGCCATTGAGGAGGTCAAATTCTCCGTCATTCACAACCGCGGCTGCTTCGGCGGCTGCAACTTCTGCGCCCTTGCCTTCCATCAGGGCAGAATGGTCACCTCACGCAGTCAGGAAAGCGTTATCCGCGAGGTTACCGCCCTGACAAAATTCCCCGACTTCAAGGGCTACATCAATGATGTGGGCGGCCCCTCCGCAAACTTCCGCCACCACTCCTGCAAGAAGCAGGCTAAATGCGGTATGTGCGCGGACAGACGCTGTCTTGCCCCCACGCCCTGCCCAAATCTTGACGCCGACCATTCGGATTATCTCCAGCTTCTCCGCAAGCTCCGCGCAATTCCCGGAATCAAAAAGGTCTTTGTCCGCAGCGGCATCCGCTATGACTACATGCTGGAGGACAAGTCCAACGAGTTCTTCTCCGAGCTTGTTAAATACCACATCTCCGGTCAGCTAAAGGTGGCCCCCGAGCATTGCATTGACTCCGTTCTCGACTACATGGGCAAGCCCCATATCGACGTTTACGAGCGCTTCATGGCAGAATACAAAAAGCTCAACAGCAAGTTCTCCAAGGAGCAGTATGTTGTGCCCTATCTCATGTCCTCCCACCCGGGCAGCACTCTTGAATCCGCCGTGGCTTTAGCGGAATATCTCAACAAGATGGGCCGTCAGCCCGAGCAGGTGCAGGACTTCTATCCCACCCCCGGCACCATCTCCACCTGTATGTACTACACGGAGATCGATCCCACCACCATGAAGCATGTTTACGTTGCAAAGTCCTTCCACGAAAAGGCCATGCAGCGCGCCCTTCTCCAATGGAAGCGCCCCGACAAGCGCAAGCTCGTCATGGAGGCTCTCAAGGAGGCAGGCCGCGAGGATTTAATCGGCTACGGTCCCGAATGTCTTGTGAAGCCCGACAGCGCATATAAGCCCCGTCCAAAGACGGAGAAAAAGCCGGCGGCAGCACCCGAAAAGCCCAAAAAGCCCGTGAGCAAAAAGGGCTGGGCGAAGCCCAAGCCCAAGAAAAACACGAAGCCGAATTCCAAAAAAAGAGGTTAAGTCATGGGAGATAAGCTGACATCAATTTTGCTTATTTGCTTTGCAATCGTAAACATCCTTGCCTATATTCTCATGGGCGTTGACAAGAGCATTGCCATTGCCAACGGCAACGGGAAAAAGGAACGGCGCCGCATTCCGGAAAAGGTGCTGTTTCTGTTTGCGATTCTGTTTGGCGCTTTAGGCGGCTCTCTGGGTATGTATTCCTTCCGCCACAAGACAAAGCACTGGTATTTCGCCCTGTTCTTCCCCCTGCTGGCGCTTTTGCAGCTCGGCGCCATTGTATATTTACAATTCTTCACCGTATAAGGCATTGCACCGTATCTAAAAAGCGCGAGTGCATTTTAGTAATTGAGTTGTCACCGGTCGGGAATCTGCAATAACGATTTCCCGTAGCGGTGCACCGTATCTGAAAAAGACCGTGTCCAAGGGCGGTGCGCCATAGGGATTAACAGGTTTTGACCGGCTCTTTTCCACCCGTACTTCATAACAAAAACACGGTAATGCGTCAGCATTGCCGTGTTTTTGTTATATTGTCTGGACGGAAAATTTCTCGCTCAAAACTGCTTTGCACCTTGAAAGATGTTTTCTGCAAGACAAGGCGAAAAACGCAGGAATAATGGCCATATATTCCGAGTATTTTCAACGCAGTATTGCGGGAAACAGATTGTTTCAAGGCTGTGAAGCCCCATGGTGCACCGCCCAAAGACACGGTCTTTTTATTCGTGCTCGCAGGTATCGTCTCTGAACAGCAGAGAGATGCACCACAGCGCCGCCAGTCCCACCAGAGTATAGATAACGCGGCTGAGTGTGGCGGTCTGTCCGCCGCAGATCCATGCAACGATGTCAAACCGGAACAGGCCCACGCTGCCCCAGTTGATGCCGCCGATTATTGTGAGAATCAGGGCAATGCGATCAATTATCATCATTTCGGAAAACTCCTCTCTTTGGTCTTCTCACTTATTTTGTGCCTTCAAATTGTTTTTATTAAGGAAATTTTTGCGCTTCGACAAAAGTAGTCAAAAGCAGTGCTTTTTCGCTCTTTACAAGCTCTCGCAAAAGTATTATCCTTTAATCACAGCTTATCCAATTGGTTCCGCTTTATGCGGGACCAGGCTCATATCTTTATCCCACAACCCTGTTTGCAGGTCGCTTTCACGCGACCTGCTTTTTTTAGATACGATGCACCGCTTCAAAAAATCGTTTTTGCGTCAGCTCGACCGGTGAAAGCTCTGTTAGTGTACTGCACTCGCGAGCTTTTCAGATACGGTGCAAAGTTTTACAAAAGAGGGAACATCTTCCTCGCAAACATTATCAAATTTTTCTCCGCAGCAGCTCCCGAAATGTGCGCGCGGCGGATTTTGCTTTTGCGTCTGCATCGGTGAAGGTGCAAAAGCAAAGAAAAGGTGAGCATCCTCCTCATCCCATTGCGCTAAATTTTCATTTCCCCCTATGCTTCGTCTGTTTTTGCACAATATATAGTATATTCTTCATTCTGTGGCCACATATATCTTGTGTACAAAGGAGGAAAAATTTACTTGCAAACATTAAAACGCCGTCCCAATGTACGGCGCGGCGGCATCATCAATCTGCCGGTGGACGCACTCGAGCCGAATCCCGTGCAGCCGCGCAAAAACTTTGAGGACGAAAGCCTGCGTGAGCTTTGCTCCAGCATTGAGGAGTTCGGCATACTGAATCCTCTGACGGTGCGTCTGCGCAGCGGCCGCTACGAGCTTGTGGCAGGCGAACGGCGGCTTCGTGCCGCTAAAATGGCAGGCTTGGAGGATGTACCCTGCATTCTGCTGGATGTGGGCCTTGAGGAGGCGAGCCTCATTGCCCTCATCGAAAATCTTCAGCGCAAGGATTTGGATTTCATCGAGGAGGCAAACGGCATAAACCAGCTCATCCGTATGTTCGGCCTGAGTCAGGAGGAAATCGCCCGCCGCATCGGAAAATCCCAATCCGCCGTGGCAAACAAGCTCCGCTTGCTGAAGCTGCCCCGTGATGTACTGGAAACCCTGCGCGACCGCGGTCTCACGGAGCGTCACGGACGGGCGCTTTTGCGGCTGCCCGATGCCGACTCTCAGCGGGCGGCCCTCATGCACATCATCGACATGGGGCTCACCGTCGCCCTCACCGACAGCTACATAGACGCAATTCTCGCATCGCAAAGCGAGAGCACCGCCGAAGCCGATACCGAGGCCGAGGAGGAAAAGCAGCTTCCCCGACGGGCCTTCATAATGAAGGATGTGCGTGTATTTATGAACACCCTCATGCACGGCCTTGACCTCATGAAGCAGGGCGGCATCATGGCGGGCATGAAAAAGCAGGAGACCGAGGAGGCCCTCATCCTCACCATTTCCATTCCGAAGTCAAAGACCGAGGAATAATTCCCGTCGCCTCCGCAAAAATCCCCGAATACGAACAACCTGTCACCCCATACTATCCTATGGGGTGACTTTTTATGATAAGCTATTTTTCCGAAATCCGATACAAAGAGGTCATCGACATCCACAACGGCCTGCGCCTCGGCTATGTCTATGACGCGGAAATTGACGAGGCCGAGGGCCGCATAATTTCCCTCATAACCCCGGGAAAATCAAAATTTTTCGGGCTTTTCGGCCGTGAGGACGACTACATTCTCCCCTGGAAGTGCATCGTCAGAATGGGGCCCGACATTATTTTGGTCGAAACCGAGGCCAATCAACCCCGGCGCAAGCGGGAAAAGCGAAAATTTTTCTGAAAAATTGCAAAAAACTATTGATATTTCGTAACTTTTTTGATATTATATCAAGGCATTTCGCACGGGCGCGGACTTTTTCTCATGTGGCTACGGCTTGGGAAAAGGGATGAAACGCTCGGAGGAAAAAACTAAAATTGGAGGAAAAACAAATGTCAGTAGTATCCATGAAGCAGCTGCTGGAAGCCGGTGTCCACTTCGGTCACCAGACCCGCCGCTGGAACCCCAAGATGGCCGAGTACATTTACTGTGAACGTAACGGCATCTACATCATCGACCTGCAGAAGACCGTAAAGAAGCTGGAAGAGGCTTACAACTTCGTTCGCGACGTTGCTGCAAACGGCCAGACCGTTCTCTTCGTCGGCACCAAGAAGCAGGCTGCAGAAGCAGTTAAGGAAGAAGCCGCACGCGTAGGTATGTACTATGTCAACGCTCGTTGGCTCGGCGGCATGCTCACCAACTTCAAGACCATGCGCACCCGTATTGACCGCCTGGCACAGCTCAAGAAGATGCAGGAAGACGGCACCTTCGATATGCTGCCCAAGAAGGAAGTCATGAAGCACCTCGGCGAGATGGAAAAGCTCGAGAAGTACCTCGGCGGCGT
>JAUMWD010000009.1 GCA_030529825.1 Bacillota bacterium
ACATATCGCAAGAGAGAAGAAAACTAATCAAATGTGGGCGATTGGTTGACTTATCATTGATTTGAATATAAAATAGGAATGACCTCGTGTCATTCCTATTTTATTTTTATATAGAGGCAAAGAAAATGGGCAGAAGCCAGAATCGTAAAAAGTATATAAGTAAAAAGAAAAAGAACGACACCAAGAAAAAACGCGACAGCAAGACTGCTCTTATTATTGCAGCAGCCGCCGTGGTGCTTATTATAGCCGCCGTTGTTATTTTCTTCATGTTGGATGAGCACGAGCTCGCAACCATCATGGATCTTTACGACGAGAAAGCCGGTCTGCTTCGCGATGATGTCATTGCCGATGAAATCAGCGGTGAAATGGCTCCCGGTACCCCCGCGCGAGTTGTTTTCATATCTGTGTGCGACGGGACCGAACGCGCCCGTGTTTTCACCGGTACGGGTGTTGACAACGAAGCTGCATTTGATGACGCAAACGAGCAGGCGCGAGCATATGTGGAAACCTATCAGTACAATCCGCTATGGGTTAAGGCTGATATAGTAAACTCCTCCCAAATGCTTTCATCTGATGAGTTTTCAGTCGAGCTCAAGCATTGGCGTCACGAATTCTTCCGCAATGGCATTTCCTTTGACATGAATTACAAAACCGCGCTTCTTGAAGCAGAATTAAACGGCGCCAAAATTCTCGACTATGAGGAAGAATGTGTAGACTTCACCTATCTCAATACCTATCTGAAAAAGGCAGGCCGCACTCCCCTCACCTCACTCCCTGAATACTGTGTTTTATTCAGCTGTGACAGCTGGTTCTGTGACGATGACAGCACGGTCTATGAATTGAACAATTCAGGCTATGAGTACGGTCGCCGTGACATTGAAACGATCGACAAGGACTTCGCCGAGGAAGTTATAACAAACGCCTCTGGCTTCCTTATCGACCAGGTAAATGCCGACGGCAGCTTTGTCTACGGTATATACCCGCGCTTTGACAATGACATTGATAACTACAACATTGTTCGTCATTCCAGTACTTTGTGGAGTCTTGTCTGCCAGTTCAAGATGACCGGTGACCCCGAGCTCATGCCGGTTATTGACCGTGCCGTTGATTATATGGTTGATAACTATATTGTCTATTCAGACGACAACACAGCCTATCTTCTTGAAAAGAAATCAAATGAAATCAAGCTCGGCGGCTGCGGCGTTGCGGTAATTGCACTGACCGAATACATGGACACCTTTAAAACCTCTAAGTACGAGGATCTTTGTATCGCTCTCGGCAACGGTATCCTCAATATGTTAAATGAGGATACGGGAGAATACTATCATGTTCTCAACGGTGATTTCTCACGCAAGGAAGCCTTCAGAGTAGTTTATTACGACGGTGAAGCAAGCTTTGCTCTCTGCAAGCTCTACGGCCTCACAAAAGACTCCAAGTGGCTTACTGCCGTGGAAGCCGCAGTTGATCATTTCATTAAGGCGGACTATACGGTTTACAAGGATCACTGGATTGCTTACACCATGAACGAGCTTACAAAGTATGTGGACAAAGAGGAATATTACGAGTTTGCTCTGCGCAATGCTCAGGAAAATCTTGACACGATTTACAACCGTGACACCACCTACCACACTTATTTCGAGCTTCTTATGGCCACCTTTGAGGTATATGACCGTATGGTGCAGCGCGGAATCGAGGTTGAGTATGCCGAAACGCAGTTCGATCTTGACTACTTCCTGAAGACAATTTATGCACGCGCTGACCGCCTTCTTAACGGCTACTTCTTCCCCGAGTACGCAATGTATATGCAAAATCCCCAGCGTATTCTCAACACATTTATGGTGCGCCACGACGGCTACCGAGTACGAATTGACGATGTGCAGCACAGCGTCGGCGGCTACTACCTCTATTATGAAAACTACGAAAAGCTTGTGGAATACGGCTTACTGGAGTGCAGAGACCAATGAGAAAAACAATACGAATAATTGCGCTTATTGTGTTTATCGCCAGCATTGCGGGCCTCGCATATTTCATGGTGGAGAACTACATCGACAAGCGTCACCAGGCGGAAATTGATGCGCTGCGAGGCATGAATACAGATATACCGGATTTGTTAGATGAATATGCCGCCCTTTATCAGGAAAACTACGACACCATCGGTTGGTTAAAAATCGAGGGCACAAATATTGACAATGTGGTAATGTACGCGCCGCATATTCAGGAAAAGTACCTTCGCACCGACTTTTACGGCAATCATTCCACACGCGGTTGTCTGTACATTGCCGAAAACTGTGACATTTTTAAGTCTGACAACATTATCATTTACGGCCACAACATGAGTGACGGTTCCATGTTCGGTACTCTCAACTACTACGCTGATGAGGATTTTTATCAGACGCACAAGACCTTCTCCTTTGACACTATCTACGAGAAGCAGACCTATGAGGTAGTTGCGGCAATAAAAACCGAAATTCCTCCCGAGGGTGAGGAATGCTTCAGATACTATGAGTATACAGGCAAGAACGATGCCGATATGTTCCGTCAGTATGTTGATTTCATCAACGAAAACAAGCTCTACAGCACCGGTGTCGAGCTTCAGGAAGGCGACAGCATTCTGACTCTATCCACCTGCGCATATCATACAGAGCAGGGCCGTTTCATTGTTGTTGCCCGAAAAATCAGCTAAAATTAAAACCACCTTGCACCTGAACCGCAAGGTGGTTTTTTATATCAAGTCCAAATCAATTTTCCATTTCAGAATACGGAGAACCGATTCATCAATCCGTTCCTCCGTCAAGGTTCCGTTGTTTACGGCGGCGACAATTGCCGCAGTGCTTTCTTCAAAGTTGCTGCAGCAGACCATGTCATTGCCGGCAATAAGCGCCTGCACCACCATATTTTTGCCGTCAGCAAAGTTAAGTATCGCCCCCATGGCAAGATCATCTGTCACAATGACGCCTTCAAAGCCTAACTCCTCGCGCAAAACCCGGTGAACTTCGGCCGAAAGCGATGCGGGATAGCTATCATCCATGCAGACAACTATATTGTGGCTCACCATTACGGCATCCGCTCCCGCTTCTATTCCGGCCTTAAACGGCAGCAAGTCGCCGTTTATAAACGCAGCCAGCGGTCTGTAGTCGTAGGATATTCCGTAGTGGGTATCAGTGCTTCCGCCATAGCCCGGAAAATGCTTTAAAACGCTGCCCACATTATAATCATTCATAGCAGTTATAACAGCGGAAATATACTCTGCACTTTCCTTATAGTCCATACTGTAGCAGCGCTCATAGATATAGTCGGTTTCCTTCAGCGGTACATCACACACCGGGGCAAGGTTTGCATTTATGCCCAGACTCTCCAGCAAAACAGACTTCGCACGCGTGTCAATTGAAACGGATGTGAGACCATTGCTCTCACGTAGCTCCCCCGGTGAACGGAATGTTTCGGGGTAAAGCTCCGGACAATTACTGACACGATGGACTCCGCCTCCCTCTTCATCAGTGGAAATTATCATGGGGAAGCCCGACAGCTCCTGAAAATGCTGCGTCATGTCAGCAACTTCCTTCGATGATTTGCCCGCGAAATCAAAGGAGTACAGGCATAGCGCGCCTACACCGAATTTAGCAGCTGACTCCGCACTTCCCTGCGTATGGCAGCTCACCATTAACAGCTGTGCGGCTTTTTCCTCAAGTGTCATGGTTTCAAGGATTCTTTTCGCAGTCACTTCCGCGTCAAATTCTTCATGATAATCCTCATGAGCGCAACTTTTCCGCGCATCTTCTTTATCCGGCAGTAATGTACAACTGCTCATGAGGCAAAGCAGACTAATTATAAGTATTAAAGCTATTATTCTTTTCATAAAGCCTCAAAAAAAGCAGCATGACGAGTCATGCTGCTTTATACTTTTATTGCTTAGTGGCAGCCGCAACCGCAGGAACCACCGTCATCATGACCGCCGCAGCCACAGCCGCCGTCGTCATGACCGCCGCAACCGCCGCAGCTACCGCAGCCGCCGGAGCAGTTACCTTCGTCAGTGAGGAAAGGCAGCTGGCCCATCATCATAAGCTCTGCAGCATCATCGGAATCGCCGCAGAAGCCGGCAAATGCAACAATGCCGTACTCTGTAAGTGCGCTGCGTCCGCCTTCGCCGATGTGGCCAACAATAACAACATCAACACCGTTTTCGTGCATAAGGTCTGCAACCGCCTGATGGCCGGTTTCCTTTACCTCAACAAGGCGCTTGGAAACAACTTCGGTGTCATCTGCATTGGTTTCATAAATTGCGAACATCTCTGCATGGCCGAAATGCTCATTGATTTCTCCATTATCATATGCAACTGCAATAACCATATTTATTCTCCTTTTTCTATGAAGTCAACCAGCTCATTAAGAGTGGATGTGTCAACACTTTCAATCTCGCCTGCGTCAACCATTGTGGCAATCACAGGGTCAATGGGCATGCGCGCAAAATGCTTAATACCGAACTCCTCGGCAACCTTTGCTACTTTGCTGGTGCCGAATACTTCAAGCTCCTTGCCGCAATCGGGGCACTTCAGATAAGACATATTCTCCACAATACCGAGAACGGGAATATTCATCATTGCTGCCATGTTTACCGCCTTGGCAACAATCATGGAAACCAGCTCCTGAGGAGATGTAACGATAACAATGCCGTCAATGGGAAGGGACTGGAAAACAGTAAGAGGAACATCGCCGGTTCCGGGAGGCATATCCACAAACATATAGTCAACATTATCCCAGAGTACATCACTCCAGAACTGGGTTACTACGCCTGCAATGACAGGGCCGCGCCATACAACAGGGTCGGTCTCATTCTCAAGAATAAGGTTAATGGACATTATCTGGGTACCCTTATTTGAATATACGGGGATGAGGCAATCCTCTGTGCCTACAGCGTGCTGATGAACACCAAATGCCTTGGGGATGGAAGGGCCGGTTACATCGGCATCCAGTACAGCGGACTGGTAGCCGCGGCGCTGCATTTCGCTTGCCAGCATACCGGTTACCAGGGATTTACCAACGCCGCCCTTGCCGGATACAACGGCAATTACTTTCTTAACACTTGCTGACGGATTGAGATATGCTCTCAAATCCTGTTCACGCTCTGCGCAGTTTTCACCGCAGGTGGAGCAATCATGTGTGCATTCGCTCATTTGTTTCTCCTATCTATCACAAATTATTATTTTTCATTCGGATTATATATCATTTAATTCACAAAGTCCAGCACAAGTGAATTAAATGTTTATTGTATATTATAACCCCATTTGATTTCCATTTCCACACTATTTTTAAAGAAAGTCCATGCTCTGCTTTAATATTTTTCAGACATATTATGAACTTTTGTAATTCCTCTCTGCTTGCTTGTAAAACTTCATAATTAATGTTATACTAAAAGGTACAAATTTTAGGAGTGAAACCATTGTCATCCACTGATCAGTTATTTCTAACAGTTTTCAAATATTTGCTCCCTCTGCTGGCAATAATTGTGCTTATGCGCTGCATGCGTTCAATGCTCAAGGGCAAAACACGCAATGAAACCTGGGGATATCTTCATGCAGACCGCAAGTATGTTGCCATCAAGCACTGGGAAAATCTCATAGGCCGTTCCAAATCCGCCGATGTTAAGCTAATGAATCCCCAGGTAAGCCGAGTTCACGCCGTGCTTATCAGAAGCGACAGCGGTATTTGGAAGATTTTTGACATTTTCTCAAAGGGCGGAGTTTTCGTCAACAAGGAGAAGGTCAGGGCTATGGGCACCGTTGTAAACGACAACGACATTCTCACCTTCGGTAATGTCAGCCTTCGCTTCCGCAGTGTAACCGAAGAGCAAAAAACCGAAAATGAGGCAAAGCGTCAGAGCCTTTGGCGACAGGTACACCCCGCAGTCACTCTTGTATATCTCACCGTCATGCAGGTGGTGCTGCTGTTGGAGCACTGCATTTCCGCCGATGAGAAATACCTTGCCGGAATATCCCTCGCCTATGTTCTTCTGATTCTGTTGGAGTGGTTCTGCTATTTTGCCATGCGCAGTATCAGACGAACGGGCTTTGAGGTTGAGCTTCTCGCCTTCTTCCTCACCACCTTCGGCCTTTCCGTAATTGCCTCCTCCGTTCCCGAGGAGATGTTTACTCAAATAATTCAGATATTCATCGGCGTTGTGGCCTTCTTTGCCTTGGGCGGTTGGCTTCGCGACCTGGAAAGAACAAAGAGATTCCGTCTTCCCATTGCTTGTATCGCACTGGCACTTCTGGCTGCAACCATGGTGTTCGGTGAGGAAAAATACGGTGCGAAGCTTTGGTTCAGCATCGGTGGAATGTCAATACAGCCTGCAGAGCTTGTAAAGGTTGCATTTATTTATGTCGGCGCCGAAACCCTTGAGCGTCTGTTCCGCACGAAAAACCTTTTCGTTTTCATTGCTTTTTCCGCACTTTGTGTCATTTTCCTTGCACTTATGAGTGACTTCGGCACAGCGCTTATCTTTTTTGTAACCTTCCTTGTAATATCCTTCATGCGCTCGGGCTCCATTGCAACAGTTGCTCTTGCGGTTGCAGGCGCAGCCATGGCAGGCTTCCTCATGTTCACCATAAAGCCCCATGTAAAGCAGCGTTTTTCCGTATGGGGGCATGTTTGGGAGGACGTATTTGACCGCGGTTATCAGCAAACTCATGCCTTGTCCGCAGGTGCATCAGGCGGTTTATTCGGCAAAGGTGCCGGCAACGGCTGGCTCAAGGACGGCTTTGCCGCCAATGCCGACACGGTCTTCGGTATGCTCTGTGAGGAGCTTGGTCTTATAATTGCCATCTGCGCTGTTCTCGCGATTCTCGCTCTGGCGTTCTTCGCCGTGCGCAACGCCGCCCATGGCAGATCCGCTTACTATTCCATAGCCGCCTGTGCTGCCGCAACAATGTTCATGGTGCAGATGGCTCTGAATGTATTCGGCTCCGTAGACATTCTACCCTTCACCGGTGTTACATTCCCCTTTGTTTCCCGCGGCGGTACTTCCCTGCTCTCCTGCTGGATGCTTCTTGCCTTTATCAAGGCAGGTGACACACGCAAGGGTGCAAGCTTTGTTGTAAAGGCTCCCGACGCAATAAAGGAGGCCACTGAAAATCAATGAGAAAAGTTACATTCCGCGCTTCATTCTCCATATTAATCGCAGTAGCAATTATAATCGGACTCGGCATTTATGTTGTGCGCTATATAAGGCACGGCGAGGACTGGGCTTTGTATTTCGATGATTCCACATCAGGCTGTACATATCAGCTAACTGACCGCAACGGTGTTTCCCTCGCCACAATGGAGCATGGCGGACGATACTATTCCCCTGACGAGGGAATACGCATTTCCTGCTATCAGCTCATTGGTGACTATGCAGGCAATGTGGGTACCGGCATTATACAGAGCTTTGAAAAGGAGCTGTCAGGCTACAATATTATAACGGGCATTCAGGAAAATGACGATGTTATCCTCCGCGTCACCGTTGATTCGGAGCTGAACAAGGTTGCCTACAATGCTCTTGCAGGCCGCAAGGGTGCCGTGATTGTATCCAATTACAAGACCGGCGAAATTCTCTGCATGGTGTCCTCTCCCTCAATTGACCCGCTTAATCCGCCCGAGAAGCTTCCCGACGGTGTATATCTCAACCGCTGCATAAGCTCAAGCTTCACTCCCGGCTCCGTATTCAAGCTCATAACACTTACGGCGGCTCTTGAAAATATTCCCGATATTTATCAGCGCACCTTTACCTGCACAGGCAGCATTGAGGTAAACGGAGTTACCCTCAACTGCTCCGGCTGCCACGGTACACAGACAATTGAGCAGGCTCTTGCAAACTCCTGCAACTGTGCCTTCGGCGAGCTTTCTCTTGAGCTTGGTGCTGACACTATCCAAAAATATGCCGACCTCTACGGTCTTACCTCAAGCTGCACCATTGACAGCATTGTCACCGCCGCAGGCAGCTTCACAAAGGATACCGCAGGCTCCCCAGGTCTTGCCTGGTCAGGTATAGGTCAGTTTGAAGACCTTGTAACTCCCTATGGTATGTTAAGAGTTGTTTCCGCAATTGCCAACGACGGCACCGTGGTTGAGCCTTCTCTTTTAGGCATATCCGACAAGACTACCACGCTCATCAATAAGACCACCGCTGACAAGTTGGCGGACATGATGAATTACAATGTCGCTTTCAAATACGGCACCGGCACCTTCCCCGGCCTAAACATTTCAGCAAAAACCGGCACCGCACAGGTCGGTGAAGGCAAGGAAAACCACGCATGGTTCGTGGGATTCCTCAACGACGATGCTCACCCATACGCCTTTGTAGTGCTGGTAGAAAACGGCGGCAGCGGTCTCGGCGCCGCAGGCGCAGTAGCAAATACCGTACTGCAGGCAGCAGTTAACAACAGCTAATGGAGTAATAGACTATGACCGACATTTCCGTCAACGGACTTGTAAAGTCCTTTGAACTGGGAAAAAACATACTCGATGGGCTCACCTTTGATATAACCGAGGGTGAGCGCGTCGGCATTTTGGGACATAACGGCTGCGGCAAAACCACCCTCTTCCGCATTCTCGTGGGCGAGATTGACTATGACGATGGTACTGTTGTCATAGCTTCGGGCAAGCGCATAGGACTCATATCCCAGATACCGGTTTATCCCGATGGCTGGACTACCGAGGATGTGCTGAAGGACGCTCACCGCAATCTCTATGCCATAAGCGATAGGCTTGAAAAACTTGCCGCACAGATGGAAACCGACTGCTCTGACAAGCTCCTGCAGGAATATGACCGTCTATCCGAGGATTTTCGCAGACTTGGCGGCTACGACATGGAATTTAACCGCAACAGAGTTGCCAACGGTCTTGACATTCCGCAGTATATGCGTGAGCAGCCCTTTGACTCTCTCTCCGGCGGTGAGCGCACAAGGGTTAACCTTGCCCGTCTCATTCTTGAAAACACCGACATTCTGCTTCTTGACGAGCCCACAAACCACTTGGATTTGCGGGCCACGGAATGGCTTGAGGAATATCTTCTCCATTTCAAGGGCACGGTGCTTGCCATCAGCCACGACCGATTCTTCCTCGACCGCATCGCACAGCGCTGCATTGAGATAAGCGAGGGCGCCGCTGAATTCTATAGTGGCGGCTACAGCTTCTATGTTGAGGAGCGTCAGCGTCGCTTTGAGGAAAAGCTGAAGAAGTACGAGAAAGATCAAGCCAAAATCGAGCAGCTGACAAGGGCCGCCGAGCAGATGCACCTGTGGGCCTTCATGGGCAACGACAAGCTGCATAAGCGCGCATTTTCCATGGAAAAGCGCATTGCAAAGCTAAACCAGACCGAGCGTCCCCGGGAGGCAAAAAAGCTCACTGCCAAGTTTTCCACTCGGGATTTTTCCGGTGACGAGGTAATGGTCTGCGAGGGTGTTTCAAAGTCCTTTGGCGAAAAGAAGCTGTTTTCAAATTTAGACCTCACCGTAGCAGGCGGCGAGAGAATTGCCCTTATCGGAGACAACGGTACGGGAAAATCCACGCTTGTTAAGCTCATAATGCAGAAGGAGGCTCCCGATTCGGGCTATCTCTATCTGGGGCCCTCTGTTCGCCCCGCCTATCTCCCCCAGATAATCGAATTCAACCACCCGGAGCGCAGCCTCGTGGACACCATGCTCTACGATTGCCGCTGCCAGCCTCAGGAGGCTCGGGACAGACTCGGTGCCTTCGGCTTTAGAGGCGAGGATGTATTTACCCCTGTGGGCGCCCTTTCAGGCGGTGAGAAAAGCCGATTAAGACTGTGTATGCTCATGGGCAGTGATATTAATCTCCTCATCCTCGACGAGCCCACAAACCATTTAGATATTGCCAGCCGTGAATGGATGGAGGACGCCTTGTGCGACTATCCCGAGGCTCTGCTTTTTGTTTCCCATGACAGATACTTTATTGAGAAGTTCGCCACACGCATCTGGCATCTTGAAAACGGGGTGATAACCGACTACCGCGGCAGTTATTCCGAATATCGGGAGTTTGCGGCGCGTCAGGCAGTTTTCGCCCAGAACAGCAAGACCGAGCAGAAGAAAAAAGAACCGCAGCCGAAAAAAAAGAGCTCACCCAATGCGGAGAAGCAAAGAGCAAAGCTGGAAAAAGAGATTGAGAAGCTTGAAGCCCGCATAAGCGAGCTTGACCGGGAAAGTGAGGAATTCTCCAGCAATTATCAAAAGCTCATGGAGCTTGACGATGAGAAAAGTCTCCTCAACGACAGGCTGATGGAGATTTATGAGGCTTGGGAGGCTCTTTGCTGATGAAAAAACATTTCTTATCTCTTACACTTATTATCCTCGGTTTAATCCTTAATTTTGTTTTTTCCGGCCACGACTATATCGCCTATGCACTATATCTCATAGCCGCGCTTATTGCTGCATCCCGATTCATGGGCAGGAGGCTTCGTATGGTTATCTGCATAATTCTTGCTATCTGCCTTGCCTATTTTGTCATTATTGAAATACCGATTATCGGTGCTTCTTCCGGCGACAAGGACTTTGAAGCAGACTATATCATCGTTCTCGGCGCACTTGTCAGGGGGAAAGAGCCCTCTCTTTCCATGATTGAGCGTACTCAAGCAGCCCTTGACTACATGAATAAGCACCCCGACACCATGGTAATTGTTTCCGGCGGGCAGGGTGACATGGAGGACATCAGCGAAGCGGAGGCCATGTACAGATGGCTTGTTGATAACGGTGCTGACGAAAGCCGTATCCTTCTTGAGGACAAGTCAACCTCCACTCTGGAAAATCTCACCTTCTCCTTTGATATAATCCGTCAGCGGGGAGACGACCCTGCAGAGGCCACCGCCGTTGTCACCAGTGAGTACCACATATACCGGGCAAAGCTCTTGGGAAGAGACTTGGGTGTTGAGCTTGGCGGAATTTCCGCCCACACCACCTATTTCAGCGTGAGGGTGAACTACTATATTCGAGAGGCCTTCGGTGTAACATACAAATGGCTTTTTTCTTAAGCCTGATATAAACATTTAGAATGATCCGCAGGCTGTAATCTGCGGATCATTTGCATTATTTGTGGGGCAGGCTCATAGGATGTACAAAAAACACGAGGTGAGTTTGGCTTGAAAAAAGTTATGGAAAAAATCAAATCAAAAAAAGCGGTGATTTCCGCCGTATCTCTTGTACTGCTCGTTGGAATCATATTTTGGGCGGTAAACAGCCCCGCAGTTGTGGGGGTATCCGCCGGCGACAGAGAGCTTCCCATTTACTGCGTTCAGCGCGAGGACAAATGCGTTGCTCTTTCCTTCGATGCGGCATGGGGCAACGAGGACACGCAGGCACTTATAGACATTCTTGATAAGTACGATATAAACGCCACCTTTTTCGTTGTGGGTGACTGGGTAAGCAAGTACCCCGATTCCGTAAAGGCACTGCACGATGCAGGCAATGAGGTCATGAGCCATTCCGATGACCACGCCCACTTTTCCTCCTTATCCGAGGATGAGATCAAGGCAAACATCAAGGCCTCCAACGACAAAATTGAAAATGTCACCGGCGAGCGGCCTACCCTGTTCCGCTGTCCCTACGGTGAGTATAACGACACGGTAATCAAGACCGTCAGCGAAATGGGTATGACTGCAATACAATGGGATGTGGATTCCCTTGACTGGAAAGGGCTTTCCGCAGATGAAATCCAGAGCCGTGTGCTGAACAATGTTAAATCGGGCAGCATTATTCTCTTCCACAACGCTGCCGAAAACACTCCGGAGGCGCTTCCCGGTATTATCGAGGCGCTTTTAGCCGACGGCTACACCATTGTGCCAATTTCACAGATTATACTTACAGGCGACTACACAATTGACAACACGGGTATGCAATGCCCTTTAAAGCAAGAAAAAAACGCTTAAGGGCGTTTTTTTCTTGTTTTACTACTTGAACATTCTGTATATTATGTTAAAATATACACATCCGAAAAAAAAGAAAAAAATTTAGGAGGAAAAACCATGTTTCAATTCTGGGGCACCGGCTCCGATGAAGTAAAGGCGCTGGTCGATGCCGTTCAGGTAAGAAGCACCGAAAACTTCAACTGGACTTTCATTTTTATCCTCGCAGTCGTGTTCTACATCTACTGGACCGAAATTAAAAACAAGAACTTCGACATCGTGTATGCTGGTCTCGCACTCTACGGCGTTCACTGGCTGTACGAAATCTGCAATGCAATCATCTGCAAAATCTGGGGTTATCCTCTCTGGACCGTCTCCAATGAATCCACCACCTTTATTCTTCTAATCGGTGTGTGCTGGGAGCTTTCCATGATGTTCTCCATAGCAGGTATGATTTCCTTCAAGATGCTTCCCGATGACCGCAACAAGAGATACTTCACCAAGGGCGGTACCAAAAAGGGCATCAGCTGCAAGTTAGTTGGCGCACTGGAAATGGCACTGCTGTTCGGTCTGTTTGAGTCCTTCCTCGCAGGCACCGAAAACGGCTCCTTCCTCTGGGTCTACAAGTGGTGGGGCGTTCTTCCCGTATTCATTACCACCTATGTTCCCTTCTTCCTTGCCTCCAACTATGTTCCCGACATGGAGCCCAAGAAGCGCAAGAGATTCCTCATCGGTCTCTGGGGACTGGTTGCAGTTCTGCTAATAATCCTCATTCCCTGCGGCGTAATCTGACATCTAAAAAGCACTGTCTTCCGACAGTGCTTTTTCCTATCTCCTGTTTCTAATTAAGAAAGCCGGCGGGAATTATTTCCCACCGGCTCCTTTTTGTTTGGAATTATACCAGCTGACCCGGAAGCTTCAGCTTCTCTTTCGGCGGAAACCTTTTGTCAAACTCTTCTGCCTCGGTTTCGTCCACAAAATATCCCTGCGGCGTGGAATAGACGCCGGTGATTCCATTAAGGTATCCGGGTATCAGCTCCCTGCAAAGGAAGAAGGACGCATCCTCACCCTCGGGAAGCCCGTGGTAGCGAATTCCGAATCTTGATGCAAAGTCAAAGCCGCTTTTGCCGTAAAAGTCAATATTGCCTTCAAAGCACAATGCTCCAGCGCCCATTTCCTTGGCCTTTTCCAGTGAAAAGTCCAACAAAGCCTTTCCGTAGCCTTTTCTTTTCAGCTCGTTGGCAATGCAAATGGGCCCCATTGTCATAATGGGGACTTTTCTGCCGTCGTCGGCATTAATCCAAGCCTTCATAAACATGTTCTGGCCCATGATTTTGCCATCTTTCTCCATGACGAAATCAAGTTCAGGCACAAAGTCAGTGTCATTTCTCAGGCAGTGCAGAACATAGTGCTCAAGGCAGCCGGGACGGTAGACATTCCAAAAGCTTTCACGCACAAGATTTTCAACTTCAGCGTAGTCTGCGGGTGTTTCCAAACGAATTAAATAGTCATTTTTATTCATTAATTTTTCCTCCTGATGATTGTTGACTGCAATACTGGGAGGCTGCGAGATGCGTCAACCTCCCGGTCAGACCGCAATCTCCAAGGTGTTGTACTTTCTCAAAAAGCACTCTCCTGAAAAAAATATTTAATCAAGCCTTACGGCTGGATTATCAGATTATTCCCATCGGAAATATATTATTCTTGCAAATAACCCTTCTTTCCGATAGCTTTATCGCCTAAAGATTATATCATGCAAACGGTTTTATAGCAACAAAAAGCTCTGACACTTAAGTCAGAGCTTAAATATTTTCTTTTCCTTTTACAGATATGGGCGCACTCTCTCAACAAGCAGCTGTTCCTGGGAAATGAGCTTTTTGGTCAGGTCTTTAGCCTTTTCATCTGCGGCTTTGTACTCGTTGAGGTACTTTGAAAGCGACTTTATGCCCATATTACAGCCGTCGGTTATCAAATCCGCAATTGTTGCATCAGACATATCTATGCCGAGCTTGAAGTTGGTCTTAATTGAGGACATACTCTTTGCCACTGGGTTAGGATTCTTTCCCCCACCTCCGAAGCGGTCAAGAGCCTGCTGCAGCTCGTCCTTTAGTCTTTCATGCTTGCTCTTGCATTCCGTCAGCGCGTCCTTGAGCTCTGCACTCTTGGCATATTCGCGGACATCGTTGATGGAATCAACGCCCATTTTTATTCCTGCGTCACACTCACGCAAAAGCCTGATTGTATCCTGTTCTACCACAAAAATACCTCCCCATAGGATTTATGCATATTTTGCCCCAAAAGCCGGAAGGATATTCAAAAATAAGAGTGGCGTCTTCATATTCGCGTCAAGCTCATCTGCGAAAAAGCTATTGATAACTACCTCTGTTTGCGGTAAATTTTGTTCGATGGATGTGGTGCCCGACTTGCCGGGAGTTTTCGTTTACAATAAGCAAAAGCCTATCTCCCTTCGGAGACAGGCTTTATACTTTTGTAATTACTCCGCTTTAATAAGGCGGTCAAATCGGGCCAGCATTGTTGCGCACTGGGCGCGGGTTGCATCTCCTTGCGGAACAAGCTTTACTGCGGTTTTGCCGTTTACTATGCCGTTTGCCACTGCCCAGCGCATGGCCGGCTTTGCAAATTCGGAAACGCTGCCTCTGTCAACAAATTTCAGCAGAGCAAGCGAATTCTTATCTGCGGGATCTGCATAACCGTTCAGGCAGGCATATCTGTAAATCATTGTTGTAAGCTGCTCGCGGGTGATAAGCTGGTCTGGCTTGAAGGTATTATCGCTGTAGCCTTGAATTACACCTGTGTTGTATGCCCAGATGACAGCATCCGTGCAATATCTGCCGGCGGCAAGATCCTTAAAGGGATGGCTCATGCCGCTGACATCAGGTGAACCTGCCATACGGTAAAGCACAGTTGCGACCATGCCGCGAGTCATTGTTGCATTGGGATCAAATGCTGTTTCGGTGACACCCTTCATTAAGCCGTTTTCATAGCAGTACAGCACATCGTCAAAGCACCAGTCACCTGCCTTGACATCTTCAAACGGAAGAGTCTTGGGAATCACATTGAGAATCTGCTGTGCCATGTACTGATGGCCTGCAATTGTGGGATGTACCTTCAGAGTGAAGTACTGCCAGAAGAGAGGATCATCATAGCTCTGATAATAGGTTTCGGTCTCGGTTACATCCGCATAGTGGCAGTTATTATATTTGCTCTGATAGTTTTTGAGCAAATTATTCATCTTATTAACAATGCCGTTTGCAATGAAGCTTATATCGGTATCGTTTTCAGAATTAAAGCGAACATAGCGGAGAGGATTGAAAACGCCTACATTGATGACAACAGCATCGGGGTTGAGCTCGTAAATCTTCTCCATGATGGCATTGTAGTTTTCTTCATACTGATTATATGTGGTATTCAATGTATCAAGGAGTACGCTCAAGAGATCGGCAATCTTTCCCATGCTCTGGTATGTATCAACGAGCTTTCCGAAGGCAACACCCAGATTGCCGGTGCTTTCGAAGTATGCCTTGATTTCGTTAAGGGTGGGGTCAGATGTATCTGCGGTCAGCTGCTTGAGAACAACACCGAAGGTGAAGGAGAACACATCGTTTGAGCCTATGTTTATTGAAATAACATCAGCTTCCTTAATTTTTTCGGGGTAGTTAATATATGCATTGAAAGCATCAAGATCCTCAAGGGTAAAGCCGTTGGCATCAACATCAAAGTATGTATTATCCCAGGAGCAGGTTTCGTCATAGTCATTGAAAACGCCTTCAAGCCAGTATCTGAGCTCAACGCCGCGCATACCGCTTCTTGCACACTGGAGGAGCTCAGCTCCCAGTGCGTCTGCAACAAGTGTGTGGTATGCCTTGGGTACTACTGCATAGTTATGACCGAGGTAGATATATGCTTCGCTGTAAACATATGCATAGTTTTCGGAATTCTGGTCAAAGTAGGTTTCGCTGCCGTCCTTGGTCAGAGCGCAGCCTGCGGCTATGCTGTCACCAATGCACATATATTTTTCGTAATCATAGCTGCTGCTCTTTTCATTGTCTGCAAAGGCAATGGCTCCCATGCTTGCCAGCATCACTATTGCCAGCACCAGACATAAAATGCTTTTTACTGTTCTCCTCATTTTATGAATCTCCTTTTCATCAGTGTTTATGCTGTTTGATTTTTCTCAAAATCATCCGCAAGCTTCTTGTAGTCAATCTTGCCCATGCCTGCATGGGGCATTTCGGCAACAAATTCCATAAACTGAGGTCTTGCGCGTTCCTCTGCATCATTGTCAAGCATTGCGTAAAGCTCTTCCCTCGCTGCGGTACTGTCAGCACCGGGCTTAAGCTGAATTACCGCCAAAGCATGCATTCCCTGGGCATGCTCATTGTCCTTAACACCCACAACAGCGCAGCTTAAAACATCCTTATGCTTTCCGATAATGCCCTCAAGTTGAACCGGGAAAATTTTATGACCGTCAAATCGGGTAATCATTCGCTTTATGCGGCCCTTAATAAACAAATAGCCGTCTTCATCAATGCTCCCCAAATCGCCGGAGTGAATCCACACCCTGCCGTCGGTATGCTTAATCAGGACTTTTTCCGTTTCCTTCGGATTATCGAAATACCCCAGCATAACCGTTGGGCCCGTGATGCAGATTTCTCCCTCTTCTCCGTAATCAAGCTCTTCCGTTGTGCCCGGCTTGAAAATACCGATTGTTGTCGTCAGAAGCGGATAACCCACGCTGAGGCTCTTGAAATTTCCGTTGCAGCAGCAGGAAACGGCTGATGATGCTTCGCTCATGCCGTAGCCCTGTGACAGCGGGTATTTACAGCCGTGGTCTGCAAGGAAATTATTAAGCTTGCTTTCAAGACCTGCATTCATGGTGTCACCACCGCTGCCGGCAGTCCGGAAAAAGCTCAAGTCAAAGCCCTTGCTCATTTCCTTGCTGTGCATCAGCTTTTCGTAATGCGCCGGCACAAGCAGAGTATGGGATGGCTTATATTTTTTTATGTAGTGTCCCACTTTGTCGGAATCGAACTTGGGTATCATTATAAGCTCAAGTCCAAGACTGAAAGGCATATGAAGGCTTGCCACAATTCCGTAAGAGGAAAAGGCGGGCAAAATATCCATAAAGCGATGGCTTCTCGTATAGCTCACACCGCAGTATCTAAAGTCAACCGCAATGGCATTGAAGCCGTCGTTTGAAATCATAACTCCCTTGGGCGCTCCGGTTGTTCCGCCCGTGAGGGTAATTGCGGCAAGGTCATTTTCGCCGTATGCCGCCGTTTCCGTTTCCTTGCCCTTTCCCAAACTCAAAAAGCGTTTCCAATCAATAATGCTATCGGAGTAGGGAATTTGCGGTGCGGGCATTTTGATGCGCTTCAGAGTTCGTGTTAAAAACGGCATATAGTTATCAGCGGAGATAATAACAACCGTTTCCAGGCATTCAAGCTCCTCAAGCATACATGAAACATGGTCAAACGCTATATCAAGCAGCATAAGCACCCTTGCTCCGGAGCTTATCATAAACTGCTTAATCTCCACAACACTTCTTCTGGGATCAAGCGCCAACATCGAGGCGCCGATTTTATTCAGGCCGTATAGTGCCATTGCCATTTCCGGAATGGTTGCTGAGCAGCAGGCAACAATGTCTCCTTTTTTGATTCCAAGCTGCGCAAAGGATGCCGCGCAGTTATCCGCTGTTGCAATAAGCTCGCCGTAGCTGATTTTATTATCGAAATAGTTTATTGCCGTATTCTGCTCAAACCCCTCATTGTTTTCACGCATATAGCTGTAAATCGTCTTTTCAGGCAGAGCAGACTTCTTTGCTTCCTCGCTGTAAAACTGAAGCCAGGGCTTCTGCTGCGATGGCTTTAGTTTTTGCGTAACTGTTTCATTCATAAGTAACTCCAATCTCATGGTGAAGCTATACCATTTAGGGGATTTCTGTATAATCATATACTTCTTCCGCGAATATGTCAACATACTATTTATACATTTGCCGTGCGTTATGTATATTTATATACTTTTACACAAAATTAGTTGTCAAACTTGTAACATTTCAATAATTTGAACTTCTTAATTCGGCAAAGTATACAAAAATTTGAAAAAATCATTAACACTCTTGAAATTAGTTGAATGTAAGTATAAAATTATACAAAAATATTAAATTTGTATACAATGATCGGAGTGTTCAGATTTGGCAGGTGGCAACAGAATGGTTGAAAAATCAAAGAAGGCAATAAAAGATGCCCTTCTCGAAATAATGTACGAAAAGGACTTTAATGACATAACCGTCAGTGAGCTTCTTAAAAAGGCAAATATCAGCCGCGGCACCTTCTACGCCCATTTTAAAAATCTCGAGGATGTCAAGCAGGCTCTGATTTATGATCTTTATGTCCATGCTGACTATATATTCGGCGACTACAGCGCAAGTGCGCTGTCCCGTGATCCCTCACCGGTTATGCTGATGGCGGCGGAAATGATGTACGCCAGCCGTGACCCCTCAAAGCGCCTCTTCAAGTTCGTAACCGTATATGATCTGGGTATAATGCTCAAGGACTGGCTTGCAAAGTTCATCCTCGATGACGAAAAGCTTGTTGAAAATCTCGGCGGTTATGACCTTGCTCGCGTCTACGCCCACTTCATTTCCGGCGGTATCACTCACGCCTACAATATGTGGATTCAGGATGATTGCCCTGTCCCTCCCGATGTGTTCGCAGCAAGCTGTCAGAGCATCCTTCTGGGCGGCATCAATGCAGTAAGCGCAGATAAAGATTAAATCAAATAATAAAAGCAGGTGTTAAACACCTGCTTTTTTATTTGATTATTCAATCTCCGAAGGATACTCCTATGTCTCTGGCAACCCGTATGAGAGGGTGGTCGGTGGGTAGGAATTTCGTTTTGCTGGCAGCTTCCTCCAAGGGGATGGAAACAATAGCTCCGTCCTGGATTGCTACCATGCGGCCGTACTGTCTGTTCACAATGAGCTCTGCCGCCGCCGTTCCGAATTGCGTTGCCAGAACGCGGTCGTAGGGGCAAGGAGGACCGCCGCGCTGATAATGGCCGGGAATCGTAACACGTGCTTCCTGGCCCGTTGCCTTCTCAATTTGAGCTGCAATCTCATAGGATATTGTGGAGTGTCCCGCGTCTTCCCTCTTCTTACGGCTTTCCTCTTCACTTAAGACCCGATCATTAATGCTCTTTGCTCCCTCGGCAACCGCAATTATGGTGAAGCTCTTTCCGTTCTTTTTGCGCTGTTCAACCGCATTGATTACCTTGTTAATATCGTAGGGTATCTCGGGCAGCAGAATAACATCTGCGCCGCTGCCGATTCCTGCGTGCAGCGTGAGCCAACCTGCATCGCGCCCCATTAGCTCCACAAGGAATACTCGGCTGTGAGAGCTTGCGGTGGAGTGAATATAGTCAATGACATTTGTCGCTATATCAACAGCACTCTGGAAGCCGAAGGTAGTGTCCGTACCCCAAATATCATTATCAATGGTTTTGGGCAGAGTTACAACGTTCATTCCTGCATCCATAAGGAGCTTTGCGCTCTTCTGAGTGCCGTTGCCGCCGAGAATAACAAGGCAGTCAAGGTTAAGGCGGTTGTAGGTGTCCTTCATGGCAGGAATAAGACTATTGCCTTCTTCGTCAACAATATCCTTTCCGGGAATATATCTCTGGCGTGAGGTACCGAGAATGGTTCCGCCTTGGGTAAGAATTCCCGCAAAGTCGCCGGGTTGCATGAATTTATAGTCACCGTCAATAAGGCCTCGGTATCCGTCGAACATTCCGAAAACCTCAAGATTCTCTATATGGTTGTAAAGCGCTTTTCCTATACCGCGCATGGCGGCATTCAGTCCCTGACAGTCGCCGCCGGAGGTTATCAGGGCAACACGAGTCATTTTTTTCAAAAAAGCTCCCTCATTTCGCATTTAGTCTGTTGATATTATTATTCCAATTTGCATAAAAGTCAATCGGCATAGTGTACGAAAATCGGCAGTTTAACTGTTTTAAGAGCAGCATCGCCGCTTGTTTATAATTAGACATTTATTCTCTATTTGCTTGACTTCAAAAAGCATATGGATTAAAATATTTACACATATATTTCAATATGTTGATAATTTTAGTAAAGGAGCTTTCGTAATGAGTGTATTGGATTTATTGAAAAAGATTTACTACCGCATCTACCAGTTCATTTTCGACATCGGCGCACGCCTGCTTTATTGGCGTAAGCCCATCACCAGCAACAGCATCAAGGATATCCCCGGTCTGTTCAAGAAGCACAATGTACATAAGGTTATGATCGTAACCGGACGCACCGTCGGCAGAACCATCGCACCGGAGATCAAGAAGCTGTTAGATGAAGCAAATATTAACTATGCCCACTTCTCCGAGGTTGAGGCTAACCCCACCGTCAAGGTTGTCAACGAGATTCAGAAGATGTATCTTGAAGAAGGCTGCGACGGCTTCCTCGCCATCGGCGGCGGCTCCCCCATGGATGCTGCAAAGGGCGCAGCTGCAAGAGTTGTTCATCCCAACAAGTCCGTTAACAAGATGGCCGGTCTGCTGAAGGTCATGCACAAGATTCCCACCTTCATTGCAGTTCCCACCACCTCCGGTACCGGCTCCGAAACCACCATCGCTGCCGTTATCACCGACCAGGAAACCCATCACAAGTACGCAATCATGGACCTTTGCCTGGTTCCCAAGTACGCAATTCTCGACCCCGAAATGACCCGCAACCTTCCCCAGAAGCAGACCTCTACCACCGGTATGGATGCCCTCACCCACGCACTTGAGGCATATGTTTCCTGGACCTATAACACCAAGGAAACCATCCGTCTTTCCGAGGAAGCCACCGTTGCAATCTTCAAGTATCTCGAGCGCGCATACAATGAGCCCAACGATATGGAAGCCCGCGAGGAAATGCTGAAGGCATCCTTCAAGGCAGGCTTTGCATTCACCCGCGCAGGTGTCGGCAATGTCCATGCAATCGCACACACTCTCGGCGGTCTTTACAACACCCCCCACGGTCTTGCAAACGCAGTTATCCTCCCCATCGTTCTCGAGGACTACGGTGAGAAGGTCTACAAGAAGCTGGCACACATGGCTGAGCTCACCGGCGTTATGACCGAGGGCAGCGATGAGCAGAAGGCAAAGGCCTTCATTGCAGAAATCCGTGCAATGAACAAGCGCATGAACATCCCCACCGGCTTCACCCATATTGAGGAAAAGGATATTCCCCAGATGGTTGATTGGGCGCTTGCAGAGTGCAACCCCTTCTACCCCGTTCCCGTGGTTTACACCAAGAAGCATTGCGCCGAGGTTATTCATCGCATTATCAACGAAGCATAATTTATACATAGCAAAAACTCCACTGCGGGGCAACGCCCCACAGTGGAGTTTTTTATTCTTCAGAACAAGCCAACCCATACAGTATATTCGACAGTGGCATCGTCAACGGTAATCTTTACCGTACGGTTTCCCAGTCCCTGAAGGTCTGCTTCAGCCTTGTATTCAGAGGGATCCGTAATAAGCCTTTCCGTTTCATTATCGTAATATACCTTCAGCTCCAAGCCGGTCAAGTCCAATGAATCGCCAAGTGAATAACGCTGAACATCAGCCGCTTTTTCAATTACGATTCTTACCGCCTTTGCCTTCTCAACGGTTACTACGCACTCATCATATACATCCATATGATCTTCTACATAAACGCGAATGGTTGCCGTTCCGGTAGAAACGCCTCTGACAACGCCCTTCTCGTCGACGGTTGCAACACCGTTGTTGCTGCTCTTCCACACAATCTTAACATCCGCATCCTGAGGGAGCTCGGGGATATAGCTTACATCCAGCTTTTCCTCCGTCTCCTCCTTTACGGTTATAGACGGAGAGCTTAATATCAGAGACATTACCTCGTATGTAGGCTCAACAGTTTCCGTAGGGGCGGAGGTAGGTGCTGTTTCCCGCCTGCCCAAGTCAAACAGCTCGTCTCCGAAGAAGTAAAATGCCGCCGCAAGAATTGCAATCACAACAAAAATCGCAACCACAACCGCCAAAGCGGTATTTGAGTCTTTCTCTTCTTCGATTTCCTTCGGTTTTGGTGCCGGCTTCTTCGGTGCTTCCTTCCGCTTGAGCTCGGGGGACACAACATTCTGTTTAGGCTTTGCTGTCAGCTTCTCCGGTTTTTCTTCCGCTGCAGAGGGCTTTACCGCAGGCTTTACAGGTGTCGCAGAAGGTTTTTTTATGGGAACCACCTCAAGCACCGTGGGCTCATCCTCGGCCACTGCAGGGCTTTGATACGCTCTTCCCTGCATTGCCATTGTCAGGGCCTTCTTCATCTCTGTGGGGCTCGAAAAGCGGTTTTCGGGCTTAAATGCGCAGGCCTTTACAACGACCTGCTTCAAGGCGGGATTTCCGTTTCTGGGTGACGGAATTGCCTCGCCTCTGTATCTGCGCAGATGCGCATCAGCAATCTGCTCGTCTGTGGGCAGCTGCTGTCCCAAAGGCAGAAACGGACCTCTGCGTTCATTCAGCAGCCAATACAATACCATGCCGAGAGAGTACATATCAACACTCTCATTGTATACCTTGCCCTTATACACCTCGGGTGCCATATAAGAGTATGTCCCCACCTTATCAAGACTGCCCATAGTGGTGGCTTTGGCAACTCCGAAGTCTCCAAGCTTAAAATCGCCGTATTTGCTTACGAAAATATTCTGCGGCTTTATATCCCTGTGGATGATACCGTTTTTCTTGCAGGCCTCAAGCGCACTGCATATATCGGAGCCCAGCTTCATAACCTCGCTCCCGGTTATGCCGTTTTCATGGACATATTCCGGCAGAGAGGTGAGCATCTCCATGCGGATATAGATATCCCACCCCATGTCATCCTCATGAGGAATAATCATCTGGTCCTCACAGCTGACAATATTCGGATGGCCCTTCAGCACACCCATGAGGCGATACTCATTACTGATTTCCTCCACCTTTTCCCGAAGCTTTGCCCTCAAGGCGTACTCCGGCAGGCTTTCCTTCATCTCCTCGTATTCCTTCTTGGTTGAGGGAATGGAAATAACCTTCAGCGCGGTGTGAAAATCTCCGCCGTATTCATCTTTTTTTCTCAATTCGTATACAGTGCCGGAGCTGCCGCTGCCAATTATGCGAACAGTTTCCCAGCCCGGCAGAGTTACCATTTTATTTTCTTCCATAGTATCTACCTTTAAAAGAAATTCCACATTCAATATAGAGCATTATACAGTAATTGTCAAATCACTCAATGGATTTGAGCGCACCCGCCATATCAATGTTATCAATTCTTCTTCGCATGATTCTGTTGACGATCAGTGAGAAAACAAATGTAATCACAATAGCAATGACAAAGCTCCACGGGCTGATATATGGCTCAAAATACAGCATATCAACCTTAATACGGTTCATTACAAAGGCATGGAAGGCTATACCTAACAGCAAGCCGAACAACGCCCCCATACCCGTAAGCACCATATTTTCCCGGAATACATAGCTCGCGGTTTCACTCTTATAGAAGCCAAGCACCTTGATGGTTGCTATTTCTCTTATGCGCTCGGAGATATTAATATTCGTAAGATTATACAAGACAATGAAGGCAAGCAGACCCGCACAGATCACGATTGCTCCAATGACCACCGCAAGGCCCTCCAGCATATTCTCAATTCGCGCCCTTGTATCCGCGCAGAGGCTTACACTGCGAACTCCGTCAATTTCGGATATCCTTTCAGCGTTTTCATAAATGTCAACGCCGTTAGGTGCGCAAATATAAGCTGACTTCATTTCAGGTGTAAAGCCCCACTGCTGCGTGCAGGTTTCCATGCTCACAAACATCCAGTGATTAACATAGTTATCGAAGATTCCCGTCACCTTCAGCCGCATACTGTTCATATCGGCGTTGACAACTTCAATCTCATCGCCAATCTCAATGCCCATGAGGCGCGCAAGATTGCAGTTAATAATAGTCTCATTCAGTCCCGGGAAGGATACTTCTTCATTTCCGTCCTTGAAGTCAATAAAGCCCTCAAAATCAAAGCTGTCGGTGGCAGAGAAGCTTACGGTTTTTGTGGATTCGCCGAATTTTACATCCGCCGTGCCGCAATACAGGAACTTGACCGCATCGGCACAGTACTCGCATTCCTCGAGGAAGAGCTGCTGCTCCTCGCTGTTCATGTCATAGGCCAGATTAAGCTCATAGTCATAGTGGCATACCTCGTCATACTGGCCCGACACAACATGGTTTATGGTATCGTTCAGGCCGAAGGCGGTGAGGACAAGGGCCGTACATCCGCCTACGCCAACCACTATCATAAACATACGCTTCTTATAACGCATGATATTTCTTGCGGAGACCTTCTGCATGAAGTTCAGCCTGTTCCACAGAGGCTTTATTCTCTCCAGAAGAATACGCTTGCCGGCTTCGGGTGCCTTGGGGCGAATCAGCTCGCTGGGTGGGCATTTAAGCTCACGGTAGCAGCAATACCAGGTTACGGCAAGCATACCCACCACATTCACTGCCGTGAGGACAAGGGCCGTTCCCCAGTTCATTCTGAATGTAAGTCCGCTGATATTATACAGAAGTCCGTAGCCAAACCAAACAATCGCAGGGAAAAGGAAAGCACCCAAAGCGATGCCGAATATGCAGCCAAACAGAGTTGCACTTCCTGAATAAAGCAGGAATTTTCCCATTATGGCAGAAGAGGAATAGCCCAGCGCCTTCATTATACCAACCTGCGTGCGCTCATCTGCAATCATTCTCGTCATGGTGGTAAGGCACACAAGGGCCGCCACAAGAAAAAAGAACACGGGAAATACGCCTGCAATGCTGTCCACGACCTCGGTGTCGCTTTCAAAGCATACATAGCCGATGTTCGCATCTCTGCCCAGCACATAGATGTCGGCATTATTCATATTCTTTATCTGCTTTTCCGCATCATCAAGCTGGCGTTTGCCCTCATCAAGCTCCGCCTTTGCCGCGTCAAGCTGTGCTTTGGCACTCTTGAGTTCCTTTTCCGCGGCGGCAAATTTTTCATTTGCCTCTGCTCTGCCCTGTTCAAGCTCCGCTTTAGCCTTTTCAATGCCGCCGCCTGCAAGCATTGCTTTCAGCTCATCAAGCTGCTTCTGTCCCTCATTGACCCGGACGTAGCCCTCATCAATTTGTGCCTTGCCCTGCTTCAGTTCATTTTCATAGGGTGCAAGACCGGCGTCAATTTTCTCTTTTTCCTCAAGAACGCCCCTCATGCTGTCCTGAGCGCTTTTCAGCTCCGAAGCACAAGTATCGCGCTGGGCTTGCGCAATGGCAATCCGCCCCTGAATTACTGTTTTCTCAAGCGCTGCGGCATTTTTTAGCTGTTCATTCAGCTGTGATAGCTCCGTGTCGAGCTGCGCAAGCCGGGCTTCACGCTGTGAGATAAGGTTTTCGTAGTAAGTTATGCGGGGATTTACGGTAATATATGCCGCCGACCTCATAAGCTCGAATTCCGCAGCGCCCCGGTCATATTCCTTCTGCGCTGCATCAAGCTCTGCTCTTGCCGCGTCAAGCTCCGTCTGTTTTTCTTCTATGGCACCGGGTGCGGCAAGTGCTTCGGCCTGCTCAAGCTGTTTTTCTGCATCCGTAAGCTGCTTCTCCGCAGCTTCCTTCTGACTTACAAATTCCGCATAGCCCTTGTCATATTCGGCCTTGGCAGGCTCATACTGCTTTAATCCTGCCTCATACTGCGACCTTGCCTCCGTAAGCTGCTCTGTGGCCGAGCCGATTACATCATTGTAGCGTATCTCCGCACGCTTCTGCATCAGAGCTTCAAAGGGCTTCTTATAGCTCTCAATGCTGTCTTTATACTCGTCGGAGTATATATATCCGTCAGCATCCACAGTAACATAGATGTCGGTATAGCAGTCCAGCTCAAAGCCCTCCGAAGGAACATAGATATATCCCTCAACGCTTCCGTTTCCGAGAGTACTGGTGCCGCGTTCATAGTTTATGTACAGGACTGAATCGCAAAGACCTACGAGGGTATATTCATCATAAGCAAAGGTATCAAAGGTTTGCTTACTATTGTCAGGCGAGAGCTTAATTACGGTGCCGATGTCATCCTCTGTAAAAATCTCCGTGTCGCCCAGACACTCATTTCCCTTCTCCGGCATTCTTCCGCACTTAAGATTGACTCGGTTAATATCCTGCGGAATGCTATGCACCACCATTATAAGGTTGTCCTCTTCTCCGCTGTTATAGAGGAAGTCGGAGGAAATTACACCCTCGGCATTTACAACGCCGTCAACACTTTTTACAGCGGTAACATCATCATCGGTGAGACCAAGCGTTGAAATCAGCCGTATGTCATAGAAATTGTATTCCTCGGCATAATTTGTAAAGGATTCAAGGAAATCAGGGCGCGACATACGCAAGCCAATGAAAAGGCCCGCACCAAGAGCAATTATGGCAAAAATCGCCAGATAACGGCTCAAGCTGCCCTTTATCTCCCTTATACAAAGTTTTACCGTGGAATTATTCATCAAGGATTCCTTACCATTCTATATTTTCTATGGGAACCGGGTTATCGTTTTTGATCATTCCCGTAATCATACCGCTTTTTACGGAAATTACTCTGTCTGCCATGGCTGTCAGTGCCTGATTATGAGTAATAATGACCACTGTCATGCCGTTTTTACGGCTGCAATCCTGCAGCAGCTGCAAAATTGCTTTACCCGTGTTATAGTCAAGTGCGCCTGTGGGCTCATCACAAAGCATCAGCTTCGGATTCTTTGCAAGAGCTCTTGCAATGGCAACTCTCTGCTGCTCGCCGCCGGAAAGCTGTGCGGGAAAGTTATTTGCTCTGTCCCCAAGTCCCACCATTTCAATTACCACAGCGGCATCCATGGGATCACGGCATATCTGCGCGGCAAGCTCAACATTTTCAATGGCGGTAAGATTCTGCACCAGATTATAAAACTGGAAGACAAAGCCCACATCATAGCGTCTGTATGTTGTAAGCTGCTTTTCATTAAAGCTCGATATCTCCTGTCCGTCGAGCTTAACGCTGCCCGAGGTGAGAGAATCCATGCCGCCGAGAATATTCAGCAGCGTGGTTTTGCCCGCGCCGGAGGCACCCACTATGACGCATATCTCGCCTTTTTCAATTTCAAAGCTGGCATCCTTCAGGGCTTCAATCTGCACCTCACCCATCTGATATACCTTTTTCACATTCTTGAATTCCACATACGCAGACATAGCTTTCACCTCTGTGCTTAATAGATTAATTATACTAAACACCGTGTATCATTTCAACAATAAATAGTAAACAGTATAAAAAAACGGACTGTCACAGACAGTCCGTTTTTTAAATTTGAATTAGTGGATGAGATTGTACATTCTCAGCATTACGGTTGCGGACATTCCGCGGTTTGCCGTTGCATTGGGTGCAAAGGTAGTTGCGGAGGTGCCGTTCATGATACCCAGGGATACGATTACATCCACCGCATCCTTATATGCGCCGGCAATCTGGTCTGCGTCAGCAAAGCTTACGGGCTGTACATCGCCGTAATAGTAATGCTCAACATTATTCAGATAGCGGAACATGAAGGTTGCCATCTGGGCGCGGCTGATATTCTGGTTGGGACGGAAAGAACCGTCATCATAGCCCTGAATGATTCCCTTGGAAACACCCCAGGTTACCGCATCCTTATATGCGTTTGCAATGCTTGCGCTATCGGTGAACTTGAGGCTGCCGCTTGCTGCGGGCTCGCCTGCTGCGCGCCACAGCATGGTTATAAACTGTGCGCGGGTTACATCAGCATTGGGACGGAAGCTGCCGTCATCAAAGCCGTTAACTATGCCCTTCTCTGCTGCTTCAACAATGTAATCGTGGTAGCCGCTGTTTGCGATGTCGTTGAAGGGATCCTTGTTGGCATTGTCATTGTTGATGGGCGTTGTGCCTGCAATGTTCTGCATCATTTCAAGGTAGAACGCCTTGGTTTCTGCCGGGCGTTTGGGATCCAGATCAAGGATGCCGCCGCAGAAGGTCATGTGGTCATAACGCATGTCAGACCACTGCCAGATGCCCGCCTCAATATTGCCGGGATCATAGGGCTTCTCAGCAGCGCCAATGGGGTAGCGTGCGGAGATGGTGTTTACCATGCCGTCATTGGGAAGCCAGTCTGCATTGATGTTGGAAACATTCTTGCCGTAGATGTCCTGTACCTGCTCGAAGCTGTACTGATAGCTGCCCATCTTGATAGCGAAGGTCTTGAAGAGCAGGAACATATCGGAATCGGGAAGGTAGTTTCCGGTGAGGCTGCTCTGATGAGTCCTGTTACCGGCATAGGAGAAATAATATACATTGTCATAGGTTTCCCAGCCGCGCTTCAGCTCATTGCAGCCCTGAACAGACAGGTCATACAGAGCATTGTCATAGCCGTCAAGGAAATTCTTGACCTTGTCGGTGTTGAAGAATGCCTTCAGAGTGTCGGCACTGGGGTTGGTTCCGGGAACGGAGCTGATACCGAAGTGCTCGAGCTGGAAGTCATAGATGTAGTTAATATCAGTGTTGCCGAGAGTATTTGCAACATAGGTAACGAGGGACATGATGAGCTCGCTCTCGTCATCGCAGGCATCAAGATAAGTGGTACCGTTGAGAACGCCCGCAAGAGAGGTTACGGAGTTAATGAGGTATTCGCCGTCATAGTCGCCCCAGAACAACGGAGAAACATAATCGTGCCAGTCGCCACCGTAGAGCTTTGCCTGCTGCTTGCCCCAGTTGATTTCATCCTGGTTGCCTTCTGCAAGAAGCTGAAGGAGCATAACGGAGGTAGGACCGCCGAAGGAATGGCCGATGAGGTTCAGCTTGTTGTCATACCAACCCACAACCTTGCCGTTTTCATAGATGGGGCCCCAATTATCAACAATGGGCGCGCCGGTGTAGTCACGACCGTAGCGATCATGCTTGAGGTTGTTGCCATCATTTGCATAGGCTGCTTCAACAGTGCTGGAGTGAACTGCGCCGTAGTCGGTCTTGGTGCCGGTGAGCTGTGCAAAAAGCTCGCAGCAGCGGTCCCAGCAGCTGGAGCAGGGACCTACGGATGCATTAACAACATCATAGCCCTGTTCGGTGAGATAATTAATCATGTTACCGGAGGTGCAGCCCCAGTAGCACATCAGGTCGCTTATCTTGTCATTGTAGCCAAAGCCCAGCAATCCGTGGATAAACACGGTCTGATACCGGGTTCCGTCAGCAGCTTTGTCATTGTCTGCAAGTGCAGGAACGAGACAAAGGCTGCAGGTAAGGACAATCACAAGCAGCATGCATAAAATGCGTTTTTTCATTCAAAAGTCCTCCTGAAATCCATTTCTTTCAACATGTTAATTATAGATCATATAAAAACAACCGTCAATATAGCTGTACATTTTTGTAACATGTGTTTAAAAATAAGCCCTGAATATTGACAATTACAATACTCAAGGCTTATTACATTCAATCATCTACAAGGTTTTTAATCCATTTTCCGCTTTTAACAAGGCAAAATCCGGCAATTCCCTTGGGAATCTGAGGAAGATAGCTCACGATATAGAGGGTTACAATGGGCATATCCGTCAAATAAGCAAAGATTGCCGTTATGGGAATCATCACAAGCCATGTGTAACCGCTGTCGAAAATCATGGTAATTTTTGTCCTTCCGCCGGAGCGCAAAGTGAAGTAGCAGGCGTTGCAGAAGGCATCAACGGGCATTGCAACCGCACCGATTATGATGAATGTTCCCGCAAGTCTTCTGACCTCATCGCTTGTGTTGTAAAGCTGCGGAATAATTCCCGATGTCGCAGCCAAAAGTCCGCCCACAAGCAAGCAGGAAAATGTACTGAAGGCAATCATCTTGCGGTCGGTGTCCACAGCTTCATCCAGTTTTCCCGCGCCAAGAAGATTTCCTACAACAATTCCGATTGTTGAGCCTAACGCAAGAAAAATGACGCTGAACAGGTTTGAAATCGTGTAGCATATATTCGTCGCCGCCACAACCGGAAGACCTCGCAGGGAGTAGCATTGCGTCAGGGTTGTCATGCCCATTGCCCACAGCACCTCATTAAACAGAAGCGGTATTCCCTGCTTTGCAATATCTATACCCAAAGTTCGGGGGACCTTTACGGATTTATAAACGCCCTTAAAGAAAGGTACCTTGTCAATGTGTGTATGTGACCAGTATGCTATAATGGCAAGCTCCACAAATCTTGAAATAACGGTGGCCAAAGCCGCACCCCGTGCTCCCATTGCCGTAATTCCGAGCTTGCCGAAGATCAAAATATAGTTCAGCACAAGATTTGTAATCACCGCAATGAGGCTTGCCACCATGGGTTTTTTAGTCTCACCTACCTCGCGCAGGCTTGTGGCATACATCTGGGCAAGAGCAAAGGGTGCAAGTCCCCACAGCAGGATGCGTATGTACTCATGTCCGTATTTCAGCGTGAGCTCAAGGTCTCCGCCGCCTTCACTTTCGTGTAGAAACAGCTTTATGAGATGCTCGTCAAAGAAGCAAAGCACGGTGAAGCCCACAGCAAGCACCGTAAGCGCAATGTATATTTTGAATCTGAACACATTGCGGATACCATCATTATCGCCCTTACCCGCAAACTGGGCACCGAAGATTCCCGCTCCGGAAAGTCCGCCGAACAGCGCAAGATTGTATATGAATATAAGCTGATTGGCAATTGCAACGCCGGACATCTGCTCCGTGCCGAGTCTGCCCACCATAAGGTTATCCAGAACGGAAACAAACTGGGATATGCCGTTCTGAATCATAATGGGTACGGCAATCGCCAGCACCATCTTATAGAATTTTTTTGTTCCTATATATTTACGAATTCCCATGATTACCTCTCAAGAGTCATTAACAGAGGATATGATACCATAAACGGCATTTGCGGGCAATACGCATTTCCCTTGATTATGCGCCGATTTTGTGATATAATACATTTATTCTGCGGGTGTAGTTCAATGGCAGAACATCAGCTTCCCAAGCTGAATACGGGGGTTCGATTCCCCTCACCCGCTCCATAAATAAAGCTCCACCTTTGGTGGAGCTTTATTTATGGAGCTTTGCATATTATCCGCTTCGCTCAATTCTTGCGAAAGGAATAAAAATCTCGCCCTACATCCCTGTCAGATGTCAAAAGCACTTGCCGATGCAAGTGCTTTTGCTTTTATTATTTGATTACAAGGAAGTACAGCAGTACAACCGCGCCGAGGATGATTCTGTACCATCCGAATACCTTGAAGTCCTTTTTCTTTATATAGCTCATGAGGAACTTGATTACAAAGACCGAAACCGCAAAAGCAACAACACAGCCGACTGCGAGTATTGCAATCTCCGCGCCGGTGATTGCCGTTCCAGCCATGACAAACTTTGCGATCTTGATTAGGGACATTCCTATCATTACGGGCACCGCGAGGAAGAAGGTAAACTCCGCAGCGGCCACACGGGATACTCCGATGGTCAGCGCTCCGATGATTGTGGAGCCGGAGCGTGAGGTGCCGGGAATGATGGAAAGCACCTGAAACATACCGATGATAAAGGCAGTCTTATAGGTGATATCCTGAAGCTCAAGGGTTTTGGGTGTGCGCTTTTTATTCCAATTTTCAATGAGGATGAAAAGAATGCCGTAAAAGATAAGTGCAATGGCAATTACTGTGGGGGTCTGGAAATGTGCCTCAACATAATCGTCAAAAAGCAATGTCACAATTGCACCGGGAATGCAGGCCACAACGACCTTAAACCACAAGGAAAAGGTTTCCTTCTTCACAACGGGCTTCGATTTATCCTTGCAGTTAAAGGGCCACATCTTATCCCAGAAAAGAATTACAACCGCCAAAATCGCGCCAAGCTGAATTACATACAGGAACATTTCCTTGAATTCAGGTGTGACATCAAGCTGCACAAATTCGTCAACAAGCAGCATATGGCCGGTGCTGGATATGGGCAGCCATTCGGTTATTCCCTCGACCATGCCGAGAATCAGCGTTTTTATAAGTTCAATTAACATCATGCCAAATTATATGTCCTTTATTACAAAAGCATTACTCCTGCGTTTTCGCAAACCTCCATGGTTTCCTTATCCCAGATAGAGGCCTGAACCTCACCTATATGTGCTTTACCGAGAAGCAGCATGGAAACGCGGGACTGGCCGATACCGCCGCCGATAGTCAGAGGCAGCTCGCCGTTTAGGAGCATCTTATGATATGGCAGCTCCCGTCTGTCATCACAGCCGGCAAGCTTGAGCTGTCTGTCAAGAGACTCAATATCAACGCGGATACCCATGGAGGAAATCTCCATGGCGCACTGCAGAGGCTCATACCAGAACATGATATCGCCGTTGAGACTCCAGTCGTCATAGTCGGGAGCTCTTCCGTCATGGGGCTTGCCGGATTTCAGCGCACCGCCGATACCCATGATGAAAACGGTCTTATGCTCCTTGACAAAGGTATTCTCCCGTTCCTTTGCAGTCATATCGGGGTATAGGTCCTCAAGCTCCTGTGCGGTGACAAAAGTAACCTTGCGCTCTAACTTGCCCAGGCACTGAAGCTGGGGGTAAATAGCCTGCATGGTATCCTGCGTATCGCATACAGCCTTTACTATGTCCATAACCGTGAGCTTCAAATAGTCAACACAGCGGTTTTCGGGGAGTATTACCTTTTCCCAGTCCCACTGGTCAACATAGATGGAGTGGAGATTGTCCAGCTCATCCTCATCACGACGGATTGCATCCATATCTGTGTAAAGTCCCTTACCGGGGAAGAAGCCGTAGCGCTTGAGGGCAACGCGCTTCCACTTTGCCAGAGACTGAACCACCTGTGCGGTGGCGTCAGAGCGCAGAATGTCAAAGGAAACGGGACGCTCATAACCGTTGAGGTTATCATTCAAGCCGGAATTGGACTCTACAAACAGAGGTGCGGAAACGCGGTAGAGATTTAACAGCGCACCGAGTCTGTCCTCAAACAAACGCTTAAGCAGGCTGATTGCTTTCTGTGTGTCATACACGCTGAGTATGCTCTTGTATCCTTCCGGAATCGAAACTTTCATTTTATTCTTCCCTTTCCTAAAAGTATAAATGCCCATCAAAAGATGGGCATTAAAAACGAGTTTAATGCTTACTTATCAAGCATATTAATCATGTCGCCGTAGATGGCCTCGGCATTGCGCTTGAAGTTCTTTTCCATGCGCACAGCCTGCTCCTCATCGGCGCACAGCAGCTCAACACGGAGAATTTCGCCCTTGCCGTCGTCCATGGCAAGAGTTACCGTGCAGAGACCGTCCTTCAGCTTGTGCTCTGCAGTTAGCATTGACAGCCGGCGAAGTCTCTCCGCCTCCGGGGCAAGCAGCTTTTCAGCTTTCTTTCTTACGGAGTAAGGCAGGCTGCTTTCCACAGTCTCCCCGTTTTCGGCGCCCTTCTCGGTGATGCGGTAGCCGTCATCTTCCTCAGCCACCTGGCCTGCCGCAATAAGCTCATACAGGCAGTCGGAATAGTCAAAATATCCGATGCCGCCGTCGCACTGCACAAGGTCAGCCAGCACATCACGGTCAACAACACCGGGCAGTCGGCGCAGAACGAAGAGAATCAGTATTTTAATGTCGAGCTTCTCGTGGATGAATCCGAATCTTTCTTCCATTTCAACTCTCCTGAAAATTATTTATAAATTATACCCTTAATGCTTTTCGATGTAAAGCATTATTTTTTGAGCTTTTTCAAATTAACCGCTGACATCACAATCAGGACAACAGCCAGTAAGTGATATATAATTCCCCTTAAGGTAAGCGGGTTTGTATTAGTGCTGATAATTCCGAAGTCATTCAGCAGCATTGCCACAAGTACGGCAGCTTCAACAATCAGAATGAGCCACCACATTATTGCTGCGCTTTTCTTATTCATAATATCACTCCTTTTTAACTTTATTATTTTATAACATTCCTCCCCGCTTGTAAATCATTTTTCTTTCACAGTTTTCCTTACCCTGCATAAACTGTATTGAAGTTTTGCTTCAATTACAGTTTGGGAGGTATGCTTATGGCAGACAGAGTTGTGCCGGGTGCAGTTGACAACGCCGACTGCATAAAAGAGGCCGTCTGCATCAATACAAGAAAGATAATGGATTCCTGCCGTGACAAGGACTGCATTGAAGACCTTATTGTTTTCCCAACCTTGAGTTCACTGCCTTACATAGACAACGCATTGAGCGTCCGCGCACGCAATGCCGAGCTTCTGCACTGTGATGTAACCGTTAGGGAAATAAGCCTCAACCGTGGCTACTACACCGTGGATGTCACCTATTTCTATAAGGTAACCGGTGAAACCTTCCCCGGTAATCAGCCCGTAAGCGGTCTTGCGATTTTTGACAAGCGCGTTATGCTCTTCGGCAGCGAAGGAAAAGTAAAAACCTATTCCTCCGTGGTAGATGATGTGGATATATCCAACGACGACATGCCCATTGCCACCGTCGATGCCGTTAATCCCATTATTCTTCACATGGGCATCGCGGAAATCAACTGCCACACTCCTGCAGGCGAGCAGCACGACATCCCCGATTTCATCCGCCAATACTTCCGCGATGACCTGAGCAGCGGCTCAAATTCCCGTCAGCTTCTCGTAACTTTAGGACAGTTTTCAATCATTCGCCTTGAGCGAAGCACACAGCTGCTCATCCCCGCCTATGACTACTGTATGCCCGACAAGGAATGTGTGGGCTCGGCGGAGGATGACCCCTGCACCATGTTCAGCAGAATCCGTTTCCCCGTGGAGGAATTCTTCCCGCCTGACAGCATTGAGGCCTGCGAGGATTACAGAAGCATGGTTTAACAAAAAAGAAGCCCTATGGGCTTCTTTTTACTTTCTTATTACAATATTGTCCTTATCCTTGAATATGCCGTTTTCGGGGATTACGCCTCGGACACAGCTTGTGGGATAAACGCTTGCCTTGCGGCCAAGCACGGTGCCGGGATTCAGCACGCTGTTGCAGCCTACCTCAACATTGTCACCGAGGATTGCGCCGAATTTCTTGCGGCCTGTTTCAATCTGCTCGTCGCCGTTTTTTACCACAACAAGAGTCTTATCGCTCTTCACATTGGAGGTGATGGAGCCTGCACCCATATGGGACTTGTAGCCCAAAATGCTGTCGCCCACATAGTTATAGTGAGGCGTCTGAACGCTGTCAAAAAGCACTACATTTTTAAGCTCTACGGAGTTGCCAACCACGCAGTTTTTGCCCACGATTGCGCTGCCTCGGATAAAGGCACAATGGCGTATTTCCGCACCGTGGTCTATAATACAGGGGCTTCCGATATAGGCAGAGGAAAACACAGTCGCATCCTTTGCAATCCATACATTTTCACCGCGCTTCTCATACTCATCCTCGGGAAGAGTATTTCCCAGCTCGATGATAAAGTCCTTTATATCCGACAGCACCTCCCAAGGGTAGGTTTTACCCTCAAAAAGCGGTGCCGCTATGGTTTTGGAAAGGTCTAACAAATCCTCGATCTTATACATTTTACTTCACCTTTATTAGTCTGCCGCAGTCGCGCATGGCAGCTATGATATACTCCACGCATTCCTCACACTTTTCATGGCTTGTGGCCTCAACCATAACGCGCAGGACAGGCTCGGTACCACTCTTGCGGAGAAGCACGCGGCCATCGGCGCCCAGATCAGCTTCAATCTTTGCTACAGCGGTCTTGACCTCATCGCAGTTCAGGGTTTCGTCTTTATCGTCAACAACCACATTCTTCAGAAGCTGGGGATACATGACAACGGGTGCCGCAAGGACGGAAAGAGGCTGCTTGCTCTCGCACATGGCCTCCATAATCTTAATTGCGGTAAGGATGCCGTCACCGCTGTTTGCGAGGCGTCCGAAAATAATGTGGCCGGACTGCTCGCCGCCGAGGATATGACCGTTTGCACGCATATTCTCTGCAACATATTTATCACCGACAGCAGTCTTTTCATAGCCGATACCCAGCTCATCAAGAGCCTTGTAAAGACCGATATTGCTCATAACGGTGGTTACAATCTTTTTATCGCCGAGGATTCCGCTGTCCTTCATGTATTTGCCGCAGACATACAGGATATGGTCGCCGGTAATAATATTGCCCTTGTCGTCAACAGCAAGGCAGCGGTCAGCATCACCGTCAAAGGCGAAGCCCACATCAAGGCCCTTTTCGATTACAAACTTCTGAATCTGTTCAATATGGGTGGAGCCGCAGTCAACATTGATATTAAGGCCGTCGGGGTTATTGTGAATGACATATGTATCGGCGCCGAGAGCATCAAAAACGCTCTTTGCCATCATCCATGTGCTGCCGTTAGCACAGTCGAGGCCTACCTTCTTACCCTTATAGGAACGGGTTGCAAGAGAAATCAGGAAGCCTATGTAGCGGTTACGGCCTGCGGCATAGTCCACGGTACGGCCGATTTTTTCCTTTGTCGCGTAGGGTAGGCTATCCTTTTCACCGGCATTTGCCCGATCAATATACGCCTCAATGCCATTGAGCATTTCGTCATCCATCTTTTCGCCGCGGCCGTTAATGAGCTTAATGCCGTTGTCGTAGTAAGGATTGTGGGATGCTGAAATCATGATGCCGCAGTCAAAATCGTCGGCACGGGCAATAAATGCCACGCTGGGAGTGGTGGTTACATGAAGCAGATATGCATCTGCACCGCTGGCAGTGAGGCCGGCGCAAAGTGCGGATTCAAACATATAGCTGGAGCGTCGGGTGTCCTTGCCGATGACAATTCTTGCCTTGTGCTCTCTGCCGTAATACCAGCCAAGATAGCGGCCTATCTCAAAGGCGTGCATAACCGTAAGGTTTACATTCGCCTCGCCGCGGAAACCGTCGGTCCCGAAATATTTACCCATAATTAAGTCTCCTGTTTTATCAGAGTTTTGCGGCTGCCTCACCGTCAAGGTAAAGCAGCATATTCATGTGAAGCTGCAGCATTGCCGCAGGTATATATGTTTCTGTTCTTCCGTATACGAGCTTATGAACAATTTCAGCCTTTTCTTCGCCAAATGCCACAAGAATTACATTCTTTGCGCTGCAAATGGTTTTGAGTCCCATGGTCACCGCGCGATTGGGAACATTCATCTCGCCGTCGAAGAGCTCCGCCTTCATGCGCTTTGTGGAATCCGTAAGCTGCTGTACATGAGTTTTTGTATCATATGGAGTTGCAGGCTCATTAAATCCTATGTGTCCGTTGAGACCGATGCCCAAAACCACAAGGTCAAGTCCGCCGCAGGCGGCAATTTCCTCATCGTATTTTTCGGGCTCCTCCTCACAGGGCTTATGGATTTTTGTGATACCCGTTTTGGAATAAAGCTCCGCTTCCAATTCATGACTTATCTTGTCCGAGCCGATATATTCGCAGACGCTGAAGGCCTCCACATCCTTGAAGTCGGCGCCCTCAAGCTCCGAAAAAAGCTCTCTGAAGCTGTTGCCTGCCGCAAATGCAATGGCGGCATTTGGCTTTTCGGCTACAAGCTCCCTGATTTTATCGGCTGCGAGCTTTGTGATATTCTCTTTGCTGTCAGTTATGATTTTCATTTTTACCCTTCGGCTAATAATTCGCTCCCTATGGGAAATGCTACCCACGGAGGCGATTTATCTGGCTATTATTATTATCAGAACGCTTATTCTGTATTTTACGATACTTGTTTCCATGCGCCTTGTTGGCAAGCGTCAGCTTGGCGAAATGGAAATCAGCGAATTAATTGTAGCGGCGCTTGTAGCGGATTTAGCGGCAAGTCCCCTTCAGGACATAGGTATTCCACTTCTCAACGGTCTTATTCCCATTGCCGTGCTATTCTGCCTTGAGGTTATTATTTCCGGGCTGTCCATAAAAAGCGTTAGACTTCGTGGATTTATCTTCGGAAGGCCCAGCATCATTATTTCCGACGGCAAAATCTGCATTCCCGAAATGCGCAAAAACCGTTTCACCCCCGATGAGCTTCTGCAGGAGCTTCGCAGTCAGAGCGTAAACGACATTACCACGGTGGAATACGCCATACTGGAAACCGGCGGTCAGCTGAACATCATACTCAAAGCCGACTATCAGCCGCTCACCGCGCAAAGCATGGGAATAAGTCTTCCGGACACGGGTTATCCCCATGTCATCATAAATCAGGGGCGGATTCTCAGCAACAATCTCCGCCTCCTGGGCAGGGATGAAAAATGGCTCAGCAAGCAGTTAGGCGGCAAGCTGCCCCGGGACATCTATCTATTCACGCTGACGGAAACGGGAACAATATTCTGTCAGGCAAAGGAGTCTGAATGATAAAGGAAATCATTGCAACAATTCTGTTGCTTCTTGTATTTGCCGGGGCGCTGATAAACATCAGCTGCAATGACAAAATGGTATATAGTCTTGAGGATGAGGTTAAAGCCGCCATGGAGAGTGCAATAGACGGCGACTTTGACAATGCAAAGTCGCAGCTCGACACCGCCGCGGAGCATTGGCTGTCCCTTGACGGTTATACTCATATATTCATCAGGCATTCGGAGATAGACTCCGTTACCGATGCGTTTTTCAATCTCAAATCAACAATATACGAGGAAGAAGCAGGCGCCTGCGAAGGAGCTTACGGACAGCTCATGGCACACCTTGAGTCCATACGCACCATGGAGCATATCCGCTTCGGCAGTATATTCTGATTATTTGTCGCTGAGGAGCTTGGAGAGTTCTTCCATGAAGGTGTTAATATCCTTGAAGCTGCGGTAGACGGAGGCAAAGCGGACATAGGCGACCTCGTCTACATCCTTCAGACGCTTCATGACCATCTCACCGATGTCAACGGTGCTGACCTCGCGCTCAAGATTGCTCTGGAGCTCCTGCTCGATTTCGTCTGCAATGCGTTCAAACTGGTCATAGGCAACAGGACGCTTATCACAGGCACGGGCGACGCCGTTTATGATCTTTGCTCTGTCGAAGGTCTGACGGGCGCCGTCACGCTTTACGACGACCAGAGGCATATGCTCGATAGTCTCATAGGTGGTGAAGCGCTTCTGGCAGGCAAGGCATTCTCTGCGGCGGCGGATGGTTGTTCCCTCTTCAGCGGGACGGGAGTCAATTACCTTGCTTTCAAGGAAACCGCAAAACGGGCATTTCATAGATTATTCCTCCAAATGCTCAATTTTTTCTTTTATATATGTCAGAAGAAGAAAAGACAGGGTGAGATTGATTTTCTCAAGCCTTTCAAGGCGGTCCATTCCCTCTTTAGACGTTCTGTGAATATACGGTGTCATGGAAAACAGCGCTATTATATTATCATTCCCCGATATTTCCGCTGTATATGTTAGCTTTCTCCTGTCGCACAGTGAAAAGCCCTCAAGGGAATGCTTATCCTCACGGTTTAAATACGGCTCATCATATATGGCCTCTTTAAGCTCCCAAAGATGCTCATTTCCCGGGACAACCGTAAGCACATGGCCGTCGTCCCTAAGCACTCTTGAAAACTCTCCTGCCGGAGTCGGTGCAAACAGTGAAAGCACCAGGTCAGCACTTTTTTCCGCAACGGGCATATGATATGCGCTTGCGGTAACATAGACGGTTTTGCTGTCCCGCTTTGCCGCATACTGGGTGGCGCTTTTGGCAATATCAATTCCGATGATTTTATCGGAAACGAATTTTGCCGCCTCACGTGTATAGTAGCCCTCGCCGCAGCCGGCATCAACCGCCGTGTGGGGAGCAAGCTCCCTTACTCTTTCGCACACCGCGTCACGGAGCTTTTCATATGCGCCCGTGTCGAGAAATTTTCTCCGTGCGGCCACCATTTCGCGGCTGTCTCCCGTAAACTCTCCGGGCTTTGAGCCGCAGAGAAGATTGCAATAGCCGGAGGAAGCAATGTCAAAGCTATGCCCAAGAGCGCATTTATATGTGTTTCCCGCTCTGTCAAGGGGCTTACCGCAGTTGGGACAGACAAGCACCGTCATTCCTCCACATAATGTATTCGTTCTGATTATTATACCACAACATATCCGATAATGCTATATATTTTTACATATTCAGAAACTCTTCCCGTGTCATAAGCACATTCAAAACCTGCAAAAGCGCATCTGCGCTCATTTTTTCGGGCAGGTCGAGCTTCTTTATCAGCTCAAGGCGTTTTGCTGCGCTGTCGGCCTTTCCCGACAGGCCCTTTGCATACATATCCGCCTTGCTGATTTTTGCGCACTTCTGCGCCCCTTCTCCCTCAATTGTTGCTCCTGCGCGGCGCAGGGCATTGATTATGATTTCGGGGCTCATACCCTCAACGCCCAGCTTTCCCTCCTTGGATGCCTTCGTTTTGCGGCGCTCCTTACCCTCAACATCGGGAATATAGGCGTGCTTCAGCTGCTCTTTGGGAACACATCCCTTAATAAAATTGCGTATTACAAAGCCCGCTCCGTCAGAGTCGGTGAACACAATAAGTCCCTGCTTTTCCGCCATCATGCGCAGCAGCTTTTGCTTTTCTCTGTCATTAAACACTCCGAAGCCGGAGGTTTCAATTATAGTAGCATCCACTATCTGCGACAGGGTATTCTTATCATAGCGGCCTTCAACAACTATTACTTCGGACACCTTATACATTACCCTCACCTATGGCTATGCGCATTACGCATTCCTTCACAAGCTCCTTTTCGGATATGCCGGAGCTTTTCAGCTTATAATCCGTCTCCGCGCAGAGCTCCACAGCACGCTTGAGCTGGTTTACGGAATATCGTCTTGCCGCATTCATATAGTTGTTGGCATAGCTCTCATAAGGAATTCCGAAGTTTTTCATGAGATATTCCTTACCGCCGCCACACTCGATGGCCATTTTTGCGGCATAAACCTTTCTCATCTGCAGACCGAGAATTGCGACTACATAGTTTACATCGCAGTCCTTATTGCCCAAGAGCTCGTCAAGATAAAACATGGCCTTACCCGTTTCGCCGTTGCCGAGACATTCAACCATCTGAAACACGACCGCCTCGGGAATATGATGGGCAACTGCGTCCACATCCTCTACGGTGACGATTTCACTCTTTGCATAGCCTGCAATTTTCTCAATCTCGGGTATGAGCATATTCATAAGATTGCCGGAAACAAAAATCAGACGCTGGATGGCATTTGTTTCAATGCGCTTTCCCTCGGCGGCAAATCTTCTTCCTACCCAGTTCACAAGAGCATCCGCAGGCTGGGCGTTCACATACAGCTCACAGCAGTTTTTGGTGAACTTTTTATATATCTTCTTTCTCTTGTCGGGCTCAAACTCCGACGGCTCAACAAAAACCACGGTGCAGTAATCGGGAATATCCTTTATGGCGGCTGCAATGTCCTCAACCTCATCCTCGGTGAGCTTATTTAAGTCAAGGCCGCGCACCTCAACCATGGTCCTCTCTGTGAGAAAAGGCACGGAATCAATGGCATCCGCAAGTGCTCTGGCGGAAAAATCCCGTTCATTGAACTTGTGGTAGCTGAAATCCGCGATGCCGTCCGGCACACAAATTTTTCGTATCTCCCCTACGAACTGGTCGGAGAGATAGTCCTCGGGTCCCCACACAAAGTACAGGCGCTCCGGTCCCTGCTGATTCAGCTTTCGTACCTCATCGTTATATATGAACTTAGGTAAATCCTTGCTTTTCTTCGCTTTTGCCATTTATTTTAACCTCAACAAAAATCTTCCGTCCAAATCGGTTCTGTATACTTCCGCTTCCGTCTCCTCCAGCCTGTCTAAAACCTCCTGTGTGGGATGGCCGTAGCTGTTATAGCCCACTGAAATCACCGCAATTTCAGGATTAACCTCATCCAGGAATTCCTCACAGCTGGAATACTTCGAGCCGTGGTGTCCCACCACCAGCAGATCGGTTTCGGACAGATCTTCTCTTTCTGCGAGCTCAAGCTCTGCCTTCTTCTCCGCATCTCCTGCCACAAGCATAGTATAATCGCCTATGTCCGCAGTCAGCATCAATGCTCCGCTGTTGGCTTCAAGGGCATACAGCTCAAGAGAAATTTCACCGAAGCAATACGAGCAGTCACGGTCTATGAAAGCCACGCTTACATTATTCTCATCAGCCGCCGCCAATATCTCCTCAAGAAGTCCGTTTTCCTCATCTGCCTCCGAGGGAAGTATCAGCATTCCAACTTCTATTGAGTTTAAGAGCTTGCAAACGCCGTTGGCATGGTCCTTGTGCAAATGCGTCAGCACAACAGCATCCACATAGCTTCTGCCGTTAGCATGGAGATAGCTTGACAGCATATCACCGGGGTTTTCCGAAATACTTCCCCGGCCGCAATCCACTGCAACGGCATTATTCCCCGATGTTATGGCAATGCACTGGCCACTGCCCACATCCATAATGCTTATGGTTCCCGGGTCATTCGCTGCGGAAATCCGCAGGGATATTATGAGTGCCGCAAAGCCCAGCACCGTTACGCCTATGGGAATCAGCGCGCTGATTTTATGCTTACGCTTAAGCAGCAGAAACGCCGCAAAGGCAGCATAGCTTGCTGCAAGCCACAGCACCGTCAGCTTATTTTCAACATATACGGCGGAAAACGGAATATCTGCTATCCATTTTACCACCAAAGCTATATATTGTACAAGATACGATATTATCCACGCCAGGATTTTTGCCACAGCAGGAACAATATAGCCAATGGCGCATATGACATATCCGCCGCAGAAAAGCAGAGAAATGCACCACAGGCAGAGAATATTCGCCAAGGGCGAAAGCACGGAAACATAGCCGAAATGTGCCGCAATCAGCGGAACAGTGAACACCGTTGCAGCTACGGAGCTTGCAAGCACACCTGCAAGATAGTCCCACAGCCTGCGCAGCCTTCCCCGAACAACAAGTACCTTTTCCACAAGCCAAACATAAAGCGGCTGGGTAAACAGCATTATGCCTGCCATAGCACCGAAGGAAAGCTGAAAGCTGATGCTGCCGCAGGCAAAGGGATTAAGGGCAAGTATGACCGCCATGGCAAAGGACAAGACGGTTATATTGTCATACTCACGACGGAACAGATATGCCGCTAACAGCATAGTCTGCATCACCGCCGCACGCACGGATGACGGCGGCGCGCCTACCATGATCACAAACGCCCATACAAGAGCAATGCTCATAAGTGCAGAGCGTCGGTTTCGTCCCATGGCCGCCATGAGAAAGCCCACAAGGAAGGCCACATGCATTCCCGAAACGGCAACCACATGGGCAAGTCCCGCTGTGCTCATGGAGCTGCTCAGCTTGCCGTCTCCGTAATAATCGGTTCTGTCTCCTGTCAAAAGGGCAAGCATGAATCCCTCGGAGCTTTCGGGAAAAATCTCCCGTATTTTTTCGCCCAGAGCATGGCCTATCTGCTTCGGCAAGTACATCAAGCTCACATTTTTATGGTCTGTCACCCTGCACTCACCGTTAATATAGCCAACAGCGCAAAGTCCCTTTGAAATATTGATGTCCGTTTCCTCGCCGTATCTTGTCTGGGCCGAACGCAGCTTTACATCAACGCGTATCTCATCTCCCGGGCAAAGTGAGGCCGCACTTCCGGAGTAATCAAACAAAACTCCGTCGGTTTTGGGCAAGGCATCGTCGCAAAAGCGCACATACAGCAATGTGCAGCTTTTTCTTTCCTCGGGATAGGCTGTAACAACGGCATTGAGGGTCACTTCCCTGTCCGCCATTTCCTCGCAAGGGGCAAGGAAGGTATCTACATTGTATTTATAACCCAGAAAACCCACAGCCGCCGCAAAAAACAGCAGCACTATGCGAAGACGGGTGTTTTTTCTGAACGCAAAGCCCAGTATCCCCATGGCAGCGCAGACAGCCGCCGCGGAAATCAGCATATCCGGACTCAGCAGATAGTGCGCGGCAAACACCGCCGCGGAAAATCCAACGCATACCGCGGCAAGCTTTCGCACTCCTCTCATATCCATTCCCCTATTAAAAAAGCAGAAAGCACGGGCTTTCTGCTTTTTATTAATTTATCTAACTTATGCCATTTTGTCGTTGAGCTTTTCTCCGCCCAGAATGTGGAAGTGAAGATGCTTAACGGTCTGTCCGCCGTCCTCACCGCAGTTATTAACTACGCGGTAGCCGTTTACAAGGCCTTCGGCCTTTGCAATCTTTGCAATGGCTTCAAAGCACTTTGCCACCAGCATGGAGTTGGACTCATCAATCTTATCAGCGCAGCAGATATGCTGCTTGGGAAGCACCAGGACATGAACAGGTGCCTGGGGGTTGATGTCGCGGAAGGCGAAAACGAACTCATCCTCGTAAACCTTTGCGGAGGGAATTTCACCTGCAATTATTTTGCAAAACAGACAGTCGTTCATTGAAAATCTCCTTTTATTTTGATGCCACAAAGCTCTCAACGGCAGCAAGAGCCTCGGGAAGTTTGCTTACATCGGAGCCGCCGCCCATTGCGGAATCGGGCTTGCCGCCGCCCTTACCGCCGCAGATAGGTGCCGCGGTCTTGATAATGTCGCCTGCCTTGACGCCCTTTGTTACAGCTTCCTTACCGCAGGAGGCCAGGAAGGTAATCTTGCCCTCATTCACGCCTGCGATAAGTGCCACGACCTTTTCCTCCTTGTCACGGAGGAAGTCGCCCAGCTTGCGCATATCCTCAGCGGCGATACCCTCAATGGAAAGGGTGATGACCTTGAGACCGTTAATGTCCTTGGCATCCTTGAGGAACTGCTCTGCCTCGCCGAGGATTGCCTTGGCCTTCATCTTATCAATAGTCTGGCGCAGCTCACGCATCTCTGCCACAACAGCCTCTGCGCGGGCAACCAGCTCGTTGGGTCTGGTCTTGAGAACATCTGCAGCCTGCTGGAGCTTAAGGCTTGCCTCGCTTGCAATCTTTATGAATTCCTTTCCCGTTACGGCTTCAATTCTTCTTACGCCGCTGGCAACGGAGCTTTCGCTGATAATGCGGAAGGCGGAGACCTTTGCGGTATTGTCAAGGTGAGTGCCGCCGCAGAGCTCAACGCTGTAATCTCCCATGGAGACAACGCGGACAACATCACCGTATTTTTCACCGAAGAGTGCGGTTGCGCCGCTGTTTTTTGCCTCATCAACGCCCATTTCCTTAACGGAAACATCTACGCCGTCAAAGATTGCGGTGATTACCGCATTCTCAACCGCATTGATTTCTTCCGCAGTAAGTGCGTTAAAGTGAGTAAAGTCAAAGCGGAGTCTGTCGGGCTCAACAAGAGAGCCTGCCTGATGCACATGGTCACCCAGCACCTGACGGAGAGCGCTCTGGAGCAGATGGGTTGCGGAGTGGGCACGGGAAATTGCCTTGCGGCGGTCAACATCAATGCTTGCCACAACCTTTTCGCCTACATTTATTGCGCCGGAAACCAGCTTGCCGTAGTGCAGGTACTTATTACCCTTGTCCTTTTTGACATTGGTGACGACGAACTTGGTCAGCTCGCCCTTTTCAATGTCCTCTTCGCTGAAGCCTATGGTACCGAAGTCCGCAGCCTGTCCGCCCATTTCGGCATAGAAGGGAGTTTTGTCAAGAACAATGATACCCTCGCTGCCTGCGGTGATTTCGGAGGTGAGCTCCTCGCCGCTGACAATTGCAAGCACAGTTGCGGTGTCGGTGGTCTTATCATAGCCTGTGAACTCGGTGGGGGTTGCATCAAGACCGAAGTCGATGCCTTCCCAACCCAGATCGCCCAGAGCCTTTCTTGCCTCGCGGGCGCGGGTCTTCTGCTCCTGCATGAGGCGGTTAAACTCATCACTGTCAAGGCTCATGCCCTCATCGGAGGCCATTTCCGCGGTGAGGTCAATGGGGAAGCCGTAGGTGTCATAGAGCTTAAATGCGTCTGCACCGGAGAAAACGCTCTCACCCTTTGCCTTATGCTCGGCAAGCAGAGAAGCGAAAATCTGCATACCTGCGTCGATGGTCTTGGCAAAGCTTTCTTCCTCGCTCTTTACAACGCGGGTAATGTATTCCTGCTTCTCGCGAAGCTCGGGATACTGACACTCATTCTCGTGAACGACAGTGTCGATAACCTCATAGAGGAAGGGCTCGTTTACGCCCAGCAGCTTGCCGTGGCGTGCGGCACGGCGCAGCAAGCGGCGGAGAACATAGCCGCGGCCTTCATTTGAGGGCAGGATGCCGTCGCAAATCATGAAGGTTGCACTGCGGATATGGTCGGTTATAACGCGGAGAGAAACATCTCGCTTGTCGCTTTCGCCGTAGTGGGCATTGGTTATCTCAGACACCTTGTTGGTGATGTTCATAACAGTGTCAACGTCAAACAGAGAATTTACACCCTGGCATACAACGGCAAGACGCTCAAGGCCCATGCCCGTGTCGATATTCTTTTGCACGAGCTCGGTATAGTTGCCTGCGCCGTCATTGTCGAACTGGGAGAAAACATTGTTCCAGACCTCCATGTAGCGATCGCAGTCACAGCCAACAGTGCAGTCGGGGCTGCCGCAGCCGTACTCCTCGCCGCGGTCATAGTAAATCTCGGAGCAGGGACCGCAGGGGCCTGCACCATGCTCCCAGAAATTATCGCCCTTGCCGAAGCGGAAAATTCTTTCTGCGGGAATACCGATTTCATCATGCCAGATATTCCACGCCTCGTCATCCTCGAGATATACGGAGGGATACAGACGGTTGGGATCAAGGCCTACCCATTCCTCGGAGGTCAAAAACTCCCAGGACCAGGCAATTGCCTCATGCTTGAAGTAATCGCCGAAAGAAAAGTTGCCCAGCATCTCAAAATAGGTACCGTGTCGTGCGGTATGGCCTACATTGTCAATATCGCCGGTACGGATGCACTTCTGGCAGGTGCAGACGCGCTTGGAGGGAGGAACCTGCTCGCCCTTGAAATAGGGCTTCATGGGTGTCATGCCCGCATTGATGAGCAGTATGGATTTATCGTTCTGCGGCACCAGCGAAAAACTGGGCAGACGCTTATGCTCCTTGCTCTCAAAAAAGCTCAGGAACAGTTCTCTTAATTCATTGAGTCCGTATGCTTTCATATCTATCTCCTAAATCATTTAAGTCTTCTGAGTACGGAAAGTCTGCTGCAGGCTCGGGGCAGCTGCATCTTAAAGCGCATCATGGCATGGGGCGTTGCATTAATGCTCTCCCCTGCCTCGTTCACCATTTCCGAAACGGTAAAGGCCACAGGCTCACCGTCATTTGTCATAAGCTCCACTGTGTCGCCTACACAGAAGCGGTTTCTTTGTGTCAGGACTGCATATCCGCTTTCGTCACATTCTTCAACCACGGCACACACATCGGCCTCGGTGAAGTATGTAGCATCCTTGTAATACTGTCCCGGGTCACCGTAGTAAAAGCCCGTGCAGTAGGGTCGGTGGCTCACCTTGTTCACCTCGTCCAGCCACACCTGAGGAATGGCCTCGCCCTTGACGGCATAGTCAATGGCATGGCGGTAGGCATTGGTAACAGCGGCGGCATAGTATGCGGATTTCATTCTGCCCTCTATCTTGAAGCTGGACACACCTGCGTCTATAAGCTCTGGAATATGCTCAATCATGCACATATCCCGGGAGTTCATAATGTGTGTACCCTTGTCCTCGGTGATTTCAAAATACTCACCCGGGCGCTTCTCCTCCACCAGATGATACTTCCAGCGGCAGGGCTGTGCGCAGGCACCTCGGTTTGCGTCGCGGCCCGTCAGATAGTTTGACAGCAGGCATCTTCCCGAAAAGGAAACGCACATTGCGCCATGGACAAAAGCTTCAATTTCAAGCCCCTTGGGTGTATTTGCCCGGATTTCGAAAATATCGGCCATGGGAGTTTCGCGGGCAAGCACCACGCGCTCGGCACCCATGTTATACAGCACATTCGCCGTTGCGCTGTTTATTACGCCAAGCTGTGTGCTCACGTGGCGCGCCACATTCGGCGCATACCTTGCGGCGGCATCCATAACTCCCAAATCCGCGATAATGAAGGCGTCAATACCGGCATCCTGGGCATCCTCAAGGAATGCAGGCAGAGCCTTAAGCTCATTCTCTCTCGGAAGCGTATTGCAGGTCATATGCACCTTCGCGCCCTTTTCATGGGCAAGCTTCACGGCTGTGCGAAGCTCATCACTATTAAAATTTCCTGCGGCTGCTCTCATGCCGAACTGTGTTCCGGCAAGATACACCGCGTCAGCGCCGTAATGGAGCGCCATGGTCAGGCGCTCCATATCTCCGGCGGGTGCTAAAAGTTCCGGTTTATATTTTATCATTGTCAATAATTCTGCGTTGCAACAAAGGCATCGAATTCGTCAGCAGTTTTGAAGAAATGATGCTCGCCGGTTGCTGCATCAAGTGCGTAGAACATATAGTCGGTTTCACTGGGGTCAAGGGCTGCTTTGATGGAAACAATGCCGGGATTGCAAATTGCCGTGGGAGGCAGGCCCGTATTGATTCGGGTATTATAGGGACTGTCCTTTGCAAGCATTTCCGCAGTGGGTGCGCCCTTGTGGTCGGGGTACTCATACAGGGTTGTGGAGTCTATCTGCAGAGGCCAGCCTTTATTAAGGCGGTTATAGATGACAGACGCAATGAGGTATCGCTCGGAGTCGTTGGCGGCCTCCTTCTCTATCATAGACGCAACGGTTACAATCTCATCCCATGAGTAGCCGCTGGCGGCCTGCCAATCAAGCATTTCCGCAGTGAGCTTATAGTGGAAGCCCTCAAGGAACTTATTGATTACGCTGGCAGCAGGCATATATTTGTAGAACTCATAGGTATCCGGGAACAGGTAGCCTTCAAGACGGCTTGCGTCGCCCTTCTCCACGCCTTCAAGGAAGGCATAATTGAAGGTGCCGTTGGCGGCGGCATCCATAAGGTCGGCATAATCGCAGACCTCCTGCTCCTCGAGCAAGCGGAACATCTGATCCATACTGTAGCCTTCGGGGAAGGTTATCTTAATGGTAACAGCAGAGCTGGAGCCTGACTGCATCTTCATAAGCAGAGCGCGGTAGTCATAGGCGTCGCGGAGCACATATGTGCCCGGACTTAAATTATCGGAGGCACTGGTGAAGTTGCAGAAAAGTCTGAACAGCCACTTATATCTGATGACACCCGCATCCTTAAGCTGGTCGGCAACATAGCCGATATCGGGAATCAGCTGCTTTTCTGTCTTTTCGTTGCCCTGGCTGTCAGTTACCTTTACGGTTTTCTCGGTAAAGCTGCTCTTTGACAGAGTAACGGGAACCTCCTCATCGGAGCCGTTAAAGCCAAGGACATCGCTGGCTGCCATCCATGCAAGGCAGGTCAGAATTATACTGACGCTGATCACAAAAAGGAAATACATAAGGCCGCTGCCCTTACGCTTTTCCTTTTCAGGCGGCAGCTTTTTCGTGGGAACTGCCCGTTTTTCGGACTGGATTGCCTGATTTTTCACCGGAAACACCTTCTTTTCAGCTTTAGGCATACGGTTTTCCGCTTGGATGGGTTTATCAGCTCTCTCTGCAGACGCTCTTCTGACAGACTCATTATATTCGCTGTGCTGAACCTCAAAGAATTCATCGGCGGCAGGCTCAATTTCCTCGGTCTGCGGCACATTCTCGGGTATTACATCAGAGGGAGCCTCGCTCTGATCATCTTCAGGGATCATAACCGGCTCTTTGCCTTTGTTTTCAAATATTTCATCAAAATTTATTTCTTCTGCCATGGGTTTCTCCTTTACAAGGCGGGGGTGTAACCACTGTTTTGCAAGCGGCATATTATATCACAGACGCGGATTTACCGGCGTTTGTTATTAAGCTAAGGTCGCTCTATCCGGCACTACGCGCATTGCCGGAGTCAGCGAAATACATTGCGCGGGGAAAGGTTTAGACTATGTTCTGCAATAACAATAACAACTGCATTTGGGTAATAATTATTCTTCTCATCATTTTCTTCGGATGCGGCAACAACGGCTGCGGCTGCGGAAACGACAACAACGGCTGCGGCTGTGGCTGTGGCTGCAACTGATTCGATGAAACTGAATTAAGTCATACGGGGTTCCTTCGGGAGCCTCGTTTTATCATTTATGCTTCCATAAGACGGCTAAAGCTGTTTGCTCTATTTTTCGTTTATGACAATCTGCACCCTGCGGTCATATTTATCCGTGGGAATATTGTCATTCATCTGCCGGCTTCTGATAAGGCAGACGCTTACGCAGTTGTGGTTCTCAAGGAATCGGTCATAGTAGCCTGCTCCCCGTCCGAGGCGGTTGCCACGGGAATCACAGCTCAAGGCAGGCACTATAATCAGATCGCCGTCACCGCATTCTATATGGCGGCAGCTTAAATCCGGCTCGGGTATTCCGTAGAGGCCCGGTTTCATATGGTCAAGGTCGTGTATTTCTCGAAAAATCATCTTGCCTGCCGCAAGGCTCACGGGAAGCGCTACCCGCTTTCCGTCCTGCAGGGCGCGCAGAATAATCTCCCGTGTGTCAACTTCCCTGCCCACGGAATAATAGGCAAAAATGCAGTTGGAGCTTTTGTATTCCTCTGAAGCAAGGAATTTTTCCCTTATCTTCGAATTACTTTCACAAATATAGCTCTCGGGTAATTCATTAATCTTCGCTTTTACGGCGCTTCGCAGCATCCTTTTAGCTTCACGCATTACAACGCTTCCCTTATGATTTTATAAATTTCCTCATGCTTTTCCGCTATACTTCTCTCCTGCCCGTCTTTCAAAAACGGAATGCGTGTCCATCCGTAGTAATCCGCAGCTCTGTCAGCAACGCGGAGGCAGTTTTTCAAATATGCTATATCTTTTTCATGTATATCCGCTTCGGTATTGGTCTTTTCCTGTCGGTGCTGCATACGGGCAAGGGATGTCTCGATATCAACATCAAGGTATATGACGAGGTCAGGCTTCGGAAGTTCCATCTTCACATATTCAAGGTCATAAAGCCACCGGAAGAACTTTTCAAGCTCCTCATCGGGGAGCTTCGCACCCTGATGCACGGCGTTGGAGGTCGTATATCTGTCCGACAGAATGAATCCGCCCTGCTTATAGGTTTCGCCCCAGTCCGTGCGGTACGCCGCAAAGCGGTCCACCGCATAGAAGGTGGATGCGGCGTAGGCATTTACATCCGCAGGATTGGCACCGAATTCGCCGCCCAGATACATACGGATAAGCGCCGAGCTTTCCTTATCGTAACGGGGAAAAACTATATGATTATAGGCGATGCCGTCCTCTTCGAGATGCTCGCATATACGGCGGTAGTGGGCAGACTTGCCGCTTCCGTCTATGCCCTCTATTACTATGAGCTTACCCTTATTTCCCATTGAAAATCTTCCTCAATCTCTTTCCCATCGCTTTTACAAGGAAAAGCGGCAGTTTATATATTCTCTTAAAGCGCACAGGCTCCTTCAGGCAGCGGTAGAACCACTCAAGATTCAGCTTTTGCCAGAATTCCGGGGCGCGCTGAACGGTACCCGCAAAGACATCCAGCGTTCCGCCAAGTCCCGCCATAAGTCCCACATCGAGCACGGCTCTGTTCTTCGCCATCCACAGCTCCTGCTTCGGTGCTCCCAGGCACACTAACAGGAAATCCGGCTTTGCGGCATTTATCTTCTCCACAACAGGGCCGTCGTCCTTAAAATAGCCGTCGTTCATGCCGCATATGTTAATTCCCGGGAAGTCCTTTTTCATCTGCTCCGCGGCCATTTCAGCCACGCCGGGCTTTGCACCCAGCAGGAATGCGGATTTGCCGCTTTCGGCGATGTACTTCAGTATCTCGGCTGCGATCTCAATTCCCGGCAGACGCTCCTTCAGCGGTGTTCCCAGAAGCTTTGATGCCTTAACAACACCTATACCGTCGGGGATAACAAGGTTTGCACCGTTTACGGCGGCGCAGACCTCCTCACTTTCCCATGTCTGCATGACGATTTCAGGATTTGGCGTCACCATATATGCGGAGGAATGTTCGTCAATAAGCCTTTTCGCCAATTCAATTGTATCATTTCTTGTCAGCGTGTCAAAGCCGACACCCAACACATCAATTCTGCTCAAAGCTGGCTGAACACCTTTCCGATTTTTTCGTTAATTACGAGGTCTGCCTCGCTGTCATAGGGAGTTGCACTGAGATTCACCAGCACAAGCTTATTTCCGCGGTAATAATTAATGAGACCGGCGGCAGGATATACATTCAAAGATGTACCGCCGATAATAAGCACCTCGGCATTTCTGATATAGTCAATGGCCTCATACATGATTTTGTCATCCAAAGGCTCCTCATAAAGCACAATGTCGGGGCGGATTACGCCGCCGCAGCGGCATTTAGGCACACCCTCACCGTGGTTCATTTTATCCGCGGGATAAGGGCAGCCGCAGGTGGAGCAGTAGCTTCGGAGAATGCTTCCGTGAAGCTCTAACACCTTCTTGCTGCCTGCTGCCTGATGCAGGCCGTCAATATTCTGGGTTACAACAGCCCGGAGCTTTCCCTTCTGCTCAAGCTCCGCAAGCTTGAGGTGGGCGGCATTGGGCTTAACCCCGTCAATCACCAGCTTTTCGCGGTGGAAACGGTAATACTCCTCGGGGTAACGGGTGAAGAAGGTATGGCTCAATATAGTCTCGGGAGGATATTTCCACTTCTGATTATACAGACCGTCAACACTGTGAAAATCGGGAATACCGCTTTCCGTGGACACTCCTGCACCGCCGAAAAACACAACATTGTCGCTCTCGTCAATCCACTTTTTCAGCTGTAAAATCTTTTCATCCACAGAAACTTCCTCCTAACCTTATAAAATAAATATTTAATCAGTTTATTATACTACAACAACGCGCCCTAATCAAGCAAATATTGCTCTATTATCTTCGCCACACCGTCGTTTTCGTTTGTGTCTGCAATGACATCAGCAAGAGCTTTTACCCTGTCGCTGCCGTTTGCCATGGCCACCTTGAGGCCTGCGCAGGCTATCATTTCCTCGTCATTTTCCGCATCGCCTACGGCTATGACCTCGGACATATCAATACCCAGTCGCTCGCAGAGAAGTCTTAGTCCCTCGGCCTTGTTGACACCAACTGCATTTATTTCAAGCGACCGTGAATTATGAGTGGTGAAGGTCACGGGAAGGTTCTTGATTTTCTCAAAAACCTCATCCGCCTCGTAGTCGTTGCCGAAGAAAAGATTGAACTTTTCCAGCTCCGCGGGATGCTCCATGAAATAGTTCATGGAATCGTCCACAACATTCATATACGAACGGTAAATCTCGGCATAGGCAGGAAGTCCGAAATCCTCAAGATTGTCCACGCACCATCCGCTGCCGTAGGTTTCGTTTTCATAGAACAGAATGGGATAAACATAGCAGCCGTTTGAAGCAGCAATAATGCGCTTGGAGGTCTCTGCGTCAATCATCCTGTGAAGCAGGAATTTTCCCGTTTCAAGGTCAATCACCGTGCCGCCGCTGGCGGTGATTGCATAGCGCATCCCCTTTATCATGTCGATATACGGTCTTATGAGGCTAATGCTTCTACCCGTTGAAAACACAACATATTTTCCCTGCTCAATGGCCTTATCCATGGCGGCAATCGTGCGGGGCGAAAGCCTCTTGTCATCGGTCAAGGCCGTTCCGTCCATATCAGTTGCAATTAGCTTATATGTCATTTTCCCATACTCCTTGCATAATAAAAAATGTACTGCTGGGCAAGCCCTGCATAAGGCCCAAGCGATTCGGGATTGAAATTCCGGGGGAAGTTTTCCTTAAGCGCCCGCTTCATCCACACATCAACGGGAAAAGCCTCCATGTGTGCAAGTCCGAAAAGCACAACGCAGTTGGCCACCTTTTCGCCGATGCCCCGAAGACCTCGCAGGCTCTTTATGGCATCCTTATAATTCACGGACTTCAGTGCCTCAAGGTCAAGGCTTCCGTCGGCAACCGCCTTTGCGGCAATGATGATATATTCGGCGCGGTAGCCGGCGCGAAGCGGTGCTAAATCATCAATGGTGAGCTGCGCCATCTTTTCCGCCGTGGGGAAACTATAATACACAGTATCCCCGACTTTTATCTCTTCACCGAAGCTCTCACAGAGTTTTTCAACGATTCCCTTTATACGGCTTATGTTGTTGCACTGCGAAATAATAAAGGAGCAGAGCGCCTCCCAGGAATCCTGACGCAGTATGCGTATTCCGTATCCGAACTCACGGCAGGCTTCAAGATATTCCCCGGTAAACGCAGCGCTGATTTCCTCATAATCCGTGGCTAAATCAAAATAATTTTGCCAGAATTTTCCCTCAGTATCGGAAGTTATGTAAACTTCACCGTCTATATTCTCCACCTCTGCGTAATGGCCGGACACAACGCCGTGATAGACTCCATTTTCATCGGAATTCCATCTGAAGCACTGTCCGCATTCAAAGGTTTTGACAATATCCAGCGATTTTGCATCGCAGAGTTTTATCCTTTGCATCAATAATCACCCAAAATAATTATAATACCAAACCGCTGTTTTTACAAGCTTGTTGCCATGAGAGTTAAAATGTGAGATAATGAATTACTATCTCTTTTCGGAGGCAAATATGGATTATAAAGCCTTATATAAAGAAAAGCTCCGCACGGCTGACGAGGCGGTGCAATGCGTTAAAAGCGGTGACTGGGTTGAATACACCACAAATCTGGGCTTTGCTCCTTCCCTTGATGCCGCGCTTAGCCGCCGCAGGGATGAACTGCACAATGTCAAAATACGCGGTGACCTCATATTCGGGCCCGTTCAGGTTGTGGAATGCGACCCCGAAATGGAGCATTTTGTATACAACACTTGGCATTGCTCTGGCTATGAAAGGAAGCTTTGCGACAAGGGCCGTGCCTTCTTTGAGCCCATGATTTTCCGCAATTTAGCTTGGTATTACAAGAATTTTCTCACTTCAAACATCTGCATGGTGACCGTTTCCGATATGGACGAGGAGGGTTATTTCTACTTCGGCTCCTCTCTCGGTCTTTCCAAGTGCATTGCGGACAACTGTGAGTTTGTAATCGTTGAGGTCAACCGCAACATGCCCAAGATTTACGGCACAGAGGATGTGAGAATTCACATTTCCAAAGTCGATTTCATCGTTGAAAGCGGCGACCCTCCCCTTTTTGAGATGCCCAGCCCCAAGCCCACGGAAACCGATGTTATGATTGCAAGCCACATTCTGCCCCACATCTGTGACGGGGCAACCGTGCAGCTGGGTATCGGCGGAATGCCCAATGCCTTGGGCGAGCTTATTGCCAAATCCGACCTTAAGGATTTGGGCATGCACACGGAGCTTTGCTCCGACGGCTACTATGCCATGTTCAAGGCAGGAAAGCTCACAAATGCCCGCAAGAGCATTAACCACGGCAAGGGAGTTCTCGGCATCGCCATCGGAAGCCACGAGTTCAACCAATGGCTGAACGAGAATCCCGACATTATGGGCGCTCCCCTTTCCTATGTCAACGACCCCTATGTCATATCACAGCACGAGAACATGATTTCCATCAACGCCTGCATCTCCGCCGACCTCTTCGGTCAGATTTGCTCCGAAAGCGCAGGTACACGACAGATTAGCGGCACCGGCGGTCAGCTTGACTTTGTAACCGGTGCATCCATGTCAAAGGGCGGCAAGGCGTTCATCTGCATGACAAGCACCTACAGCGACAGAAACGGTGCGCTTCACAGCCGCATTGTTCCCACCTTTAACGGCGACATTGTCACAACTCCCCGCAGTCAGGCATTCTACATTGCCACGGAATACGGCGTTGCAAATCTTGCAGGCAGAACCACCTGGGAGCGTGCTGACATGCTCATAAATCTTGCCCATCCCGATTTCCGCGATGAGCTTATTAAGGAAGCCGAAAAGATGAAAATATGGCTTCCCTCAAACAAGAGGTAACACATGAACATTTCCGAACTTTTTACGGGCAGACCCGAAAATTCCGAACAAAGACTTCACAAAGAAGTCCGCTGCTATGACCTGCTTGACAGGCTGGGAATTGAATATTTCCGAGTTGACCATGCCTTTGCGGACACCATCGAGATGTGTCACGAGGTGGAAAAGGTGCTTGGCGCTGACATCTGCAAAAATCTTTTCCTCACAAACCGCCAGCAGACGGAGTTTTATCTTCTCCTCATGCCCGGTGACAAGCCCTTTAAGACAAAGCTGCTGTCAAAGCAGATTAACACCGCGCGGCTGTCCTTTGCATCCCCCGAACACATGGAGCAGTATCTCGACATCACTCCCGGCTCCGTCAGCGTTCTCGGACTTATGAACGACGGCGGCAAGGTACATCTTGTCATTGACTCCGACCTTCTGAAGGACGAACATATAGGCTGTCATCCCTGCATTAACAGCTCAACTCTGAAAATAAAAACCGCTGATATTCTTGAAAAGTTCCTCCCCGAGGTGGGACATGAATTTGCAACGGTTGAGTTGCCCTGGATAATTGAAGAATAAAAAAATCCTGCACCTTACGGTGCAGGATTTTTTATTGGATATTAGTAATATCTCTTGTTCTTGTTCTTGCGTGCAGCCTCGCTCTTTTTGCGGCGACGGACGCTGGGGCTCTGATAATACTCTTTCTTTCTCAGATCCTGCATGACGCCTGCCTTTGCGGTAGCGCGCTTAAATCTCTTAAGAGCGTTGTCCAGAGACTCGTTTTCCTTGACATAGATTTCAGACATTTATTTCACTCCCTCCATTAACGCCTTTCGGCGCTTTAAGGGCCAAATCCTTGGCTTAACGAATGACATTATACTTGCTTTTGCTTACAATGTCAACATTTACTTTATGATAAGATTTACAAGCTTATTCTTTACGACAATGGTCTTGAAAAGCTGCTTGCCTTCCATGAGGCGCTGTACCTTTTCGTCGGCGCAGGCTGCGTCAATAACGACCTGATCCTCGGAATCGGAGGGAACCTTGATGGTGGTCTTGAGCTTGCCGTTTACCTGAACTGCCATTTCGCGCTCGGAGTCAACGGTCTTTGCCTCGTCATATTCGGGCCAGCTCATCTGCATTGCCATCTTGCCCTCTGCTGCGGCGAAGCCCATGAGCTCCCACATTTCCTCGGCAATATGAGGCGCGAAGGGGCTGAGCATGAGGATGAGGCTCTTCATTTCGCCCTTGGTGCAGCCGTTGGCATAGAACTCGTTGACCATGGTCATGAGTGCTGCGATTGCGGTGTTCATCTTCAGCTCGTCAATATCGGAGCCCACCTTCTTGATGGTCTTATGAACGACGGACTCATTCTTCTTGGAGTAGCCCATATCATCGCTTGCCTGCTCCATGAGATTCCAGCAGCGGTCCAGGAAGCGCTTGGAGCCCTTGACTGCCTCGTTAGACCAGGAAACAGCCTTCTCAAAGTCGCCGATGAACATGATATGCAGACGCAGAGTGTCGGCGCCGTACTGGTCAACGATGTCATTGGGGTTAATGACATTGCCGCGGGACTTGCTCATCTTTTCGCCGCCCTCGCCCAGAATCATGCCGTGGGAGGTACGCTTTGCGTAAGGCTCCTTGGTGTGGACAACGCCGATGTCATAGAGGAACTTATGCCAGAAGCGGCTGTACAACAGGTGCAGGGTGGTATGCTCCATACCGCCGTTGTACCAATCAACGGGTCCCCAATACTCCTCGGCTTCCTTGGAAACCAGTTCCTTATCGTTGTGGGGGTCCATGTAACGCAGGAAGTACCAGCTGGAGCCGGCCCAGTTGGGCATGGTGTCGGTTTCGCGTTCAGCCTTGCCGCCGCACTTGGGGCAGGTGGTTTCAACCCAGTCGCGCATCTTTGCAATGGGGCTTTCGCCGTTATCGGTGGGCTCATAGTTTTCCACATCGGGAAGCAGCAGAGGCAGCTCCTCTTCGGGAACGGGAACCCAGCCGCACTTGGGGCAGTTGACCATGGGGATAGGCTCGCCCCAGTAACGCTGACGTGAAAATACCCAGTCACGCAGCTTGTAGTTTACCTTTTCAACACCGAAGCCCTGCTCCACCACATATTTCTTCATGGCGGGGATTGCTTCCTTAACAGTCATGCCGTTGAGGAAACCGGAGTTGACCATGATTGCGCTGTCGTCCTTGGCAACGAAGGCTTCTTTAGTGACATCGCCGCCTGCAACAACCTCAACGATGGGCAGACCGAACTTTGTTGCGAAGTCCCAGTCGCGCTGGTCATGGCCGGGAACGCCCATGACGATACCTGTGCCGTAGCCCATAAGTACATAGTCGGAAACGAACATGGGAAGGTTCTTTCCGGTTACGGGGTTTACAACCTCGATGCCCTCGAGCTTAACGCCGGACTTATCCTTGTTCAGCTCACCGCGCTCAAAGTCAGACTTTTTGGAGGCTTCCTTCTGATAGGCAACAACCTCGTCCCAGTTTTTAATCTTGTCCTTCCACTCCTCGAGACGGGGATGCTCGGGAGAAATGACCATGTAGGTGGTACCGTACAGAGTGTCCGCACGGGTGGTGTAAACGGTGACCTCGTCACCGATGTTGGTCTTAAAGGTAATTTCCGCGCCGGTGCTGCGTCCGATCCAGTTCTTCTGCTGGATCTTTACGCGGTCAATGAAATCAAGCTCATCCAGATCATCGATGAGACGCTGGGCGTACTTGGTGATGGCCAGCATCCACTGGCTCTTTTCCTTGCGGACAACCTCGCTGCCGCAGCGCTCGCACACGCCGTCAACAACCTCTTCGTTTGCAAGAACACACTTGCAGGAGGTACACCAGTTAACGGGCATGGTGGTCTTGTAGGCAAGACCTTTTTTGAACATCTGCAGGAAAATCCACTGAGTCCACTTGTAGTACTTGGGATCGGTGGTATCAACTACTCTGTCCCAATCGAAGCCATAGCCCAGCATTTTCAGCTGGCTGGTGAAGGTTGCAATATTCTTCTCAGTAACCTTTGTGGGGTGGATATGTGTCTTGATTGCGTAGTTTTCAGTGGGCAGGCCGAAGGCATCAAAGCCGATGGGATACAGGACATTGTAGCCGTCCATTCTCTTCTTGCGGCAAACGATATCGATTGCGGTGAAGGGTCTGGGGTGACCTACATGAAGTCCCTGACCGGAGGGATAAGGGAACTCAATAAGTCCGTAGAATTTCTTACGTGTGGTGTCGCCTGTTACTGCGGCATAGGGCTTTGTCTCTTCCCAGATTGCCTGCCATTTTTTCTCTATTGCGGTAAAATCGTATTTCATTATTCTCTCTCCATTATCATTTATTGCACGCCTACGTGCGTTCATATGCCCCTTAGCAGGGGCTGATAAGGGATGAGAGGTCAATCTCCTCCGCGTCAGACCACAGTCTTTCCAGCTTGTAGAAATCTCTTGCATCTTCGGTAAAGACATGTGCGACTACGCAGCCGAAATCAAGCAGCACCCAGTTGCCGGAACGGTAACCCTCGCGGCGGAGAGGAGGCTCACCCGCCTCGCTCAAGGCCTTGTCGATTTCGTCTGTCAGAGTTTTTATATGGGTAGAGGATGTACCGGTGCATATTACGAAATAGTCACACAAAGATGTGAGTCTGTCGGTCTTGAGCACCTTAATATCCTTGCCTTTTTTGTCGTTAAGAGCTTTTGCCGCAATCTTTACGACTTCATCGGGTGTCATCATTGATTAATCATCCTTTAGAGCTTTGAAATTTGTATACGCCCGCGCCTGCGGGGAAGGAGCTTCCGTCAGCGAACATGAAGGAGGTCACGCCGCCGGGCAGCTCGCCGGTGGTGGTGTAGAAGTTGCCGTTTGAGACGGTTGCCATATTGACATTTTCTACTGTTACTTTATCCACATAGGGGCTGATATACTCATTTACCATGTCAAGCCATGCGTCAATATCGGGATACACATAGCTCATGCCGTAGATGCAGCCGTAGGGATCACCGGGCATTGTAAAGAACTGAACATCTTCCTTGTCAATGGTAAGGAAGGCCTTAATGTAAAAGCGGATATTGTCCGCGGTGAGGTCTGTTTCGGTGTTGTTCTCAACAATGTCAATGATTTCACCGATATTGGGGACATTGCCGAGAGACAGCGTCTGCTTTGCGATGGCCATGAGCAGGTCATGCTGTACGCCGATACGCTCTATGTCGCCGCCTGCATAGGTATTTCTGAAGCGGAACACCTTAACCGCATTATCGCCGTTAAGAGTCTGAAGGCCTGCGTCAAGGTCAATGTGGAGGTCCTGGCCCGGATCATCATAGTGCATATCAACGGGAACATCAAACTCAACGCCGCCGATGCAGTCAACCAGCTCTGCAGCGGCCTGAATGTCAACAACAATATAGTTGTCAACATTGAAGCCCAGCATATTGGATACTGCGTCACAGAGAGAGCCTATGGCATCTCCGCCGGTGTTGACATTTGCGGGATAGATATAGTTAATCTTCTTTACATTGTAGTTGCTGTTAATGAGTGTATCGCGGGGAATGCTGATTACATTCAGAGTCTTGTTGACAACATCAATGCGGCCAACCATGATGGTATCGGTGTTATTGCCCACCTTGTCGCGACCGACTACCAGGAAGGTATACATGCCGTTATTTCTGCCGTTTGTGACGCCTTTTTCAACGTTTATATCCACATTCTTAAGGCCCTCATCATCGCTGATATCGGGTGCTTCGGTAAATATCTCAAGCAGGATAAATGCCGCCGCAATCAGTATTGCGAGGATGAGAATTACTATAAGAGCCTTTTTGCGTCTCTTTTTCATTATGTTTTCTTTCTTTTTCTTGGCCACGATTTCGTCGGCTTTGGAGTGCTTACGGGAGATTTCTTCCTCGTAAAGCTCATCCTCGGTATAGCTGTCGTATCTGTCGAAGTCGTCAGCCCTGCGCTTACCGCTGTTCTTGTTATCATATCCCTGCATAATCTGTCTTCCTTCCTATGTCTACAGGTTATTTTTTCCCTTATACCACTCGTAGGCTTCAACCGTTACTATGTACGGTTCGGAGCCATAGCTTCGTATATCCTCAAGGCTCATTTCAAGGCCAAGCTCCATAGCCGCATCGAGGTTCTCGTAGGCAAGCCTGCGAAGCTCTTCCACACCGGGGAAATCGCGGTTTGGCTCAATATAGTCCGCCATGTAGATTATTTTTTCCATGAGACTCATGTCCGGCTTGCCCGTTGTATGCCAACGAATCGCCTCATAAACCTCATCGCTTATATTAAACAGGTCCCGTGCTACCGCAGCACCTGTTTTTGAGTGAAGAAGCTTTACATTTTCAGCTTCAAACGTATCGTTTATGATACCATATTTTTCACACAATATCAATTGGTCTGATAACAAAAGTTTTTTTGTTATGTCATGGAGTATTCCGGCCTCTGCCGCAGTTTCCTCATCGGCGCCCCAGCGCTTTGCAAGCTTCACAGCCTCACACTCGCAGCCTGCCACATGGGGAATGCGTTTGGGCTTGAGCATGGCATAGGCCTTTTCACGAAGCCAGCCGAATTCGGCTTTTGCGCCGAAATCCCCCTGCTGAATTATTCTCCCATAAACCCTTTCCGGCAAAAGTGCCGATCCCCGGCGAAGAGGAAGCATTTCCCTAATCTCCGTGGAGGACATGGAAAGGGGCTCATGGTCTATAAATGCGATTTTCGCGCCGTACTCTTTTTTCAGATACTCTGCGTGCTTTTTAATTGCTTCGTTTTCGCCTTCATTGCGGCAGAACACCGCCAGCGTCATATTATTAAGCAGGTATCGGAATTCATGCCACTCCTCAAAGCTTAAAAGCATATCCGTGCCCATGGCAAAGAAAAACTCCGTTCCGGGGTAAATCTCCATGAGCTGCTTCAGAGTGTCCGAGGAATAGCTCTTCCCCTGACGGTGAAGCTCAATGTCGCAGACCTCTGCGTTGGGAATATTCTCAAATGCAAGCTTTGATAAAAGCAGTCGTTCCTCCGCAGAGGCGCTGTTTGCCGCCATTTCCTTGTGGGGCGGTATGCTGGCAGGAATTATCAGCAGCTTATCGGGTTTAAGTGCTTCTGACACTGCTTTGGCAGCCTCAACATGTCCGCAGTGCGGAGGATTGAAGGAGCCGCCGTAAATTGCAATTTTCATTTCTTTTTATCTTTTACAAGAGCGATTTTAGGCTCTTTTGCATTCTTTTTATACAGAACAAACTTACTGCCTATGGTCTGAACAACCTCGGCGCTGCAGGCCTCTGCCAGAGCCTCGGCTGCCTCACGTGCAGTCAGCAGGCTGTTTTCCAGAACACGGCCCTTAATAAGCTCGCGCGCCTTCAATGCGTCCTGTACCTGAATGACGGTGTTGTCGGTAATTCCGCCCTTGCCAATCTGGATGATGGTATCCTCCTTCATGGCAATTCCCTTGAGCTGGGCTCTCTGCTTACTTGTCAATGCCATTGTATTTCCTCAATTCCTTCTTAAATTCTCTTAATGCATTTGCCCTGTGGGAAATCTGATTTTTCACCTCGGGGCCCAGTACGGCCATGCTTGTTTCATAGCCCTCGGGCTTAAACACCGGGTCATAGCCGAAGCCGCCCTCGCCGTGGGGATATGGCAGAATTTCGCCGCGGCACTCCCCAACTGTGCGGATTACCTCTCCGCCGGGAAGAATGCAGCATATACTTGTGACGAATTTCGCGGCTCTTTGTTCCACACCTTCCAGCTTGGAAAGCAAATATTCGTATTTTTCCTTGTCGCTTGCCTCGTGTCCGCCGGGTGCATAGCGTGCAGAGTATACTCCGGGCTCACCGTTTAATGCCTCAACCATGAGGCCCGAGTCATCGGCAACAACGGCTTCGCCCGTGGCTTCATAAACCGCAATTGCCTTGAGCCATGCGTTTTCGGCAAAGGTGGTGCCGGTTTCGTCAACCTCAAAATCACAACCTGCTTCGCGTTGGGATAAAAGCTCCACATCCATGTCTGCAAGTATGGCTTTCAGTTCTTTCAGCTTTTTTGCGTTGTTACTTGCAAGAATCAGTTTCATTCCTTAAACAATGCCTCCACAAAATCATTGCCGTCAAAGGGAATGAGGTCATCAATTCCCTCGCCTACGCCCACAAACTTAACCGGAAGCTTCAAATCCTGGGCAATGGCGAAGACTATACCGCCCTTTGCAGTACCGTCAAGCTTGGTGAGTACAATACCCGTAAGGCCCGCGGTTTCAAGGAACTGCTTGGCCTGAATAAGACCGTTTTGACCTGTAGTGGCATCAAGCACCATGAGTGTCTCCACATCCGCCTCGGGAAGCTCTCTGGTGATTACACGGCGAATCTTATTAAGCTCGTTCATGAGGTTTGCCTTGTTGTGCAGGCGGCCTGCGGTGTCAATGATAACGGTGTCAACACCTCTTGCCTTCGCAGCACAGATGCCGTCATAGACAACAGCGGCAGGGTCACTGCCCTCTTCATGGCGCACAAACTCGGCTCCGCTGCGTTCAGCCCAAATGCCAAGCTGTTCTGCGGCGGCAGCGCGGAAGGTATCGCCTGCGCAAAGAAGCACCTTCTTCCCCTCTGCCATAAGGCGTGCGGAAAGCTTGCCGATGGTGGTGGTCTTGCCTACGCCGTTTACACCCACCATGAGGATAACAGAGGGCTTGGTTTCCAGCTTGAGGCCGCTGTCAAGGTCGCCCATGAACTCCTTCATAAGCTCCACAAGGGCCGCCTTTGCGGCTCTGCCGTCACGGTTAATGCGCTTGCCGAGCAGCAGATACTTGTAATTGTAGATAATCTTTGCAACATTTTCAGCGCCCACATCCGCCATGATAAGCTGTTCCTCCAGCTCATCATAGAAGTCGTCGCTGTCGATATTAAAATCCCGGAAAAGCTCTTCGAGATCTTCCATATTCTTTCTGGTCTTGGAAAGACCGGAGAACATTTTATCAAAAAGTCCCATTTGAAATCTCCTCAATTTGTTTCAATGGATTTCTGTGCTTCCTCAAGGTCAAGCTCAATGACCTTGGAAACGCCCTTTTCCTGCATGGTTACACCGTAGAGGTGGTCAGCCTCCTCCATGGTGCCGCGACGGTGTGTGATGACGATGAACTGGGTTTTTTCGCAAATTCTGCGCATATATTCGGCAAATCGGATAACATTTGCCTCGTCAAGGGCTGCCTCAATCTCGTCCATAACGCAGAAGGGTGTTGGGCGCACCTTGAGGATTGCAAAATACAGCGCTATTGCCACAAAGGATTTTTCGCCGCCGGACAGCAGGCTGATATTGGAAACCGCCTTTCCGGGAGGCTGAACTTTAATCTCAATGCCGCATTCCAGAGGATTGCTCTCATCCTCAAGGATAAGCTGGGCCTTGCCGCCGCCGAAGAGTTCAAGGAAGGTAGTGCGGAAATTCTCATCAATGGACTTAAATTCGCGTAGGAACACATCCTGCATCTCGGTGGTTACTTCATTTATTATGCCGAGAAGGTCTTTCTTCGCCTTCTCAACATCGTCGCGCTGACCGGTAAGGAACTCATAGCGGGTGCTTACGCGCTCATATTCCTCGATTGCGCCGATATTAGGTGTGCCAAGAGCGCTTATCTGGCGTCGCAGGTCGTTAATGCCCCTTGTCTCCTTCTGGAGATTTTCAACGGGCTGGCGCAATGCCTGCGCAGAGGAGTGGGAAAGCTCATAGTTTTCCCAGAGCTTGTCCAGAATCTGCTTTTCCTCCATATCGGCGGCAAGCTTCTTGTGCTCAAAGTTTGCGCAGGTACGCTCGAGGTCAAGAAGCTCCTTATTTCGTTCCTGTGCCTCTCTGTCCGCCTTTGTACGGCGGCCCTCAAGCTCAAGTCTGCTGTTTACAAGCTCGGTTATCTCTGCTCTGACCTTATCGGCCTTCTTTGCAAATTCACCGCGTCTGGCAAGACTCTTTTCCAGCTGTGCCTCAATGAGCTTGCCGTCGTTTTCAGCCTTTTCGATTGCTTTTCTGCGGACCTCGCTGTCCCCGCTCAAGCCGTCCAGGAGAATGCGAAGCTGAACAATTGCAGTCTCGGTGGCGCGCTTTTCCGCATCGGCAGAGGCAATATCACGCTTAATCTGTGCGTCATCCTCCAATGCCATATCCAGCTCATAGCGCAGACCTGACAGGGCGTTTCTCGCCTTAAGAAGCTCATCGCTGCTGTTTTCAAGTTCCTTATCCAGCTTTATCTTGCGCTTTTTAAGCTCCTCAAGCTCGTTGGCACGGGAAAGTATGCCCGTATTCTTTGCGGCGCTGCCGCCGGTCATTGAGCCGCCGGCGTTAATAAGCTGGCCGTCAAGGGTAACGATACGAAGTCTGTTGCCGCTGTTTCGGGACATACGCACGGCGTCGGAAAGAGTTTCCGCCACAACGGTTCTGCCCAGAAGATTTACAAAGATGCCTTTATAGCGGTCATCAAATTCTACAAGGTCATAGGCAACGCCCACAAAGCCGGGATCATTTACGGGAGCGTCCTTCATAACATTGCCGTTTATGGTTTCAACGGGAAGGAAGGTGGCGCGTCCGGAATCTGCGCGCTTCAGCATTTCAATTGCGCTGCGGCCGTCATTCTGGGTATCAACAACAATGTTCTGCATGGCAGCACCCAGCGCTGTTTCAATGGCCAATGCGCACTCGTTATCAGCCTTCACAAGGTTTGCCACAGGGCCGTGGATTCCCTTGAGAGTTCCTCGACGGTCTTGACCGCCTTGGAGAAGCCCTCGTATTCCTTCTCCATTTCGGTGAGCATATGGATGCGTGCATCCAAGCTTCGGCAGTCAACACTGAGCTTATTTACCTTCTCGCGAAGCTGCTCGGAGGCATTTTCACGGCTCTGCATCTTCATTCTGCAGCCCGCCAGCACATTATTATTGGCGTTTAGCTTATCATTCAGCTCGCTGATACTCTGCAGCAGAGCCTCAATGCGGCCATTATTTTCGTCAATCTTCACTCCGATTTCGCGAACTCGGTTTTCCTGCTCCGCAATATCGTTCTTCATGCGTTGAACAGCCTCGGCGCCGGCGGAAATATTGGCACGAAGCACGGCGGCCTCGGAATCACATTCCGCCGTTTTTGCCTCAATTTGGGCAAGTCTGCCTCTCGCCGCTTCTGCCTCGGCATCCTTACTGTGCATACGCTCGGAAATATTCTCCGAGGAGGCATACAGTGCCTCAAGACTGCGGTTGGCGCTTTCAAGATTTGCCTTGGCGGCCTCATAATCGTTATTTACGGCCTCTGCCTGAGCATGGAGCTTGTCAAGAGTTGCCATCCATACGGAAATCTCGCGGATACGCAGCTCGTCGCGGAGGACAAGGTACTTCTTCGCCACCTCGGACTGCTTCCGCAGAGGCTCCACCTGATATTCAAGCTCGTCAATCTTATCGTTAATACGAAGGAGGTTTTCCTCCGTCTTTGCCAGCTTGCGCTCGGATTCCTCCTTGCGGCTGCGGTAACGGGAAATGCCCGCCGCCTCCTCAAAGATTTCGCGGCGCTCGGTGCTCTTATTGGAAACGATTTCCGCAATACGCCCCTGACCGATGATGGAATAACCGTCACGGCCAAGACCTGTGTCCATAAGCAGGCCGTTTATATCTTTAAGGCGCACAGCCTCGCGGTTAATATAATACTCGCTCTCGCCGCTGCGGTAATAGCGGCGTGTGAGCATAAGCTCGGTGCTGTCGCACTCAAAGATATGCTCGGAGTTATCAATCACCAGCGAAACCTGGGCAAAGCCAAGTGCGCCCCTCTTCTCCGTGCCGCCGAAGATGACATCCTCCATCTTGCCGCCGCGCAGAGTTTTGGAACGCTGCTCGCCCATGACCCACAGTATGGCGTCGGAAATATTTGACTTGCCCGAGCCGTTGGGGCCGACTATTGCCGTTATGTTCTTTTCAAAAGAAATTCTTGTTTTGTCAGGGAAGGATTTAAAGCCCTGAACTTCCAAAGCTTTTAAGTACAAGTTTTCTACCTCTGGTCTGAAAAATACGCATATACATTCAAATTATTTTATAATAAAATCACTGTCTAATCAAGGCTTATCACAATAATTTTACTTTTTGCGATGTCGCAGGCCCTGAATTTAAGGCTTTTTAGTCGGAATTTCTCCCTAAGGTACTCAACATTGCAGCGGTGCTGGCCTATTGCCTTGGAAATATCTGCGCCGTTTACGCCCAAAACCACTTCGCTGTTTGGTTTAGCATCACGCAGAATCATTTCCGCGGCGTTGCGCATAATACGGGAATATACAAGCTCACCCAAAGCAGGATGATAGGCTCCGCCTACGGCATCGCCGCCGGATAAATCCTCTGTGGGATTGAGCCCCATGCGGATTATGGGAATTCCCGCTTCCTCAAACATGGGAACAATACGGGAGCAATATCTCACAGCATCCTCCACAGTATGCTCGGCGTAATAGCCGCTTTGCCACATATCGCAAAGCTCCGTATCCTTCACCACAACCGTGGGATAAACCCTCACGCCGTCAGGCTTGAGAGCAATTATTTTTTCCGCTGTTTTTACGGTGCTTTCCTCCGTATCTCCGGGCAGTCCCGTCATCATCTGGAGGATTAAGCCAAAGCCTGCGTCCTTAACCATTTTTGCGGCGGCTGCAACCTCCGCCGCGGTATGACCGCGCCCTGACAGATACAGCACCCGGTCATCCATAGACTGTGCGCCTAATTCCACGATGGTGACACCGTATTTTTTCAGCCGCGCAAGTGTCTCCCCGTCAATGGCATCCGGGCGTGTTGAAAGACGTATGGAGTCAACAAAGCCGCTGTCAAGATATGGCTTTGCCGCCTCAAACAACTCCTCCTGTGCCTCAGCAGGTATTGCTGTAAAGCTCCCTCCATAAAACGCCAATTGCCGCTTTGACTCCGTGGGAGTCAAGGCGGCTGCATTCTCTATTGCTTTTTTCACCGTTTCCGCCGTTGCCGGCTCAAGAGCGCCGGAAATGCGGTTCTGATTGCAGAACACGCAATTATTCGGGCAGCCCAAATGGGGTACGAAAACGGGGATGATACTGTTTTTAGGCATTATTAGTCAGCTTCTTCAGTGCCTCGCAGGCCGCTGCCTGCTCGGCTTCCTTCTTGGTTCTTCCCTGTCCTTCGCCGATGACCTCACCGTTGAGACTCACCCTTGCGGCAAAGGTCTTGTCATGGTCGGGGCCGGATTCTCCCGCGGGGATATAGGTGAGCACCTGACCGCTCTTCTGCTGGACAAGCTCCTGGAGCTCGGTCTTATAGTCCACGCTGTGATGAGCCTCGATGCTCTCTGGATTGAGGATATTCGCCTTAATAAATCTCTCCGCAGGCTCAAAGCCGCCGTCAAGATACATGGCGGCAATGACCGCCTCCACGGCATCGGCAAGAATAGACACGCGCTTTCTGCCGCCGTTACGCTCCTCGCCCCTGCCCATACGGAGATATTCACCGAGATTGAGGTCGGCGGCAACACCGTAAAGGCTCTGCTCGCAGACAAGCTCCGCGCGAAGTCTTGTCATCTTTCCCTCGGGCAGGGCAGGATTCACGGCATAAAGATATTTTGCCGTTGCAAAGCCCAGCACGGAGTCGCCTAAAAACTCCAAGCGCTCGTTGGAGCTCATTCCCTCGTCTCTGTTTTCATTGGCGTAAGAGGAATGGGTAAGGGCATTTTTCAGAAGGCTTATGTCCTTAAAGCAGTAATTCAGTTTTTTCTCAAGTTCCTTCACTAAAATTACACTTCCTCGGAAATCTTCATGTACTCAATATTTTCAACTATGTCATTTATCATGCCGCTTTCGGCAAAGCTCTTTGCCTGGCGTATTGCAGCAAAAATCGCCTTGCCGTTGGATGAGCCGTGGGCCTTGATTACAGGTGCGGAGATACCGAGCATTGCGGTACCGCCTACCTCATTGGGGTCAACCTTCTTTGCGATGCCCTTTACATCATCCTTGATGACGGCGGCCGCAAGCTTATTCTTAAGGTTCTTTGTCATTACGCCCTTGATTTCCTTAAAGAGGAACTTTGCAACGCCCTCTGTGGTCTTAAGCGCAATATTGCCGGAAAAGCCGTCGGAAACCACCACATCTACTCCGCCGAAGAACATGGTGCTGGCCTCAATATTGCCTACGAAATTAATGCGGCCTGCTTCCTTTGCAGCTGTTAGCAGCTTATAGGTTTCGTGCTGGAGCTCGCCGCCCTTGCATTCCTCGGTACCGATATTCAAAATGCCCACACGGGGATTATCAATACCCATAATGCGCTTGGCATAGAAGCTGCCCATATAGGCAAACTGCAGGAGGTATTCGGGGGTGCATTCTGCGTTTGCACCGCAGTCAATGAGCATAATGCCGTTTTCCATACTGGGAAGCACAGGTGCCATTGCTGCGCGGCGAATGCCCTTCACACGCTTGACGGTGAGAGTTGCGCCGGTTAAAAGCGCGCCGGTGGAGCCTGCGGATACAACGGCATCGCCCTTGCCGTCCTTGAGCATTTTCAGGGCAACCGCCATGGACGAGTCCTTCTTGCGGCGGCAGGCGGTGCTGGGGTCATCCTCCATGGTTACCACCTCGCGCGCATCAACTATCTCTATTTTGTCGCGGCTTGCGTCACCGAGGCATCTCTCGATTTCCTCAGCCTTGCCCACGAGTGTTATATCAACATTCAGCTCATCTCTTGCCTTGAGAGAACCCTCTACTACTGCCTCAGGTGCGTTATCTCCGCCCATGGCGTCAATTATTATCTTCACAGCAGAAAATCTCCTTCTTCATAAGTTCGTCAACAATCCCAAGTGACCTTGCGGAAATCTCCGCATTTTTATTGCGCTTGCCCTTGACACGGTAGCCAAGCGGCGAAATTATTCCGAAATTTATGTTCATGGGCTGGAAATCACCCACGCTGCCGCCGGAAATATAAAGTCCCAAGGCGCCGATTGCGGTTTCCTGCGGGAAATCCACAGGCTCAAACTCCAGCACTCTCGCGGCGGTTTCAATGCCCACAAGCATGCCCGATGCGGCGGATTCCACATATCCCTCAACCCCCGTCATCTGTCCGGCAAAGCTTATGCGAGGCTCTGCCTTAAGTCTGTAATAGCGGTCAAGAAGAGTGGGACTATTGAGATATGTGTTGCGGTGCATGACACCGTAGCGCACAAACTCTGCATTTTTCAGGGCGGGAATCATGGAGAACACGCGCTTCTGCTCTCCCCATGTGAGGTGGGTCTGA
>JAUMWD010000001.1:0-38924 GCA_030529825.1 Bacillota bacterium
CCACTGATGATCCTCAGCCCACTGATGATCCCGATGATGACGGCGACGACGATGGCAGCAACGATTCCTTCATCGTAAAGGTTGTAAAGGCAATCAAAAGCTTCTTCACAAAGCTGTTTGGAGGTAAGTAATATGAAAAAAGCATATACAAAGCCCGAACTGTTTTGTGAGGAATATGAACTCAGCACTGCAATTGCAGGAAACTGCTCCGCAACACTTCACGCCTACAACGTAACGTCGGCAAGCGCACAGACCTGCGGATATAGGATGGGTCCCGATACAATATTCCTCGCTGAGCCCATTTGCGACTCAATCCCCGATTTTGAGGGAGCTGGCGGCACGTTCTGCTATCAGCAGCCGACCCCCTCAAGCATCATGTTCAGTTCATGATTAAACTTAAACTCCCACACCTTTTGGTGTGGGAGTTTTTTTGTACCGCTCTGCTGTTGCGCGAAATGTCGCTTGGTGATATAATAACTCTGTATTTATATATGTATGTTACTCGCCAAGAGGTGTTATTTATGAATAAATGCTTAAAAAATATCGAAAATGACGATTTACGGGTTATTGCGCTCATCCTTGCGGTGATCCTTGTGGCTGCAATAGTGCTTGTTGTTGTGAAGCCCGGCAATAGTTCAAGGGGTAATGCCGCAGCAGAGCCCGAGGAAATCTCCTTTGAGGACATTGAGATTGATGCATCCACCAACGGCATATCCGTTGTTTCCGCAGATAACATCCTCGGCATGTATGTTGAGGACGGCTCTAATGAAGTAATCGACGGCATTTTCACCGTTACCTTTAAGAATACCGCCGAGCAGACCTTGCAGTACGCAAAGCTCATCCTCACCATCGGTGAAGAGGATTATACATTCGAGCTTTCCACGATTCCCGCAGGTGAAACCGTGCGCGCCATGGAAAGCAACAGAAAGAGCTATGTTCCCTCTGAAGGCGACATCACCCTAACACAGGAAAACATTGTTTGGTTTTATGAGGAGCCCACCATGTGCGAAAACGCGGTGGAGATTATCTCCACGGACAACGGCATTGTTGTGAAGAACATCTCCAACGCCACCATCACCGCACCTCTGTATGTGTACTATAAGAATTATGAGGACGGAATCTATATCGGCGGCATTACCTACCGCGCAGGCACTCAGCAGGACCTTGCCGCAGGCGAGTCCACTGTGCTCAGTGCAAAGCACTTTGATTCCGAGGCATCCCGACTCATGTTTGTGACCTATGCACAGTAAGTGCTATGACTTTTCGGGCATAAAAATCACCGTTGAGAGCGAAATCGAGCTTCCGGAAAGCGAAGCTCTGCGCAAATTCGCCTCTGAATGCGAGACGCCCGACTACATTGTAACCCTGGAATTCAGGGAGCAGCTTACCGATGTGCTCTCAACGGGCACACGGCGGCACAGCGTAAAGACAAAGCTGGATGCAGACCTGCCGGAGCAGACCGTTATCTGCACGGAGTATTGCGGAGACGGCTGCCGCATGTATGCTCTGGAAAGGTTTAAGGAGTCCTTTGATGTGGACTCCGTGTTCAGACACCTGCCACTGTACTATGTGCTGCTTAAGCACGACGCCATTGTAATCCACGCTTCCTACGTGCTGATAAACGGCGAAGCTATCCTCTTTTCTGCGCCCAGCGGCACGGGAAAATCCACCCAGGCGGAGCTTTGGCGAGCCCACAGAGGCGCCCGTATCATAAACGGTGACCGCGTTCTTATAAGGCGCGGCGAAAACGGCTTTACCGCCGGGGGCATATACTATTCCGGCACCTCGGGCATTTGCGAAAATGTAACTGCGCCAATCCGCGCAATCGTCCTGCTTTCCCAGGCAGGGGAAAGCATTACGGAAAAATGCCGCGGAGGAGAGGCGCTGAGAAGACTGCTCAGGGAATGCGCTTATTCAGCGCAGCTTGAGAATAACGCCGCAGATGCCGCGTCACTGCTTGCGGATTTGGTAAACGGTGTTGATATTGTAAAGCTTGCCTGCTTGCCCGATGAATCAGCGGTAATCGCGTTGGAAAACTATCTCACGGAGAGAAATTAATGGATAACCAGTATGTTGAGTCAAGAATAAGCCGCTTCCTTCATATGAAGGCTTCCGCGGCGGGCATCCCCCTGTCGGGAACCTTTGAGCTGACACCCTGCTGTAATTTGAGCTGCAAGATGTGCTATGTGCGCAAGCCCCGGGCAGAGATGGAAGCAGAGGGTGGCCTTATAAGCGCTGACAAGTGGATTGCTCTTGCGGAAAAATGTCGGGAAAAGGGTATGCTGTACCTGCTGCTCACCGGCGGCGAGCCCCTGACTCATCCCGAATTCAAAAAAATATATACTGCAGTAAGAAATATGGGCTTTGTGGTGTCCATAAACTCCAACGGAACGCTCATCGACGATGAAATGGCGGAGTTTTTTGCCGCAAATCCCCCTGCGAGAATAAATATGTCCCTTTACGGCGCAAGCCGTGAAACCTATGCCGAGCTTTGCGGTGTGCCTTCGGCCTATGACAGAGCGATGCACGCCTTGAAGGCTCTGCGCAAGGCAGGTGTAACCGTCAAGCTTAATTACAGTGTGACAAAGTATAACCGCGGCGATATGCACGGAATTATAAATACAGCCCATGAGAATGATTGCAACATTCAGGTTGCGAGCTATATGTTTCCGCCTCTGCGCCGAGACGGCACGCAGGTGGGAACAAATGACCGAATGTCTCCCGAGGAGGACGCAAAATTTTTCCTTGAAAGCGAGAGCCTCCGCATGAGCGAGGAGGAATTTGCAAGGCGCTGCAAGGCTCGTGTTGAACGCTGCACGGGAACGGTTGACGAGGAGTGCATGGATGCGCCCACGGAGCATATTCGCTGCAGAGCAGGCTCAACGGCCTTCTGGGTGGCATGGAACGGTGATATTTCCCTTTGCGGAATGATTCCCGTCAAGTCTGCAAACATTCTGGAAACAGATTTTGATGAAGCCTGGAGCAAGGTCCGCGAGGACACGGCAAAAATCCTCATGCCTGCAAAATGCACCGCCTGCGGTGACCGCGAGGTGTGCATGGTGTGCGCGGCGAGCTGCTATTGTGAAACCGGTCACTTCGGCGAGGCGCCGGAGTATATCTGCCGCAGAACAAAGGCTCTGATTGAGGAAAGTGAAAAGCTCTGCAGGACCGAGGAGGAATAAGATGAAGACAAATCCCGAATTTATTGCCCGAGACATAGCCGGCGAGCTGGTGCTGGTACCCGTAGGCACAGCCGCAAAAAATTACGGCGGTCTTGTAACCTGCAATGAGGTGGGCGCGTTTATATGGAAAAAGCTCGAGCAGGAAACAACAATTGACGAGCTGGTTTCCGCAATATTGGATGAGTTTGAAATCGACGAAGCCACCGCAAAAGCAGATGCGGAGGAATTTGTGGGAAAGCTCAAAAAAATAAACGCAGTAATATAAATAAAAAGACGGCATCGAAAATCCGATGCCGTCTTTTTATTTTATGTCTTATGCGAAAATGTCAATGGGGAAGGCGTCAACAAAGGCCTGCTGACCTGCCGTGGTGAAGTGGATACCGTCGGTGGTAAATGCGGGGGCAAGAGCATAAATATCGTTGATGTCGGCCAGAGTGGGAAGCCCGATGTAGCCGTCTGCGGGGCAGTCATCGCTTGCAAACCATGCGTTAAGCTGAAGGCGGATTGCGTCAATTTCCTCGGTCCACTGAACATCAGCGCCGGTGCCGAGAATGTCGCGGGTGTAGCCCTTCCAGGGGGTGAGCTCTGCAAAGTAGATCTCGATGCCGTTGGCGTGAGCCATCTCAACAAGCTCGGTGTAGCCCGCAACCATTTCGTCGAAGGTAACGGGGGTGAGCTTGTCGGCCTTGCTTTCGCAGTAGGGATGAACGATGTCGTTGATGCCCAGCTTTACGACAACATACTTTACGCCGGGCTGCTGCAGTACATCGCGGTCAAAGCGGTCAATGCCGGCTTCGCCGAGAACATTTGCGGCAACGCCTACGCCGTCGGCAACAAGGCGGTTGCCCTTGATTGCCTGCTGAGTAACGCTGATATTGGTGATGCCGTTTGCCTGGAGCTTGGCTTCAAGCAGACGGGGAATTTCATTTGCAACGGTGGAGTCACCGAAGATAACGCAGTTGCAGGCATCCTCGTCAGCGGAGAGAACATCAATACCCATGAGGGCGGGGATTACCTCATAGGCGCCGGAGTCTGCGGAAAGGGAAAGGGGAATGCCCAAGGCCATGGAGCTGATGTGGGTGTAGTTGCCAACGGTTGCATAGGTGTCGCCGCCGATGAGACCGATGGTGCGCTGTGCGTTGATACCTCTGAAGTAGGTGGTAACGGTAATCTTTTCGCCTGCGGTGACATTGAAGTCAATGGGGTCGGAGGTTACAACCTGACCTGCGGGAATGACCTTGTAGACCTTACCGTCAAAGGTTACATCCTTAATGGTCTTGCACTGAACGGTCTTGGAGCTGCTGCCGGTGAGACCGATGGAGCAGGCGGAAATGGTCAGAGGGGTAACGCCGAATTCGTTGGAGAAGGTGAGGCGTACCTGGGAGCCGGATGCGGTGGGGTTAACGGTGACGCGGGAGGAAACTGCGGTGAGAGTTACGCCTAAATTGTCAAGAATTCCGAGGTCGCTCAAGCTTGCGCTTATGGGGCTGGTGCTCCACGCGCTAACCCAGTTTTCTTCTGCGGGAGCTGCGGAAGCGCCCAGAGGGATAATGGTGGCAATGAGCATTACGACCAAAGCAATGGAGAGAATTTTCTTTGAAATTTTCATGTTTTACCTCCGAAAAATATTAGCAACATTAATAATAAATTGACAATCTTTGTATGTCAATGAATTTTTGCTGCATTCCTATTTTTTAAAGGTTAAAAAGTACATAAGCCTGGAGCGAAGGGGTATGATGCGGAGCCATAGCTTCGCATAAAAATCCCATTGCAGGTCACCGGGCTTTACGATTTTTCCGTTCCTTTCAACCCGAGTGACCAGAGCAAAAATCTGCTCCCTGAAAATTGGCCCCTCCACAGTTTTCTGGGCGTCGCCGATTAAGTAATACCTGTTATTTTCGATTTTGCAGATGCGATGGAGTATATAATCGCCGCTGCTGCGCTGAAAGAATACGATGTCGCCCGGACGAAGCTCCCGGTCAGGGGCTTTGAAATATGCGGTGTCACGGTTCTGACGCAAAAACGGCAGCATGCTGGTGCCGCTTATTTTTACGCTGACCTCGTGTCCTTCCTCCACAAGCTCCTTCAGCATGGAAATATATTCATATGTATCAAGCTTACGCATTGTAAAAACCCCGGTTATATCAGAGAATGTAATGATTATAAATAGCAGTTGAAGCCGAGTCAGATTAACAGAGTACGCGCGAACCTCGTTTATTCAAATGTCAAACGGGCTGCCTTGCCGTCAAAGCCGCATCCTGCAGCCAAAAAGTACAGTTCTGCCTTCGCAGCGCAAAACTCCCGAGGACAGAGCCCCTTCCGGCAGCGGCATAGTGCTGCCGTGCCGAGTAAGGTAAAATCAACCATGTTATTTGTGCTTCAATGACTCTGCAAGTGCTTTTCCCGTGAGGGAGACCGCAAGACCGCCCCGGGAGGTTTCCTTGAGCTGTGAGCTCATGGCATCGCCCACCTGACGCATGGTGTCGATGACCTCATCGGCGGGAATGGCGCTCTTTATTCCCGCAAGAGCCATGTCGGCGGCGGAAAGAGCGTTTACGGCGCCCACAACATTGCGCTTTACACAGGGAATTTCCACAAGACCGCCTACAGGATCGCACACAAGACCGAGAAGGTTTTTAAGAGCCATGGCGCAGGCATCCGCCATTTGCCCGGGGCTTCCTCCCCGAAGTGCTGTCAGGGCCGCGGCGGCCATGCCCGATGCGGAGCCTATTTCCGCCTGACATCCGCCCTCTGCACCTGCGATGCAGGCACGGTTTGCAATGACCTGTCCCACGCCGGCGGATACATACAGCGCATGGATGATTTCCTCCTCGCTGCAGGCTCTGTCCTCCCAATATGTGTATAGAATTGAGGGGAGAACGCCGCAGGCACCGGCGGTAGGCGCGGCAACGATTCTTCTCATGCAGGCATTTGAACAGCCCATCATAAGGGCGCGTGAAATCACTTTTGAAACAAAGGGACCGCAGACGGTGTCACCTCTGTTGACATAGGCATCCATTATGCCGCCCTCGTGTCCCACAAAACCGCTGGAGGAAACCATGTCGGAGTCATAGGACTCAATGGAGCTTTTCATAACCTGCCATACGGTCTGCATTTTGTTCAGCGATTCCCCGGGGGTAATACCCTGCTCCTCTGCGTCAGCCTCAAGTACGACCTGCCAGAAGGGCTTTTTGAGGGCAAGACACAGCTCCTGAATTTCATCTATAGAATGGAATGACATCTTGGCGCGACTCCTTTCAAAGCTTTACATTTATGTATGTGGCCTTGAGTATTCCGTCAAACTGCTCAAGCACCTGAACCAATTCGGGAGACAGCGGATGGTCTATCTCGTATACCATAACGGCGGTACCGCCGCGCTTATCGCGGAAAAGCTGCAGCGTGCCGATGTTGACGGAAACAGAGGCCAACAGAGAGGAAACATCAGCCACAAGACCGGGACGGTCCTCGTTGTAGATTATGAGAGTGTTACAGTTGCCGCTGAAGCAAACATCCATGCCGTCGAGCTTGTTGACCTGAATTCTTCCGCCGCCGAGAGAGGAGGCCTGAACATCCACCCTGCGCCCGTCTTTTCCGTGGAGTATCAGCCGTGCTGTATTGGGATGAGCGTCCCGAAGCACAGTTTCGCTGATGGTAAACTCCATGCCGCATTCCCCGGCAGCATCAAAGCTGACGGGAATACGTGGATCGTCAGGCTCCATGCCCAGCAGTCCTGCCACGAGAGCACGGTCAGTGCCATGGCCTTTTCCCGTGTCCGCAAAGGAGCCGTGGAGATAAATCTCTGCCTTTTCGGGAGTGCAGCCCAGAAGCTGACGGGCAATGAGCCCGATGCGCGCCGCACCTGCGGTATGTGAGCTTGACGGGCCCACCATTACGGGGCCGAGAATGTCGAAAATGTTCATAGTTCAATACTCCCTGTTAAGAAGACCAGATATTTAAAGTATAGCCAAATATCCCTTTAATTGCAACAAGGCAGATGAAATTAAGTGCGCCGCAAATGGGAAAAGGCAGAGGAAAAGCATAGCTTTCCTCTGCCTTTTATACGGTTTTTAACGAAGCCCTATACCCTCAATGGGCATGGAAACCTCAACGGAGTCGGTGCTGTGGATTTTCAGGGGAGAGTCAATGTCAAAGGTGTAAATGCTGCTGTAATCCATACGCGCGGCCAGAGACATTGTGCGCTCGCTTGTGTTGTAAATGCAGCTCCACAGAGTTGTGATGTCGTATAGATTGTTGTCGTGACGGTAGTTGAGATGAACATCGCTGAGCAGGTCAAAGGTCTGACTGAAGTTCAGGACATTGCTGTTTTCGCGGAGCTTTTGCGAAATCATGTCGTAGCGCTCTATACCCTCGGGGTCATAGACCTCGCTGCCCACACCGCCGTCCGGGGAGAGATAGAAGTTGGTGACGACGAGCTTTTTGAACTGCGGATCATCGGAACGAATGACGCGGATTTCGTTGTTCACATATTCGATGACGGCGGCATCGCCGGTGGCGTCGGTGAGCATATAGTGGAAGCAGCAGCCCAGAGAATAGCCGAAGATTACGGTGTCCTGAATGTCAAAGGATTTGAAAAGCTCAATGGCCTCCTCCACGCTTGCGCAGGTGTCAAGGCAGCAGCGAACCATGGCGGTGGTGAACATCTTGACCTTGCCGGTGTTCTGCTTCGTCCCCTTTTCGTGAATTTGCAGAACCGCCATTGAAAGGCCCTTCTCGTTCATGCCGTCAAGGCAGAAGTAGGGAGCCAGCATGGTGCGAAGTCTGCACATGACGGATTTCGGCTTGCAGTGGTCGAAGGTCAGCAGGAAGTTTGCGTCCACCATGGATATGCTGGCGTAGGCGTTCCGGGGATGAGTCCATACAACATAGCAGGGGCCGTCCATGTAGTCGAAGTTGCGCCCCATAATATGGTCGCCCTTGTCGTTGGCGGCCTCAAAGGCGGAGCAGGCACAGGCCTGACTTGCGGGCTTGAATTTCAGCATTCCGCCGAAAATGCGTCTTGAGGCATAGCCGAAGAGCTTTGCTGCAGAGGCCGAGCCCTTTTTCATGAGACGGGCTATGTCGTAGTCGTATTTATAGTCAAGGAGAAAAATGTTGTCACCGAGAGTTCTCATGGAGCTCATGGTGGGCCAGAAATTTTTGCAGTAGGGCGTGTTGCCGAAGAGCTTAAAAAACAGCTTTTCCGCCTTGGAATACTGAATTTCTTCGGCGCAAGCGTCCGTCGTGTTTGCGGGCATTGCGGTAGTCTCCTTTAAATGAACTTCTTAAGGAAGATGCGGTTGGTGATTGCTTTTAAAACCAGAGCAGCAACACCTGTCCTGCGGGATTTGTATTCTTTGCCGTGGAGATACAGGGCCTTGATTTCGATGTTTTCTATATCAGGGGAGATGAGGGGATTTTCCGCAAGGACGACAAAGTCGGCAATCTTGCCGGCGGTGAGTGTGCCGCGGAGGTTTTCCTCATGGCTCATGTAGGCGGGATTTGCGGTAATCATACGGAGTGCCTGCAGACGGCTGATGCGCTCATTGGGGTTGGGGTGATTTACGGAGCAATGCATACCGCGGAGAGGCTTTGGCAGGGTGCAGGGGCCGTCGGAGCCGTCACCCACAACGATGCCTAACTTATGCATGGTGCCGAGAGCATTGAGGGAATCCGTGCGCTCACGGCCAAGGATCGAACAAAGATATTCGTCAGGCTCCTCGCGCCAGTAAATGAAGGGAGACTGGGCGGCGATGCAGAGCTTTATCTTTGCTGCGCGCTTGAGCTGCTCCTCACTTGCCATGCAGACATGAATCATAATGTGTCGGGCGTCATCCCAGGGCTTGTCGGCATAGGCCGCCTCATAGGCGGTGATGCACTGCTCCACGGCGGCATCGCCGATGGCGTGCATGGTAATCTGCCAGCCCTCACGGTTTGCGCCGATGGCAAAGGCGTTTACCTGCTCCTGGGTGTAGTTGAGAACGCCCTTGTTTTCGGGATCGTTGGTGTAGGGCCGGAGAAGTGCCGCGTCCTCGGAGCCGAAGCAGCCGTCAAGGGCAAGCTTGAAGCAGCCGCCTACGCGGGTGAAGCCGTGTTTTTTTACTGCCTTGAGGTCCATGGTCTGGAAGAAGACTCTGAAGGCCTGAGGAAGAGCAGGGGTGAGGAGCTTGATCATGTCAACATCAAGGTCGTTGGCAAAGCCAACACCCTCAACGGTGTGTACAAGACCGATGCCCTGGGAGGCGAGATAATCGGCGCCGCCGGCAAGGCCACGGATAATGTCCATGGTGGGAATAAAGGCGGTGGCCTCGTTGACGCCGTCGTAGTAGGCGTTCTGATAAAGCCAGCCGTTTTCCGCGTCACAGCCCGGGTCGGCCTTAACCTTGTCGGAAAGAAGCTCCATCATGGCACTGTTGCAGACGGCGGCATGGCCGTCGTACTTGATGATTATAAGGGGGCGGTCGCTCCACTTGTCTAAATCGGCCTTAACAGGCAGACGCTTTTCCTCAACGGTGTGTGCGGTAGTGCCGTAGCCCATGAGAATTTTAGCCTTTTTGTGGCTGTCGGAATATTTTTTTACCTCCGCTGCCGCCTCGGCAAAGTTGCAGGCGTCGGTGACGAAAAAGGTGTTTTTGAATACGCAGAGAGAGCCGAAGTGCATATGAGTATCGCCGAAGGCAGGGGTAACGGTGGCACCCTTGAGGTCAATCTTCTTTGCCTTTGCGTATTGAGAGGGAAGCTCCTCCTCGTTGCCTATCCATTTGATGAAACCCTTGTGCTCCACCATGGCGTTATATACATTGTTTTCCTCTTCGCAGGTCAAAAATGCTGCGTTTGTGTAAAGCTTCATGGTAATTACTCCTTCTCAAACATTTCCGTTGCGATTTTCAGGGCGTGAACCGCCTTGTCGTACCACATCTGCTTGTCGTCAACCTGTGTGCCGATGGCTTCCTTGTAGATTGCCCAGACGAACCAATGCCAGAGGCATATGGCAAGGCAGGCGAAATAAAACCGTTTTTCCTTAAATGTCAGCTGACGGCCCTCGTAAAGCTCCGCCAGCGCCATGTAGTCATCGTCGTCAAAATCAAGGCTTGCGGTGAAATACGCCACATCAACCTGGGGATATGCGTTGCCGCTGTACTCCCAGTCGATGAGAGCCACGGTGCCGTCGTCACCCCGAAGCATATTGTAGTGCCATGCGTCGTTGTGGCAGAGGCATTTTTCAAAGCCTTCCGCCTCCATCTTTTCGTACAGACGGCTCATGTCCTCGTAGGTTTCCTCGTAGGGCAGAAATGCACCGGGCTGATGCTCCTCCAGCAGAGCGGCGTATACGCCCGTCATGTTCATGTAGTCGTAATCCCAGGGACAGGTGATTTTCTCCTCGTGGAGTCTGCGGAGCAGGTCCATGGCAATCGCCTGGTCATGGCGGTCATAGGGGTCAAAATGCCGACAGCCTTGAAGAAACTCACTCATCTTCCAGCCGTTTTCGGCATCTATGGTGAGGAAGGTGGGATCAAGGCCCAGCTCCTTTGCGACGCCCTCGGAAAAGGCCTCGCACTCACGCTTTATGAAGCGGCTTGTGCCCTTGCCGGGATGGCGGTAGATATAGGCCTTTCCTCCCACCTCAAAGCGGAAGGAAATATTGGTGAGACCTACCTTCATGGCCTCAATTCCCGAAATGTCTTCAATTTTGCAGCCTAAAACACCGCAGATGTTTTCAAAAATTGCGGGGTCAAGGCTCATAATGTAATCTTTATCAAATGTCATAAGCTTTGTCTATTGCCTTAAGCTCCTTAAAGCTGTCGATTTCAACTATGTCCTGCAGGGTGCATCCCCGCACCTCAACCTTGTACTCACCCTTGAATTTAACAAGAGGCACCTGCTCCCAGTAAAGCTCTCTGCCGCCGGGAACCTCAAATGCCATGGGGATGTGCTCTGCAAGCTTTTTGCCCGCTTCCTCATCCCAGTAGGAGATACCCACCTCCTGCCAGCAGCTTGTTCCGCCCACATTAAGCTCAGTGATGATGCCGTTTTTGACCTGGAAGCACCAGTCGTCGGAGCGTTCCATGGGAATGCCGAGGAAGTTGGAGCTGTAACAGTATTTTTTGATGAGCGCAGGATTGCTCAGCAGCAGGTCTGCCTCAAAAAGATATGCGTTGCACAGCAAATCCTTTGCCAGCAGGGCGGAGGAGATGTTGTTCGCCTCATTAAACATATTGTTGTCGATGAACTTTATGTTGGGATACTTGTAAAGAAGCTGGTCAAAGTTTTCCTTGAGATAGCCGCGCACAATGTAGATTTCCTCAATCCCAGCGGCAACAACCGCATCCAGAAGAGTGTCGATGATACGCCTGCCGTTTACGCGAACCAGCGGCTTGGGTGTGTTGAGAGTGATGGGAACCATGCGGGAGCCGAAGCCTGCGGCGATGAAAATCGCCCTTTTTACGCGGTAGGGCTCCAGCGCGTCAAGACCCGCGGTGCTTATTGCCCCCTCCAGCACATAACCGAGGTCGCACAGCTCCTTGAAGGTGCGGTTGACTGTGCCGAGGCTCATACCTGTCTTGCCCTGCATATCCCGCTGGGAGAGGGCTGCGCCGCTCTCTGCCAGAACGGAAAGAATATCAAACTGTTTTCTTGTAAGTGTACTCATATCATGCTCCGCAAAATGTGTGTTGCGTTCAAAATCTGTGTTGCAGATGATAAAATTGAACACTGCGATTATATTCCTACGGGCGGATAATGTCAATAAAATATGAAAAAACCCGTTCTTTGAACGGGTTTTTCGTTATCGGTTCATGTCAATGACATTTTTGTAGAAATCAACTGCACCGGGGAGGCAATCGGCCTCAATGTTTTCATTGATGCCGTGCATACCCTTGAGCTGTTCGGGACCGTAGATAACGGGAGCGAAGCGGAAGCAGTTGTCGCAGATCTCCTGATAGAAACGGCAGTCGGTGCCGCCGGTCATGATGTAGGGACTTTGGGGCAGACCGGGGAAGGTCTTTTCAATCACCGAGGTGATGAATTTCCAGCCCTCACCCTCAATGTCCACGGGAGGACAGAAGTCCTCTGCGCCCACGATTTCGGTTTCGAGGCCGAACTTCTCCGCAAGCCTTGTGATAAGCGCATTGCTCTCATCCATGCCCTGATGAGGAATGTAGCGGAGGTTTGCGCCCACGCTTGCCGCTGCGGGAAGCACATTAAAGGCATCGGAGCCGGACTGCATGGTGAAGGCAATGGTGGTCTGCAGCATGGCTGCGGCCTGGGGAGATACGGCGGGCATGACGAGCTTCATGATAGGCCCGAAGAGCCAGACATTGCCCAGCAGCAGCTTCATGGGGAAGCTGCCATAGGGGGCAAGTGCCTTGAACATGGCGCGAACCTCCTTGCAGATCACCCGCTTGAAGGGATTATGCTTCTCTATGTGCTGCTCAAATGCCGCAAGGCGCACAATGGGACTGTTTTTGGGAGGTGCGCTGGCGTGACCTCCTTCGCTGTGTGCGGTGAAGCGGAGTCTGCCCTGACCTTTTTCAAAGACGCCTACCATTGCGAAATTACCGGGAACGCCGCCGATGGGTTCGTTAACGATACCGCCGCCCTCGTCGCATACCATGTAGGGTCTGACACCACGGCGCTTCAGCTCGGCGATGAGCTTGGGTGCGCCGTCGCCGCCCCATTCCTCGGTGCAGGAGGAGGCGAGATAGACATCGTTTTCGGGAACATAGCCCTGGGCAAGCAGCTCTTCCACCGCCTGCATGAAGGACATGACACCGCACTTGATGTCGCCTGCGCCGCGTCCCCATACCTTGCCGTCGGCAATGTCGCCGGAGTAGGGCTCATGCTCCCATTCACCCTCGGCGGGAACAACATCCTGATGGCTCATGAGGATTATGGGCTTTGCGTCGCTTTTGCCCTTCCAGCGATAAAGCAGATTACCGTCAATCTCGGTTTTCTCGAGATTTTCGTGCAGCAGGGGGAAAAGCTCCTCTAAAAGCCTGTGAAAGCCGAGGAATTTCTCAACCTGAGGATTTCCCTGCTCCGAAACGGTTTCGTACTGCACCATTTTAGAGAGCTTTTCCGCATAGAGCCTTGTGCGTTCGGGGTCGGGATTGGGCCTGTAGTCGGCCTTTTTTGAGGGAATAAGAAGTGCGTGAATAACTGCGGCGGAAAGGAGCAGAACTATCGCTCCGCCCAGCACGGAGAATACTATACCTGCAATGCCCATTACATTCTCCCCATACGCTTTTTCTTGAAAAACAGGAAGGCAATACCGATGGCAATTGCGCCGCTGGGGAGAATCATGAAGCTGGTGGAGCCAACGAGAGAGGGGACAACGATGAACAGCAGGGACATGATAACAAGGGGCCAAACGGCAACATTCATGTTCTTGCGGTAGTACTTGTAGGCCATGGCGCCGAAGAGTGCGGGAACAACATTCTCAAAGGCGGGCTGAAGTGCAGGGTCCTGAAGCACGGGCTGCAGAGGAATCATTGCCGCAACGCCAACGGCGAGGACGAGAATGGTCACCAAAGAAGATGTGGCGATGGACAGAGTGGAGATAATCTCGTTTTCGTGAGTGCCTGCTTTAGTACCTACGATGTCGCGGGCGTTTATAGCGCAGGGGATTTTCATGTTGATGAGGTTACCTGTGATAAAGGCGAGATAGCTGCCGCCGGCGCCAAGCATGGGGACATAGATGAGATATTCCGCGATGCAGCTGACGAGCCATACAAGGCCGATGGCGAGGAAGCCCTTGCCGAAGGCGGCAATGTTGGGCATTGCACCGAGATATGCACCCATGACGAAGGGGGCGCCTATGAGCATAACAAGTGCAACGGCACAGATTATGCGGCCGTAAAGATGAGTGCGCTCATCGAATGTTTCCAGCCATACTTTTCTTTCGTTTTCGTTCATTATCTGCACCTCCTTAATGTACTAAGCCGTTTATGAGTACGGCTGCTGCCATGGCGATAATCATGCTGCCTGCAATGGAGAAGCTCTCGACCCAGGCGGCCTTCTTCTTTTCGGTGAGCCATATGAAGCCTGCCATTACAATGGCGGCAACGACAACAACCGCGAGAGGCAGCCAGTCGCCGGAGAAGGAGAAGAGTCCGTCTGCGGAAACGAAGGAGCCTATGTAGCTGCCGATGTAGGCGGAGACAAGTCCGATGAACATGGCGGTCATGGCGGTGTCACCGAAGCCTGCAAACTTGGAGGGCTTTCCCTTTTTGCCGGGGTTCCTCAGCTTGGTTGAATATTTCTTGGTAAGGAAGAGGGAGAGCACCATGCCCCACATGATACATACGGTCATGAGAAGTGCAATGGTGGTGAAGGCCTCGGGAGTCATGACGGAAGCGGAAAGCTTTTCAAGACCTACGGCCTCTGCCGCCGCCTCAGCAACGGTGGTTTCATAGTGCAGGGCGCCGATGACGGAAAGACGGAGCCAGGGCAGAGGGGTGCCGAGACTGCCTGCCAGAGCGATTACGCCCAGCAGTATGCCCACACTGGGAAGAACTGCAAAGGTGGCGCTGGAGGTTATGGTGCGTTTGAGTTTTGCTTTGTCCATGCCGATGGCAAGACCTGCCTTGTATGCGCGAATCATGAAGAAAATACACGCAGCAGCGACGAATAGGATTATTACGCCGACTATGAGGTACATTGTCGGGCTGTTGAGGTATCTGTATAGGTCAGATTGTTCCATGGCGGTCATCCTTTCAAAAATCATTTAAAGATTTTAACTATTTTATTGTATACGAAAAAATCGAAATTGGCAATAAAATATCAAAGAAAATATCCGACAATGTGTATTACTTTTTCGGGAAAACTGAACATTTTTGTATTGCCAAGGGGAAAATGCTGTTGTATAATTCAAAAAGAATATAAAATTTTTGAACTATTTGGGGGGAATATGAGAAAGAGACTGATAAGCCTCGTGCTTGCTGTGCTGATGCTGGTAACGCTTCTGCCGACGGCGGCGTTTGCCCGCAGCTCCCCGGAGGAGCTTGAGGTCAGCGTACGCTATTGCTCCGGCCATGGAGAAAACGACCATGATTATGAGGCAAGCTTCCTATACAGCGACGGCTACTTCAATAAGTCGGGTTATACCTTCCGCCAGGATTTGTGCAATGCATCCTTTGCTTTGGCGCTGGCTGCCTTCTCCAGCAAGGAAGCTGATAGCCTAGGCGACGAGGATAAGAACTTCAAATCCTTAATGCAGCAGTGCGGCTTTACGGATGCCGACAGCAACGAATGGTTCGGCAAGGCACCCGTTAACGACTCCATCGGCGTCTGCGCCGCAAATAAACCGCTCCGCGATAACGGTGTTGACTACACTCTTATTGCCGTGGGCGTTCGCGGAAACTTCTACCGTCTGGAGTGGGGCGGAAATGTGCATATCGGCGATTCGGGAGAGCATGAGGGCTTTGCCCTCTGCCGTGAGCAGACGCTTACCTATATAAAGGAATATATAGCAAAGTACGAAATTACCGGACCCATAAAAATCTGGATTGCAGGCTACAGCCGTGCGGCGGCCGCCGCCAATATGGCCGTGGGAGCTCTTGACAACGGCTATGACCTGGGCAATGTAAGCCTTTCACCCCACGATATTTACTGCTACTGCTTTGAGACACCCAAGGGCATCATGAAGGAAGATGCTGTGGGCGCGGTTTATAACAACATTCATAATATCGTTAACCCTAACGATCTGGTTACATATCTGGCCTTTGACTGCTGGAACTTTGCCCGCTACGGCGTTGACCATGTTCTGCCCACCCGCGGCGATTATATTTACGACCATCTGAAGCCTGCCATGGTGGCGGAGTTCGATAAGATTCCCAATAACGGCGGCAAATATTCCATTGACGATTTCCATTACATTGCCTTTGACCTCAGTAAGCTGGGCAGGGATGATGCAATTAAGGACATGGGCTCCTCCGTCACGCAGAAGGAATACTATAAAATGCTTGAAAAGGCCATGACCCATGACTTTGCATTCTCCCGAGAGGATTATGTTGAAAGCCTGCAGAGCAGTCTTGTGGAAATTCTGGGTTTGATTTTTAACCGCACTGAGCTGGATTTAGGTCTTGCGCTTGAGATTTTCACGGCAAAAATCCAGGGTAATTACAGGCAGCTTCTTAAAAACATTGCAAATCCCGTAGGTATGGCAAAGCTGCTTGAAACCATGATGTTTGAAAGCCTGAACGAGGCGGATATTACCCGCTTCAGCGCCGCCGATGTTCGGCAGACTGCGAGGATACTGGCGGAGCGGCTTATCAACATGATTCTCAAGGACCCCGATGTTGTGGCAACTCTGCTGGCAAATATCAATTCCATCATTTCAGCGCACTTCACCGAAACCGAACTTGCATGGCTCCGTGTCCTGCCTGATGACTATCTTGCAAATCAGCAGCCCGCCATGGATATAAAGGGAGTTTTCAGAGATGTAACGGGTAAAGAGTGGTACTCCGATGCCGTTGCCTATGTGTGGACAGGCGGCATTATGAACGGCACCTCCGCAACGGAATTTTCACCGAATCGGAAGATGACCCGAGCCATGTTCCTAACCGTGCTCTACCGAATGTCAGGCTCTCCCGAGGCAAAGGGAACGCTTGCCTTCGGCGATGTGTCCGCAGACTACTGGGCAAGGGATGCCATAGCCTGGGGCGTATCTAAGGGCATCGTGTGCGGCTATAATGACGGTACCTTCCGTCCTGTGTCGCAGATAAACCGTCAGGAAATGGTCACCATGCTCTATCGCTTCTATGGCTCACCCGCAGTCAGCGGTGACCTTAAGCTTTTCAGCGATGCCGCAGCTGTGAGCGCCTTTGCAAAGGACGCAATTATCTGGGCGGTAGACAACGGTATCGTGGGCGGTTACAATGACGGAACCTTCTGTCCCCGCAATACTGCCTCCCGCAGTGAAATGGCCGTTATTATTCAGCGCTTCTGCGAAATGTAAGAGGTGAAATATGAAAAATACTCCGTCTGTTGATGCGTGGCTCAAGGAAGCCAAGGCGCAGGCCGCCGCTGCAGGCTGCGGAATGTTTCTTGTGCATAACGGCGTTGTGCGTGAAAGCGCAAGAGCGCTTGTGCGCGAGGGCGCGGAAAACACAAAGCCCGTAAAGGGAATGCTTTTCGGCTATGACGAAGAGAAGGTGGCCGCCGCCGTTAAGGAGGCGGAGGCACTGGAGGGAATCGCCTGCGCCCGCGTGTGGCTCAATGAGGGCGAGCTCCGGGTGGGCGACGATATCATGTATGTCCTCGTGGGCGGAGATATCCGTCCCCGTGTAATTGATGCCCTGCAATTCCTGGTGGGCAAAATCAAAAACGAATGTGTAAGCGAAACTGAGCTATACTGAAAAAAGCACCCTGTGAGGGGTGCTTTTTTATATGTATTTTTCGATGAAGCTGTCCAGCTTTTCCTCATAGGCGGCGCGGTTGTAGTGAACGGTTTCGATGTGCTTTATATTGGGAGTGAAAAGAAAATCCTTGGGGCCGGGATGACATTCGAGGGCTCTGGGAGCCATGGAAAAGGGCACCATGTTATCCTCCTCTCCGTGAACGAAGAGAAAGGGAACAGCGGAGCGCTTAAGATTATCCCGCACATCGGAGTCCTTCAAATCACAGCGGTAAATCAGCCTGTGCAGACCTGCCATAAGACCATAGAGAGGGCCCGTTTGAGCCTTAAGAAGCTCTCTTCCGTCGATAAAGCCGCTGTCCTCAACAACAAATTTGACGCATTGAGGCAGACGGTCGCTGATTTTCATGACCGACGCACCGCCCAATGAAATGCCGTGGAGGATAATCTCAATATCCTCGCCGAATTCCGCCTGCAGGAAATCAAGCCACTTGAGAGCGTCGGCGCTTTCAAAAACATCGTAGCCGCAGGCATTACCGCCGCTTTCTCCGCAGGCGGTGTTGTCCGGGGCGAAAATGTCAAAGCCGCGGCTGTGATATAACTGACGGAATACACCTGCGGTTTCCGCATTGTCGGAACGGTAGCCGTGAACGATGAAGGCGATTTTTTTGCTTTTTCCCTCACCGCAGGGATAGTAAAAGCCTTTTAGCTTTTCTCCGCGGAGGGAGCTCATCTCATAGACTGTACAGGGGCAGCTGCGAAGCTCCTCTGCGGCTCTGTCGCGGTTTTCGTAATAGTTTCCCCCGTGCATCCTTTTGTCCAAAAGCAGGGCAAGGAGCTTCGGACGGCGGCGCAGAAAAATATAACGGTAAGCATCGGCTGTGATGTATAGAATTATGCACAGCAGAATAATGATTGCAATCAACATATCAGTTTACCGAGAGAAGCGCGCCCACAGAGGAGAGCAGGGAAAAACCGATTACGAGAAGCTGGAACGGCAGCGAGCCTAATTTTCCGCAAATGGGGGAGCAGCCCACACGCTTGCGGGAGAGATTGTAGGCAACGATTATGCCTATACCCGTTACCACCTGAATTACACTTGCAAAGCGTGTGAAGCCCACAAAGCTGGAAAGACCGAAGAGCGCCAGGGCAAGACAGGGGAGGGATGCGGCAAGCCAGCTGAGCCTTGTGTTCCATTTTGTCTGCTCATGGACAATGTCACGAAGATTCAGGGTGTTTGCCCAGAAGGAGGTAGCCAGAGCCAGCAGAGTGAAAACATAGCCCACAATGCTTACCCAGCCGCCGATATGACGGGAAAGGTCCACCAGAGCGCCGTCGCCGGTGACATCCTGACCGGCACAGAGAAGAGTCATGAGGGTGATGATGAATATAAGGCAGGCGTTGATGGCAAGCCCCACGGCAATGGCGGCGCGGATGCGCTTTGCATCATGCTTGAGACCCTTTACCACTTGGGGAGTGCTCATGACGGCGGAAAGGGAAAAGCTTATCATGCCGAAGAGGGCAAGGGCGTTGTTGAAGCCCCGCCAGCCTGTGGGAAGTGCGGCGGTGTCACGAAGCAGCGTTGCCGCAAACAAAATGCCCACAACGCCGAGCATGGAGGCAACGGCAATCTTTTCGCAGATGCCCACCAGCTTCATGCCCACGAATACTACACCTGCGCCCACTACATAGAAAATGAGCATGCCCGCAATGTCGGGAAGTCCGAACCAGTTGCGGAAAACCGCCGCGGCACCGGTGAGAAAGGCGCTTACATTAAAAATTACGGAAACGCCCAGCAGAACGAAGGCCGTCCATGTGAGGATTTTCTTCAGCTTTCCCGAAAACAGCTCCGCATCAAAGCAGGAAACGAACTGGGCGCCGCCGTTATTATAGGAAAGCTCCGCAATGATAAAGTGGAGAACCAGCGCTACGACATAAGCTAAAAGCAGAATGAGAATCATTTCCCGGAAGCTGTTGTGGGCGGCGAGGTAGGGAACGGATAGAATACCCGCGCCCACGCCGTGACCGACTATTATGCTTGCCGCCTCGAAGAAGGTAAGCTCGGATTTGTCTTTTATGTTCATCTGATAAAATCCTTTCAAGCATTGTTTTTTCTACATTTTATCACCAAGCACCGCATACCGCAATATTTATCGAAAGATGTCCGTTTTATGGTACAGAATATTTGCTATGGTGGTTATATCGGGAAAACCGTAAGAGAAAGGAGAAAACCATGAACGATAAATATGTTACGATTACGGGGTTCAATAACTATTACGGCAAGCGACCCTTCAGAATCGGCGGGATTCTGCTGTGCGAGAAGCAGCCCGAAAACAGCTTTGACAGCGAGGCCATCGCCTGCGTCAAGCCCTATGTGGGGCTGGTGGGATATGTTGCCAACAGTCCGGAAACTGTTGCCGACGGCACTATGAGTGCAGGCAGAGTTTATGACAAGGTGGACAGAAAGTTCTATGTTCGTGTGCTGTTCGCCACGAAGTCGAAGGTCATCTGCTGCGTGATAGATGACCCCGCAGAGGCGGAGGCGGAGCTTTTTAAGCAGGAGGAACCGCTGCCCGAGGAGACCCTTGAGGATGAAACCTATTCGAACTTTACGGAGCTGAAATTTTAATTTTTGCCTTTGGCGGGAAAATGTGCTATACTCTTCGGGTAATTTTGTATCAGGAGATAATCTATGAACTACGCAAAAGCAATTGCCGAGGCCTTTTCGGTTAAGGAAGAATATGTTGCAAATATAATTACCCTGCTGGACGAGGGAAACACCATTCCCTTCATTGCCCGCTACCGCAAGGAAATGCACGGTACCATGGACGACCAGAAGATACGCGAGATTTCCGATAAGCTCACTTATCTGCGGAATCTGGATGCCCGCCGTGAAGAGGTGCGTAATCTTATAGCACAGCAGGAGAAGCTTACGGAGGAAATCTCCGCCTCCCTCGATAAGGCGGCAACTCTGGCGGAAATCGAGGATATTTACCGCCCCTTCCGACCCAAACGCAAGACGAGAGCCTCTGTGGCAAAGGCAAAGGGACTTCAGCCTCTTGCGGATGAAATTCTGATGAAGCAGAAATCAAACCTGATTCCCCTTGAAATGGCGGAAAAGTATATTGATGAGGAAAAGGGCGTTGAAACAGCAGAGGAGGCTCTGCAGGGCGCGCTGGACATTATCGCGGAAACCGTTTCCGACAATGCCGAGGTACGCCGCAGAGTGCGCAATATCGTGTTCCGCAATGCGCTGCTTTCCTCTGCCGCGGCAAAGGATGAATCCAGCGTCTACGATATGTATTATGAATTTTCCCAGCCCGTGTGCAAGATTGCGGACCACCGTGTGCTTGCGGTAAACCGCGGCGAAAAAGAGGGCTTCCTTAAGGTGAGCCTTGACATTGACGGTGCGCTTCCGCTGAACGCAATAAACAATCTCTATGTGCAGAGCAATACACCCTGCGGCGAGGCTGTGAAGGCCGCCTGCGAGGATTCCTACGGTCGCCTCATTTTCCCCTCCATCGAAAGGGAAATCAGAAGCGATATTACGGACACCGCCAGCACCGCGGCAATCAAGCTCTTCGGAGTCAATCTCCGCCAGCTTCTGCTTCAGCCGCCTGTAAAGGGCAAGGTGGCCATCGGCCTTGACCCGGGCTACCGTACCGGCTGCAAGCTGGCGGTTGTGGATGCTACCGGCAAGGTGCTTGATACCTCCGTCATTTACCCCACCCATGGTGAGGCCCAGGCGGCACGCTCAAGGCAGGTGCTCAAGAGCATGATCACTCGCTACGGCGTAGAGATAATAGCCATCGGCAACGGTACAGCCTCCAAGGAAACGGAGATGTTTACCGCTGAGACTCTGAAGGAAATGAACAGCAAGGCCGCCTATATGGTGGTGAGCGAGGCCGGTGCCTCCGTGTATTCCGCCTCCAAGCTGGCGGCACAGGAGATGCCCGACTTCGACCTGACTCTCCGAAGCGCCGTTTCCATTGCCCGCCGTCTCCAGGATCCCCTTGCGGAGCTGGTGAAGATCGAGCCAAAGGCAATCGGCGTTGGCCAGTATCAGCATGATATGCCCCAGAAGCAGCTTGAGGAGGCTCTTGACGGTGTCGTGGAGGAATGCGTAAACTCCGTTGGCGCTGACCTGAATACCGCGTCGCCCTCCCTGCTGTCCCATATCTCGGGCCTGTCCTCCGCCGTGTGCAAAAATATCGTTGCCTACCGCGAGGAAAACGGCAGCTTTTCCTCCCGCGCAGAGCTGAAAAAGGTACCAAAGCTGGGCCCCAAGGCCTTTGAGCAGTGCGCCGGCTTCCTCCGGGTTCCCGGCAGCCGCAATCCTCTTGACAACACCGGCGTTCACCCCGAATCCTATGCCGCTGCCAATGAGATCTTAAAGCGCTGCGGCATCTCTCCCAAGGAGCTGGGCAAGGTCCCGGTTTCGGTTGGAAATCTTGAGGAGCTTGCCGCCGAGCTGGGTGTGGGCGTACCCACATTGCAGGATATTGTGAAGGAGCTTTCCAAGCCCGGACGGGATATGCGCGATGAGCTTCCCCCTCCCATGCTTCGAACGGATGTGCTGGATATGAAGGATTTGAAGGAGGGCATGGTGCTCAAGGGTACCGTGCGCAATGTCATCGACTTCGGCGCCTTTGTGGACATCGGCGTTCACCAAGACGGTCTTGTGCATATCTCCCAGATTTGCGATAAATATATTAAGCACCCCTCCGAGGTGCTCTCTGTGGGTGACATTGTAAATGTAAAAATCCTCGGAGTAGACCTGAACAAAAAACGCATAAGTCTCACAATGAAGGGATTATAATCGGAATTCCGTAATTTTTATCCGATAATTATCCTTTTTGTATGTAATAATATGCAAAGATACGACAAAATTCTGCTTTAGATTAAGGGTTTTTTGTCAAGAGCTACAAACCTTGTTTTGCAATATTGACTTTTTGATTTTCAGAAGATAAAATCCAAAAGTAAGAAGACTCCCCGGGCTTTTTACGCCCGGGGATTTATTTTTTTTGTAGGGAGAAGAAAATGGAAAAGATATTCAAACTCAAAGAACACAACACCACAGTACGCACCGAGATTATTGCCGGCGTTACCACCTTTATGGCTATGGCCTACATTCTCATGGTAAACCCCGGTATGTTCTCCGCCCTTGACAATGTATCCTACGGCTCTGTTTACATTGCAACCGCAATTTCCGCCGTCGTGGGCACAATCCTCATCGGACTTCTGGCAAATCTTCCTCTGGCACAGGCTCCCGGCATGGGCCTCAACGCATTCTTCGTTTACACCGTATGCTTCGGCCTGGGCTTTTCCTACGCAAATGCACTGCTCTTCGTTCTTGCAGACGGTCTGCTTTTCGTAATTCTCACCGTAACCGGCCTCCGCAAGATTATCTTTGACGCCGTTCCCAAGACCGTCAAGGCGGCAATTCCCGCAGGTATCGGTCTGTTCATTGCTTTCATCGGTCTGCAGGACTCCGGCCTTGTAATCAACGATCCCGCCACCTGTGTAGGCCTTTCCTCCTTTAACCTTTTAGGCAGCGCCACCTGGCAGAGCATCATGCCCCTCATGGTAACCCTCGTAACCCTCATCTGCATTGCGGTTCTGTCCGCACGCAAGGTCAAGGGCGCAATCCTCTGGAGCATTCTCGGCGGAGCAGCTCTGTACTACGGTCTCGGCTTCACCATCCCCAACTTCTATGACGGCTTCATGGCAGGCGTATCCATGAATCCCCTCGATGCCTTCAAGGATTTCGGCGAGTTCTCCTTCCTTAAGGTTTTCACCCAGGGCTTTGACTTCTCCGGCTATCTCGCCATGGAAGGTCATTCCGTCAGCGGTCTCGTAATTGTTTTCATCACCACAGCGCTGGCCTTCTGCATGGTTGATATGTTCGACACCATGGGCACCCTTTACGGCGCATGCCGCGGCGGCAATATGCTCGTCAAGGACGAAAACGGCAACGACGAGGTTCCCAACATGAACCGCGCAATGCTGTCTGACGCACTTGCAACCTGCGTGGGCGCAGTCTGCGGTACCTCCACCGTAACCACCTTTGTTGAATCCTCCGCAGGCGTTGCAGCAGGCGGCCGCACCGGACTTTCCGCAATGGTAACCGGCGCACTCTTCTTCGTTGCGATGTTCCTTTCCCCCATTGCAGCACTCATCCCCGCATCCGCATATGCCGCAGCACTCATCTATGTCGGCATCCTCATGATCGGCAGCGTCAAGGACATCCTTTGGGACAACCCCTCTGTTGCACTGCCTTCCTTCCTTACCATCGCAATGATGCCCTTCACCTACAACATCTCCTACGGCATTGCCTTCGGCCTGATTTCCTACATAATCATCAAGCTCTTCACAGGCAAGCACGAGAAAATCGGTGTAGGCACATGGATTATCGGCATCCTCTTTGCCGCAATGTTCTTCCTTACCCACTGATATGACAAAAAGTGCTTCGGATTTTCCGAAGCACTTTTTTTATTTGCAAAGGCATGTTATAATCAGAAAAAAGACGGAGGGAACCATGCACAAAGAGTTTGTATGTATGCGGGGAGAAAACAGAATCCACGGTACTGTATTTTATGAATACGGTTGGAATAAGCTGCCCATTGCTATCGTAAGCCATGAGTTCATGCTCAACAGACTTTTCTCAAGGCGCTACGCGAAGCTGCTTGCAAAGCTGGGCTATGCCGCCTTCTGCTACGATTTCTGCGGCGGCGGAGCGTTTAGCCAGAGCGATGGCAGAACAGCGAATATGAGCGTTCTCACGGAGCTTGAGGATTTAAGCGCCGTGGTGGAATACGCAAGGTCGCTGGATTACACAGACGAAAACAGAATTCTGCTTATGGGCTGCAGTCAGGGCGGCCTGGTTTCGGCGCTTTATGCGGCACAGCATCCCGTGGATGTGGAAAGGCTGGTGCTTTTCTATCCTGCGCTCTCCATTCCCGACGATGCCCGTAAGGGCAGTATGATGCGGGCGCACTTTGACCCTGAAAACATACCCGAAGCCTTCCGCTGCGGTCCAATGAAGCTGGGCAGATGCTATGCCGAAGACGCCATGAGGCTTGACCCCTATTCCGACATATGTGACTATAAGGGAGATGTGCTGATTCTCCACGGCGATGCGGACAGGATTGTGGATATCGAGTATTCACGCAGGGCGGAAAAGACCTATACTCAAAGCGGAGCCAAGGTCGCATTTTATATAATAAAAGGCGCGGGACACATTTTTATAAATCCCGCACATGATAAAGAAGCAAAAAATATTTTAAAAGAATTTCTTCACAGCGAGGTTAGAATATGGACATAATCGAGAAGCTGGAATATCTGAAAACTCAGGAGGACCCTGAGGTCTTCTATGAGGTGCTGGGCACCTCGGATTTGCTGGTGAGCAACTACGGCGATTTCATAAAGTCCCGTCCCGCGGATGCGGACGAGGAGCTGAAGCGTCTGCCCAATGCGGGCTTCAAGCTCGCCTGCGCTTTTATGACCATGCTTCTGCGTGAGGATTATTTCTCCGGCGGAATGTTCACCGTGCGCAGAGGAAAGGGACAGGTTGCCGCGGTGCTTGACAGAATGATTGCGGCATACAAAGAGAAAAACAGCAAGGAAGAGTAATATGTATAAGCTGCTTATTGTAGAGGACGACATGGGCATAGCCGAGGCTGTGGAAGCCCAGGCACAGATGTGGGAGCTTGAAACCCGCGCCGTGAAAAACTTCCGTGATGTCATGAAGGAGTTTGCGGAATTTCAGCCTCATCTTGTGCTGATGGATATATCGCTGCCCTTCTTCAACGGCTACCATTGGTGTCAGGAGATACGCAGGGTTTCCAAGGTGCCTATTATATTCATATCCTCCGCCTCGGACAATATGAATATTGTCATGGCCATGGACATGGGTGCGGATGATTTTATATCCAAGCCCTTTGACGGTAATGTGCTCATGGCGAAGATAAACGCCATGCTCCGCCGCACCTACGATTTCGGCGGCAGCGTACCCGTAATCGAGCATAGGGGCGCGCTGTTGAATACGGGAGATAATAGCCTGACCTACGGCGGAGAAAAAATACCCCTTACCAAAAATGAATACCGTGTTCTGCTGGCCCTTATGAAGAGCAAGGGAACGGTTGTAAGCCGCGAAAGGCTTATGGAGCTTTTGTGGGAAAGCGACTGCTTCGTGGACGAAAACACCCTCACCGTAAATGTGGGCAGGCTTCGCAAAAAGCTTGATGGCGCAGGGCTTGAGGGCTTTATAACCACAAAATTCGGCGTGGGCTATATCGTTGAGTGAAAGGAAAACGGAAATGCTCCGAAAATATCTGAAAAAACGCAGGTTCGCGCTGTTGGGATTTCTGCTTTTTTACATAATTTTTTATACATCCTTTTACCTCTACCACCTGCCCCTGTCGGCGGTGGTTTATCCCGGGGTAATCTGCCTTGTGTTCGGCATGGCGTTTTTTGCTGTGGACTACAGCAGAACACTGAAACGGCATAAGCGCCTTGAGGAAATGAAAAAGCTTTCCGCGGCACTCATGACTGATTTCCCAGAGGCAGACGATTCCGAGGACGAGGATTATCAGGAGATAATACGCCTTCTGTGTCAGGAGCAAAGACACGCGGAGCAGGAATATGACCGCAGATATTCAGACATGACGGACTATTATACCGTGTGGGCGCATCAGATAAAAACCCCCATTGCCTCCATGCGGCTGAAGCTTCAGAATGAGGACTCCGCCACCGCCCGAAAGCTGTCGGCGGACCTAAACCGCATTGAGCAGTATGTGGAAATGGTGCTGGCGTTTCTGCGTCTTGATTCGTATACAACGGACTATGTTTTCCGTGATTATGAGCTGGACGCCATCATCCGCCAGTCGGTGAAAAAATTCTCCGGCGAGTTCATAGGAAGAAGGTTGAGCCTCAGCTATGAGCCCGTTTCCGCCACGGTGAAAACGGACGAAAAGTGGCTGTGCTTTGTGCTTGAGCAGATTCTTTCCAATGCCCTGAAATATACCCAAAGCGGCGGCATCACCGTCGGCATGGAGGGTGAACGCAGCCTTTTCGTGCGTGATACGGGCATAGGCATTGCCCCCGAGGATTTGCCCCGCATTTTTGAAAAGGGCTTCACGGGCTTTAACGGCAGAGAGGATAAAAAGGCCAGCGGTCTCGGACTTTACCTCTGCAAGCGGGTGTGCGAGAATTTAGGCATAGGCATAAGGGCGGAGTCAAAGCCCGATGTGGGAACGGTGATTTACCTTGATTTTGCCGAAAAGACAGAGCCCCACGAGTGAATGTGACAAAATTGTTAGGAAATACGGAGAAATTGTAAGGCGATTCGATGGTCTGCAATTTCTCCTTTTGCTACAATAGGCTCATAAAATCCCGAAAGGAAGTAAAAATCATGAGCATACTTGAAGTAAGTAATCTGAAAAAGGTTTATACCACCCGCTTCGGCGGAAATAAGGTTGAGGCCCTGAAAAACGTTAATTTCAGCGTTGAAGAGGGCGAATATGTGGCGATCATGGGCGAAAGCGGCAGCGGCAAAACCACTCTGCTGAACATCCTTGCCGCCCTTGACAAGCCCACTGCAGGCAGCGTAAAGCTGGAATCAAGAGAGCTGACCACTATTAAGGACAAGGAGATCTCCTCCTTCCGCCGCGACAATCTGGGCTTTGTGTTTCAGGACTTTAATCTCCTTGACACCTTCAGCCTTGAGGACAACATTTTTCTTCCCCTGGTGCTGGCGGGCAAGAGCTATGACGAAATGGCATCCCGCATCACCGTTGTGGCAAATCAGCTTGGCATCACCGAGCTTCTGAAGAAGTATCCCTACGAGGTTTCCGGCGGTCAGAAGCAGCGCGCCGCCGTGGCAAGAGCACTTATCACAAACCCCAAGATCGTTCTCGCAGACGAGCCCACGGGCGCTCTTGACTCCAAGGCAACGGACGAGCTTCTCCGCCTCTTCTCCGACATCAATGCCAAGGGACAGACCATTCTCATGGTAACCCATTCCGTAAAGGCCGCAAGCCACGCAAACCGTGTTCTGTTCATCAAGGACGGCGAGGTTTATCATCAGCTTTACCGCGGCGACAGCACCAACGAGCAGCTTTATCAGAAGATTTCCGACACTCTTACAATGCTGCAGGCAGGCGGTGAGCGCAAATGAAAAAGGCTTTCTATCCCAAGCTTGCGCTTACGGGAATGATTAAGAACAAAAAGCTCTATCTTCCCTTTATTCTCACCTGCATCGGCATGGTTATGATGTTCTACATCATGTGCACCATGGCGAATGTGGAGTTTCTCGGTCGTGAATCCGCCAGCCTTACCATGATTATGGAGCTGGGTACATGGGTAATTGCGATATTCTCCGTAATCTTTCTTTTTTACACAAACGCGTTCCTTATGCGCCGCCGCAAAAAGGAGTTCGGTCTGTATAATGTTCTTGGCATGGACAAGCGCAACATAAGCCGGATTCTGTTTTGGGAAACCATAGGCATTGCGGTTTTCTCCATTGTAATCGGCATGGCCCTGGGCATACTGTTTTCAAAGCTTGTGGAGCTTTGCCTTGCCAACATGATGGACTACGATATTGATTACGCCTTCGCCGTTTCCGCAGTCGCCATAAAGCGCACACTCATCATTTTCGGTGCAGTTTTTGTGCTTCTTTTCCTCAACGCCCTGCGTCAGATTCATGCTGCAAACCCCATTGCCCTTCTCCACAGCGAGAATTTGGGCGAAAAGCCCCCCAAAGCAAATTGGGTGCTTGGTATTTTGGGCTTCGGCATCCTTGCCGCCGCTTATTACCTTGCGGTGAGCATTGATAATCCCCTTGATGCTCTCACATGGTTCTTCGTTGCGGTAATCATGGTCATTGTGGCAACCTACCTCATTTTCGTTGCAGGCAGCGTGCTGCTGTGCAAAATACTGCAGAAGAACAAGAAATACTACTATCGCGCCGACCACTTCGTTTCCGTTTCCAACATGGCATACCGCATGAAGCGAAACGGCGCGGGCCTTGCATCTATCTGCATCCTGGCAACCATGGTGCTCGTCATGATTTCCAGCACCTCCTGCCTGTACTTCGGCAGAGAGGGAAGCCTCCGGCAGCGCTACCCCCGTGATGCGTCAGTAAGCGTATCGTTCGAATATACGGGGGACATGACGGAGGAGCGCATAAGCGCCCTGCGCGGATGCGTTGAAGATGCTGCGGAGGGCAGACAGACCGATGTCATGGACTATCGCTGCTTTGACATTTCCGGAATGCTTGCAGGCGGAAAGATAAACCCCAATGTTGATGGCTACAACTCCGTGGATACCCTTGACGGACTCATTGATGTGAATGTCATGTATCTTTCCGATTACAACCGCATGATGGGTACAAGCCACACTCTTAAGGACGATGAGGCAATCATCTATTGGAACCGCAGCCCCTATGAGTACGACACGATTCAGATTGCCGACGGCCCCGTAATCAAGGTAATTCCCGGCGAGGAGGACTACTCCTTTGACGGCAATGCCATAGCCTCTGTTGTGGACACCGTGTGCATCGTCGTAAATGATGTTGACACCGTTTCCGTGCCTCTTTATGAAGCAGCAGAGGAAATGAATGAAAAGGGCGGAGAATACTACATCCCCGAGGCCTCCTGGAACTATTTCTTCAATCTGCCCGATGCCTCCGACGAGGAGCAGGATGAGCTTTGCGAAAGCGTGGGAAATGCCCTGAGTCGCTATCTCATGGATGCCGATTATGATTATGTCGGCTATAGCTACGGCTGTATCGCCGCGGAACGGGCAGACTTCTACGGCTTCTACGGCGGACTGTTCTTCCTGGGCATCATGCTCAGCATAGTGTTCATCTGCGCCACGGTGCTCATAATCTACTACAAGCAGATTTCCGAGGGCTACGAGGACCAAGCCCGCTTTGAAATCATGCAGAAGGTGGGTATGACTAAAAAGGATATCCGCCACAGCATTAACTCCCAGATGCTGACGGTTTTCGCTCTGCCTATAGTATTCGGTGCAATCCATTTCGCCTTTTCCTTCCCGCTTATTTACAAGCTTCTGCAGCTCTTCGCGGTAACGGATATTAAGCTGCTTGTCATTACCGCAGGCATCACCGTTTTCGCATTTGCCGTAATCTACACCGTTATCTACCGTGTCACCTCCAATGCGTACTACAACATTGTCAGCGGTGCGAAAGAATAAATTATCCAGCCTGTCAAAATGCTTTTGACAGGCTGCTTGATTTTTCGGACTTTTTCTAAAGTCAGAAAAATATTTTTTTATTCAGCGTGAAAGACACCCGGCTTGGGTTTCTTTCAAAATATCTTCATTTCCGTTGTCCGGTGCTGACGGTGCTGTTGAAAACCTCTTGAATGACACTGTTTTTTATTTGCTTTTTCGGCGAATGTCGGTATAATAAAGCCATCAAACAAAACGGAGAAAAATCATGACTGAAGTAGTAGCAGCTCTCATATGGAGAGAAGAAAAATTTATAATTTGCCGCCGTCCTGCCCACAAGGCAAGAGGACTTCTTTGGGAGTTCGTGGGCGGCAAGGTGGAAAAGGGCGAAAGCAAAGAGGCTGCTCTTGTGCGGGAATGCCGGGAGGAGCTTGATGTAACCGTGGCGGTGGAGGATGTTTTCATGGATGTGGTGCATGAATACCCCGACCTCACCGTGCATCTGACTCTTTTCAATTCCCGAATTGCAGAGGGCGAGCCGAAAAAGCTGGAGCATGTGGACATTAAGTGGATTACACCGCAGGAGATTCCGAACTATGAATTCTGTCCTGCGGATGAAGAAATACTGAAAAGAATAATAAAGGAGAAAACGAGATGAACAGAAAAGCTTTCTGGAAAATGAATCAGGCAGTCTGCATGGCTCTGTGGGGCTGGTGCATTTACCATGCCGCAACTAAAAAGACACCCATCATGCCTCTTTCGCTTGCCGCAATGCACAGCAGCGAATATTTCCTCATCGGCAAAAAGGTCGGCGCCGAGGCAGGCGTTTCCGCCGCAAAGACACTTTCCTGCACACTCATGCTGGGCTTCACCTGGTGGGTACCCACCAAGAAGGGCGTATGATCCGAAGCATCCTTCTGAAAAACCGCCTTGTTACCTATGAGCTTCAGCGCAAGCGGGTGAAAAATCTCAACCTTCGCATTAAATCCGACATGAGCATTCATGTTTCCGCCTCAAGCCGCGTTTCCGTGGCGGAGATTGAAGCCTTCATGAGACGCAAGGAGGATTACATTCTCCGTGCTTTGGATAAGTTCGCGGAAAAGGGCGCAAATCAGAAGACACCGCTTTATGAAAGCGGTGAGCTTGTACGCATTCTGGGTAAGGACTATGTGCTTTCCGTGAAAGAAAGCGGAAAAAACGAAGTTTTGGCAGGGGAAAATGAGCTTGTGCTTTGCGTAAAAAATGTGGCTGACCTTGAGCTGAAGCGAAGGACACTTGACAAATGGCTCAAGGTAAAATGCCGTGAGGCGGTGGAGGAAAGCTGCGGAAGAATCTATCCAGCTTTCGCCGCACAGGGCATAAAAATGCCCGAAATCCGCATACGCACCATGAAATCAAGGTGGGGAAGCTGCATGCCTCAAAAGGGTGTGCTGACATTTAACACAAATCTTGCTGCCGCGCCCACGGAGTGCGTTGACTATGTAGTCGCCCATGAGTTTACCCATTTTCTGCACCCCGACCATTCACCACGGTTTTATGAGAGCTTGGGCAGGGTAATGCCCGATTGGAAGCATCTTAAAAAGGAAACAAACCTTCATCCCATAATACGAAAAGAGGTATAAATGTGAGCTTTGACAGAGAAGCGGTTTTGAAGCTTGCCGAAAAGTACGACAGCTTTTATCTCTATGACGAAAGAAAAATCACGGAAAGCATCAATGCGCTGAAAACGAGTTTCAGCGGCGTTGAGTTTCTGTATTCCCTGAAATCAAACCCGCATCACGCGGTGCTGAAGTGCGTTGCCGACAATGGCTTCGGCATTGATGCCGCCAGCGCGGGGGAGGTGCAGAGTGCCTTTGAATGCGGCTTGGGAAAGGATAAAATTTACTATTCCGCGCCGGGCAAAACAGAGGCGAATATCCGCTGCAGCATAGACAAATCCGTAGTTATCGCGGACAGTGTTTCCGAGGTGGAGCGCATTGAAGAAATCGCGGAAAAGCTTGGAATTACAGCGGAAATCGGCATTCGCATCAATCCCGATTTCACCTTCGCTGGTGAAGGCGGAGTGCCTGCAAAATTCGGCATCGACGAGGAGCAGGTTTTTGAAAATCTGCCCCGCTGGAAAAGCTTCGGAAGCATCCGCATATGCGGCATACACATCCACTCAAAAAGTCAGGAGCTTAATTGGGAAACCATTGCCGCCTATTACGAAAGAGTCTTCGGGCTTGCCGTGCGCTTCCGTGATGCCCTGGGCGGGAAGCTGAAATTTATTAACTTCGGAAGCGGCATCGGAATTCCCTATGCCCCGGAGGACAACCCCGTGTGCATTGAAAAGCTGGGCGTGAAAATGACGGCGCTGCTTGAGGAATACGGAAAGGAATTTCCGGAAGCAAGGTTCTTTGTTGAAACGGGCCGCTTCGTCTGCGGCAAGGCAGGCGTTTACGCCACAAGGGTTGTGGATAAAAAGATTTCCCGGGGAAAGACCTTCGTTTTGCTGGCAAACACCCTCAACGGCTTCATAAGGCCCTCCGTTGCACAGATGGTGCTGTGCTACACGGATGAGGACAAGCCCGCAGGCAATGAGCCCCTATACACGGGCAGGGACGCCTTTGAGTTTATCCCCCTGACGGACAGCGAGGAAACGGAAACCGTCACCGTCACGGGCAATCTCTGCACCGCAACTGATGTGGTGCTGAAGGATACCCTGATGCCGAAGATGGACTGCGGCGATGTGATGGTAATCACAAATGCGGGCGCCTATGCCGCCGTGCTGTCGCCCATGAAATTTGCTCAGCTGAATCCCCCAAAGGAGATTTTCCGAACAGTAAAAGGCGAATATGTAGAATAAAAAGGATGCGATTTTTCGCATCCTTTTCTATTTTCTTACTTTATTATTAAAAAATACTATTGAATAATGTCGGCGTTGTGGTAAAATAAGCTGATTAATAATGCGATAATATCGCCTTTTGTAAAATTCGCGGGAGAGGAGGTCGCTTTTATGAGCTTATCAAGAAAAATTAAAGACAGAATAAAAGACGGCTTCTTCCGTGATATGTGGAAGGAAGCGAAGTGGATGTTCAGATATATCCGACGCTATCGCTTCGCCGTTTATATACACATACTTCTGGGAATCATCGCCACCGTAATGTCCCTGCTTTCAAGCGTGGCAATGAAGTGGCTGATTGATGCCGTGACCGGCTTTAATGCCAGATCCATATGGCCCTCTGTGGGCTTTATGGCAGGCATGATGGTGGGCAGCGTTGTCATGCAGGCGCTTTCCTCACGGGTTGCCGCAATTATCAATATCAAGGTGCAGAACGGAATTCAGGCAGAGGTATATGACCGTATGCTGCGCACAGACTGGCAGCTGCTTGAGGCGTTCCACAGCGGTGACCTTATGAACAGACTCAATAACGATGTCGGCGCGGTGGCGGGCGGCATAACAAGCCTGATACCCAGCTTCGTCTCCGGCTCTGTACAGTTTGTGGGCTCTCTGATCATAATCCTGTTCTACGATCCCGTGATGGCGCTCATTGCGCTTATAGGTGCGCCTATTTCCGTCATTGCATCCAGGGCCCTCATGAGCCGTATGCGTGAGTACAACAAGCGAATGAAGGCCATAAGCAGCGATGTCATGAGCTTCCATGAGGATTCCTTCAGAAATCTTACAACCGTAAAATCCTTCGGACTTATGGATTTATTCAGCGCACGAATGAAGGATATGCAGAAGACTTACCGTGATGCTTATCTGGATTACAACCGCTTTTCCGTGGTGGCAAGCATGGTCCTCGGTATAGTGGGCCTTCTTATTTCCGCAGGCTGCTTCGGCTGGGGTGTTTACCGCTTGTGGGCAAACGATATTTCCTACGGCGCAATGACCATGTTTCTGCAGCTGACGGTTATGCTGCGCAGTGCCTTCAGCACTATTATCGGACTTGTGCCTACTGCGATTTCAATAACCACCTCTGCAGGCAGAGTCATGGCGGTAATCGAGCTTCCCGAGGAAGACGGCGCCAGAGAAAAATGCGGAATTCCCGAGAATGTCACCGTGGTGCTGGACAAGGTCAGCTTTTCCTATTCCGATAGCGAGACGGTGCTGGACGATGCCGAATTTGAGGCAAAGCCCGGTGAGCTTGTGGCAATAACGGGTGCCTCTGGCGAAGGCAAAACCACAATAATCCGCCTGCTGTTAGGACTTGTCCGCCCCGGGGAGGGCAGGGTGCTGCTGCGGGGCGAAAACGGAGAGACCGTAGAGGTCAGTGCCGCCACAAGAGACGCATTTTCATATGTGCCCCAGGGCAACACCATTTTTGCCGGCACCATTGCGGATAACCTGCGTATGGTAAAGCCCGATGCCGACGATGAGGAGCTGTGGAGGGCGCTCACCGTTGCCTGTGCCGACGGCTTTGTTTCAAAGCTCCCCCGGGGGATTTACAGTGAGACAGGTGAGATGGGCCGCGGATTTTCCGAAGGACAGGCACAGCGCATTGCCGTTGCCCGTGCTCTGCTCAAGGGAGCGCCCATAATGCTTTTAGACGAGGCAACCAGCGCACTGGATGAGGCCACGGAGCGCAAGATGCTCAAAAACCTCACGGAATGCGGACTTGTGAAAACCTGCATAATCGTAACACACCGTCCGGCCACAGCGGAAATCTGCAGCCGACGGTTCATATTGAAGGGTACTGCTGTTGCAGAGGATTGCTCCCGGGAGACGAAGGAAACCGCAGGCGTGCTCTAAAGCAAACATAACTGCATTTCAGGAGAAAAACATGATCGATATACATTCCCACATACTTCCCGGGCTTGATGACGGATCGCAGGATATGGACAAGTCCGTCGCCATGGCGGAGGTCGCAGCGGATGCGGGCGTTACGGCCATGATAGCAACACCCCACTGCAATCAGAAGAGGGTGTTTGAAAACTATGCCTCAAGGGAGCTGCAAATATGTGTGGAGAACTTCAAAAAGGAAATTGCGGAAGCGGGCATTAATCTTGCTGTGTGTCTGGGCGCGGAGGTTTATGCAACCTCCGATATAATTCAGCTTTACAGAGAGAAAAAGCTCATAACACTCAATTACAGCAGATATATGCTGGTGGAATTTGATTTTTTTGCAGATTTGAGCTTTATGGAAAAAACCCTGTACAGCCTTATGGACGAGGGCCTTGTACCCATCCTTGCCCATCCCGAACGGTATGCGGCAATTCAGGAGGAGCCCGATTCCGCTATGATATGGAATGATGAGGGTGTGGGAATCCAGCTCAATAAGGGGAGCCTCTTCGGAAGATTCGGCAGAGGCGCATATCATCTTTCCAATACGCTGCTCGGCAGCGGCCATGTGAGCTGCATTGCCAGCGACGCCCACGGGGCGCAGCGCCGCACTCCGGATATGTCTGCAGTGGAAACCCTGCTGCGGGAGGAATTTTCGGAAAAAACGGCGGATCTGCTGCTGCGGGAAAACCCGGAGCGAATTATGACAAATCAGGAGCTGCTGACGATGGAAAACATCCTGCGGTACTGAAAGAGGTAAGCCAAATGAAAAAAAGAAATGTAATATTACTGATTATTGCCGCTTTCCTGACTGTTGTACTGGTGATAGGATATCAGTATTATCAGAAGGCGGTTTCCAGCCCTTTGAGTCCCGTGATCAGCTTTGATGAGCAGGTGCTGTTTGCCTCTGTCAACGCAACGGACGAGGATCTGCTGCAGGGTGTTACCGCCACCGACCCGGAGGACGGGGATGTTACCGATTCGCTTATGGTGGAGTGCAGCTCCAACCTCGTTAACGAAAATGCGGTTAAAGTGACCTATGTTGCCTTTGACTCAAAGAATCATATGTGCCGCGCAGAACGCACGGTGCGTTATACGGACTATAAGCCGCCTGAGTTTTCTCTCACCAGACCTATGGTGTTCAAGGCGTCAAGCACTATCGACATTCTGAACTATATCAATGCAGAGGATGTGTTCGACGGAGATATCAGCCGCAAGGTTATTTACGAGCTTATGGGCAGCAGCACCACAGTTGCTGCCGTGGGCGAGCACGATGTGGAGCTTCGTGTAACCAACAGCAAGGGCGATACATCTCATCTGGCATTAAGCGTTGAGGTGGCACAGAATGATCCGAATGCTGCAAATATTCAGCTCAAGCAGTATCTTGTATATGTTCCCGTGGGCAGCTCGTTCTCGGCGGAGAATTACTTCAAATCATATGAATCCGGTGGGGAGCTTGTAACAGAAGCAAGATCCGTTCGTATTACCTCGGATGTGGATACAGAGACGGCAGGAACATATACCGTAACCTACTCTATAGGTTACGGAAATAATGAGAGCCACACAAGACTCATAGTCGTTGTGGAGTAAGGCGGTGAAACAATGGATGAAAATAATGAAATGCATTCGGTAGAGAATAGATCCATTCACCCCATGCTTATGCTGTGGGAGCTTGTGCGAAAGCTCTGGGTTGTTATTCTGGTGGCAGTAATTGCGGCCTCCTGCACCTATGTCGCCTGCTCCGCGGTTTATTCTCCCGAATATTGCACGAAAACAACCTTCGTGGTTTCCGTTCGTGACGGCGCCGGCTCCGTGTATTCAAACCTCAATGCGGCACAAAGCCTTGCGGATGCGTTTTCGCAGATTCTCAACAGCGATTCCATGCGCAAATTTGTTTCAGAGGAGCTGGGTACAGAGAACTTTAACGGAAGCATAAGCGCAGAGGTAATTGAGGAGACAAACCTTCTTGAAATGGTTGTAGTGGCAGGCAGCCCGCGAGAGGCGTTTCTCATTACAAAAGCGGTTCTGGCAAATTATGAGGAGCTTGCCGATACTATTCTCGATAATATTGCTTTGGATATTCTCCAGAGCCCCACGGTGCCTGTGGCACCCACCAATTCCTCCGGCGCGGTAAGATACGCAAAGCTGGCGGCGCTGGGCTCGGCAGCAGCCGTTATTGCGTGGCTGTGCATTCGGGTATATCTGCGCGACACGGTAAAGTCCGTGGAGGAGGTGGAGGAAAAGCTGGACGCAAAGCTGCTGGCCACTATATATCACGAGCGCAAGCGCAAGTCCGTTAAGGATTATTTCGACAGAAAGAAGAGATCAATCCTTATTTCCGATCCCACAACGAGCTTCTCCTTTGTGGAAACCTATAAGAAGCTCCGCACAAGAGTGGATTATCATATGCGCAAGGAAAACTGCAAGACCATTATGATTACCTCCGTGCATGAAAACGAAGGAAAAAGTACGGTTGCGGTAAACCTGGCGCTGGCCATGAATCATAAGAAAAAGAGCGTGCTTCTTATTGATGCGGATATGAAAAAGCCCGCAATCCATAAGATTCTCGGATATAAGAACAAAAAGTACCACAGCATTGTTGAGCTTGTCACCGGCAAGGCCACTTTAGCGCAGACGCTTATCACCGATAAGGAGCGCCATATAGGTCTTATCCTGGGCGAAAACGGAACCGACAAATCCACGGAATATATCAGCAGCCCGAATATGAAGAGTCTTGTTGAGCAGGCGGGCAAGAATGTGGATGTGGTAATAATTGATACACCGCCCATGGCGGTCAGCACAGACGCGGAGTGCCTCTGTGACCTTGTGGATGCCGCAATCCTCGTTGTAAGACAGGACCAGACTCCCGCAAGAATAATCAATGACGCAGTTGATGCCATAAATGCCATGGATACCAACCTGATGGGCTGTGTTTTCAACAATGTCCGTGCGGCGGACTTCAGCGATAATTACAGCTATGGCTCCGGCGGCAAATACGGCTACGGCGGCCGACATTACGGCAAGTATGGCTACAGCAAGTACGGCTACGGTAAATACGGCTACGGAAGAAGAGAGAAAAAAACGGAGGATAACAGAGAATGAATGGCGAGGAAAATACAAGATCTGTTGTTTCTCTGGGAAGAATAACACAGATACTGTTTATCGGCTTTAAGCGCCTGTGGTGGGTTGTACTGCTGCTTGCGGTTATTCTGGGCGGAGCCATGGCATACCATTCCTGGTCAAGCTATGTTCCCGTGTATGTTGCGTCCGAAACCTTTACGGTTTATGCAAAGAATGAAAGCCAGGCACAGATTACGCAGTATAATGTGGGATATGCACAGCAAATGGCAAAGACATTTCCCAGTATCCTTAAAAGCGGAATGCTCAATGAGCTTGTAAAGGCGGATCTCGGTACGGAATATCTTCCCGCAATAAGCGTTGAGGCACTGGAGGGTGTAAACCTGATAAAGCTGAGTGTATCGGGCTCGGATCCTCAATTTTGCTATGATGCGCTTAAGTCCGTTGTAAAGAACTATCCTGCGATTTCCGAATATGTCGTAGGTGCAACGGAGCTGAAGGTAATTGACGAAAGCGGAATTCCGACGGCGCCAGATAATATCCGAGACTGGAAGGACGGCGGAAAGAAAGGCGTACTGATCGGCCTTGCCGCAGGTCTGCTGCTGGTGGTCTTTTACGGATATACAAAAGCTACCGTAATGGGCAGAGAAGATCTGGCCCGAACTACCAACGCACGGTATCTGGGCTCCCTGCCTACGGTGAATATCAAGCGCAGAAGCGCAAAAACGGTCAGCATAGATGTTGACAGAGTAAATGACATTAACTATAAGGAGGCCTTCCGCAGCCTGTCTGTCCGAATAGACCGGGCTATGAAGGAAAAGGGAAGAAAAACCCTTATGGTTTGCAGTGCTGCCAGCGGTGAGGGAAAAACCACAGTTGCCTTCAATCTGGCGATTTCCCTTGCAAATATCCACCGCAAGGTGCTGCTTATCGACTGCGACCTGAAAAACCCCTCCCTGTACAAAATGCTTGAGACTGAGGAATGTCCGGGAATAACGGAAATTGCCTGCAATGGCGAGGCGTATAAGCCGCTTATTCATAAGGCAGCAGGCGACAAGATAGATGTCCTCTATGCCGGAAGCGCAACAACGGAAATGTTTGAAATACTCACCGGAGGCAATCTGGTGGAGCTCATGGCGGAGTTAAGAGAAGAATACGATTACATTCTCGTTGATACACCGCCCTGCTCACTGCTTTCCGATGCGGAGGAGCTGGCAGAGATTATGGATTGCGCCCTCATGGTCGTTAAGCAGAATTATGCAAGCCGAGCATCGGTAATCGAAGGACTCAAGCGCATTAATGAATGCGGACTGCCGGTGATCGGATATATCCTTAATTCCTACTCCGGAAGAAT